>JBKDKA010000001.1:0-1524 GCA_046345315.1 Planctomyces sp.
CCAGCAGCGGAACGAAAATCAGTCCGTTGACGCTGAACGCCAGATTCGTGGCTGCCAGTGCATCACGTCCCAGACTCCCGACAATCAACAGGAATGCTGTGAAGCCGGAGTTGTCCACAAAATAATGGAGCCCGCTCGGCACACCGAACCGCAGGTACTGCAACAGAAGGCTGCGATCAGGTAGCCAGAGCCGACTCCATGTAACTTCCTCTCGTCTCAGCTCCCGCCGAATCAGATATTGATAGACCAGAATCTCGCAGCATCTGGCAAGAACAGTCGCGACGGCCGCGCCCCGAATCCCCATCATTGGAAAGGGTCCGATGCCGAAGACCAGAACATAGTCCATCACAAAGTTCAGCACGACACCCATCATGCTGACCCACATCACGACCGAGGTTCTCTGACGGCCACTGAAGAAACAGCTCAGCGCAGACGACCCAAGAAGGAAAACGCTTCCGAGACACAGAGCATTGAAGTAGATCGTTTCCTGTTCCACAACGGCTGTCGGCTGCCCCGTCAGCGCAAAAACCTGACGACTGAAGAGCAGACAGACCGGCAGCAGAATACCGCTGATGATCGCGAGCCACACGCTCTGCCAGAGTGACGCGATCATCCGATCTTTCCGACCTGCGCCATCAAACTGAGCAATAAAAGTGTTGGCGTAAAGAATCGTCCCGAGAGGAATACAGACGGAAGTCCAGTGCAGCATCGATGCTGGAGTGACAGCAGCCAGCGCATCCGCTGAGTACCCGGTCAGAATCATGCGGTCAGCCGCACTCATCATGGAATGCGAACCGGCACTGAGCACCAGCGGCAGCGCAACACGAATCAGTTCGCCCAGACTGCCAGCGCGGTCATGATCCGGTGCGGAACCCCGGGACACGTTGTCTTCCGAATTCTCGTTCATGGATCCGTTTCTGCGTCCGCTGTCGCATTCTGAAGAATGTTCCGTGCGGAACAGAGAAACGTTCTCCCTTCCGTTCAGTCCTTCGAAACATCGCGGACTCCCGGATGTCGCTCAGTTCCATAAACACTCTGGCGACCGCTGCTGCGATTCGCCACGATGCAGCACAAAAGAAACACGGCTGCGTATCTTCCGCCAAAAAGTTCGAGGGCCATGATTGTACAGGCCAGCGGCGTCTTCGTCGCTCCTGCAAATACTCCGACAAATCCCATGGCTGCCAGCAGATCGACTGGCACCGGCAACCGTTCCGAGAGTGCGTTCCCGAGGGTTGCTCCGATAAAAAACAGGGGAGTCACCTCACCGCCACGAAATCCAGTCCCGATCGTTACGGCCGTGAACACGATTTTCCAGAACCAGCTCCATGTTTCAGCACCACCAGGAGAGAATGAAGTAGCGATCGTAACGCTCGCCGGATCCGAAGAAACGACTCCCAGCCCGAGCATATCGCGATTCTCAGTCACCATGACCAGCAGAATGATGACACAGCCGCCGACAAAAGGTCGCAGGATCGAGGAAAAAATCATCCGGCCGGAAAACTTCTGAATGGCGTGCGCCAGCAC
>JBKDKA010000002.1:0-25210 GCA_046345315.1 Planctomyces sp.
TCACATCAGCATGCTTCATTGATTGACTGAGTCGAAGTTTCCAGTCGGTGATCTGTTTGCTGGTCGGTTGGTCGTGATAGCGCTGAAGATGGCGTTCCAGCGCCGATTCATAGGTGACTTTTCCGTTCGAAGCGGGTTCAGCTTCCCATATTTTTCCCAGTGCATAGACTCGAAGCAGATCCGCAGCAGCGGCTGAGCGACGGTCGGTGAGCTGATCGAACAAACTTTCGGCAGGAGTCAATTGTTCCACCGCCGTTTTCCACTCCCCCGCTGCAACGGCCGTCTGACCGGATTTCATCAGCAGTGGAACTCGTCGAATTGCCGGCATGGTTTCCGGCACAGATCGAATTCCTTTCAGCAGCAGTGCGAGTGCGGCGTCAGGCTGACCGGCAGCTTCAGAGAACTCAGCATCCTGCAGGAGTCGTTCCGTATAAACACCATGCCTCTGAACTCGCTGGAACCGGGAGATAGTTCGATCGGCAGATTCACGCCACACGCCAGTCAGCAACGCACCATTTCGACGCTCAGTCACACGGAAATCATCAGCGGTCTGCTTCATTCCCGCGACATCACTGAGCTCATCCTGAAGGCAGATGATTCCAAGGAGACATTCCAGTTCAAGACAGATCACTTCCGGATCATCGGCACTCAGCACCGCTTTCTGATCGGTAGAAGTACGCTCTGCTGGGGGCGCAACAGCGATTTGCAGTTGTTTCCTGGCCTCAGTCATTCGACCGGATTTCAGTAAGCCTCGAATTGCCAGCATTTCACATTCAGCGATCTGTAGATGCCCAGGAGCAGCTGATCGTGCTCCTTTCAGCTGCTGTTCAAAGGATTGCGAATCTGCCTTCAACAACTGAAGCTCGGCCGACAATCGTCTTGCGTGAAAGCGAAGTTCGGGATCACTGAGCGTGCCGGAAAGTTTCTTCAGCTGCTCCTCCGCTCGGCTCAGAAGACTCTCACGTTCGTTCCCGAGGGGAGTCAATGCCACCATCAGCGCTGCTGCTTCAGCCGCATGAAGTCGCGCCAGTTCCGATATTGTTCGGACTGTTTGTGCATCCAGGTCACGACGGACACCAGAAATTCGGGAAAACAGTTCATCTGCCTGTGTCGCGACCCGACTGAGAAAACTCAGATACTCCTCTCTGCTGCGGACAGGAGCTCTGTTGCTCCGGGAACCAGAACCGTCTGCGGAACTTCCTGTCAGATTCATCGTGCCATGAACAGCCTCTGAGGTTTTCCCTGCCGGAGAATTCCTCGGAAGCTGCCCTGACTGATCAACAAGGAGATGTGTCCGGCACAGTGTTACGATCAGCTGCATCTGACGAACTTCGAGCATAAGCTGATAGTCGGGGAATTCGGACGCTTCGGAGATGAGCTCCGAGAGACGTTCATGTGCCTGCAGAAGAAAACCTTCACGATCATCACCAGTGAGAAACGAGGAATGCTTTCGACAGCAGTCAGAAAGTTTGAGTTCCCATTCGAGCCGTTCCTGAGGTGCTGCCGCAGATTCAATTTTCTGCTCGCAGAAAGACTCTGCGGTTTCGAAGTCTCGGACTGCAATCAACTGATCAACGAAGAAGTGACTCTCCGAATCACCCGCAGACTGTCCTGCAAATCCGGTGATTGAGCAAAGAATTCCTGTGATCGTCAGGAGTGCAGCCACTGCTGTGGTTTGAACCTGTCTGAAATAAAGTTCTTCAGCAATGCTCTGTTGCAGCATGATATACCGAGTCGCCAGGCACTCAGTTGTTCGGTACGGTGTTGTCATTTCAAGAGGCAGTTCCGGCAGGATCTCTCATTCCGCGAACTGCTCCGATTCTACGAACTGCAACGCAGTCTGCCACGGAGATTGGCAGATCGTATTGAACTGATGGGAAACAATATTTCCGAAGAGTGCGCGGTTCATACGGATTTGAACAGTTCGCAGTTGCTGAGAAGACATTCCGCGCGCTCAGTTTTCTGTGGTTCATGCTTCCGGTATTCTGCTCAGAGAACCGACGGACGCCAGTTCTGATCTTGAAACCACATCAATCCGTGCACCACTTCCTTTTGAGATCCTGATTCCTATGTCATCCCGAGAACTTCGACTGATCGTTCTCACAGGAAGCGACCGCCTCGAAGTCCAGAAGGCGCTTCGCAATCTCCTGCCGTTCATCCGTGATTCTGACGGAATCAGCCTGGCCGGAACTTTTTCCCGCGATCAGGTGATTCCGCCTGACGTCACCGCCGAACTGGTGCTGGTACTGGGTGGCGACGGATCGATTCTGAGAGGTTGCCGTCAGCTGGGGATGCGACAGATTCCGATCATTGGTGTGAATCTTGGACGCCTCGGGTTTTTGACGGACCTGAGCCCGGAAGACTTTCTTGAAGGGCTTTCGCAGCTTCGATCGGGCAATTACGAGATCGTCGAGCATCTGATGCTCGAATGTGAGTTTCATCAATCCGACGGTCCGGTGCATCGTGACCTTGGACTCAATGAAGTCACGGTGACCTCCGGCGGATCGCTCAAGATGCTGGACATCCGCATGGAAATTGACGGCGTGGAAGTCACGACGTTCAGCTGCGACGGTCTGATCATCAGTACGCCCGTCGGATCGACTGCTCATAATCTTTCTGCCGGCGGACCGATTCTTCGACAGGACCTGCAGGTCGTCGCCATTACCCCGATCTGTCCACACACACTCACCGTTCGACCGATTGTGGAATCAGCCGACCGCACATTCACTCTGGCGGTCAGCGATCCTCCGCCCGGAGTCTGCGTTGTTATCGACGGGCAGATTCGTCGAGCTGTGGAAGCCGGTGATCGAATCATCGTGCGACGTGCTGAGCCAACCTTCAAGCTCGTCAGACTGCCGGGACACAATTATTACAACACGCTTCACCGAAAGCTTGGCTGGCACGGACAGCTGGATTATCAGGAACGACGTCCACCGCAGTGATGCTAAGCCAAGAGAGCGATGCAGATGCCGGACGGGCACCCTTGAAGTTGCACAATCTGCAGAACAATTCGGGGAATTCGGAAGTCCATTCCGCATGTGAGTACATCTGCACTGCTGCGATGTCAGGACTCAGAATTGTGGTTGTTTGTCATTCCCGCGCAGGCGGGAATCCTGATTGGAGCTCTGGATTCCCGCCTGCGCGGGAATGACGGAATTGTGAGGACGCATTCACGGCACGATGAGACGGATGATGTCCATGGTCTGCACATCGGCGGGTGATTTCCGGCCTGAAAGGCCATTCGTTCCCATAGCCTGGCCTGAAGCGAAGCGGTGGGCCAGGTTCAGGGGCCAGGTTATGGTGTCCAATCAAATTCGTGATTGCGGACCGAAGGTCCAGCTGTTCGGGGGTAAGTTCAACCTGATGCGCGAGTGGAATGAATCGCAATCATGAACGAATCCATGCAGTGGGCGTATGGGAATCTCTCACAATGTGAACGGCCGGGCCGTTGGCCCTCGTTGATCAATTGCGTGCATTGACCCGGGCCGCCGCTTCGCTTCAGCCCGGGCTGCCAGAACGGCTGTGCCTTCGGCACGAAGGCACAATTCATCCGTCAGAATACGTGTTTAAAGACTACAGGGCGGGAATCCACACGGCGGCACTGGATTCCCGCCTGCGCGGGAATGACGGAACTCCGAAACCAATAGCAGACGTTGCTCTGCAGATCAGATCTCCCAGCCGGATCGGTACTCTTTGCGCAGGTATGCGTTTGCAGCGGTATCGTTGAGCACCTGCCCGGACTCCGGATCGAAATCGATCGTCTTCCCGGCTCGGTAGGCCACGTTGCCCAGAAGCACAATTTCCGTGAATGGTGCGGCGTAAGAGAACGGGCTTCCGGTGGACGATCCAGTTTTGCAGGCTTCGATCCACTGTCGATGATGTCCTGGTGATTCCGGCAGCCACGGTTTTGGAGCTGTGAATCCAGCGAAGGATTCTTCGGGCAGCAGTTTCGGATATCCATCGTGAGCAATCGCAATTCGCCCTTTGTCGCCGATAAACAGTGAGCCATTCATTGGAAGTTCGGCAGCGATGTTCGGCTCCGGAGTTGTCTCTCCTTCGTACCAGAACAGTTTGACCGGAGGCAGGTCGCCTCGCTGACCGAATTCGAAGGTTGTCTTCATCCACTTCGGACAGCTGGCTGCGTTGACTTCCGGTCCGGTGGACGTCACCTTCACTCGACCGCCCAGCTTCAGTCCCCAGAAGGCCGGGTCTGCCAGATGGATGGCCATGTCACCGATCGCTCCGCATCCGAAATCCCACCAGCCGCGCCAGCGAAACGGAACATAATCAGGATGGTAGGAACGTTTCTGTGCGGGTCCGAGCCAGAGATCCCAGCTCAGCGAATCCGGAACAGCCGGCATGTCGGCTGGCACATTCATTCCCTGAGACCAGAACTTTCCGGGCCGGTCTGTGATGATATACACTTCTTTCACAGTCCCGATGGCGCCGCTCTGAAGCAGTTCCACCAGCCGAAGATATCCCGGATGCTCGTGATTCTGTGTGCCCATCTGAGTCGCGACTTTCTTCTCCGTTGACAGCTTCGCGATCAGTCGGGCTTCTTCCACCGTGTGAGTCAGAGGTTTCTCGCAGTAGACATGAAGACCACGACGCAGAGCCCTCACAGTTGCCGGAGCATGGTGATGGTCGGGAGTGGCCACAACCACAGCGTCGAGACCATCCATTTCCAGCAGTTGACGATAATCCGCGAACTGTTTTGCTGACGGAAACTGCTGCGATGCCTTGCCGAGACGAACAGAATCCACATCGCAGAGAGCCACAATGTTTTCAGTCGCCACAGCTGCCAGATCAGCAGCTCCTCTTCCACCTACACCAATGACACCGATGTTCAGTCTTTCGTTTGCGCCGGTGATTCCATGAGCTCTTTTCAGTGACAGCCCGAGGCTCATCGCGGTCAGCCCGGTTGTGGTAAGAAAAGAGCGGCGACTTCTGGCAGTTATCATCTGGACCTCGTTTCGCGTGTGAATCAGCCGATTGTCGTAGAACGCGTTTCAGAACCGGTACAGTCAGTCTTTCGATGGCATCCTGTTCAGAGAACCTCGTGTCCGTCGGAAGTCAATCCGGGTTTTGAAACCACATGTAAACACCAATGCACAATGTGTGACAGATTGTG
The DNA here is from genome assembly GCA_046345315.1 of Planctomyces sp. GTDB lineage: Bacteria > Planctomycetota > Planctomycetia > Planctomycetales > Planctomycetaceae > F1-80-MAGs062. The sequence continues at coordinate 5,132 of JBKDKA010000002.1, forward strand.
CGCCCGGTGCCGTGTGGATTCAATCCAGCAGAATGCGGGAAGTTCACACTGGAGAAATGCCACAGATTTTCTGTTCAGATTCTGTTCTGATGATGATTCAGGTCGCAGGGAGTCGAATCGTGACATGGGAGAATCTGAATCAACGACTGTTCAGGATCCCCGCACTTCAGTTGCACGGGCTGCTGATTCTGACACAGAGTCGGCAGATCCGGCAAAAACTGCGGATCATATGGTCAACTGATTATGGCAGATGCAATTGCTGGTTTTGCGGGAGCGATCCATCGTCGGCGACGTCTGATGTCACCGGAAGATCGCGCTACGTATGATGACCTGCTGATGGAGTATGGCATTCAGCCACCTCCGTCAACTGACGATCCGGAGCCTGTCATTCGTCAGCGGGACAAGCTGCTGCATCGCATCGTTTCAGAGCGACTGTGGAAGAATCTCCTCCTGCTCGCTCCGATCATTCTGCTTCCGTTCTTCGTCCTTTTGCAGGGCATAAAGTCCAGCGAAAGCCCTGCCGTCGAAAGCACCGTGGATCAGTTCGTTCTGCAGCAGAATCAGAGAACATTGTTCGGTTGTGTCGGTCTTCAGCTTATCCTCGCCGGTCAGGCATCGCTCATCGTGGCCATTGTCCGATCGTGGAGTGCTCTTGACTTTGCTGGTCGATATCGAGCTTACCGTCTGTCGGGGATTCTCCTCGGCATTGCTGGCGTGATCGGGATCACGGTTGGCTACGCTCATGTATCAGAACTGATTGCATGGATTCTCAGACCGTTCACCGGCGCCGTGGAATCATCTCAGAAGGCGCTGATACTGGTGACGGTCTGCGGTGCCGTCATCTTTCTGTTCATGTCCGTCGTTCCGGACATGGGGCGGAATCGAGTTTCGCAGGTACTGCTGAGCATCGGAATTCTGGCCATGCTCGTTACCGTTCTCGATTCGATTCCAGCGTCCTGGCAGTTCATGCCGGGTGTCGCTCGCCTGGTGCTGCTCTCCGTCGGCTCCGGAATGACAGTCGCATCACTGGTGCTCCATTGTCGATTCGTGACGTATGTCTGTAACGATCCTCCAGTGCGAAAGACAGCCAGAGCAGGTTCAGAATCGAATTCTATTGCTGTCGTTACATCGGGCTCGGAAGCATCGGAAAATCAGTCACCACCATTCGCCGGTCACGGCAATGCTGCCAGTGACGCCGTGGTGGACCGATCGCCGCGTTTCACTCCGGCTGCTGAAGCCGTGGAGTCATCACCTGCAGCAACTCAGGCTTTGGTGACGGACGATCGGGCATCCTCGAGCCGGGATGGGGTGTCAGCGAAGGTGGCGAAGGAAAAGAAGAAGACAGAACGAAAAAAAGCCGCATGACCAGCGAAGTGATCATGCGGCTGCGCGTGTTTGTCAACCAACTCTTCAGCACTCAACAAGTCATCCGGTCCGCGTGTCTGTGCTCAACCCGCGCACCGTTGTTTCAGTAGCCAACGACTTCCGGTATTCCCTGGCTGTCACCGATCGTGTACTGGTAACTGTTCGTATTCTGGTACGGGTTGTTATAGTCGTTCCCGCCGTTCTGATAGCCATTGTTGGCCTGATAGGCGTTCGCGCAGTCATTCAGTTCGTGGTTGACAGCGCTGGAGACAGAAACGAGCCCGACGATTGATCCCAGCACGAGAATCGTTCCAACCAGAACGATCTCCGAAGAGAGGATCATCCCATTCTGATCCTTCATCAGCTGATTCAACAGTTGACGCATAATCGGACTCCGTCAGCAAATCAGTGGAAAAAAACGGCTGAACTGAGACATTACCATCGGAAAGCCACAACAGTCGGCAATGTCAGGTCGTCCGGTGTCGTGTCTTGAACAGAACCCGACTCAAGAGTCCCACAGTGTGGAAGGTGTTGCTTTTATGCAACTTTACCCCACAAATGGTATCAGGCTGAGAATCGTCACGTTTTTGGATCAGATCTGAGGAACCTCATTCCGGTTGGTCGTCAGGTAACTGTTGTGGCGATCCCGTCAATTATCAGGAATGGCGATTCGTCGGAAGTTCCTTCGGCGGGTACAACTCGTCTGTATTTCGCCGTCCTCCGACAGGACCGTCAAGTAGTTCCTATTCAGCAGGAAAGTGTGAATCGTATGACTGACAGCTCTGCCATTCTCAATCAGAAATTCGGAATTCACGGATTTCGTTTTGATCGCACTTCGGGTGGACTTGATCGAGCCGTGATTCAAACAGACGTTGCTCAGGGCGAGATCTGCCTGCAGGGAGCTCACGTCACGCAGTATCAGCCAGCGGGGCAGAGTCCAGTGCTCTGGATGAGCGCTTCATCGTGGCTGGAACCCGGAAAACCCATTCGAGGCGGTGTCCCGATCTGTTTTCCATGGTTCGGACCACACCCAACCGATACGTCCGCTCCGGGACATGGTTCGGCTCGACTGATGCCGTGGGAGGTAAAAGCATCTGGTCGCATGTCCGATGGAGGTGTGTGGCTGGAGCTCACCTGTGATATCGCCCCATTTCAGGTCAGTTTTCGATGCGGTTTCGGTGAGCAGCTCACCATGGAGTTGCTGGTCGAACTTCCCACAACTGCTGCTGCTCCAGCGCGGTTTGAGGAGGCTTTCCATACCTACTTCTCTGTCAGTGATATCCGACAGGTTCGTGTGACCGGTCTGGAACAGACTGATTTCGTGGATACTGTCGGAGGTCGGACTGACCACAAAGCCACGGGGCTTCCGGTGTCATTTTCCGCGGAGACGGACCTCGTTTTTCAGGGCTATTCCGGGCCATGCGAGATTCATGATCCAAGAGGGAAACGCACGATTCGAATTGATCGCTTGAACTCCGAGTCCACAGTGGTCTGGAATCCATGGATTGCCAAGAGTGTTCGCATGCCGGATTTCGGTGATCATGAATGGCCGGGAATGCTCTGCGTGGAAACGGCCAACATTCAGGGAAACGCAGTTGTTCTGTCTCCGGGGCAGCTTCACTTTCATCGAACCGTAATTTCCTCCAATCCGGCAGAATGAGGCTATGGAAGTCATTTGTCCAGTGGCTACACTCTCCGCCTGAGTGCTCTGCCAGTCCGCCGCAAGGGGGCCAGGAGCCAGCCATCAGATGGCCCAAAGAGCGCCACTGTTGGTGACTGATTACCTTATCTTCGGTTTGCGAAACACTTCCCTGTGAGCTTCCTGATGAATGTTGACCAGCTGATCGTTCTTGTTTACCTCGTGGCTGTCGTAGCGTTCGGCTGCTGGTTTGTTTTTTCTGCTCGCAGTTCAGAACAGTTTATGTCCGCCGGACAGTCGATTCCCGGCTGGGCACTCGGTCTGTCGATTTTCGGGTCTTATGTCAGTACGCTCAGTTTTCTCGGTAATCCTGCAGCGGCGTATTCGGGAAACTGGAGTCGTCTGGTTGCGGCATTTGCCACGCCTTTGGGGGCCATTGCGGCGACATTCTTCTTCATCCCGTTTTACCGTCGAACCGGTGAGCTTTCTGCATATCAGCACCTCGAACATCGTTTCGGTGCCTGGGCGAGGACTTATGGTGTTGTCTGCTTTGTGATGCTCCAGGTCGTCAGGCTTGGAATGATCACTCAGCTTCTGGGAACTGTTCTTGCCCCCCTGTTCGACTGGGACACCCGTGCCATGGTGATCTTTCTGGGTGTTCTGATCACCATCTATCCAATGTTGGGTGGTACTGAAGGAGTCATCTGGGCGGGTGTCGTTCAGAGCGTGGTGCTTATTCTGGGTGTCATCGCCTGTGTGTACTACGTGATTGCGGGTGTCCCCGGTGGCGTACCGGCAATCATTGACACCGGGAAGGCCGTGACAGCTCAGGGACCTCTGGGAAAATTCAGTCTGGGCTCTTTTGAGTTCACGTTGTTTGCAACTTCATTCTGGGTTGTTCTGCTCAATGGGCTGAATGAACAGGTGAGAAATTTTGCCATCGATCAGAGCTACGTTCAGCGATATCTCACGGCTCGGACACAGGGCGATGCTGCACGAAGCGTCTGGTACGGAATTCTTCTTTACCTGCCCATGGCAGCTCTGTTTTTCTTCATTGGTACGGCACTCCACTCTTATGTGCAGGCGAATCCGAACTTTCTTCCGTCAGCAGACCCGGACAATGCCTCCCTGGCATTCCCCGACAAGAAAGTGTTTCAGTATTTCATTAACACCGTCCTGCCAGTGGGACTGAAAGGACTGGTCATCGCTGCCATCGCCTCCGCCGCCATGGACTCCAATCTCAACTGCATGGCCACACTGTTTCTTAAGGATGTGTACCAGAGGTTCATTGATCCGAACTGCAGCGAACGACGTTCGATGCTCATGCTGCATCTGTCGACGCTGGTGTTTGGCGCGATGAGCACCGCGTTTGCCGTCTTTTCGCTGCGTCTGCCGACGGTTCTCGATACATGGTTTACCTGGGGCGGAATCGCCAGTGGCGGAATTCTTGGGCTGTTTCTGCTGGGAGTACTCTGTCGCCGAACGAACAGTGTTCATGCTGCAGTGAGCGTCGTGATCGGCGTCATCATGACTCTCTGGATGACGATGACTCTTCCGGATGTCTGGAAGGACATTTCCTGGATATTCGGCCTGGCACCGGACCCGACGGCGATTCCCGTTCCGAGGAGCCCATTTGATAAGCTCATCATTCCATTCGCAGGAACAGTCGTCATCTTTGTTGTGGGTGCGGTTCTCGGCCTGCTCTTCGGAAAGGCTGCTGATTACGCCGCTCATGAAGGTGAAAGTAGCCACTCATGACCGACCACACTCCCCCCATCAGAGTTCGTCAGATCGACCATGTCACGCTGGTGGTGCGGGACCTGGCAGCCAGTCGGCGGTTCTATGTCGAGCTACTCGGGATGCAGGATGTGCCTCGTCCGGCCTTCAGTTTTCGAGGAGCCTGGTTTCGGGCAGGTGCAACGCTGCTGCACCTGATCGAAGAGCATGACCTGAGTGGTCCTGCAGGAATCGGGCATCATCTCGAAAAGCGATCCGGGCGAAATCATCATTTCGCGTTCGAAGTCGATGACGCAGCGGACGCAGCGGCGACGCTGAAAAAACTCGGCGTTCCGCTCGTTGAAGATGCCAAAAGACGCCCCGACGGCGCAGTTCAGGTGTTTCTGGCAGATCCCGATGGCCACGTCATTGAATTGTGCACATCCGTCTTCAATTCCCCACAGAATTGACGAACAGTCCTCGACATAACGCCCCCGGAAGCATCATCATGGCGGAATCCGGCTGTTTCAAATTTCGGTGAGAATCGGACAGCCGGGTCTGAAGTTCTGACGCGCGTCCATCTCAGGCGGGAGTCCCGATCGATGTCTCGAGAATATATCATCACCATGACCGCAGCGAACCGCTCCGGCATTCTCTCGGCGGTGACCAAGGCCATGGCTGAACTGGGCGCGGATCTTCGGGAGTGCAGCCAAACGGTCGTCCGTGGCTTTTTCACAATGATTTTTTCTGCAGAGTTCCCCGGAACAGTCGATGCGGGCATCATCCGCGACCATCTTTCAGACGTCTGCCGGCCTTTCGGAATTGAAGTTGGGCTGAAAGATCCGGCTCGGGAGCTCTCACCGGAGCATCGTTCTGGGCAAACCGCGTCACTTCACTCACTGCGGATTCGAGGAAAGAATCAGCCGGGAGTCCTGCGACGCCTGTCATCGGTCATGGGTATGCATCAGGTGGACATTCGCGGAATGCACGCTGTCCGCACTTCGGACAAAGAAGGCTTTGAGATGGTCATGAAGGTGGCAGTGCCTTCTGACTTCAGCATCACGCAGCTCACCGCGGAGCTTCAGAAAGCCGGCTCGGAGTTTTCCACCGCCGTGGAACTGACAGAAATGCCCGAATTCGTGAATGCTCAGCTTTGAAGCATGATGCAGGCGCGATGGGGGATTTTTCGAGGGCTGCAGTCCGGAGTCACTGTGGCTCCACGGAGTGCTATCGCTGAACTCAGCGATCAGATTCAGATGACCCGCAGAATGATCGTCGGGTAGGGGACCTGCCATCAGAGGTCGCTCAGCCCTGAGTCTTCAGTCGTCCTGCCCCGATACAACGACCATCTGCTCCTACCGGCTTCCATTCCGGATCAGAGGAGCAGATGGTCGGTGCTCCCTTTCGGGAACCGCATCAGGGACGAACCGCTTCCATGCTACGTCAAATCTTCCGCGAAGCCCGGTAAAGCCAGCGGCAAATTCCGAACTCCATCCGACACCGCCTCCGTGCGGTGTCAGTCGACAACAGCCTGATGACCTGGCAGCGTGACGATTCCGTGCCACGCCTGAAACGTCACTGCCCGAACATCTGCATGTCGAGGGCCTGTGCCGTCAGCTCATCAAACTGCGGTCCATTCTGAGAAAGGAACGAATCCCACCGTCCCTTGTCCCAGATTTCGACGTGATCTTGCACGCCGATCAACACAACATCATGGGTAAGCCCGGCAAGATTTACCAGCCTGTCGGGCAGACGAATTCGAGATTGTTTGTCGACAACGACACGTTCCGCCTGCGAGTAAAAAAAACGCAGAAAATTCCGAACATTGGCTCTTCCCGGCGAAATCGTCGCCAGTCTTGACGCCAGTTGTTCGAACCCGGACGTGCTGTACAACGACAGGCATCCCTCGTTACCCGGTGCCAGATAAAACTCAGTCGCATCGACCTCCGGAAAACCGTCTCGAAGTGGCTTTGGTACGGCCAGCCGAAGCTTGTCGTCCATTGTCCGTTCGAATGTTCCCGTCAGCGGCATGACTAACTGACTCAATCTGCCATCAGGCAGCGTAACAACAAATCCTGTGGTCACTTACGGTGATTCGTGAAACCTGAGGGAGTCATTCCATCGCGTCCCACTTTTCCCCACAAGCCACCACTGAGGACGGAATTTAATGGGGGTTACGGAATCGTCAAGCCACTCTGAAGATCTTTTCCCCTGACCGAAGTCGGGAAATGAGCGCAGGTCCTGTCGTGGACTGGGGATTCGCAATTTTCATTTTTTTGAAATCCCTTCGCGAAGGGGTTTCAAATCGAGTCCTGAGCGATCAGTCGCCTGAGTAACTGGTCGTACTCGTCGACACATCGATCCCACGTAAGTGCTTTAGCAGATGCAACATACGGTTTTCGATGGTCAGCTGGTGCCGGATACGCCCCCACGATTCGTCTCGAGCAGAATGCCTCAGAAAGGAGCGACGACAATGCCTGCAGATCGCCGGACGGATAGAGCCGGCCGATGTCAGGCCCCGTGACGAGTTCCCGGACACCGTCGACGTCTGCCGCGATCACCGGGAGTCCAGCCGCCATGGCTTCCAGAACCACGTTTGGAAGGCCTTCCCACCGCGACGGCAGCACCAGAAGATCACTGGCCTTCATCCACTCCGGGACCCGGGCAATTCGACCTGCCACATGAACCAATGACCGCAGGCCACGACGTTCAATCTGCGTCGACAGCTCTTCGCGAAGAGGACCGTCTCCCGCGAATACCAGACGACACTGATTTCTCTGTTCCAGAGGAAGAGCTGCAAAAGCCTGCAGCAGATCGAGTGGAGCTTTCTGCTCCGTCAGTCGTCCCACAAAAAGGATGACAAACTGGTCGGAGGCGCCACCGAACTCCGATCGATCTGCCGCTACGACGCCCTGAATGGCTTCGAGGTCAACGCCATTGGTGATCACGGCACACTTGCGTGCTGGAATGCCGCAGATCTCGCGATGCGTCTTTCCGACGCTGTCACTGACGGCGATATAGTGATCGACTGCCCAATGGCTGAGCCGTTCCGGGATCGACACGAGAAGCCGACGATCTGCCACGCGAATTCCTGAAACCACCATGGGAACCCCGGCGAGCAGCGCGGCTCCCCGACTCACCAGATTCGCCTGATGCAGAAAACTGAGCAGAATCTGAGGCTGACGATGCTTCAGATGCCGGAAGAGTCGAAAGACAGCTCTGAAATCGAGCATCCCCCCGCAGTTCATTGCCGTAACCTGAATTCCGGCTGTTTCGAGAGGCTGGGAAAGGGGACCCTTGTCTCGAATACTCACAACATCCACATCCCAGTGCCGGTTTCGAAGTCCCGCAGCAATCTGCACGAGAGCTCGTTCAGCACCACCGACATCGAGTTCCGTGATGCAGAATGTAATCCGGGGGGAATGCATAAACGGCGGCTTACCAGGACAGCTGGGACTTGTGAGTCTTTGGTGCACAGACGCATTTTTTGCCGTGTCAGCACCGAATTCTGTCCGGAAGTGTCAACTTCTCCGGAAACACAGCAAAAAATCCGGAGCACGCCTGAACACATCGCACAGCTCATATTGACCGTAATTCCTTGCGCAGGGTACTGTTCTGTTGCAGAATTTCGGCTTTTTGAAGTCGCTGACCCATGTTTCGATCAGCTGGTGCCACGGTTATCTGCCTTCTGCAGTGACTTAACGGAATCGAGTTGTCCTTGCTTAGCCCCGCTTCACATCCAGCCCTGATGCTGATGCTGCTGCTCTGTGCAGGAGTGTCCGGAGCGGGAGCGTTCGGGGCGGATGACGCACCTGCAGCAGGGACTGCTCAGGAAGGATCGATGTCGGCGGCGCCTGATCGATTTCTTGTACTCAACAATGGCCGCGTGATTCGCGGAAAACTCACGCCTCGCATCGACGGCTACGAAGTCCAGCTCCCCAATGGCCGGCTGTTTATTGACTCGGAACAGATTCGTTTTCCGGCAGACACGATGGCGGATGCGTATCGGAAAATGCAGAAAGCACGGCTCGAACTGACGCCAAAAACTCACATTGAGCTGGCTCAGTGGTGTATTGCAAATCAAATGATTCCGGAAGCACGACGTGAACTCCTTGATGCACTCCATCTTGATCCCGAACGAAGTGACGCGAAGCGCCTTCTGCAAAAGGTCGTGAAACAGACTGATCGGCAATCTGCTTCGGGAATCGATGGTAATGAAATCATCTCCGGCGATGCGGGAGCTCAGCAGACTGAAGTGAAACATTCTCCAGTCGTCGAAGCTCGGTCGCTCGCGGGATTCTCCGCCCCTGTTGCGGAACGTTTTGTTCGCCAGGTCCAGCGTGTGCTTGTCAGCAAATGCTCTGGTGGGGGCTGTCACTCCGGGAATCACGGTGACTTCCAGCTTCAGGCAATGCGAAATGGTTCAACACCATTGATTGCAGAACGAAACCTGGCCGCTGTGATCCGGCACATCGACGTTCAGGCTCCCGAATCCAGTCCATTGCTGACTGCTCTTTCCGGAAATCATGGCGGGCTGAAAACACCAGTGCTGCGAGGTCAGGCTGGCAGAGTTCAGGCAGAAATGCTTCGCGAGTGGGTACTCTCCGCAGCGACTGATCTTAACCCTGAGCTTAAAGAGTCCCGACGGCAGAATCCTCCGGAATTGAAGTCTGCTGTGGTTCCTCCAGAACCAGTCATCGTCAGAGCTTCGGGGAGGGACGTTTCTCACATTTCTGAAGCATCCCCTGAAACGCAGTCATCAGAGATCGTTCCCGTATCGGGAATCTCTACATCTTCAGACGAAACAGAGCTCGCAGATACCGGACTCATCAGAAAGCAGAAAGCAACGGCTGTCGATCATCAGGCCACTGTGAGCACTGATGATTCTGACCAGATGGTCCTGAAAGAAATTGCCACGATGAATCGCCGTGATGCATTCGACCCGGAACTATTCAACCAGAAGTATCATTCGCAGCACCGGGATACCGTCGATCCGAATTCGCGGAAGGAATCGCGATGAGAACTATTCAGATGATTCTGGTTTCCGGGCTCTTCGCTGGTCTGATCTGCGGAGGAAGCGGATGCTCGCGATCACGATGGCTGTCGCGAAAAGAGTATTCCGAGATTCAGGACCCGTTCACTGATTCGGAAGAGGGTATCGCTCCTTCTCGCTTTGCTGATTCCGGCGATGCTCCGAAAGACGCAGCAGGTGGCGAAGTTGCAGACGCGTCAGCTGGCGATTCCAGTCCTTCCGGCGGAGGGCTCGACGGTCCGAAACCAATCCGCCAGGCATCCGGGAAGAAGTCGAACTCTGCGGCTTCTTCCGTATCTCATGCTTCCTATCCGGATTCTTCCGCTGCCGACGGGGCTTCGATTGACGCCGCCGGTTCCGAGACAGCGACAGCAGGTGCAGAGACTCAGGATTCTCCGTACGCAGCCGTCCGTAACGGCGCGGGCCTCGCAGATTCTGAGGACTTCTCCGAGTGGGCTGCGGATCAGCCTGCAGCAGTCGATTCTGTTCAGTCTGCAATGGAAGAGAACAGCACAGAAGACATCTCAGATGAGGCTGCAGGGGCGTTCGCAGAAGCTGATTCCGAAGCTTCGCAGAACGAACCTGTTGCTGCGGGTCTGGAGCAGGACTCCGAGAGTGGCTCGGAAGATTTCTCCAGCATGACCGCAGCCAGTGCCTTTGATGATGCGACCGGTGACGCCCAGGCTTCGGAAAGTGTCGATGAACAGTCGGAAGACGAGGTAACTGAGAATCCGTTCTCCGGAGTTCAGAGAGCAGCGTCTCGCCAGGCTGCTTCGCCGGCGAAATCCGAGGAGCCCGAGCCAGCCGATTCCCCGTTCTTTGAGCCTGGTGCAGCCGAGGACAATCCGGAAGTTCCGGCATCCTTCAAGAAAGTTGCGGATTCGTCAGCACAGAGAGTGACTCGCGAGTCTGACAGTGTCGACGCTGAAGAGGCTGACTGGAACTCTGAACTGGAAAACATGTCGCAGGAGTTTGCAGAGCCGCTCATCAATGAAACTTCTGCTGCTCGCGAAGAAGCAGCAGAAAAAGCGGAAGCGGTTTCAGGCAGGTTCAAGGAGAAGGCAGCCGCGATTAAATCGATGCCGGCAGCAAATCCATTCCGACAGCATAAGCGATCGGAACCTCAGGAACCTGAATGGGAGTCAGCTCCTGAGACGGCAACGCCCTCCGATGAAAACTCCGATCCGTTCTCATCGGCCGCACGTCGCCAGACATCGCGGAATACAGGGAAAACGCGAAAATCCGGAGCCGGTGTCAACGACGTCTCCCCGTTTTCTCCTGACGGCGCATGGAAGTCATCATCCACAATGAAGTGAGTGTCGGATGATGCACTTCAAATCACAGAGTCAGCTGTCGTAACGCATCATGATCTCATCGGGCACCATCCCCGTGATCGGAGCAAACGCGCCGTTGGCGATTTCACCTCCCAGTTTCGTGATGGCTCGAAAATAGCCATCCGAAGGTCGCCCACCGACAATTGATCGCTTTGTTTCCTGACAGAAGCAGTCAGCGGCTGCACGAGTGAGTTCGTCGTTCTGACGAGCTGCGTACAGGCTTGTGCAGAGCATCACCAGAGCATTTTGAACGCGCAATGACAGTTCTGCCATCCGGCACTGTCGATCCGCAAGGGCCAGCTGATGGGTGCGCATCACGCCACTGATCTCCATAGCGCTGCGTCCCAGGAAGTCATACGCGAACTCAGCATGTGCACGCAGTCGCTCCGGCATTGGCGGCAGCTGCAGCCCCGGGCGACGACTGAAGGTTCTTCCGAGAAACCATTTCGCGTAGGTCGTCATGGGCTTTCTCAGTGCCCAGAGATGCGATGGATTGGCCAGGTTTGGTTTTCGGATCTTCTTTTCGTAAAGCGTCTTTCCGATCGGTTCGAAGAACTCCACTCCGTGCTGCTTCACGAGAGACTTGAAGAACGCCATTCCCAGCATTTCTCCTTCGCCTTCGTAGATGCAGGGAGCCAGATACTCGTGAACGTTGTCTCCGAACCGATGACCATGAACGAACGATCGTCCGCCATGGGTCTTCATGAAGAGCTCAATGGCGGCTTCCTTCTGAGCTTCGCTTCCGAAGATCTTCGCGATAATGCATTCCATTTCACCGCGATATCCGTGGTCGATCAGAGACGAACACCACGCGGTTAGTGCATCCGCTGCGACAATAAGTCCCCCGAGCCGGCCGATGCGTCGCTGAACGAGTTCACGAGTTGCAATGGCTGCACCGTAAGTTCGGCGATACTGCGCCCATGGCAGAATATCCACGAGCATCGATCGCATTGTCCCGGCAGCCGACGCACAGAGAGCTGTCCGTCCAAGATTGAGTCCGTGATAGGCAATCGTCAGTCCGTCGCCTTTCGTCGGAGTCAGCAGGTTCTCCGCAGGCACGCGAAAATCACGAAAAATGATCCCCTGGTTATTCGTATGTTTGAGCGCCCAGATCCCGTACTTACGCAGTTGGAAGTTTTCGTTTTCTGCAGGCGGCAGATCCACGATCAACACTGCCGGCCGATCTTCGATGAGGCAGACCAGTCCGATCGTTCGCCCCGGAACAACGTTGGTGATGAAAAGCTTTTCGCCATTGACGATGTACTCGTTGCCCTGCCGCACCGCACGTGTTTTCAGCGCAGTCAGGTCTGACCCGGCGCATGGTTCCGTCAGTGCAAAGGCAGAAAGCCGTCGTCCGCTGGAAAATTCCGGCAGGAACCGTTTCTTCTGCTCCTCTGTGCCGAAGTTGGATACCGGGTCGACAGCGCCGATACAGCCGTGAACGCTCGCCATCCCCGCAACTGTCGGATCAAGCACCGCCATCTTCGTAAGGAACGGTGCAAACGCGGAAAACGGAGCTCCGGAACCTCCATACTTAGTTCCCACAAGCAGCCCCCAGTAGCCGACCGATGCCAGTTCCTGAAGAAGCGGGTCACTCAGTTTTCCGTTGCTGTTCAGAAGTGTTCCCGCGGCGCGGTATTTCCTTACGACTTCGAGCGAATCGTTCATGACCTTCGTCACAGCCGGAGGAACCGGCGATGGATCGAAAACGAACAGATCTGCCGGAACGGCGCTGTCATCCCAGACTGCTCGATGAGCAGGACTGGCCGTTGTCTGAAACTTCTTCGCAAACAGCGCCTCGACTTCGTCGTCCGCCTTGTCGAGAGCACCGGTGCGTCGAGCTTCGTCGTCGCTTTTGCCACCGAGTTTCAGTGCTGTTTCAGCAAATGAAGCCCCGGTATTCTCATGACCGTCTTTTTTCTGACTGGAGCCCGGTTGCACAGCTGTCATGTTTGTTCCCCTGATGATCCTGAGATTGTTGACTTCTGCCCGTGACTCTGAACATCACCGGAATACAACCGGTCGATTGTTGCTGCAAAATTCTCTGCGATCGTTTTTCTTCGCAGTTTCATTGTCAGTGTGAGTTCTTCTCTGGCGACACTGAATTCTCTCTCCAGCAGAACGATACGCCTGATTTGCTCGTGAGCCGAAAGAGAACTTGTCTGTTTCCTGATTCTATCCATCACAAGATTTTCGGCGACCGGGTTCCAATGAACGTTTTCGGGCGTCACGGAATGTCCGCACTGGATCAGTTCTGCACACAGCACTTCCGTGTTCGGCACGACCAGCGCAGTCAGATAATTTCGGCCGTCTCCGATCACAGCTGCCTGCCGGATCATGGGGTCGCTTGTGAGGAGGTGTTCCACGGCGGACGGAACGATTTTCTTGCCCCCGGTGGTGACAATAAGTTCTTTCTTACGACCGGTAATGCGAATAAAGCCGTCAGAATCGATACTCCCGAGGTCTCCCGTGTGCAGCCAGCCGTTCTGAAGTGCCGCTGCCGTCTCCTCCGGGCGATTCCAGTACCCCATCATCACGTGGGGCCCGCGAGTCAGTAGTTCACCGTCATCGGCGAACCGGACTTCCACCCCGGCAATTGTTCTGCCGATCGTTCCATGTCGATAACACCGGTTCGTGTTGATCGTAATCACCGGGCTGCTTTCTGTGAGCCCGTAACCCTGAACGAGCAGAAGTCCGCGTTCTGCATAGAATCGCCCGACATGTTCGGGCAGCGGAGCTCCACCGGAACAGCACCATCTCAGCCGATTCCCGAGGGCTCGCTGAAGTGCTCCCGGCAAATTGGCCGCTCCGTTTTCAATCAGCGATCGCATGATCTTTTCGAAGAAGTACGGAACCGCGTTCAGCAGAGTTGGCTGAAACAAACCGCAGTCGGCGAAGGCAGTCAGCGGCGATTCTGCCAGAGTCAGTTCGGATGCTCCGGCCACCACAACATAAAAATCGCAGGTTCTCGCAAAGATATGGCTGAGCGGCAGCAGATTCATTCGCCGTTCAAAGTTCGCATCTGTGCTCTCCTGAAGCTCCTGAATCACGGTCTGAGCATTGGATGTCAGATTTCCATGAGACAGCATCACGCCCTTTGGTTCGCCGGTCGTGCCTGAAGTGTAAATGATCGTGGCAAGGTCATTCAGGGCCGTTGATTCACACAAGAGATCCAGCTGCGTCTGATACTCCAGATCATCGGATACCGCCGGATGTCCTGCGACATCCGCTGCATCCTGCAGCCGGCTCACGCTGGAGTGGTGATACGCGACTGTCGTCGGATCCAGTGACACCACATGCACACCATTCGGCATCAACTCGGTGTCGTTTAACTTTGCGATCTGTTCGTCACCGGCAACGATGACCATCTTCGCACCGCTGTCTGCCACCTGATATCGAATCTGCGGTCCGGTGAGCGTGTTGTGAATCGGGAGGTGAACCGCACCGACTCCCAGAATGGCCAGGTCCGTAATCAGCCACTCGTATCGATTCCCGCAGACGAAGGCGACACGGTCGCCCGGAGCAACTCCTGCGGCACGAATCGCAGCTGCCGTTCTGACGACATCGATTCCCAGATCATTCCAGGTACGACAGATGATCGTTCCGTTTCGGCGGTACCAGACTGCAGCTTTGTGAGACCTGGTACGAACGTTCTGAACGAAAAGATCGATCAGTGTCGGCGATCGTCTGGACTCACTCATGACTCACTCCCTCTGCTGAAACAACAGCCATGGTTCTGCACGCAGCCGAGAGCACCACGATCAAACAAGCGGAATCAAATCATGAAGTTACATTGAGCCGTGATGATCGCCCGGCCGTCTGTTCAGACCCGTTCGAAAATCACGGCAATGCCCTGCCCCACGCCGATGCACATCGTTGCCAGCCCGATATTCCTGTCGAGATCAATCATCCCATGGATCAGTGTTGATGCGATTCGAGCACCACTGGCTCCCAGAGGATGCCCGATGGCCAGCGAACCACCGCGCACGTTGACTTTCTCAGCATCCATTTTCAACAGTCGCATGCACGCGAGTGCCTGAGCTGCGAAGGCTTCGTTCAGTTCAATCAGGTCGACATCAGCAAGCGTCAGTCCGGCTCGCTTCAGTGCCTTCTTTGTTGCAGGTACCGGACCTGTCCCCATCGTGCAGGGTTCAACACCTGCGACCGCGGTTGCTCGTACCTTCACGAGTGGCTTCAGCCCGAGCTCGTCTGCTCGCGCACGACTCATCAGCAGCAGCGCCGCAGCGCCGTCATTCAGCGGCGAACTGTTTCCTGCAGTCACGGTACCGGTGCCGGGCATGAAGGCTGGCTTCAGCGCTCCCAGACTTTCCAGACTGCAATCCGGGCGAACGCACTGATCGGCCTCCACCAGAATGCGCATCCCGGCTTCATCGCGCCCGTAAACCGAAACCATTTCCCGACGAAATGTTCCGGACGCCTGACTGGCCGCAGCCCGTTGATGACTTCGGACCGCAAACGCGTCCTGATCCTGACGAGAAATTCCCATGGACTGCGCCAGAAACTCGGCCGTGATGCCCATATTCAGAGCCGCCTGCGAGGTCCGTGTATAGACTCGCGGATTGATATCCAGATCCTTGATCATCGGGATATGGTGCATGTGTTCCAGACCACCGACGATCTGCACGTCTTCTGCTCCACAGACCGCTGAATGCGCGGCCTGAGCCACCGCCTGCAGGCTGGATCCGCAAAGCCGATTCACGGTCGTTCCGCCCGATGCATAAGACAGCCCTGCCATCAGGCCGACATTTCGAGCCACATTGAAGCCCTGTTCCCCCTGCTGCTGAGTATTTCCAAGGATGACGTCTTCGATCAGCGACGGATCGATCCCGGTCCGCTGAATCAACGCCTCCACAACAGCGACGGCTAGATCATCGCTGCGAACGTCACGAAAAACGCCTTTGTCTTTGTGAGCTCTTCCGATCGGTGTTCTGACCGCATCAACAATTACGGCTTCGTTCATGTTCAGTTCCCCCCAGTCACTTTGATTTCGGCAGTCCCCTGGATTCAGGCATTCACATTCATTCAGGATTCTTTGACCAGGTCATAGAACCTTCGACCGGAATCGGCCAGTTCCTTCAGCAGCGGTGTGACGTGATAGCGTTCACCGAGCGGTTCGAAGGGTTTCAGCATTTCCACAATTTTTCGTGGACCGATGGTGTCTGCCCAGTGCATCAGCCCACCACGGAACGGCGGGAAACCGATCCCGTAGATCAGACCGAGATCAACATCCCTCGGATCACGCACTTTCTTCTCTTCGAGGACCCGAGTCGCTTCGAGCAGCATCGGAATAAACAGCCGCATCGTGACGGCTTCCGCATCAAGCTTCTGCGGTGCATCTGCATGTGCGGCGAGGATGGAATCAAACCCCGGATCCGGCTCACCACGATCCGACTTATCACGGTAAGCAAAAAAGCCTGCACCGGATTTCTGGCCCAGCCGTCCGGCTTTTACCAGTGTTTCGAGAAGAGGCGAAGAAAGGAAACGCGACGGAAACGCGTTCGTCATCACCTGACCCGCGAAGAGTGCGGTATCCAGACCGACCACATCGTAAAGCGTAATCGGCCCCATCGGCATTCCAAACGCCCGGGAAGCTCCGTCGACGGCCTTGATTGGTATTCCTGCCATCAGAAGCTGGATGGCTTCGTTCATGTACGGAAAGAGCAGTCGATTCACCAGAAACCCGGGGCCGTCCGCAACAACGATCGGCATTTTGCCCAGCCCTTTGGCAAACGAGACCGCTGTCACCACTGTTTCGTCACTCGTCTTCGGCCCTCGAATCACCTCGACGAGTTGCATTCGTCGCACCGGATTGAAGAAATGAATTCCGCAGAAACGTTCCGGACGGCGGAGCCCCTCAGCAAGACGCCCGATCGAGATGGCTGACGTGTTGGACGCCAGAATCGCATTGTCGGATAGCTGAGCTTCCATTCGTGTGTGAAGATCTTTTTTTACCTTTTCGTTCTCCACAATCGCTTCAATCACGAGATCGCACTTCGCGAATTCCGCATCGCTGGTGACTTCGCGAAGAAGTGGTGCCAGTTTGAGGAGTTTCTCCGGTACCGGACCTCGGGCCACGCGATCGTAAGCCGCGTCTTCAATGGCTGATCGAGCACCGGATGTCAGCTGTTCCAGGCGAGCATCCGTCAGTGCGACATTCAGTTCCCGTTTTACACAGGCGGATGCAATTCCGGAGCCCATGATGCCTGCTCCGATGACGCCCACGCTGCGAATGGGCACCGGTGTCAGGGAACGATTGTCGGAACCAGTGTCCTTCTTGTTTCTGTCCCCCAGAAAGAAGACATTGATCAGCGCACGGCTGACCGGTGAACCAAACAGTTCAGCAAAGCCTTCACTTTCCTTCTCACAGGCTGCGTCAGAATCCATCGCGGCCGTCGTCATCATGAGATTCAGCGCCGCCTGGGGTGCTGGATACTGCCCCTTCGACTGCTGCTGAATAAAGGCTCCCGCTGTTGCTCCCAGAAACGCATGTTCCGTTGGGTTAATCGTCAGCGCGCGATGCCAGCGTTCTCGATCCTTCAGATACTGCTGCGATTTCTGATCCGCCCTGACCACCGCAATTGACGCCTGCAGCAGACCGTTCGTCGGAACGACATCAGTGACGAGCCCCATCCTGACGGCTGCTGTTCCGGATATCGATTCGCCTCCGGTGATCAGTTCGATGGCGTTGCCAAGACCGGTCAGCCGTGGTGTGCGAGCTGTTCCACCCCAGCCGGGAAAGATACCGAGCTTCACTTCCGGGAAACCGATCTGAGCCTTCGGATCGCTGGACATGAGCCTTCTGTCGCACCAGACAGCAAGCTCCGCCCCGCCACCGACACAGATCCCGTTGATCGCCGCAACACTCACAAAAGGCAGTCGGGAGATTCTCTGAAACAGCTTTCTGCCGTGAGACGCCATCTGAATGATGTCAGCCCGAGACATCGTCCCTGCGGAGATAAATTCTCGAATATCCGCCCCGGCGATGAAAACTCCGGGTTTCGCGGACGTCAGAATCAATCCCACGAGATCAGAACGCTTCTCGAGTTCATTGAGATGCACTTCCAGTTCATCGACAACATGCCGCGAAAGAATGTTGACTGCCTTGCCCGGCTCATCGAACGTCAGCACGGCGATGTCTTTTTCAGGAAACGACAACGCAATCGTAGACGGAGTGGACATTCCGATACTTCCTTTCACGATACTCTTGAAACCAGATTGCCTGACTGGTGATTATTCATTCAGTGCTGCAAACTTTCCAGCGGGTTTCCAGTCGGGAACCACCAGGTTTTGTTAACGACATTATTGAGCCGTTTTGGCAGGGTCAACATGCCGGTTGTGCAGATGGAGGCCATTTCGCCGGTGAGTCCAGACGTTCCGATCATTGGGCCGCTCGCAAAAGTTTTTACCAACGGCAGTCCGAGGACGCGATACTGTAAATACACGCTGAAATTGCCAGTCGGTTTCCCGGGAAGTCATCAGCTGGAGGATCGTGCGGGACTCCACTGACAGACGGGTTTGCCGACGATTGCCGTCGGCACATGACGCAAATTCAGAAGTGTCAGTTTCATTTGCTTCAGAGATCTATCTGAGTCTGCAGTGGCGTCCAGGGGAGGGATCCACGATGAGAACAGTCAGCACACTGTGCCGCGTTCTGATAATCACGGGCACGATCGTCGGTTATAGTGTGCCTTCGGCAGCTGAGACTGGTCGGCTCTTTTCCCCGGTATCGAGCGACTGGCTTCATTCCATCAGCGGTCGGTCAATTGCTCGCGTGAGCAACGATGCTTCGTCAGACATTACGCTGCAGGATTCCGACGATTTATCCGTGCGGCCCGCGAGTCCGGAAGATTCGATTCTTTCGCAGACGCCTCCACCAGCTCCCTTCGATGCCGAAGACGATTTCTCTGATGACGAACTGAACAATCTTGAAGGACGTATTGCGTCGCTGGAAAGCCAGTTGAGTCAGCTTCGACGTCAGCAGCGTCCCGGGGCCCCCAGAAGCGAATCGATTTTTGCTGCGGATGCCCGGAGATCTTACCTCTACGGTGCAATTGATGTCCTGCTGATACGTCCTCACCTGAGCAGTGCACGAAGCAACTTCAATCCATTGATCGGACAGTGGATCGATTCTGAACCGGAGACTTCTCTTCGATACATCCTGGGTTATCAGACGAGCTCCGGTGTCGGTTTTCGGGGTCAGTACTGGGGATTCGACACCGATACGCCGGTCGCAGCCAATCAGCTCGGGCTGCATATGGACGTCGCAGATGCAGAGATCACTCTTGCTCAGCCGCTGCGTAACTGGAATCTTGGAGTGTCGGGAGGTGTGCGATACGCTCGCATGGACTTCAACACTCCACCGGGACTCCCGGGAGGTATCCGAAAGGCCGTCTTCGAAGGAACTGGCCCGACAATCGCTCTGGATGCACGACGCAATCTTGGTACAACCGGCCTGTCGCTGTTCGGCACAACACGCGGTGCAATCCTGTTCGGAGACATCAACAACTCCGGGCTCTTCAACACCACAACCGCCGGCATCATTCATGACGAGACGACTCACGTGTTCGAGAATCAGATGGGGGTGGCGTACACTCGACTGTTGGCGAAGAATCGCCAGCTGGAACTCCGGGGAGCCTGGGAAACTCAGTACTGGCTCAATGACACGTTCGCTGATGACTCCATGGGACTCGGCAGCAACCTGACATTCTACGGTCCGTCGATTCGAGCAGAAATTCGGTTCTGAGCGATCGGATAATCGGCGCAGGTTGGAATCAGAAGATTCAAGTCCCGCGAATGTGTTTCGTGCCCGCCATGCAGCAGTAAAGTAGGTCCATTCTGCCGGACTCATCTTTACCCACATTTTTTTAGAGCGGCGTTGTAACCTCTGAGGGCGAGGATGAGCACCTCGAGACCACGCCAGATCGTTTGCCAGCCGGGTTCGCCGTCGGATTTGCGACCAAGGAATCCACCGA
>JBKDKA010000003.1:0-2599 GCA_046345315.1 Planctomyces sp.
GGGCTACTGCATGCAGAAACCGGAGTCCCATCTCGCTGCGCTGCTGGGTACCGACCTGAAAGACTCGTCCGGTCTGTTCGAGCACTTTGCGGATCTGCTTGCCTTCTTCGATTGTGAGTGTCAGCGGTTTCTCGCAGTAGACGTCTTTTCCTGCCTGCATGGCTTCGATGGCAATCTTCGAATGCCAGTGGTCGGGAGTCACGATCGTGACGACTTCGATATCTTTTCGATCAAGCAGCTTACGGTAGTCTTCGTACATCGCGACTTCGCGATCAGCACCTTTCTTTCCGTTCAGTTCGAGTGCCTTCGCTTTGCCTTTTTCCATGTGAGCGGAGTCAACGTCGCAGACCGCTGCGCACTCACTGAACGCCATGGCATTCGGCCCGACACCGTTCCAGCGGTCGCCGGTTCCAATGCATCCCAGAACCGGACGATCATTCGCACTTCGAAACGGTGCTGCCATCGAGGATGGTGCAAACCAGTATGGCGATGCTCCGGCGGCAAGCGCTGCAAGGCTGGAGTTTTTCAGGAAGCTTCGACGTGAATTGTTCAATGGCATTGCGAAGTTGCTCCCGTTATGAAACTTTTGGCCACTTGATGGAAAACCAGACTCTCAGAAATCACTCTGCAGACGTACAGCTTACACAGGCCGTTGAGATGTTTCAAAAAAGATGGCGTCAATTGTGGCAGGCACTGAAGAATTTGGATGAGGCTACCAAAAGAAGCGACCTGATCGGCATAGATTCACCGGTCAGGTCGTCTCAAGAATGATCGCTCGCAAAAAATAGAACTCAGGAGGCCAAAATCATCTCCCTATGAATAACGCGAGCGGTTGTCCGGATTTCCCGAACGAAACGAAATACCGTCCCCAGAGGCCCAAGAAGAACAGGGAACGAATCAATCACAATTCAGATCAGATAAGAATGCAGTCTCCGAAAAGAGACAACAGTCAGATATCACTTCGAATCAGCAACCGCAAACGCTGTACCGATTGCGTAAACGTCACTGGTCATAGTGCCAGATGGGCAGGAGGATACTTAAAAATTCCGATTTGTGCAAATGAACTCCAGCCGTTTCTTCGTGCCTGTTTTTGCTCTGGTCTCTATTTTAACATTTTTGACCGTTTGAATTCAGTTGGGGCCCTGCTGACGTGTCATTGATTCAGAGCGCTCTGCGGTCCAGATCTGAATACCGAATTGGTTTCGAACTGATAATGAGGCGGATTCTGTAGCGTTTTGCGCTACCGCTTTGTGGCATTGTCTTCGATTTCTGGATGAAACTAGAATGTCTGGTCTCATCAACCAGTCAGAAAATCTTCCACTTTGAATGCTTCAGACGATTGAACTCAGATATCTGAACGGGCACGGATTGCCATGAAGATCAAAATCAGATGGGTCAACTATGTCATCGCATGGGTGGCTACTCTTCTGGCTCGATTTCTGTTCCTTTTCGTTCGCGTTGATCATCGGCGAATCGCTGAATTTGCAACGCCGTATCTTCGACCTGAAGGGTGTGTTCGCTACGTTTTTTGTATGTGGCATGATGGCATTGCCATTGCCGTGTTCGCCATGAAGACCTGGTTTCTTTCTGGTCTGATCAGCCAGCATCGAGACGGCGGCTATCTGGCAGATGCCGCCAGGTTGTCCGGTATCGTTCCAGTTCGGGGCTCGACGACTCGGGGCGGCGCAGAAGCCGTCAGTCAGCTGCTTTCGATGCCCGAATACCACCTTGCGATGACCCCCGACGGACCCCAGGGACCTCGCAGGCGTCTCAAGGAAGGAATTATCTTCATTGCGTCGCGATCCGGACGTCCGATTGTTCCCACAGCCATCACCGCAGACAGATTCTGGTCGATTCGAGGACGATGGACTGATCTGCTGATTCCGATGCCTTTTGCTCGGGCTGTTCTGATCGCCGGAAATCCGATTGAGATTCCTCCGAATCTGTCGCGAGAGGAGATTACGGAGTACACTCGCCTTCTTCAGCTGGAGATGGATCGGCTGAATGGACTGGCAGAACGGATTGTTCGTGGTGACGAAAGTGACTGCCTCGAGATTGGTCAGAGGGTCCGATTCCCATCCGATCCGCCAGGTGACGGTTCTGAGTCCGCACACCTGTCCGCTGGCCCTCCCATTATCCGTGGCAGAAGCGCAGCCTGAATCTTCGGACTGATGAAAACTCTCCGTCTCCTCCGAACTTTTTCTCAACATTCCGGTGGAGACAGAGCATGATTCCGGTGTCGAACGTCGGTTCAGTATGAGCCGTTTTCTCACGAGGGCAGACCGTTTGGGCAGGTTCACTGGCTTCGGACGCAGCCTGCGGGAGATGGTGTGCTGTTCGCGGGCCTGTGGAAACACGAAGCGGCGACGTTCCGCTATGTCTTCCCGGGAGACGAAACTTTTCATCTGCTCGAAGGGCGGGTTCGCATTGAAGTTGACGGGATGCCTTCCGTGGAACTGCAGCCCGGTGACATCGTGTCTTTCCCGAAGGGAAGCTCCTCAACGTGGACAATTCATGAAGAGATGACAAAGTTCTATGACAACATCGGCTGTGAATTTTTTCGTGTGGGTCTCCTGTTTACTGCGATTGCCGTTCCTGG
>JBKDKA010000004.1:0-4736 GCA_046345315.1 Planctomyces sp.
GCTCTTCCGGCGGCAGTTCAGGCAGACGTTCTGGCAGCTCTTGAGATTGCTGCCGATCAGCGAACGCCGATTCAGGCGTATCTTGTGGCGCAGTTTCAGGCTCATCTTCGGCCCGATGACGCTTCTCTCGAGTCGCAGCTCACGATGTCATACCGGGAATACGGTCAGAAGGCCGAACAGAATCGAGCAGCGGTTGCGGTCCAGCAGGGACGACGGATGGCGTTTGACGAGCTGCGAGCGTTGTATGATCTGCCGGGAGATGTCGTGACGCCACTGCTGATTCGAGGTGATGCGCTGACGCCGGGGCCACCTGTGGAACCGGGTGTTCCGGCGGTGCTGAGTTCTGCTGTACCGTTCAGCTGGAATCCTCCTTCATCAGACGCGAAAACCAGTTGTCGGCGACTTGCCTTCGCCAGATGGCTGACTCATCCGGATCATCCGCTCACAGCGCGAGTGTTTGCCAATCGCGTCTGGCTGCACCATTTTGGGGAAGGAATTGTCAGCACACCGGAAGACTTTGGAACGCTGGGATCACCGCCCAGCCATCCGGAACTGCTCGACTGGCTCGCTCGGGAGTTTGTCGAATCCGGCTGGAGCATCAAGAAGTTGCATCGTCTGATCATGACATCAGCCGTTTATCAGCAGAGTTCTTCCGTTAATGAAAAGACGCATGCGGCTGCGATTGAAAAGGATCCCGAGGATCGACTTCTGTGGCGTCAGCGACTGCGGCGACTGGAAGCGGAACCTCTGCGGGATGCCATGCTGGCGGCTTCGGGACTGCTCGACCGTCAGTTGTTTGGTTATCCAATTCCGATGGCTCGACGACCTGATGGAGAAGTGACGGTGGTTGACGGTGCCGTCGATCGTCGACGATCGATCTATCTGCAGGTGCTTCGGGGCAATCCACTGACACTGATGCAATCCTTTGATCAGCCGGTGATGGAAACGAACTGCGTGCGTCGAGTCCGATCGACTGTGGCAACTCAGGCGCTCACGCTGCTCAACAGCGAATCGGTGCGCGACTACGCAACTGGATTCGCTGATCGACTGATTCGCGAAGGCGGCAGTGATCCTGCGGGATACGCGGTCCTGTGTGGATTCTCGCGGTTACCCGATCCTGGGGAAGTTCAGACACTGAATGGCTTTGTCGAAGCTCAGCAGCAGCTCTACGCGAAGCAGGGACTGGCGTCTGACGAAGCTCGACGAAACGCATTCGCAGATCTTTGTCAGATGCTGATGTCATCCAATGAGTTTTTGTATGTCGACTGAATTGCGGATAGAAACAGAATCTGCGGTATCAAAGAACGGGCCGATCCAATGACAGCAGCACCGGCAGAAAATTCGAACGGGAACGAGTTCGGTTCGTCACGTCGGCAGATGATCTGTCAGATGGGAGCGGGGTTTGGTGGGCTGGCTTTGTCGTCACTTCTGCAGACGTCATTCGCATCCGGGAGTTCTTCCGGGCATCTGCCACTCGGACTGGCAACAAGGCCACCGTTGACGCAGCCGAAAGCGCGTGCGGTCATACAGCTGTTTATGCACGGTGGGCCGAGTCATGTCGATCTGCTGGATCCGAAGCCTGAACTGACACGTTTCAGTGGGAAGGCTCCTCCATCGGAAGTGGCTGACGACGAGAAACGCACGCACTATCTGCTGGGCAGTCCGTTTCGATTTTCGCGGCACGGAGAAAGCGGTCTTGAGTTTTCGGAAGTCATGCCGCACGTAGCTCGGCATGCCGATGAGATCGCAGTCATCCGATCGATGTTTACCGAGCATCGCAATCACGAACAGGCGATCTGGATGGCCAATACCGGTCTGACGGTGGCCGGGCGTCCGAATATCGGTTCCTGGGTCGCTTATGGTCTTGGAACGGAGAATCAGAATCTGCCGGGATATGTGGCACTGCCGGAACCCACGGGCATGCCGACGGATGGAGCTCGAAACTGGTCCAGCGGCTGGCTGCCACCGATCTTTCAGGGAACAGTGATCCGATCCGAAGGGCTGCCTGTGCTGCATCTGCAGCCGAAACTCAGTCGTGGCGCAGAGATTGAACAGAGTCGGATGAATCTGCTGAGGAAGCTCAATGCTCGGCACCTGGAGGCTCATCCGTCTGAATCGGAGCTGGATGCACGCATCAGCAGCTTTGAACTGGCGGCGCGGATGCAGCTGTCAGCGACGGATGCACTGGATCTGAGCCAGGAGACAGAGGCAACTCAGCAGCTATACGGCCTGCAGAACGAAACGACGAAGTCTTATGGCAGGCGTTGCCTGATGGCGCGGCGTCTGGTTGAACGCGGTGTTCGTTTCATTCAGATTTTCATGAAAGGGCAGCCGTGGGATACTCATTCGAGCAACACAGCGGGTACGCGAAGCTGTTGTGAGCAGACGGATCTTCCTGTGGCAGGACTGCTGGCCGATCTGAAACAGCGTGGTCTTCTGGATTCAACTCTTGTCGTCTGGGGCGGTGAGTTTGGAAGAACTCCCGGTGCTGAACTGCGTGATGGAAACACCGTGACCGGCCATGAAGGTCGTGATCATCATCCGTACGGATTCAGCATCTGGATGGCTGGTGGCGGAATCCGAGGTGGTCAGGCTTATGGAACCACGGATGATTTTGGTTATCGAGCCATCGAGAATCGTACTCAGACGGCTGACCTTCACGCCACCATCCTGCATCAGCTGGGGCTCAACCACGACACTCTGACCTGGCCCCACAACAGTCGTGACGAGAAGCTGACGGATGTCTACAAGGCAAGAGTGATCAGCGAACTGCTTTAACAGACCATTCGTGGCACCGGAAACATTCCTTTGGTCGCCGCAGAGTGCATTGTCAAAGCTTAAAGCAGGGGTTTTGTGTCATTCCCGCGCAGGCGGGAATCCACACTGGGGCACTGGATTCCCGCCTGCGCGGGAATGTCGACCCCCAAGATCAAGGTGTGACAATGCAAGAGCCATCGTTAATCATCAGCGCTTGAGTTCAATGGTCCCCATGTCGATCGGAGGACCGGACGCTGGAACCGAAAGCTTGAATTCAGATTTTTTCGGATCCGAATATCTGCCCTTGAACAGATCAGGGCTGCCTCGAAGATGCGGTTTCGCCTCGCTCTGATCATCAAATGTGACCTGATACTCTCCCGGTGGAACTCCGTCATCAGGCTGATATGTAAATGCTTTGAATTGTCCATCAGCATTCGTGGTTGCCATGGAGAGCGTGGCGTTCTGCGGGTCCTGCTGGACGGCATGAAAGCGGATCTGAACTCCCGCTGGTGCAGGCTTGCCGTTGATATGAACGAGACCACTGACCGGAACAACGGGTTTTGCGTTTGGTGGCGTTCTTTCTCCATTGGAGCAGCCGGATACTGTTAATACCAGGAGAAGGAATGACCAGACAATCCCTGGTTGTCTGATCCTCGTGTTTCCTGAAGTCAGCATGCGCACAATACCTTCTGCGTGAGGGAAAGACATGAATACAGGCAATTCGATTCGGAGTCGACGTACGGAATGAATCGCTGTCAGTGGAAAAGCCAACCGCGAATCGTTCGCGGTTGGCTCCAGATCCGAAATTCGATGATCCGTTCAGAATCCGCTGGTGACTTCACCGCCAGCCTGGGTGTTCTGAGCTGCCCACACCGCGTTCGACATGTTCTCACTCGTCGACTGAACTGACCCATCCGCGAGGAGCGTAAGAGCGGCACCAGCGTGGAATGAGTATGGGCCTGCGACGTCACCGTTGGCGTAAACCATGTTGGTGCAGTTGATCAGGCAGAGGCCACCTGTTCCGGCATTGTTGGCATTAAGGGTTCCGGGAGCAGTTCCAAAAGGAACACCATTAGCGAAAGCAGCACCCTGCAGAACGCTGACCCATGTCCCGCCCGCACTGCCGACGGTTGAGTTCAGGAAAGTGTCCGGCCTGCCCCGAGTAAAACCCTGCTCCCGGTTTGCATGCTCATGGACCATGTGGGTATTGGACGTTCCGTCTGTGATGAAGCGAAGACCACTTCCTGCTGTCTGCTTGATGTCAAACAGGAATGAACCGCCTCCAAAAACCTGGGCGAGACCACTGCCCATAGCTCCTTTTGATTGGTTTGCCCCTGTGCCCGGGTACGCAGCAGTCCATGCCGTGAAAATGCCTGAACCGCTGGTGAAGTTAATGATACTGATGTAGTCCATTGCACCACCGGTCAGCGTGTTGGTCGACTTCATCCCAAGAGCCGGAATGTCTGGATTCGCAGCGCCACCTCTAGTCACGAGGGTCGCAGAACGCGGTGTCGACGGGCAGATGTATCCCGGGATGGCCGTTTTCTGAGCTGCAAGACTACCCCTGGCAGCAGCGTGCACGTCATCCAGAAGACCAGCGGCTGCAGTGATCCGGTTGTCGGTGTTTGCCTGATCGATGTATGGCAGAATGGCACACGGCCAGCTCATCGATCCTGGAAGTAAAGTAGCCGTTCCCGCACCGACTTCAATTCGAGTCAGATATCCGATCGGAAACTGATTGTACGCATCATGATAGTTGTGAAACGCCAAACCGATCTGTTTCAGATTGTTGCGGCATAGTGTTCTGCCAGCGGTCCTTCGAAGAGCCCGAACTCCGACAGCTTCTTTGGAACAGTCCGATAAACACGGACTGCTTTACTGCCAACGGCCGCGATATCGTGTACCTAAAGCGTCACTTCACCCAGCGGATCAATCACGGCGTTCATTCTGCTGATGTCTGTGTCCGCGGTATACTTACC
>JBKDKA010000005.1:0-5977 GCA_046345315.1 Planctomyces sp.
TCCAGCTGCACCAGCATGCGATGGCTGGCCCCTTTCTTTCGCAGAGACTGCAGGTATTGCCCGGCCGCTGTCGGGTTGCGACGGTGCAGCAGCCGAATCTTTCGAAACCGAACTCTCCAGATCGCGTCCTCCATCATCTTCTGAGCACTGCGATTCGTATGAGCGACTCCGGGCACGTCCAGCTGACGAACCAGCTGATCGAGCAGATCCGATTTCTCGCTCGTCTCCAGAGACGACTGATTGATCTCTTCTACCAGTCGCTGATACTGATCGACCATGCGGTTGAGATGGTCGAAGACAATCTCGCAGCTGCGAACGGCACCGGACTGAAGCGCTTTCTGAAACTCGCGCACGGAGCGTGTTCCGGCGACCTCGGCTGACTCCTTTTCGAAGAGAAACAGAGCCTGCATCTCAGCGGTCAGCCTGGCGTGTTCTTCCTGAAGCTCATGACGACGATGGATCGCGGAGAGTGCTCGCCTGCGAGTTCGCCGAAGTCGCAGCTTCTCCGATGCCAGCCGAATCGACTGCGGGGACACGAAGGCCACTCCTCGAATGACCATCGTGATCACGAGAATTCCGACAGCCGCGGAGCCCAGCAGAGCGACAAACAGGAGACTTCCGCTGCGGAATGTCTCCCACCGGAAATTCTCGACCCGCATTCCGACAGCATACAGGGTCGCTCCAAGAACCGCTGCCGTCAGAACGCTGAACCCAAACAGCAGTCGGATGCCGATGTCTGACGCGCTGCCCGTTCGGGGATGTCTGATCTCAACGACAGAATTCCCGAGCATGGTGATCAGTCCAGATCGTATCTGGCGACGATCGTATCGTTCTGAATTCTCTGAAGCGTATTCTCGAAGTTGTCGAGTATATTCTGAATCAGACGGTCCTTCATCACTTCGGGCAGTGAAGATGCTTTGGCCTTTTCGAGAGCCGCTGTGGTTGCTTCGTAAGTCCGTTGGATATCGGCGTTGCGAGAATCAAGCCGATCGATCTCCAGAGCTCGCACGGTCGACTGCACATACGTTTTGATGGTTTCGGCGACTTCCACGGATTTTGCATCCCAGAAAGCACGGCTTTCCCGAGTGGCCGCGTCCGCCTGATGCTGCAGCAACTGCATTTCCGTTCGATAGGCGAGGCGAGCCTTCTCCAGCTGATGAGCCGATTCGGCGTGACGAAGCCGCAGCCGATTGATCATCCCCAGCTGATCTTCCTCTACGTTCGTCTCCGGTTTTCGCCCGGTCGATTCGATCACCTCCGCCTTGACTTCGACGGCTTCAACCTTCTGTGGTATCGAGAGAGAATGATCGGATTTCTGACCTCGCCGCTGAAACTCTCGCTGCAGTCGACTGTTCAGATCGTCAGGTTCAGAAGTCATGACTGAAACTCCGCACTCATGGCAACACGTGAAATCCGCTCTCTCAGACAACTGATGCATCCAGGGAAAAGATCAGGGCTTTGCAGAGCCCCCTTCAGACTCAGGAAGCTCCGGCAATCCCTGATCTGCGGCCATCATCACCGTCAGATATTTCAGTCTCGCGGCATTGGCGATCTTCTGATAATTGATTCCGTCAAGTGTATCAGTGGTCTGATGATAATGAGGATTGAATCCACCGAAAAGAAACGCCGACGGAATCCCTTTTGCCGCGAACGAAGCGTGGTCGCTTCTCAGATTGACGCGTTCTTCATCGTATTCGAAAACGAAGCCGACATTCCGATTCGCGGCAGAATAGAGATCGTGGAGCCCCGGAAACTTTTCTCGGCAGCCGACCAGATGAATGGTGTTCTCATTGTCAGCCGCTGATTCAGACTGGTTCTCCTCATTCCTTCCGATCATGTCGATGTTCATCATGCACACCATATTTCCGATCGGTCGAGTCGGGTGTTCGCACCAATACTTTGATCCCAGCAGTCCTCGTTCTTCGGCGCAGAAGGCCATCAGGAGGATGCTCCGTTTCGGCCGTTCCGGTGTTTCCGCGATCGCCTTCGCAACCTGCAGAAGGGCCGTGGAACCGGAGGCATTGTCATCGGCTCCCGGATAGATCTTTCCCTGCTGTATCCCCAGGTGGTCCAGGTGAGCACCGACAGTGACGTACTCCGGACACGCATCGGCTTCAGCACCGCGATACCAGCCCAGAACATTCGGTACGTCAACAGGCTCGCGATCAATCTGCAACTGACACTGAATTCGGTCTGGCGATTCGTGAATCTCATCGCCCGTCGGTGCCTGTGGTGTGAACATCGGTGTTTCGATGCCGCTTTCAGAGGCCAGTTGAGTCGCAGCTGAACGGCAGATCGTCAGGCAGGGGTACGGTACCGGCGTTTCCTCGATTCGCTGGACGGCTTCACTCCGAACGGCGGTGTCATCGGTCACGATCAGAACACCAGCCGGTGCCGCGCGTGAGAAAAACGGATCCGCCGGATCGATCCGCCCTGCACGCACCATCATGACCAGCAGGCGACCTCTGAAAAGGTTCTCGGAAGCGGATGGCATTTCCCGCACAAGATCCAGAAAGGTCAGCGAAAGCTGTTGATCGACGACTCCTGTAAATCGACTGATCCCAAATGAATCACCGGAGACAAGTTCCTGATCACCCCGCTTCAGTCGCGTCGATTCACGAACCACGGTCTGTCGAACAAATGGCACCGGCTGGAACCAGGACCCGTCGACACCGCCCGGCGAGAATCCCAGCTCCTGAAGCTGGCCGGCAAACCAGTCCGCTGCGAGCACATACCCGGGCTGCCCTGTGCCTCGACCGGCAAATTCGTCGCTGACAAGATGTTTCAGCCAGCGTCTGGAGTCTGTTTCTGAAATACTCCGAAAGCCTGCCTCGTACCTTGCTGATACCGGCACCGCTGACGGATACTGGCCAAACAGAATGTCCGACCAGAAGAACAGGAAGATCATCGCCGAGAAACGAAACCCCGGGGCCGGTCTCTTCATTTTGGACGTTGAAGAAAACGATCTCTGGGAACTTTGATTCCGGTCCATCCGATTACTGCACTGCATCCGGATTCTTCAGACGGAAGAGTTCGACCTGATTCACTGTCTGTTGATCTTCAAAGGACTGCACTGAAAGATACCAGTCCAGCCATGATTTCACAGCCTTGTCTCGCCACGCGCGGACCTTCTGTGTTTTCGTCCGCTCATCGGCAGTCTCCGCCCCATCGAGTGGATTTACGGGATAGCCGAATCCGGCGGGTCGCCGTGCGATAAATCTCAGAGCTTGCTCGGCCTCCACGTTGACGTCCACACTGGAATCGCGCAATCCCTTGAGAATCGTTGGAACAAGTGAAAGTTCCCCGGTTTTCCCAAGAGCCCAGTAAACCGGACGCCTGACGTCGGGTTCCGGATGATTCACGAGCGCTTTCAGGCGTTCTTTCTGTCCGATGAGTTCCTTCGGATCACGGATGGACGTGACGCTGCGAACGATGTCATCCGCCAGATCGGGGGCTTCATTCAGTTCTGAATTGTTCAGATCGACGTTGTCGATGGCGCTCAGGAGCATATCCAGTGATTTTGTTTCAGCAGCAACCGGCTTATCACCGAACGGATTTCCTCGATTTCCGCGCTGCAGGGCCGGCCCATAAAGCTTGTCGAGAATCTGCTGAGTAGAACGCATGAAAAACAGAATGGCGAAGCTTGTGCCGGAGATCTGATCGTCGAGCCAGGTTTCCTTCCAGCTTCCGGACTCGCCCTGTAACACGAGTAACCCTTCGCCGTAGGCCTGGTACCAGTCGTTACCACTGATCTCCCGAATTCCGGCGATGGAAAGAGCTCGCTCAGCGGTGTAATAGAAATAGAGGGGGAATTTGTCGTGCCGATTGACTGCGTTATAGTTTTTCTGTTCGTATGTAATTCCGGCCAGAATCAACTTTCGAAGATCTCCTCGACTCATCGTCGGCTTGAACGTGGGAAACGCCGCTGGCTTCTCTTCGGTGGCCACCACTAGGCTGGTATCTTCTTCAAGCACGCCGAATTTCTTCACCGGCTTTTCCTTCTTCGGCTTCGGCGGACCATAAAAAAGTGTTTCCGCGATTCCGAGACTGCTCACTGCGGCCAGTGTCATGTTTCGAGTCGACTCGGCTTTACCGCTCGGCCCGCGCACTGCCGGATTATATGTCCATCCTCCATCACCCTGCTGATAAGCACGATGCATTGCCGCTGATCTGTCGAGCGTTTCCGGAGAGACCTCACAGCCCGCTCGCTGCGCAGCCCAAAGTGCCAGCAAAGCATACTGGCACATGCTGATATCCCAGTCTCGCTGCAGTCCGACTGACCAGGAACCGTCATCTCGCTGAGCGGACTCCACATACTCCGCGATCTTCTGCAGCACCGGCTGATATCGAACGGGATCAACGTCCGCAAGAAACATTGCAAACAGACCGGATTCGTAGATGTGGTCGTACTCAACCCGGGGCCGAAATCCGCCACTCGATACGCTCGAAGCGGCGATCTCAATTCCCTCGGCCACAATTGGAGAACTCAGTGGTTCGCCGGCTTTGAAGAGTGCGTAAGCAGCAAGAGCCTTTCGACTCGGTTCCGCTCTGCCTGCACTGGCTTTGAGGAACTTGACGCCGGCTGCGACCGCCTCATCAAATTGCGGAACTCCCGTCGAACGAGCCCCGGCTGACACAGAAACAGCGAAATCTCGGTGGACGACTGCTATTGTCAGCATGGTGACAAACAACATCCGTCTCCAGACACCCGATCGAATGTCTCGTGGAGCGAACTGCGATGCTTCAGAATTCGCTGCCAGTTCGATCATGGATCCTCCGAATCGTTACCCGCTGAAGCGACTCTCTGCATTCGCGAGCGGCTGCTGTGAGTCCCGGGAACAGGACACCGTCCGGAAGGATTCCAGAAATCGAACCGGTCTCTCCGATCGCGTTGAAACCCGCGATGCCTCCGGTTCGCAACGCCACCCCATGGATTTCGATCTTACGACGGTCGGATGGGACTGTCAATAAGCACCTGTTTTTCCCGGGGGCATCAGCGGCGACAGACAAGAATACCCGACGGATGATTTTCCGACTCTCGCATCCAGTCGGCCTATTGTGTCTCTGAGACACAAGCCATCAATTTCTATCGAACGTTGACGTTGAGCGTGATGATCCCTGCAGACACGGCCATTTCTCACAAGAGTTTTTCCGAACATCGGATCTCTTCATTCGGAGTGTGAAGGCTACTTTTGTCTCACTGGCTTTTGTGTCACTCGTCGTCTCGGGACTCTCTGCAGAGCGTGGATGAAATATCGATTCTCCTGCGCGATTCTGAGTCGTAGAATAGAGTCGTGGAAAAAGGATGCCCTCACGGGTGAACGATCTACGCCAGAGCATCTGCGATCGAAGATCGACTTCCTGAAAACCGGAGTCCCGCATGATCAATCTTCCCAGTGTTGAACTGCTTGAATCACGCCATGTTTTCCCATGCAGCTATACATTCAAGGTCATCGGCGCCGTTGCAGACAATTTCGCGGCTCGCGTCGTTTCCATTGTTCGTGACGAAATGCGAATTGACGTCGATCCACCGTACTCGTTCCGTGCGGCTCAGAATGGTCGCCATATCGCCGTGACGATTGAACCATTCTGCCAATCGTCTCAGCAGGTTCTGGCCATCTACAGTCGGTTGTCGGGAATCGACGGACTGGTCATGATGCTTTAGAGCCCCGACAAAACCGGGACGGGCTCCCGACTGGCGCGGTGTTTCCTGCGAATTCTGCTACTGCAAGGGTGCCTGTCCCGGTTTTGAAATGCGCTCCAGTGCTCTGTCAACAATCCATTGATGTGTGCCACTGGCTATGCCAGTGCTGTTGGTTCAAAAACACTGGCATAGCCAGTGGCACACAAGAAACACCTATCGTTTTCCATCATTTGATGACTGACAATGCACTAGTCGTTCTTGCCCTGACTGTATCCCTGCTGCGAGCGAATGATCTGACAGACTCATGACTCCTCACGAGATCCCCGATTCACC
>JBKDKA010000006.1:0-6699 GCA_046345315.1 Planctomyces sp.
GCGATGGTGGTAATCAAATTTGGGGCGTTGTTTTCCGGCGTGCGCGGTATTGACGACCCCAATACCAAGGTGTGGCCAGAGTGCATTTCAAAACCGGGACAGGCACCCTTACAGTTGCATAATTCGCGGAAAAAATCGACCGTATCGGGAGCCAGTCCCGGTTTTGAAACTACCTGTAAGCACTCAGGCGTCTGCCACTCCCCCCATCTCACTCCAGTCAACCAGTTCAATCTCCGGCTGAATCAGTTCAACAAACTCCGTCCGCATGCTTGTCTTCACGCCACGACCACCACGAGAAGTAATCTGGTACTTTGTCTGACCGAAAGCGAGCACCTTATCGTTCTCGTTGCGTACTCGCAGCGTATCGCTGGGACGCGACAGCTGAACGGCTCCCAGAAGTTCATCGCCGGCTTCCAGCTTCAGACCACGAACACCCTTTCCGGCGCTGTTCAGCACCGGAATCTCGTCGATTCGAAAATGAAGGACGCGAGCTTTTCGAGAGGCCAGGAACACGGTTTCAGCCGTCGTCACGAGGCTGGCATAGATCACCTGATCGTCTTTGTTCAAACGACAGAAACGACGTCCGGCTTTCGTGGAAGGCGTGCGGAACATCTCGAACGGCAGCAGCATGACCTGCCCCCTCTTCGTTGCCACAAGCAACAGCACACCGACTCCGTCACCGACATCATCGACCGTCGGCACAAATCGACCGTCAGTCGTCGCGGCCGAAATAATGGTCACGCCGTCTCCGATTTTGACGCGTTTTGCCATCGGTTCGCCATATCCGGAGGACACAGGAACCTGATCGATCGGAAGAGTGAATGCAACGCCATCCGAACAGAAGAAGACAGCATGATCGAGCGTACTGCCGGGGACAACGGCAAGCACCGAATCCCCTTCGCGTACGCGGGTCTTCGTGACGCTCGCCAGTTGACCAACTCGTTTGATCCATCCGTCACGAGTCACGACGACGTTGGTATTCTCCCGAACAATGTAGGCCTGCGGATCAAACTCCACGATCTCTTCTGAAGACCCGATTCCACTTCGACGCTCATCGCCGAACTCTTTCGCCACTTCTTCGAGCTCAGTGGTGATCAGCTTCCACATCTTTGTTCGCGATTTCAGAATGAGCTCAAGGCGAGCTGCCTCGGCGCGTTTCTCTGCAAGTTCCTCCCGGATCTTGTCGATCTCCAGTCGCGAAATTCTGTACAGCTGGAGTTCGAGAATTGCATCACACTGGATCTCATCCAGTGGAAACTCCGCCATGAGCTTCTCTGCAGCATCCTTCTTTCCGCTGCTGGCACGAATGATCTTCAGAGCCCGATCCAGGCCATTGAAGACAATTTCGAACCCTTCGAGAATATGGATTCGCCGGCGAAGCATCTCCAGCTGGTACTCAAGACGCCGCCGAACAGTTTCGTAGCGAAAGTCGAGGAAGTACTGAAGCTGCTCTTTCAGATTCAACACCCGCGGGACCAGGTTCCCGCGATCGTCAGGGACAAGGCATGTGGCGTTGTAGCTGAAGTTCTGCTCCAGCGACGTGTGACGGTACAGGTAGGCCATCACGGCCTCCACGTCACCCTTTGACTTCACCTCGATGGCAATTCGCAGCCCGTTCTCTTCGTTGGTTTCGTCGTTGACGGAGACCAGCTGCGGCAGCTTTCGTGCTTCCACCAGATCTCCGATTTCGGTCATCAGAGGGCCGGTGGTCACGCCATAGGGAATTGAATGAATGATGATGCGATTCGGGATTTCCCGGCGGCCTTCCTGATCGAATCGCCATTCGCCACGAACCTTGATGGCGCCGCGACCAGTTTCGTAGGCTTCCCGCAGTTCGTTCCGGTCCGTGACGATGCGACCGCCGAGCGGAAAGTCCGGGCCTTTGACATACTTCATCAGCTGAGCGACAGTAGCGTCGGGATTTTCGACGAGATGTATCGCCGCACGAGTCACCTCATTCAGATTATGAGGCGGCATGTTGGTGGCCATCCCCACCGCGATGCCCTGCGTTCCGTTGACAAGCAGAGCCGGATAGCGAGCCGGAAGCACCACGGGTTCTTCGTCAGCCGCATCATACGTTGGTCGCATGTCGACGGTCTGATAACGCAGTTCGTTCATCAGGTTCTCTGCGAGCCGCGACACCTTGGCTTCGGTGTACCGCGCCGCTGCAGCTCGCAGCCCCATGATGGAACCGAAGTTCCCCTGTCCGATGACAAGCGGGTAACGAAGCGTAAAGTCCTGAGCCAGCCGCACGAGCGCCTCGTAGACGGCCATGTCACCATGAGGATGAAATGAACCGGTTGTGTAACCACAGATCTTGGCACACTTGCTGGTCTTGCTGTCCGGCGTCAGCCGCTGCCGGTCGTACATCACATACAGAATTCGCCGCTGAACAGGTTTCAGACCATCGCGCGCATCCGGAAGAGCTCGAGACGTGATGACCGACAGTGCGTAGTTCAGGTAGCGACGGCGAGTCTCGTCACTGATCGGGACAAACTGAATCTGTTCGGTACGCTCAGGCAGGTTTTCGTCGTCGGACGAGGATCCGTTTCCGCCTGATGATTTTCGCCGGGCCACGACTTGGTTTCCTTTGCCACTCAGAATCAACTGATCAGGATCAACTGACACTCACCTGATTCAGGCCGATCAAAACCGCCTCTGAAAATCAGGCCTTCCACACAAACCGGAAACCGGGCATTGTAGCGATCTGTGGAAAACCCGGTAATGGAAGTTCGGCAGTCTGACGCCGCCGAGATGCTGGTTCATCCAGCCGTTCCGCCAGCGGTCCAGCGCCAGCCGCCGGTGAGTCCGTAAACAATTCGGATCCCTTCGTTTCGGAACGATCAAAGGAACAGTCAGTCCTGCGTCAGAATCTGGTTCCTGATGTCGATCCCCACCAGACGACTGAATTCCGCGGTGAGCTTCTGATACACAGGCCCGGGAACACCATGATTCAGCACATGTTCATCTATGCTTCTGACAGGAAGCAATCCAACCGGCGTCGATGACAGGAACGCTTCCGAGAAATCCGGAATCTGATCTCGGTGGACTGGCCCTCGGCGAAATCGCATTCCCAGACGCTCGGCCAGTTCCTCAACGACCCGACATGTCATGCTGTTCAGAACGTCGTGATCCGGAGTCACAATTTCGCCATCAATGACAGCATAAAAACACGATGTGCTGGTTTCGGTAATCTGATCGGAGTGATTCAGAAGCAGAGCACGACTTCCGGGTTCCTTGAGGCTGACCTCGTGGTCAGCCAGCCACCAATGGAGTCGGTTGCGAACCTTCAGGTGAACCGGAAGGCTGTCGGACGGTATCTGGCGATAGCTGGAAATCCGCAGACGCACTCCCTCCGTCAGTGAGCTTCTCCACAGTGTGAATGGCAGCTCGAACGTATGGACTGCTGCGGTCCCGTCGCCGGAGTGTCGGCCTTTCAGGTAAGTTGAGTGACTCCCCGCCGTGACAAAGATGACGATCCCGAGATCTGATTCCGGAGCCACCATTCGACGATTTGACTCAACGACTCCTTTTGCAGCAGTATGCAGGTCATTCTGCGAAAATCTCAGCGGAAAACCAAGTTCCTGCACTGAATCCAGCAGTCGCTGCAGATGCTGCTCGAGCCTGAACGGCTGGTGACGGAACGTCCTTGCCAGCTC
The DNA here is from genome assembly GCA_046345315.1 of Planctomyces sp. GTDB lineage: Bacteria > Planctomycetota > Planctomycetia > Planctomycetales > Planctomycetaceae > F1-80-MAGs062. Next base: position 3,660 of record JBKDKA010000006.1, read on the forward strand.
CGTGATTGAGGCACCAGCGACAACGCCGAGATCGGAAAGCGGCAGGCCGGCAGTGGCGAATGGGACGATCTCCCCGTTCACCCAGGCAATGGGAGTTACCTCCTCAGGTCTGTCGGATATTGTCATCGTTGACTCTCGGAATCCCCTACCTGTTGTCCCTGGTAACTGGTTGAATTGTCGCGACAAATTGTTTGTCTGTCCCGGCAATTTGATGATAATCCAGTCAGGTTCCACCTCGACCTGATCCACCCGGATCTACTATTCTTCGCTGATGATGAATTCATCCCGCCATTGTGGGTTCTCGCACGGAGTGTGTCCATGAAGGGTCGCCTGTTTTGTGTCACGTTCAGTGTTCTGGCGATTGGTCTGTCTTTCGCAGACGCGTCACGCAGTCTTGCCGATGACGCCGCCACCAGAAAGAGTCAGCTCCAGGATGACTATGAACTGATGAAGCTGTTCGTCGAAGTTTACGAACAGATTGATTCCAACTACGTGCGGGAAGTTGATCGTCGGGAACTTGCCGAAGCCGCCATTCGAGGCATGCTGCAGCATCTTGATCCCTATTCCGGATATATCCCGAAAGAATCTGTTCGGCAGTTTGACCAGACCGTCGATCAGGAATTTGGGGGTGTCGGACTGCAGGTCAATGGGAACGGCGGCAAACTGATTGTCGTCAGCCCGTTGCCGGGTACACCCGCATTTCGAGCCGGGATTCGTTCGGGAGACCAGATCGTCGACATCGACGGAAAGTCAACTGACGGCTTCAGCGTCTCGGATGCTGTCAAAGTCCTTCAGGGACCTCCCGGGCGAGCTGTCACCATGGGAGTTCGAAGTTCGGGAGGCACTGATGTTCGTCAGGTGTCAATGACACGTGAGATCATTCAGGTTCCGACGGTTCTGGGAGATCAGTACGGATCCGGCGGTGACTGGCAGTATTTTCTTCCGGGGCAGGACCGAATCGGTCTGGTGCGAGTCACTCACTTCAGTCGCCACACGGTTGATGAACTGAAACGCACGATCGACTCCCTGATCAGTCAGGGGATGAGAGGACTCGTGCTTGATCTGCGTTCCAATCCGGGCGGACTGCTCGATGCCGCGATCGAGATCTCCGACATGTTCCTCGAATCGGGCGACATCGTGAGTGTTCGAGGAAGGCATGTGTCAGAACGTTCCTGGAAAGCAACATCAGGAGATTCAACGTGGCCCGCGTTTCCGATGGCCGTGATTGTCAATCGCTACAGTGCGTCTGCCAGCGAGGTGCTCAGTGCGTGTCTGCAGGACAATCACAGAGCCACGATTGTCGGAGAAAGAACCTGGGGGAAGGGGAGTGTCCAGAACGTCATCCGAATTGAATCCGGCGAAAGTGCTCTGAAGCTCACGACGGCCAGCTACCATCGCCCCAGTGGCGTCAACATTCACCGTTTCCCGGATTCCCGGGAGACAGATGACTGGGGTGTGAAACCGGATGAAGGCTATCTGGTCAGCTTCACTCCGGAACAATGGGATCTGTGGATGAAGGATCGCAGCCAGCTCGACATCATTCGAAAAGAAGGCGAAGCAGCTCCCGAACGGACCTTTGCAGATCCTCAGCTGGAAAAGGCGGTCACCCGTGTGAATGAACTGCTCAAAGGCCCCGCCGTCGCTGCCGGTGATCCCGCTGCTGCTCCGGTAACAACGACTCCGGAATCTCAGCCTGCGTCTGGCACCGCACCAGAATCCGATGCGGCATCAAAAACAGAAGGTGACGCAACACCAAAAGCAGACGCAAATCCTGCGTCGCCCGAGACTTCCTCAACTCCCGACACACCCTCAACAGAAGTCCCGAAATAAAGGGTGCCCCGAAACAACGGAGTCTCCGATGCGTCACGTGCAACGAAAGTAGCCGTCAGAAAAGTCGCATCAGTCTCCGAGTGGTTAATCGCGATTAAGGATCGCCGTCGCTTCAAGCTGCCTCAAACCGTAACAAACTCCTGCTGCTCGCGTCGAAAGAGGCGAATCGAAGTCAATCAGGAACGTCCTGCTGAGAAAGTTCACGATGTCGTTTTCATCATCCATCTCCCGTCCTGTGGTTGTTCTCTGCTGGACTCTGTGTCTGTCTTCATTGGCAGTGTCCTCACTGACAGCGTCCTCCCCCGCAGCGGAAAAGCAGAACACTCCACCAGCCGTCGTCGTGGAGAATGCTCCCCCGGAGCCTGCGGGGATGCGTTCTCTTTTCAACGGCAAAGACCTCACCGGCTGGGACGGCGATCCTCGTCTCTGGTCGGTTAAGGATGGCGTGATTCACGGTGAGACAACCACCGAGAACGTCGCGAACGGAAATACATTCCTCATCTGGAAGGACGGGGCCACAAAGAATTTCGAACTGCGACTTTCGTTCCGCTGTAACGCCACGAACAATTCCGGGATTCAGTATCGGTCCCGACACATTCAGGATGACAGTGCTCGAAATCGCTGGGTGGTCAGAGGCTATCAGCACGAGATTCGCAATCAGAACGAGCTTCCCGACGTCGCGGGTTTTATCTATGACGAAGGTGGTAAACGCGGACGGATCAGCCTCGCAGGTGATATCACGGTTTGGGAACAGGAACAGGGTCGTCAGGTGAAGGGAACACTCACGACAGCTGAAGACTACAGAAAACTGTTTCGGCTTGATGACTGGAATGATGTGGTCATCATCGCGAATGGTAACCGGATTCGTCACTATCTGAACGGTCGACAGATTCTGGACTTCACTGACAATGACCCAAAGCTGGCACTGACTTCGGGAATCCTTGCTCTGCAACTTCACGCCGGCGCCCCCATGTGGGTTGAATTCAAAAATCCTCGAATCTCCGAACTTCCCTGAGCTGATCGGTGCATTCTGCCGCGTCGGATTGCAATCTCTAGGTCCATTCTGCCGGACTCATCTTTACCCGGAAAAAGTTACAAGTGTGAGCAGAATCTACAAATTCTCGAATGCGTAAACATCTGACACGCAGTGTTTTTCAAGGGAACTTCGAATAGGTCCGAGACTTGCTGTGGGTCCTTGAATTGCCACTCA
>JBKDKA010000007.1:0-4519 GCA_046345315.1 Planctomyces sp.
AGGTCGTCTTTGATACCGGGAGAACCGGTGACTCGGACATTACGATAGACTCCCGCGGAAATCGGAATCCAGCCTCCGTGGCAGATTGCCGCGACCAGTTTTCCGGCATCCGCAAACTCCTTTGTGAGACGCAGCACATCCGGATCGCGTCTGAGTTTGTCCGGCATCCATCCACCTGCGCAGATCACGCCGTTGAAGTCCGCTGACTTCACACTGCTGATGAGTACGTCGGACGCGCATGGGTAGCCATGCTTTCCGAGGTACGTCTTTCCGGCCGCCTGAGCCGCAACAACAAACTCCGCACCTGCTTCAATGAGCCGAAGTTTCGGATACCAGAGTTCCAGATCTTCGTAGTCGTCTCCCACAAAGCAGAGAAAAGACTGGCCACTGAGCGGCTTCGATGTGCTGAGTAATGAGTTCTCGGAGTTCATGGTGTTGTCGGCGACACGGTTGTCTGCCGTCCCGAATGGAGGGGGGAAACGAGGAATGATGCCGATGCCAGAATCGGCTCCCTGCGGTTGTACCGAGTCCCGTCACAATGAGCAACGAAGGTGACGTCGCTTTTGCGTCTGATACACTCCATCCTGGTCAGTTGTCAGTTCAGCCGAAGGAGAGTCAGATTGTATGTCAAACGTTCCATTACGCTTTGCCATCCTTGGATGCGGCCGAATGGGAAGACATCACAGCGAACGACTGATTGAAGACGGTCGCGGTCAGGTGGTTGCTGTCATGGACCCGAACCGACGAAATGCTGAGGAACTTCGCGATTCGCTCTGGCCGAATGCAGCCATTTTCGATGATCTCGAAACGCTTATTGCCTTTGATCACATCGATGCAGCCATTCTTTGTACTCCCACAGTGGATCACTATCCGCAGAGTCTGCAATGTCTGGACCGTGGATGGCATGTGCTGTGTGAGAAACCTCTGGCATCCAGCGGAAGTCAGATTCGCGAACTGGTAGACCGCGGTGAACGAGCCGCTTCTGTCGGTCAGCAGTTCAGTCTGGGGTATCAGCGCCGTCATGCGGCTCTATACAAGGTAATGCGGGCTGAAGTGCAGTCAGGACGCTGGGGACAGGTAAGGTCCGTTGTTTCGCACAATGTCGAAGCGTGGCAGCAGACGATTTCGGGAACATGGCGCGACGATCCAGCACAGAATCGCGGAGGATTCATCACTGACGCAGGGAGTCACAAGCTGGATTCCATCTTCTACGTGACGGGGCTGAAACCCGCCAGTGTGTTCGCCTGCACTCAGAAACGGGGAAGTCACGTGGAAATTGTGGCTTCGGTGTGTGCAACGCTTCAGCAAACCACGCCGCACAGTGTTTTCCATTCAACTCAGAAGCCTGCCTCTTCACCGATCGGCCCGTCAACATTTGATGAAAGCGTTCTGGCGAGTATCAGCTTTCTTGGAAATACGCATCATTTCGGCGAGATGCTGCATATTCAGTGTTCGGAAGCTGATCTCATGATGCTGCATGGCGAGTTGTGGCTGGGGAGAAACAATCAGCGTGAGCGATTTCCGGTGACGGCAGTCGAGGGCAATCCGGTCCGAAGTTTTCTCGATGCGATTCTGGAGGGGATTCCGGATCCATCGCCGCCAGCCGCCGCTGTTGCCGTCTACCAGATGACGGAGGCGGTGCTTCGTTCGGCAGAAAAAGGAGTGACTGTCCCCGTCGAGACGCTCTGAGACTACGACACATACAAGTGTTTCTCTGGCGTGTCGGCTGACACATCGTACGACATTGAAATCATCAAAATCCGGCGGAAGGATGCCGCCGCTGTTTCTGCATCACCGGACGTCTTGCGCCGTTTCGCTCACTGTGGCGGCGTTACGTTCATGGGAAGCATTCAATGCTCGCGGCGTCTGATATCAGAATTCGTCGACTGACGATGGTCTCCACTTGAGAACCCCGACTCCGGGGATTACGCTCTGAGTGTACCGATGAGCATTTCAGCCGCCAGACAGGGATTCTTCTCGCATCACGAAGAGACCATCTCTGTGGTCAAGGATGGGGCCCAGTGGAAATTCGACCTGGTTCGATCAGCAGTGCTCTTGTTTATTTCCGTGTGAGTTTTTCAGGAAGAAGAGTTTATGAGGATGTATCGATCGCTTTCCTGCCTTCTGTCAGCAATCGCGGTGTTGACGACGGCATCTGCGACCATGGAAACCAGATGTTCTGCAGCTGAAAACGCGGCTGCGAAGACTGGTCAGCAGTCTGACCTGCTGCCTCGAAGGACTCCGCTGGATGACTACATCCAGAAGCCCGACGACAGTTATTCATGGAAAGTGGTCAGCAGCGAAACCGTGGGTGGTATGAAAACGGTTGTCATCGACATGGTTTCGCAGACCTGGCGAACGAAAGACGAAGTCGATCACCCGGTCTGGCGTCACTGGCTGACGCTTGCGTTTCCGGAAAAAGTGAAATCCGACATTGGAATGCTGTTCATCGGCGGTGGACGAAATGGCGGAGATCCACCTAAAGGATCCGACGAGCGAACCATGGCCATTGCGAAGGCTACTGGCACCTGCGTTGCTGAATTGAAGATGGTTCCCAATCAGCCGCTCATCTTTCACAACGACGGAAAGCCACGATTCGAAGACGACCTGATCGGTTATACCTGGGATCAGTTCATCAAAACGGGAGATCCGACATGGCCGGCTCGCAATGCAATGATCAAGAGTGCTGTGCGAGCGATGGACACCATGACTGCGGTGATGGCTTCGGAAACGGGTGGAGGTCAGACGGTCGATCAGTTCGTCGTCGCTGGAGGTTCAAAGCGAGGCTGGACGACATGGCTCACCGGTGCACTCGACAAGCGAGTCGTCGCCATCATTCCGATCGTGATCGATGTGCTCAACACTCGTGAGTCGATGGAACACCACTTTGCAACTTATGGATTCTGGGCTCCGTCAATTGGCGACTATGTGTTTCATTCTCTGATGCAGCGGATGGATCATCCGCGCATTGCCGAACTCTACCGACTGGTTGACCCGTACTATTATCGCCACCGACTGACAATGCCCAAATATGTTCTCAACGCGGCAGGCGACCAGTTCTTTCTTCCTGATTCGTCGAAGTTCTATTGGGACAAACTTCGCGGAGAAAAATATCTGCGATATGTTCCGAACGGAGATCACGGGTTGAATGGAACAGACGCTGTTGAAAGCATGATCGCGTTCTATTCGCTCATACTGACCCAGCAGGCCCCGCCGCAGTATCTCTGGACAAAAGGGGAAGATGGTTCGCTGCGGGTCATGACTGCGACTCAACCGAAAGAAGTGCGGCTCTGGCAGGCCACCAACCCGGAAGCACGCGATTTTCGGCTGGAGACGCTCGGCAAGAAATTCACCAGCACTGTGCTCACACCGGATGCGAACGGTGTTTACGTCGGAAATGCCCCAAAGCCGGAAAAAGGCTGGACGGCCTACTTCGTGGAACTGACATATGACATCGGCATGCCATTTCCATTCAAAGTGACTACCGAAACGATGGTCAGCCCTGACACACGACCGTTCGAGTCGAAGGAGTATCATCTGCCAACATCGGTGACGATCATTGGCGAGGCTCCGGACGAAGCGTCAGCTCAGAAGGCGATCAAGGATGCTGAGGTCTACATCAAGGATAAGGGGCTCAGTGACGGAATGCTCGAATTTCACTGTGACGGCAAGCGTTGTTACTTCAATCTGAAGCCAAAGGCGAACACAGACGCTCGGGAAAGTGCCAAGGCGATGACGGAATGGATGGCGGGTCAGAAGTTCAGTAAGTTTGCTTACCAGCTGGAATCCGGACCGGAGATCACTCTGCCGCCGGCTGCGAAACGCTGAATCCTCGCCTGCTGAGCGGAACTGGTAACGTTTTCCTGCCTGTGGCGTTTTTCGAACACTGCAGCGAATTGCTTCAGTGAACCTGTTGCAGAATGCTGCATTGTCGCGTGTGTTGTCTTTAGTCTTCGGAAAACGCCGATGATTTCGCTCGGAATAAAAAACTTCGGAATCGGTACACGATGTGCTTTTTGCATTCCCGTTGACTTGTGAGCAAGGCCCGCCTCACAGGATCAGCAAGAGAGCGGTTGGGGGGAAACCTCTGACCGCTCTCTTCTTTTTTGTACCCACTAGATTCCCTTGGGACGCCTGGACGGATTATCGCTGTCAATCCATTCCGACAGGATGGACCTACCAAACCTGAACACAGCTTCGCCACCGGATTTATCCCGATGGAAACAGGCTTCTACACAACTCTGATTCCAGGTTCAGGTGCCACGTGCGTATTGCAGAAGCCGGTAAAACACCGGGGCACGCGGGGTCTCCACCGGGCTATGCGGTTGAGTAGGTCCTGCCCGGCAGGACCTACTTTATGACGCCGCCTCAGTAGGTACATTCTGCCGGACTCATCTTTACCCACATTTTTTTAGAGCGGCGTTGTAACCTCTGAGGGCGAGGATGAGCACCTCGAGACCACGCCAGATCGTTTGCCAGCCGGGTTCGCCGTCGGATTTGCGACCAAGGAATCCACCGA
>JBKDKA010000008.1:0-8297 GCA_046345315.1 Planctomyces sp.
TCGGGGCGACACGATTTGAACGTGCGACTTCCGCGTCCCAAACGCGGCGCTCTAGCCAAGCTGAGCTACGCCCCGAAGGTTTCGGGCTCCGTTTTAGCGGCGGAACCTGATTCCTGAGTTCTCCGGAGAACCGGAGAGACAGAAGTTTAGCGACCGTTGAGGTTCAATGCCAGAGCAGTGGGAAACTTTCGTGAACAACGGAGTTTCCGGGAAAAAATCTCTCTGAATACTCATCGAGCCGTCCTCTGGGTAGATTCCGGTCGCAGTGAACCGGGTTTTCCGTTGTTTGCTCTGCTGACTGACTTTGACCCTGCACGGCAAGGAATGGTTCGGCCTGATTCCATCTGCTGCCTCCAGATTCAGAAACATTTCGGAGAACTTGAGATGACTCAGCCCCAGTCGTCGGAATTCATTGAGGCGATTGATGTTCATGGACATTACGGAAATTACATCCGTGACGACCTTGATTCGCTCAGCAATTCGTTCTTTTCCGGTTCAGCTTCGACGGTTGTCAGCAGAGCCTCGGCAGTCAATATCGGGTTAACCGTCGTTTCGCCTCTGTCGGCGCTCCTGCCTCGGAATCGTGCCAACGCTGTTGAGGGCAACAAAGAGGCTGCCAGAATTGTTGCGGAGACTCCCGGACTTCGGCAGTATGTCGTGATCCACCCGGAACAGCCGGAAACATACGAGCAGGCTCGCGAGATGCTTCGGCAGCCTCAGTGTGTCGGGATCAAGATTCATCCGGAGGAGCACGGTTATCTGATTCAGAATCACGCGGAAGCGATCTTTCGTTTTGCGGCATCAGAACGAGCCATCGTTCTGACTCATTCCAGCGAACAGAACAGTCTGGCTGCCGAAATGATTCCCTGGGCCAATGAGTTTCCGGAGATGACTCTCATTCTCGCTCACATCGGCTGCGGCTGGGACGGAAAGCTCAACCATCAGGTGAACGCCATCGCAGCAAGTCGCCACGGAAACGTCGTTGCAGATACCTCCAGTGCTCGCTCCATTACTCCAGGGCTTATCGAATGGGCAGTCCGTGAAGTGGGGGCAGAACGCGTGCTTTTCGGTACTGATACACCGCTTTATTCAACTGCCATGCAGCGAGCACGAATCGACCATGCCGATCTGTCTCTTCGCGAACGCCAGATGATTCTTCGTGACAATGCAATTCGAATATTTGGAAGCCGACTTGGCGGGAGATCAGGCGATGGACTTAATTGATGCACCACGCATCGGTCGACTTTCGCGGATGATGCTCGGGACCGTGCAGTTTGGCATGCCGTATGGGATCGCCAATCGGACGGGGCAGCCCGAGTTCAGCGATGTAATCGAGATCATGGCAGCGGCCGTCGATAGCGGAGTCAACTGCTTCGACACGGCCTCTCTCTACGGCACGAGCGAAGAGGTTCTCGGGCGAGCATTGAAGACACTGCGTTCTGTTGATGGCATCGTTGTTGTGACCAAAGTCAGAGCGCTCCGCGATGAAGAGCTTGGTGATCCGCGATCTGCGGCGCGAGCGATTGAGGCTTCCGTCGCTCAGTCGAGAATGCGGCTTCAGATGGATCAGCTTCCATTGGTGTTGTTCCATCGCGAGGCCGATGCTGTGTTTCTGGAAACTCTGCATCAGCTCATTGATCGCGGATGGATAAAGAACATCGGAGTATCGTGCAATAACTTCCCTGGTCCTGCGCTTGAGTTCGCGAGGAATCCGCTCGTCACGGCTCTGCAGATCCCTGCAAATCTCGCAGATCGTCGTCACCCTGACAGCGGCGTGTTCGACGAAGCTCTCAGAAATCAGGTGTCCGTGTTTATTCGAAGTGCATTCCTTCAGGGACTGCTGCTGATGCCGGAATCTGAAGTGCCGGCGACTCTTCAGGAGATTCTTCCCGTCAGACAACACTTTGAAAAGCTGGCTGCAGATGCCGGAATGAGATTACCGGAACTCGCTGTCAGGTATCTGCTGAGCCTTGATGGAGTCACGTGCATTCTGACAGGTGTCGAAACCGTGGCTCATGTTCACGAAAACGTTCGACTGTTCGCGTTGGGGCGCCTTCCAGATGATCTGTTTCAGGCAGTTCATGGCTTCCGATCGGAGCTTCCGGAGATGATCATCACACCGGCTCAATGGCCAGCCACTGGCCGTTGAGGCTGATCTTGTGAACTTTTTTCCGGGTTTCGTGTCGCAGTGAGAGTGACGGTTTAATCCGTGGACAGGTTTCAGTACGATTCGGCCCTGAGGATACCTTCGCCGATGCTGAGGACCTGAGAAGGGTCTTCAGCGGCCGGAAGATCGTCTAACGATCAGAAGTAAATGCTGAAAGGCATTCAGGCACTGCGAAGAGATTCAACGGACGAGACGAAGATTACAGAGAGTGCGGGGCTTCAGGTTTCATTTCCTGACTGACCTCGATCTGACGGGAGAGGAACCGGAACGATGGACCAGGACGAAATTCTTCTGGATGCGGAAGAAAGAATGGAGAAAGCTGCTCAGGTACTGACGAATGCACTGAAGGGCATTCGAACCGGACGTGCGAATGCCGGGTTGGTCGATTCGGTGCGAGTCGAGTATTACGGATCGCCGACACCTCTGAAGCAGATTGCCAACATCAGTGTGCCGGAACCACAGCAGATTCTGATCCGTCCATTCGACAGCAGTTGCCTGGACGCCATCGCAAAAGCGATCACCTCGAGCGATCTCGGGATGGCTCCGAACAATGACGGCCGCGTGATCCGACTGAATGTGCCGCCACTTTCAACCGAACGACGCAAGCAGCTCACTGGTCGAGTGAAAGATCTCGCCGAGGAAGCTCGCGTGGCGATTCGCAACATTCGACGAGACGCCAACAAGCATGCCGATCAGTCTGAAAAAGACAAGGTGATGTCAGAAGACGATCGGGATGCGACCAAGGACAAAGTGCAGGAGCTAACAACGAAATTTGAAGGCCTTGTGAACGATAAAGCCGCATCCAAAGAAAAAGAAGTGATGGAGAATTAGACCTCAAACAAGCGAACTTCCGTTCGTCACCGGGTTTCACCCGGTGGCGTAACTTGATTTGGGATTAGAGCACGGCAGCTTTACGGGACAGCGAAATCTGTCAGCTCATTCTTCAGGACAACAGCGGCGTGGCAGGAATTCCGCACTCCGGAGTTTTTTCCTTCGTGTCCTTCTATCAAATTGATCGCTTGCGGGGCGGGCGACGCATTCACGCAAATCACCATGAGGCAGCATGGACGTTCAGTTTCGCGGATCAGTAGCCGCCCTGCATTCGCTGAATGATGGCTCGTTCGAGAAGCACGTCGCGGCCCATTGGTACCCACCGAGATGGGCCTGACTGCCCGACGACGGGTGCCAGATCACGCTTCATCGGCTGGGCTTCCGGAAACGTTGCGCCGCCTTCGTTGACTGCTGCAAGGCCCGGAAGATCTTCCAGCTCCTTTTCAGCTCGAACGCTCAGAGTCATCACGTCGGGCCCGGTGGTCTTCATGGTTACAAGGATTCTTCGACGAATTGACTGAAGAGTGCTCTCCAGTCGATTGGAAAATCCGATGGAATCGGGATGCCAGACCTCGACGAGATTCGAGCCGGCACGATAGTCCGTTTCAATGATCCCTTCGAGCTTGCTCTCACGGACAACCGAAAAATGACTTCGATTCAGTGCATGGACGGCTCGCTCCCACATCACGTCTCGCTGAGAAATCGGGAATTGCAGTGCGTTCGTCATCGGGCCTGACGATCCCGGAACCGAAAGACATCCGGACAGAACCAGTAGCACCGGAAAGAGACGCCAGAAATTCTGCGACGAAACAGCGCGCAGCGATTTCTTGCTCGGTCCGAGATTCTGTTGCTCAGAACTCGATCTCCGATCCGAATCATCCGGATTGATGTTCGGGAACACCACAGAATCATCATCCATGAACCAGGGGCTGTCCGCCCGTCTTTGTACTACTCTGAGGGAAATCGGTGCCTGAGTGAAACGGGCTACTGCTTTGCGAGCTGTTAAAACAGGAGTTCTGCGTCATCCCCCGCTTACGCAGGAATGACGAACCCTGAAACAAGGTTTGACAAGACACTGGAGTTTGACACGATCCGGAAGTTGGATCAAGATCGATCCGTGCTGTCAAAGCCTATCAGGCAGTCCGAGAGTGCTCGAAGTGCGATCAATGGAGTGACGATTGCACCTGCGGTCGCAATGAGCAACGTCCTGAAAACAATGAACGAAAATCGTGACATCGCAGGATCGGGTGCGTAGACGTTGATGATTAAGGTTAAAGGCCACCCAACGGCCAGAAAACTGCAGATTCCGTACAGCAGGCTTCTTCTGACGACACGAAACACTCGCCAGCTTCGCGTCGTATCCCACGGATTTCGAAAGGGATCCTGAATGCTGGTGCCTGCCCGCCCGCTGATTCTGCCGTGACGCACATCGTTCCAGACAAGTGGCGTGCAGATCATGCAAGTCAGGAACGGAAGGAAGAACGAGGTTCCGGCAACTTCTGCGCGAAGTTCGCTCAACGGCACGGTTTGGGTAGAGGCACTCTGCTGGCCGTCGGAGTCTCGTATCAGACCAGGAACGGAGGTCCCCAGGGCGATTACGATGTTGATCAGGAATGAGACAAGAGCCTGCGAAAACAGGAGGTAGTGCGTCAGGTTACGGCTCGATGTCATGAACCACCAGAGGCAGAATCACCCGCCTGCAAATCAATATCGAATGGCGCCGAAGGTGAGTGTGTCTCAGTCGCATGCGACAGCAGTAAAGACGCCACGACTTTTGGTGAGACAGCCCTGCATGGCGGGACGGTCTTCGAAGGTTTGTCACACCTTGATTTTAGTGTCGTCATTCCCGCGCAGGTGGAAATCCAGTGCCCCAGTGTGGATTTCCGCCTGCGCGGGAATGGCACAAGACCCCTGTTTTAAGCTCTGACAACACACTGGTGCATTGTCAGTCATGGAATGATGGAAGACGAATGGCGGTTCTTGTGTGCCAGTGGCTATGCCAGTGCTGTTGCCTGAACAGCACTGGCATAGCCACTGGCAATCATCAATTGATCTTTGCCAGAGCAATAGTTTCTGGTTGAAGTTCATCACTTGGAGAGTGATGAGGACTTTGCCGCAAGCGTCGTTTCAGTCAGCAGGAGCTTCTACCACGTTGATATGCAGATCTCGCAGCTGCCGATCGTCCACAGGAGCCGGGGCTCCTGTGAGCATGTCAGCAGCCCGCTGAGTTTTCGGAAAAGCGATCACGTCCCGAATGTTCTCATCCCCTGCGAGCAGCATCACCCATCGGTCGAGGCCGAGAGCAATTCCGGCGTGAGGGGGAGCCCCGTACCGCAGAGCCTCCAGGAGGAAACCGAACCGTTTTTCAGCCTCTTCCGGATTGATCTTGAGCAGATCGAAAATCTGCTGCTGTACAGCGGAATCATGAATTCGCACGCTGCCGCTGGCGGCTTCATAGCCGTTCACGACCAGGTCGTAGGAATTGGCTCGAACTTTCGACGGATCAGTCGCCATATACTGAACATCATCCGGATTCGGCTGGCAGAAAGGATGATGCTCCGCGTCGTAACGACCTTCTTCGGCATTCCATGTGACCATCGGGAAATCGACGACCCAGTGGCAGCTGAATTCTGTCGGGTCATAAAGATTCTGTTCCTTCGCAATGCGATTGCGAAGAGCCGACAGAGCTGAGGAGGTGACCTTTGGCTGATCTGCGACGAACAACAACAAGTCGCCGTCTTCGCCCTTCATCCGTTCCACAATCTGCTGCTGAAGAGATTCGTTGAAGAACTTGGCAATCGTGGATTCCAGTTTCCCGCCACTGACTTTCATGTAGGCCAGACCTTTGGCTCCGAAGTCAGCAACGAAGTTCTTCAGATCCACATCCAGAATTCGGCGGCTGTACTTCTCGGCACCACCCTTGACGTTGATCCCTCGAACACGGCCCCCCCCGGCAATGACATTCTTGAAAACGGAGAACTCGCTCGCACTCGCGAAGTCAGCGATATCAATCAATTCCATTCCGAAGCGAAGATCAGGTTTATCAGACCCGAAACGCTCCATCACATCGGCATAGGTATACCGTGGCAGCGGCGTTTTGATCTCGACTCCGCGGACCGACTTCATCACGAACGAAACAAGTCCGTCGATCATTGACAGAATATCGTCACGTTCGACGAAGGCCATTTCGACGTCGATCTGAGTGAACTCCGGCTGCCGATCAGCGCGAAGATCCTCGTCGCGAAAGCATCGTGCAATCTGATAGTAACGGTCGAAGCCAGCGACCATCAGGATCTGTTTGTAGATCTGAGGGGACTGAGGCAGAGCGTAAAAGCTTCCGTGATGCACACGACTTGGCACGAGATAATCGCGAGCGCCTTCCGGAGTGCTTCTGCCGAGCATCGGGGTTTCGATTTCCAGAAACTCACGGCTGTTGAAATACTCTCGCACTGCTTGCGTGAGCTGATGGCGGAGAATAATGCTCTTCTGAAGATGCGGCCGCCGAAGATCAATGAATCGATGCTTCAGTCGGAGTTCTTCGTTCGGCAGGTCCGTACCCTCGATTTCAAACGGGGGCGTTTTACTGCGACTCAGCACCTGCAGCTGCTGAACCCGGATTTCAATCTCACCGGTTGCGAGTTTTGGGTTGACGAGGCTGTCACCACGATAACGCACTTCACCGGTCACCTTGATGACGTCTTCGCGGCGAAGTCGGCGGGCCATGGCATCGATTTCGCCATTGTCTTCCCGATCGAACACGATCTGAGTTTTCCCATAGCGATCGCGCATGTCCACGAAAACAAGGTTGTCGCCATGGTCACGATAGATATGAACCCAGCCGGCCAGAGTGACCGTCTGACCCACATGACTGCGACGCAGTTCACCACAGGTGTGTGTTCTATGCACTGGTAAAAATTCCGCTCAGTTCTGAATGACGTCCAAAAATCCGAAAATCTGTGAATGATCACAGGGCGGGAAGTATAGAGGCCCCCGCCAGAACCGCAAAGAACAGACTGAAACTTGTCTCGAAACGAGGTAACCGGAAGGATCCCTGGGCGAGTCTGCCGGATGCGGCTATCATCCGGGAGTCGACAAAAACAGCGAGATCCCCGAGGCTGATGATCCTTCCTGCTGCGAATTCGGCACTGTTTTCTGAGAACCTTCGACTTTCTGAGATCCATCAACAATCACAGGCTGAATTTCATGACGACTCCTGAATCTGATCCTCAGGCAGAAGAGCTGAGAAGTGTTCTTGCGCCGATTCTGGGCCGCGTTCCGAGCGGTGTTTTTATTCTTATTGCCGGAAATGGATCCGGGGCGGTGACGGGACTTCTGGCCAGCTGGATCCAGCAGGCGTCTTTCCAGCCACCGCAGGTGACTGTTGCAGTCAACAAATCACGATATCTGAATGAGTGGATTTCGATTGGAGCACCACTGACGCTCAATCAGGTTGCCAAGGGTGACACGACACTGTTTCGACACTTCGGAAAGGGGTTTGAACCGGACGCCGATGCGTTTAACGGAATCTCAACTCAGGCTGGCAGAAACGGCCTGCCCGTTCTCAGCGCGGCCATGACCAGTCTGGAGGGAACCGTGACTGGCCGGATGGAAGCGGGCGATCATGTGATCTATCTCGTCACGCTGACGTACGCTCACAGCCATCGGGACCAAACCGAGTACGATCCTTTTGTTCACGTCCGGAAGAACGGGTTCAGTTACTGAAACCACTGAGTCTGGATCGTCCTGTCATTACCGCGCAGGCGGGAAGGACGAGATCGTGAGGACGCATGTACGACACCATGAGACGGATGATGTCCATGGTCTGCGCATCGGCAGATGATTTCCGCCCTGACGGACCATTCGTTCTCATAGCCTGGCCTGAAGCGAAGCGGCGGGCGAGATCATGGTGCATCATCGAATTCGCGATTTCGGACCGAGGGTCAAAGCGTTCGAGGGTGAATGGCTGAACCATCGCCTCGCAAACACGAATCTCATGGGACACCGGGACCTGAGCGAACTGGACTGCAGATTCGGCGGTCGAGATCCATCTGACCCTTCAACGCAGGAAGTGCAAAAGCCAGAATCGCACTGATGCATGTTCGGCATCGCCGAGCGTCCATTCCGGCAGAATGAACCTACATAGGATGCGTCCACATTCAGTAGGTCCTGCCTGCCGGGCTCATCTTTACCCGGAAAAAGTTACAAGTGTGAGCAGAATCTACAAATTCTCGAATGCGTAAACATCAGACACGCAGTGTTTTTCAAGGGAACTTCGAATAGGTCCGAGACTTGCTGTGGG
>JBKDKA010000009.1:0-3653 GCA_046345315.1 Planctomyces sp.
ACGTGCAATCGAGCCATGATCTTTGGTGGTCAGGCGACCGTGGACAAATATCATGGCAATCCGCGGGTTCAGGCACACGGACCCGGGTTCAGCAAAATCCTGATTGGTGATGACTGCGTCGACCGATGGGAAGAGTATCTCGACGTTCTGGTGAAGAGCGTTCTGATGAACGGTGGCCGAAGCTGCATCAACTGTTCGAGCATCTGGGCCTCCCGGCACACGGAAGCGATTGCTGATGCGATCGCAAAGAAGCTCGGGCCGATCGCTCCATTGCCGACAACGGACCCGAATGCAGCCATCGCTGCCTTCACCACAGCCGGTGTCGCCGAAGCGATGAACAACCAGATCGAAGACGGCATCAAGGGCCCCGTCACCGAAGTGACTGCGAAGTATCGCAACGGTGATCGGCTGGTGAAACATGAACGATGTGACTATCTGAGACCCACAGTTCTTCACGTGAGTGACTGCGAAAACCCGATGGCCAACACGGAATACATGTTCCCGTTTGTCTCTGTCGTCGAGTGCCCCCAGGACAAGATGCTCGGCAAGATCGGCTCAACGCTCGTCGGCACAGCCATCACCGGTAATGACAAGTGGATCAGTGAGCTCGTTGATGCTCGGCATATCGACCGCCTGAACGTCGGGCCGATTCCCACTTGTGCTCTGAACTGGCTTCAGCCGCATGAAGGTAACATCATCGACTTTCTGTTTCGAAATCGAGCGTTCCAGAACAGCCTTCCGCCGGCTCACTGAGTGGCCCCGGAAGTTGTCCTCAGGCCGACTCGGGTGCACCGCGGGTGTTTCCGGATGAGCAACGGAGCTTCTCGGGGAGGTTCATGTGTCTGAGACTCGAAATGTTGTGCTGGCCGTTACGGGTGCCTCTGGGTCAGTGTACGCTATCAGACTGGCTCAGGTTCTGCTGCGAGCCGGTCTGGATTTGCATCTGCTCATGAGCAGTGCTGCGCGGCAGGTTCTGGATCGCGAACTGGAGCAGCAGGCACCGCCGTCACGTGGAGTCAGTGATGAGGTCCGTCAGCAATGGCGGGACTTCATTGAGTCGGCGCTTTTTCAGGGACCGGCAGCGACCTGGGGATTCCGCCGACTTCCGGGCGAGGATGCTCAGCCACAGTCACCTCACATTCACATCCATGATACGCAGGATTATTCTGCCGGGATCGCCAGCGGATCATTTCGGACTCGAGGCATGGTCATCTGCCCATGTTCCATCGGAACGCTGTCTTCGCTGGCCTGCGGTGCATCGTCGAATCTGATTCAGCGAGCTGCAGAAGTTCACATGAAGGAACGACGGCCGCTGATTGTTGTGCCACGCGAAACACCGCTTGGTCTGATTGCTCTGGAGAACATGGTGCGGCTGACAACTGCAGGAGCAACAATCCTGCCGTCAAGGCCGGGCTTTTACCACCAGCCGACGAGTATCGCCGACCTCGTGGATTTCATTGTCGCCCGAATCTGCGACCATCTGCACGTGGAACATTCACTCATGAAACGCTGGGGAGACACTCCGAAAGAATGACGGCTCGCGGAGTGTGAATCGCGGGGCTTCCGGCAGCGCGGCACGCTTTTCACCTAACGGCAGGCGAGCATCTGCCTCAGAACTGACTGATTGGCTTCCGGGAAATCCAGCCGACCAAGTTCTTCGTAAGTGATCCATCGGAACGGACGCACGGGGGCTGCCAGATCCGGAAGACCGGGGCTCAGAACGCACCGCCAGAAATGAAGCTCCACGTCGCCATGCGGATAGGAATGTTCGACCGTCGCCAGATGCTCCCGAGGAACCACCATCAATCCCGTTTCTTCGCGACACTCGCGGACGGCACAGGATCGAGGTGTTTCGTCGGGGTCACACTTCCCGCCGGGAAATTCCGACTTGCCCGCCAGAGGAACTCCCGGTGGTCGCTGACCCACGAGAATCCGTCCGGCGGATTCGACGACGGCTATTCCGATTCGTTTCGCAGATGACATCTGGTCTTCCGATCATCCAACCTGTTGAAGATCAGGCTGGTTTTCCAAAATCTGCCGGTGGAGCACCCATTTTGCTGAAGCCGCAGTCAACATGCACGACTTCGGCCGTGATGCCGCTTGCGAGCGGGCTCAGGAGAAACATCGCGGTGTTCCCGACTTCTTTGGCTGTGATGTTTCGCCGCATTGGCGCGACGGCGTCGTAAAGATCCAGCATCTGCTTGAAGTCGCCGACTCCCATGGCGCTGATCGTTCTGACCGGCCCGGCGCTGATCGCATTGACACGAACACCTTCGGGACCCAGTTCGCTCGCAAGGTAGCGAACACCGCATTCCAGAGCCGCTTTGCAGATTCCCATCAGGTTGTAACCGGGAATCACTTCTTCACCACCGAAATAGGAGAGCGTCAGAATGCTCGCAGAATCGCTCAGAATCCCGCGTTTCTTTGCAGCACCGGCCACAGCCAGCAGGCTATAGGCACTGATTTCCATGGCCGTTTTGAAGCCGTTTCGACTGCAGGCATACGTCGGTCCCGTCAGATCGTCCGGCGGTGCGAACGCGATACTGTGCACCAGAAAATCGATCTTTCCGAATTCCTGAGCCGCTTTGTCCATCACCGCTGCAATATGCTCATCGTTGCACACATCACACGGGACCAGAAACTTCGCATTCAGTGGCTCAACGAGCTTTGCCACCTTGTTCTGATTTTTGGGGCGGTCACCGGTGTCCGGCAGGTGAGTGAAAGCGATCTCCGCCCCTTCCTGATGGAGGCATTCGGTGATCGACCATGCAATGGAACGATCGTTGGCAATTCCCAGAACCAGGCCCTTTCGGCCAGTAAACAAACCCATCGAAGCTCACCTTCCTCAACGCGAATTCTCGCGGATCACAGATGAATCATTTCTGGTTGAGCTGATTTTTGATGTCAGCTTCGTTGCTGCGGTATTGACATTCAAAATCCGCAGTGACGACGCAGAAACGATTCGAGATTTCATATTCCTCCTCGATAAATATAGGAGTTTTACGAGTTCTTCGCAATTCGGACCCGATTTCGAGCCTTGTATGCGTTGATTGCCGGAATCAGAGACTTGTGGCACTGACAGCACAGTAAACGAAAAACGGGTCACTGATCATCGCTGTGGCACGATGATCAGTGACCCTGAGGCGTTGGATCGTGTTCCGAGACCGGAGTCTGTTTTCAGACCGCGGTCAGAGAGATGTTTCTCTCGGTCCGGACGGAATATTCGGAATCAGGCAACCATTTCGGAGGGAGCGTCCGGAATCTCAACAACGCCCATGTCAGCGTCGATGGTGCTGGAATCCGAATCGATTGCGAATTCGTCTTCAATAATCTCGAAGACAATGACCTCGTCTGAGCTGTCTGAACCAGCAGCATTCCCATTCGTGTCTTCATCGTTGCTGCCTGACGGCGGTGTCTGGAGCATCTGGAGTTCTTCAATTGTCAGATCGCCAAATACAGATTCTTCGGTGACCGGGGAATCGGTGACCGGTGGTTCAACAACGGGTTCCTCAACAACTGGTGGTTCAACAACCGGTGGTTCAACAACCGGCTCTTCAACGACTGGAGCTTCCACGACTGGAGCTTCAACGACTGGTGCTTCAACGAGTGGTGCGTCAAAGGGTGGACCTTCGACGAGGGGAGGTGCGACGACT
>JBKDKA010000010.1:0-5221 GCA_046345315.1 Planctomyces sp.
ATTGATGCGGGATTCGTTCCGCGTCTACGTCGCTGACGAAACGGGGAACTGGAATCTGCTCGTAACCAATGACTCCACGCAGTACAACAATCGCTTTGATGAGTACGACTACGGTCCAGACGGCGGATTCACAAACAATCCATCGGGGCAGCCATTCCCGGATGTCGTGGAAGCATTCGACAACACCGGAAAATGGCGACAGGCACGCGTTGATCTGAGCAATTTCGCCGGCAGAGCGAATCTGAAACTCAGGTTCGATTTCAGCACCGCTGGCTCGATGCAACTCGGAGATCCTAACGCTGGGGGATTCGAGCTGTATGCGGTCCCGGGTGCTGAGATCAAAGATGGAGACTCCATCACCGTTGGAAATCAGCGTTTTGAGTTTGACATGGGTGCTCACCTGACAATTCCGTCAGGTGGTACACTCGTCGGTCAGACATTCACCGTCAATGGCACGACATTTCGGTATACAACAACACCAGTGTCTCCAACTGACATTGCTGTCGGCCTGAATGAAACCGCCGCGACAATGGCCAGTCGAACGGCCGCCGCAATCACCGCCGTACTGTCAGGCGCTGCAAGCCCCGTGAGGGCCATTGCAGACGGAAATCGAGTGACGCTCGAAGGAGCAATATCTGTTGTTCTGCCGATCGGAAGCCCACTTCAGACTTCGGGAACAACGGGAGTAACGGCAGGAAGCATCCGGATTCCGGTTCGAAGCAATATGTCAGATTCCGAAGTTGCTGTACAGATTCGGCGTGCTCTTGCGTCAGTCTTCGGGGCAGGCGACGAGGACAACATCCGAGGTCACCAGAATCTCATTCAGATCTATGGACGCAGTGTTCAGAATCCGGGTCCGCTGGGATTCGCTGCTGATCTGCCCGGTGATGATTTTGGCGCATTCAACGCTGGATACGTCAACGGGATCGCAAATCGACCGGGTTCACTTCGAGGCATCAACAATGCCGTGGAAGGCGTTTACGTCGACGACATCATTATTGGTTTCGCTGAACGCGGTGAGATGGTCACGAATGCCTCCGCAACGGACCAGTTCATTATCAATGATGATGTTTATAACCCGAATTATGAAGGTCGCGGCTTTGTCGGGTTCCAGTACAACGGGATCGCTGATGGTGCGTACGATGTGGAAATTCGCCGTGCGACCGACTATGCACTTTCACGAAAAGCTCATCCTCTGAACGTCCTCTACCGAACCATCGATACGAATGATCGTGAAGCCGTCGGAATTGCTGTTTCTGTCCCCACAGCAGCTCAGATCCCGAACAACTCAACCTTTGTTCTTTCGGATGGATGGAGCGATATCACCTTCCAGTTCATTGATAGTGCTTCCGGAAACCCGGTCGTCAATGACGGAGGCGTTCCGATCTTCTTCGACTCAAGGATTGCCAATGCAGGGACGTACCTCGACGGTGCTGAGCAGATGGCCGCGTTGATCAGAAACGCCATCAATTCACCGACTGTCCAGGCTGTTCTTAAAGTTCAGGCAATGCCGAGCAACACATCCGGCGCAAACAGCAGAACGCTGCACCTCACTGGAAACGCGATTCTGACTCCCGACGCTCAACTTGCGACCGTACTGGACATTCAGGTCTATCATCTGCTGACAGACCCGTTCAACTCGGTCTATCGGCCGGAACTCAACGGCGACCAGAATCAGTCGCGTGATCAGGGCCAGATCATCGTGCAGTCAACCACGGTCCGAAACTCTCTCAACTTCGGCATCGATGTTGACGCGTCCGTTCGCGGAGGTCTGAATCCGACGCCACATCCGGGCAGCGTTCGAAATACGCAGGAGCTTAACGAAGATCGACTGACGACCGGTGTTGTCGTCATGAATAACGTCATCGTCAACAACAGTGCGGGCGGTGTCCGATTCAGCGGCGACAGTGAAACCTCACCGCTCGCGGCTGTGCCGTACGGACGCATCGTCAACAACACGATTGTGGGAATTGGCTCCGGTACGGGAATTCTCGTGAACGAAAGTGCTGCCCCGACCATACTGAACAACATCGTTGCGGATTTTGGTACCGGAATTAATGTCGATGGCTCATCGATCGCAGCCGGAACCACGATCGGTACGACGCTCTATCGCGGAAACGGCGTGTCGGCGGCGACTGGCCCCATTGGACTGGGAAGCTATCCGATCGTACTGGGTGCTTCCGATGCTCTCTTTGTGAATCAGTCTGCTGGCAACTATTACCCGGCTCCGCAATCTCAGGCAGTCGACAGCTCATTGAATTCTCTCGGTGATCGGGAACTCCTGATTCGAATTCGAGATTCTCTGGGACTGGGCATTTCCACAATTCTGGCTCCCGAATTTGATGCTTATGGCCAGCTTCGAGGCGACGATGAAACAGTTTCGACCCCCGCATCCCAGGGTGCCAATGTCTTCATCGACCGCGGTGCCATTGATCGTGTCGACTTTTTCCGACCATCCGCATCTCTGGTGGTTCCGGAAGATCAGTCGTCCGTCGATCAGGATCCAGCGATCGGAATTGTCTGGATCGATAAACCGGAGTCGGTCAGAGAATTCCGGATTCGTCTTTCTGACGAAGGCATTGGTGTCGAAGACGCCAGGGTCAACGCAGCTCAGTTCGTGCTTCGACAGGATGACCGTATTCTCGAAGAAGGTGTGGACTACATCTTCTCCTACAACAGTGTCACCGACGAAGCCGTGTTCTCCTCAGCAACAGTCTTTCCGTTTGAAACTCGTTATACGATTGAGATTGATAACGACGGAGTGAACGCGACTGACACGATCGAGGGAGTTCGAGACCTTGCCGGAAACTATCTGCTCGGCAATCAGAATGACGGCAGTTCGAAGTTCTTCCTGCTCGTGACGGATGGAGTGAACGACGCTCCGATCAACTCCCTGCCAGCTTCAGTAAGCGTTCCGGAAGACGGCTCGCTGACTTTCAACACGGCAAACGGGAATCTGATTTCTGTGAGTGATGCTGACCTCCATCTCGGCAACAACACCATCAAGGTCACTCTGACGGCAACAAATGGAGTCATGAGCCTTTCTCGAACGACAGGCCTGACATTTTCTCTGGGTGACGGGCAGAGCGATGCAGTTGTTGCATTTTCCGGGAACATCAGTGATGTCAATGCGGCGCTGAATGGTCTTAGGTTTGTGCCAGGAACGGACTTTTTCGGCCAGGCAACGATTCGGATGGTCAGCGATGACCTTGGACAGCTGGGAGGACCGGACCGCAGCAGCAAACTCGACGATGACACTATCAGGATCACAGTCACTCCATCCAACGATCTGCCGACGCTCAATTCAATCAGCGGTCTGACGATCCCGGAAGATTCCGGTCAGCAGACAGTGAACCTCGCAGGAATCACTGCGGGGGCGGGGGGAGAAGTTCAGCCTCTGCGAGTGACGGCAACCAGCAGCAACACGGGAGTGATACCGAATCCGACGGTTACGTATGTTTCGCCGGGAAATACCGGTTCGCTTCGCTTCACACCGGTTCCGAATGGTTCAGGTGTCGTCACGATCACGGTCACGGTGGAAGACGGCGGGCTCGATGGGAATCTGAATACAGCAGGAGATAACGCAACAACAACTCGGACATTCACGGTCACGGTGACTCCTTCGAACGACCTGCCAACAGTGAATCCGATCAGCAACCTGACGATTCCGGAAGATTCCGGCGTACGCACAATCAATCTGTCGGGCATCTCCGCAGGGCCGCTGGAGACTCAGCCGCTCAGAATCACAGCAACCAGCAGCAACACACTGGTGATTCCGGTTCCGACCGTGACTTACACATCACCGAATGCGACCGGCACACTGACGTTCACGCCTGCCGCAAACGCGTTCGGCGTTTCCACAATCACAGTGACAGTGGAAGACGGTGGAATCGACGGAAATCTCGCCACAGCAGCGGATAACGGAGTCACGACGAGATCGTTTGTTGTTACGGTCACTTCGGTCAATGACGTTCCCGTGGCAGCATCCGGAAACTATCTGGTTGACGAAGGTGATGGGTTCACTCTGAATGCGGGACCATCGTTCGATGTCGATGAACCGACCGGTGACATCCTCACTTACTCGTGGGATCTGAACGGTGACGGAACCTACGATATCAACTCCGGTACCGCGACCACTGCGGTGGTCACCTGGGCTCAGCTCACGCAGTTCGGAATTACAGCACCTTCCGTGCGTCAGATCCGTCTTCGTGTGACGGACGCGTCGAATGCCAGCAGCACCGTACTGGTGCAGTTGTCGACCCTGATCGTGGACTACGGCGACGCACCGAACACGTATGGAACGCTGAAAGCCAACAATGGAGCTGCTCACACGATCAACGGCGTTCTGTTTCTTGGCAGCAGTATTGACAAAGAAGCGAACGGCCAGCCATCCACAACAGCCACCGGCGATGGTGCTGATGAGGACGGCGTGACTCTCACATCGACTATTGAGGCTTCTCCAACCCTGGATCTGCCGTCACTGATGACAGTGGTCTCATCGGCTGCCGGAAAACTCGACGCCTGGCTTGATTTCAACAACAACGGTGTCTTTGAAGCCGGTGAACACCTGAATGACGGGCTCAGTTATTCTGTGGTCGGTGGAGCTAATCGGCTGTCATTTATTGTGCCGAGGGGAACCACGGTCGGTTCCAGAATGATGCGGTTCCGACTGAGCTCCACAGGCGGCCTGGCGCCAACTGGTCGAGCAGCTGACGGGGAAGTGGAGGATTATCGAGTTTCCATTCAGGCACTTCAGGTGCCAGTGACTCCGGGCATCACACTCCCAATCGACTCGCTCCCGAACGATGGATTGATTCCGGAAACCAGCGACCTGAGTCCACTGATCGAGTGGACTCAGAGCAACGCGAACTTCTTCTACAATGTTGATGTCCGAAACTCAGCAAACGTCAGTGTCTTCTCGAGAACAGGTTTGACGACGACATCGGTGCTGGTTGATCGCAACCTGGTCGCCGGTGTCTACACCGTCCGACTGACCGCACTGAATCGAGGTAACGTCGCGGCACCGGTCGCAACGTATTCGTTCCGAGTCGTTCCGATTGCGGTGACAGCACCTGCAACGGACGTCGGAACGCTGCGGCCTCAGATCACATGGACTGCCGTCGCCGGAACGAAGAGCTACTTCGTTGAAGTGACTTCGGTATTGACCGGCAATATCGTTCATTCCGCGACTATCCTGACTTCGGGAGTGACACCTCCGGCA
>JBKDKA010000011.1:0-30004 GCA_046345315.1 Planctomyces sp.
GAGAGAATTCGACTGGCCATCATGGGACTCCGACTCGGTGAACTGCGCGTCACGGCCAGTCTCGGAGTTTCTTCAGTCACGGAGAAGGCCGATTCACCGCAGGATCTGCTCGATCAGGCCGACAAATGTCTTTACGTCGCGAAACGGAACGGGCGAAATCAGGTCGTACGATTCGACCGTGCGCGGGATCAGATCGAGAAGCTTTCGGAGACACAGGCTCCCGGCCGACAGGCAACGCCACGTCGCACGTCCAGCGTCCACATCCCCTACCAGGCTGTGGCCGCACTGGTCACCGCGATGTCCTATCGAGATCATCGAACGGCGGCGCATTCCCGGCGAGTTGCGGACTTCTGCGTGATGACCGCAGAGGGACTTCTGTCGATGCGGGAATGTTACACGCTCGAAATCGCGGCTCTTCTGCACGATATCGGCAAGATCGGGATTCCCGATAACATCCTTCACAAGTCAGAGAAGCTGACCGACGCTGAATGGGACGTCATGAGACGTCACAGCAAAGTGGGCGTGGAACTGGTCAAGGCATCCTTCGGGTCTGAAATTCTGACCGACATCATTGCTCAGCAGCCCATCTGGTTTGACGGCAGTAATGCACCTCGAACTGCGGGTGTTGTGAATCGCCCGAGCGTCAGCAGTCGCATTCTGGCCATTGCGGATGCGTACGATTCCATGACATCCGATGCGGTTTACCGACGTCGCCGAACATCCACAGAAGCCTTCCAGGAGCTTCGCCGATGTGCAGGCACTCAGTTTGACCCTGAACTCGTGACCCGGTTCATTTCCTCGATCATGATGCACCACGAGCAGGAAGCCGAGATGCCCGAGGTGTCTATGGATGCAGCTCTCGACATCGGTCTGCAGATTGAGCAGCTCGTTGCAGCGCTGGATGATCAGAACCTGGAAGATCTCAGAGAACTGACCACCAAACTACAGACGTCTGCAGAACGATCCGGCATTCATCATATGGCCGAAGTGGCACGTCAGTTGAAACAGGCGATCGGCGACGACAGCGATCTGATCGAAGTCATGCAGTTCGCGAATGAACTGCTGGACCTCTGCCGCCTGACGCAGGTTTCTCTGATTCAGGGCAAGTCTACCAGTGACAGATCTGTCCCGAAGGTCGCAGCCGGTAGTCTCTGAGCGTTTTGCGGCGGCGAACTCAGCCGGCGTCTGCTCCGGAGCAGGTTTCAAAACCGGGACAGGCACCCTGAGAATTGCAGATTTTTACGGAAAATACCCTATCCATCGGGAGCCAGTCCCGGTTTTGCAACCACCTGTAAGCAATCCCGGCGGTTATCCTTCTCGCGGCAGGACGTTCAGCGTGGAGAGAATCGGAAAATGGTCGCTGTAACCACTTCGGGTATCGAGCCGGTATTCGCGTGGGCTGCCGCGGCCGGATGAGATCATTTCCGGGCGATGGATGCGCACATCCGGGCGCCCGCCGTCGCGCTGTTTCAGCTTCAGACCCTGATGCCCGAAGTAAAGGCCTCGGCTGATGAGAAACTGGTCGGGAAGCGACATCGTGTGCGTGGCATCGGGAACATAAGTGGTTCCCTGATCCGGCGACGCCAGCAGGGACCACATGGGATTGAACAGCCAGACTGGCCTTTCGGAGTATGATTTCCACGAGGGAAGCGTTCCGCGAACAAAGCGGATGGATTCTTCCAGATGCTCGATGCCGTAGCCGGCTCGAAGTCCGTTCAGAATGCTGGCATCCCAGGGATTGTCGTTGAAATCTCCCATCACCAGCACGTTCGAATCCCACGCCTGATTCAGTCGAAAGAGTGACACCTCGTTGTCACGAAGTTCCACGTATTCCCGGCGAGAAACTTTGACGCACTGTTCGATCAGCCGAGCACAATAGGCGGCAGCCGCGATTCGGAATGGTTCCGTTGACTGTGGTGTCGGTCTGCGTGACGGCCAATGATTGACCATCACTATCAGTTCGGCATCATTCGAACGAAGTTTAAGGCGCGTTTCGAGAACATCTCGCGTCGGAAAGCGGTGATTGAATCGATGCGATCGTCCCTGAGGATTCGCCGGCGGATCGAAAATTCGGTCAGAGTAAATGAGTGCCGTGTCGAGCCCGGAGATCTCCGGGTGCTGTGTCTGAATGACCTGATAATCGGAACGGCCGATTTCCCGAACCAGCAGCTGAGCCAGACGATGGTTCTCGATTTCACAGAGGCCGAGAAGGTCGGGACCTGCCCCGTCAAACATTCCGCGGATTGTTTCCGCAAGAAGGCGAATTCGGATTTCGAGTGAGTGTCTATCCCAGCCGCAGACCGGAGTAAAACCGAGTTCTGTTGCGATTGGCGAGACATCCACATCAAAGAGATTCTGGAGGTTCCAGAAAGCCACTCGAATCTCATCAACGGGAGCCGCGGTCGATGTTTCACGAGAAAGAGTCGGCTCTGTCACAATGCTCGCCTGCCTTCCGTCGGTACTTTTCCATAGCCGACGTACCTGACCGTTTCAACACTGAATGAAAACCGCATTTAAGAACCAGGACAGCACTCTTCCAACTTCAGAATCTGCGGGAAGACTCCTGTTCGAAGGGTGCCAGTCACAGTTCTGAAACTCCCTCTACATGGGAGGGACGACATCCGGTTGCAGCACGAACTCAGACGAATCATCGGCATCATCTTTTGCGTCATCGTTTAGCTCATCGCTGCTGGCGTCTGTCACATCGCCACTCGATTCTGCAGCCGGACTCTCAGTGACATCTTTCTCAGCAGAGATCGGCACTGGAACAGCTTCAGAGCTCGCAGAGACTGTTCGTGTCGGAACGACCGAGGAGCTGGCTGCCGGAACGGTTCCTGCAGTACGCGGCACCGGCGGGACCGGGGGTGCGGTTTTCCCCGGGGCGGCAGCCAGTCCTTCGGTTAATGTCGTTGACTGTGGCGTGGTGAGCGATTCCGGCGAGGGCGGTTCGAAGATGGAGATTCCGGAGTTCAGAATTGCATTCCGGGATGCGCCCCGACCTCGAAGCGCTTCAGCTCGGGAAGTCGGTCGATTCTGTCGAGCAATCGCGATCAGTTCGTTTGACCGTTGAGGCATCACGCCATCCATCTGACGTGCCACGTCAATCACCCATTCCGGCTCTTCGCGAACAGCACGTGACATCATCCCGACATAAAGGGACACCTCGAACAGGTTGCGATCCATCAGTGAGTTGGTGATGGGCGTCAGAACTTTGGCGAATGTCGAGAGTCCCTGCGATTCGAATACGATGAACGCATCGGCCTTCTGCGTCACATGAAATGTTCCGTCTGACATCGGCAAAAACTTCCAGCGAATCCAGACAAGAGCACCTGCGTCGAGTGACTTGGGAAGCAGCGGATTGTGGTAACTTCCCTGACAGACGAAGATGCACTGCTGCTGGTCACGGTAGAGTACATCCATGATGCCTTCGGAACCGTCAACCGCCCTGGCTTCGTACTTTTCAGGACCGGTCTGCCACATCTCGAACTTGGAAATCCCCATGACTCGCCAGGTACTGACAGCCACGTCCGGATGCTGAATCAGGTATCGATAAATGGACGGATCTGCAGAGTACTGGAGATCGGGAAGATGACGGAACTGATTGCACTGCCGAAGGTAACTCATCGCACGATTTCGATTCGGGCCGATCATGCGATTGAGCGGCAGGCTGTCGGTGGCACGCCTCTGAGCCACTGCTGACGAGTCGCCGGGTGACAGGATGCGATATCCGGCCTGAATGGCAAGTTCTTCCAGTTGCGAACCCGCTGATGCGGGTTGAACACGGAATGAAGACAAACAGAGAGCAACAAGAAGCGCTCTGCGTCCCCGGGTAAGGACGTCGTCAGTTCCCGTTCTGGATGTCATCATGCCACCGCCCCCGGACACAGTCACGTGCGCCTCAGTCGGTCGCTTTCCGAACATGTCTCGCGCTGGGCGATGACACGTCGGAAAAGCGACCAGCATGGCTGAACTGTGACGATGTGATCCTCTGTGAGCCCCCCCGGACTCACTGACACAGCCAGCGCAAATCCCCCTGACCGTTATATTCGGAATTTCGGGTACGGTTGCCTGAGTCGATTCAGCGACAATTCCTGCACCGACCGTTCATGCACCAGCGAGTGGCGTCGAGTCGTTCGCAGTAGAAGCGGTCCAGAGTGACATCGCGATCCGAACAGTCGTCGATGTGATCCGCGTAGCGTTCCGTAACGCCGCAGCAATGGCATCCGCAGGGGATCAGTACGACAAAAATGGCCACGAGAAAGATAAGCTTTTGCATCGGAATCCATTCCCGCTGTTGTTGAAATCAATCGCCCCGGGAGGGCGAGGCTCCTGCCGAGCCGCCTCTACACCAATTCCCGGGAGGGCGAGGCTCCTGCCGAGCCGCCACTACCAGCGACCGGCCCCTGCTTTCCAGCTCAGCAGGAGCTTCGCCCTCCCAAGGCGGACACGGCATTCAGCATTGAACCGGTCCACCCTACAAGCGATCGACGTTCTGACACATGGACTGGAGCCGACGCATCTTCCCGCGAATTTGCGGCCCATCGAGCTGTCTGACGTTCGCTTTATCTGTTTCAGAACTCACAACTGGAAGCTCACACCCCCAAAACCGTCGGCACTTCCTGCCGCTGTAAATTCACGGAATGTTCACCTGCTCAGAGTATGAGGAGCGACTCGGATTCCCTAGATTCTCGTTCAGCGGGGATCGCCCAAAGGGAAGCTGTCGCGACAGAAACAGGCTCAACAGAATTTGAGGAAAACAAATCATGAAGCGAAAGCGGATTCTCTTTCTTTGCACTGGTAATTCCTGCCGGAGTCAGATGGCAGAAGGATTCCTGAGGGCACTCTTTGGCGATCGTTTCGAAGCGCTTTCGGCGGGCGCGAAACCTGCGGGTTACGTTCACGAGAAAGCGATTCAGGCCATGGCAGAACTGGGAATCGATATTTCAGGCCAGACCAGCAAACACATTCGGAATTTTCTCCCTCCCCTCGAAGAACTGCCCGACGTCATCATCGGCGTCTGTTCGACTGCCGACGAAAACTGCCCTGTTTTTCCAGCCGCTGTGGAACGCTGGCACTGGCCGTTTGACGATCCGTTTCACGCTCAGGGCACCGAAGAACAAAAACAGGCTGAATTCCGTCGAGTTCGCGATGAGATTCGCACGAGGATTGAACAGCAGTTCGGAGTCAGTTCCAGCAGCTCGGTCTGATGAGCAAACTTCAGAGTAGGTATAAATCAGGTAAGATTTCATGACGATTTCATCACTTCCGCTGAGTTATTGCACGAACGTGCATCCGGCGCGAACCGTTCAGGAACTGATTTCCGGCGTTCAGGAGCATTCCGGAACCGCACGTCAGATGCTGGAACTTCCGATGGCGGCCGGGCTCTGGTTCCCGGCGAGCGTTGCGGAAGAGCTGATGGAGCAGTCCGAGTCACTGGAGCTTCTGGCACAGGTGCTCTGGGAATCCGATCTGGCGTGTTACACGCTGAACGCGTTTCCGTACGGCGATTTTCACAGTGAACGAGTCAAGGAGCAGGTGTATCTGCCCGACTGGACTTCAACGGAGAGATTTCGCTACACGGAGCACTGTGCGCAGTTGCTGGCGAAGCTTCTCCCCGAAAACGCGGAGGGTAGTATTTCGACCGTGCCCCTCGGGGGTCGCATGAATCCCGGCAGCAGCTCGCAGACATTTCACGCCGTCTGCTTTGCTCAGCTGATACGTTTTGCTGAAGTCCTGAAACAGATTTACGAAACCACGGGACGCCGAATCCGGCTGGCAATTGAACCTGAACCGTGGTGCGAACTGGATCGCACAGAGGAAACGACCGTTCCGATCTTTGAACGTCTGTTTGAGATGGCGGAGGCTCGCAACTGCGAAGCACAGGTTCGGGAATACATCGGGCTGTGCTTCGACGTCTGTCATCAGGCTGTTGTGTTCGAGAACGTCTGTCGGTCAATTGATCAGATTGAAGATTCGGGAATTCGTATCAACAAGGTGCATATCACCAACGCCGTGGAGCTGCTCAATCCGTCGAAGAATCCTGAAGGGCTTCGGGAGTTGAGGAAGTATGTCGAACCTCGATATCTGCATCAGGTTTATGCTCGATTTCGCGACGGGCGGATTGAGCATCGGGTAGATCTGACTGCAGACCAGCTGGCAGAAACTCGCAGTGAACCGTTTCAGTCGGCGGAATCCTGGAGAGTCCATTTTCATGTGCCGGTGAATCAGGAAACACTCGGCCCGCTGAAAACGACTCGACCTGACCTCTGCGCTGCGCTCAGGCGGGTCAGAACGCTGACGTATTCGCCGCATCTCGAAGTGGAAACTTACACATGGCCAGTTATGCCGAGCGAGAGTCCCGGGGCTGGGTTGGGAGACAGAATTTCGTTGTCATCAGGAAAGTCTTCCCTGACGAACGACAAGGCAATCGCTGGAACACTGGCTGCTCGAATTGTTTCAGAACTCTCGTCCACATACGAAATCCTGAAAGAAACGGATTTTACGTAAATAACAGTCTCGTTTCCGGGAAATGGTTCCTGAGATTGTGTGCTACTTTGACTGGCTTTTCGCTCACGTCTAGACTCCGCTTTTCCTCGACGATCGACGGCGTGACTCTCAGGTTGATCCGGGTGTTAAGTTGTCGGTCTGGCGGACGGGGTGAGCTCTCAATGTCGCAGGGGCGTCGAAGAATTTCTGAGATCGCAGAAGCTCATCGAACGGCCAATGATGTTGTCTCATCTGCACTGGGGATTGCGTTATTCGCAGGGGGTGGTTACTACCTCGATTCGCGATTCGGCTGGTCTCCGGTTCTGACGATTGTTGGTGCGGTTTTTGGTTTTGTTTCAGCGGGATTCAGTCTTCGCAATCTGCTTCGTCGGCTGGACGGTGAGGCTCGTCGGCGGCGAGCTTGCGTTCCGGGTGTCGGGGAATCCGAGCGGGGTGCTGGAAGCGAGGTTGAATCGAGGTGAGCGGCTCAACTGCGTTACAGGGGTTGCGGTCGTTTGTTTATCTGCTCATCTCAGTGCTTTTGGGCTGGGCAGTGTGTTTCTGGCCGGCTCGGCTTCTCAGGCCGGAGGCTGGTGTGTTCTGGATGTCGGTTGCAGCCGGCAGTTGTCTCGCGTGCGGAATTTTTGTGATTCTGATTTCAGTGCTTGTGCCGTCACGCGATAGCTTGGTAGTAATGTTGCTGCAGATGATGGTTCGGTTCGGTTCGTTGGCTGGTGTGGCTCTGGTTGTAAAGAATCGCTGGCCCCAGCTGGGTGTGATTGATTTTTTCGGTTGGCTGATCGTCTTTTATCTGCTCACGTTGCTTCTGGAGGTTCGCCTCCTGCAACCGGATGTGATCTTTGGGAAGAAGACTTCCGGCGTTTCTGCTGATTCAGACGATCGTACTGATCATTTATAAATTCCGGGCAGTGCTGATGTTGGCTGCCGTTTTGTTTTTCAGAACTGGAAGCGCGTTGCAGATATGAGCGGTGACTCGTTTCATCACGTTCGCGATGCTGGATTTTTCGAGCTGCCATTCGGAAAGCATCTGAGCCTTCCGAAGATTCCGCTGCCGGAGTTTCTCGGCGGCGAATTTCAGATCACTAAGTTCATGTTTCTTCAGGTCGTCGCTGCGGGTCTTGTGCTCCTGATTTTTCGCGGGCTCGCGAAGAGGATCTCTGCGGGCGTGCCGGCAAAAGGCCGGTTCTGGAACTTCTGGGAAGCGATCGCGTTGTTTGTTCGTGACGAAATCGTTCGCCCGACGATTGGCGACCACAGTCATGATCACCATGACTCTCACGATTCAGCTGGTCACGGTGGGCACGGTGCTGATCATCATTCGGGACATGGGCATGCTGTTGCTCATGGTCACGCCGCCGCAGTGCATGCTTACGCTCATCCGGCGGATCAGTACCTGCCGTTTCTGTGGAGCTGTTTCTTCTATATTCTGATCTGTAATCTTCTCGGGGCAGTCCCGTTTCTTGGTTCTGCCACCGGAAGTATCAGTGTCACGGCTGCTCTCGCGCTCTGTGCGTTCATTGCGACAGCAGTGTTTGGCTTCAAGGCCATGGGGCCTGTCGGTTTCTTCGGAAACATGATGCCTGACACCGGATTGGGCGGCGCTTTCGGCAGCGTTTTATCGCTGGGCATTTTCGCAATCGAGATTTTTGGCTTTTTCATCAAGCATGGCGTGCTCGCTGTGCGTTTGTTTGCCAATATTATGGGCGGTCACACTGTTCTGGGTGTGATCCTCGGATTCATTGCTTCCGCAGCTTCGAGTGGATTTCTCTGGTATCCGATAACTCTCGGTAGTATCGGATTACAGTTATTCATCGGGTGTCTTGAGCTGTTTGTCGCATTTCTGCAGGCTTACGTTTTTTGCTTTCTGGCGACAATTTTTATCGCTGGTGCAATTCATAAGCACTGAGAGACGGTCTGGCAGCTTCTGCCGTGCCGGGTTCGTAAGTTCTGAGTAGCTGAATTGTGTGTGTGAAGTCCAAATGTTGATTTCATGCATAAAACTATTTCGGGTTAACTTTTGTTTATAGAGGAGTGGCTTGTGGCTCGGTTTCTGAAGCTTTGCCTGATGGTCGTAGCGGCATTTGCAGTGATGTCTGTTCCAGCAATGGCTCAGGATGCGACAGCTGCAGGATCAGCGATCAACTTCACCAAGTACTTTGGTGCGGGGTTGATTCTGATTGGTGCCGGACTGGGAATTGGAAAGATTGGTGCAGCTGCTGTTGAAAACATGGCTCGCCAGCCGGAAGTTGCGGGTGACATTCGTGGTGCGATGATTGTTGCCGCAGCTCTGATCGAAGGTGCGACCTTCTTCGCTCTGATCGTTTGCTTTACAAACTGATCGCACCAGCCGAATTTCGGCGAGCGTGAAGTTTGTGCTGCGGAAAGTGCCTCAGGTGCTTTCCGTCGGTTCTGGTGGTTCTCATCCATGTCTTTCGCAATGGTTTGTGCTGGTTATGAATCTCACCTCACGAAAACTGTTGTCAGCTTTCTGTCTCGTTCTCTCGTTTGCAGCAGCTGCATCGGTGGCAAGTGCAGATGAGAAGGCAGCAGCTGAAACTTCAGCCTCGGACACTCATGTAGCTGCGGAAGGTGCAGATTCGCACGCTGCGGAGCCTCATGCTGCTCAGGCACATGAGGGGGGAGACCATTCTGCAGACAGCCATGGCGGCGGACACGAGACGGGTGTGCCGGGATTCAAGGCGGACCTGGCGCTCTGGTCGCTGGTGGTCTTTGTTCTGTTCCTGCTCGTGCTTCGCAAGGCCGCCTGGACTCCGTTGATCCAGGGGCTCGACAAGCGTGAAGCCGGTATCAGGAAGGCCATTTCCGATGCTGAAGAGAATCAGAGAAAATCTCAGGCTTTGCTGGCTGAATACCAGCAGAAACTGAAGGCGGCTGAACAGACGGTTCAGGAGATGGTTGCGGAAGCAAAACGCGATGCTGAGCGGACAGGGCAGGATCTTGTCGCCACAGCACAGAAGGAAGTGACGGCAATTCGAAACCGTGCTCGGGATGATATCCAGCAGGCGAAGGATGCTGCACTTTCTGAGGTCTTCGCCTCTGTGAATCGTCAGGTGATTTCTGCAACAGAGCAGGTTCTTGGGCGTGCGTTAAGTTCGTCTGATCAGGACCGATTCGTTCAGGAGGCACTTTCAGGGATTTCGCGTTAACGCAGCTGGAATGCACCACGGGGCTTGCAGGGTGGATTCCGGGGAAGCTGATTCTCTGCGGTTCTTCCTGAGATGTCCCTGAGGTCATCAGCGAGTGTTCATGAGTGCTTCTGCTGAATGCAGGAACTCGGCGTGAAGTTCTGGTTGAAGTGAAGATAAGCCATCTGGCTTTCCGGGTGTCATTACATGAAACTCGGCAGTGTTGTTCCGAGGTGTTTGCTGAAGTCGAATCCGGTGTTGTGCATCTGAGGTTGTCATGACTGATATGCGTCTCAAAACTCGACCTGACAGTGTACTC
This sequence comes from Planctomyces sp., assembly GCA_046345315.1. GTDB lineage: Bacteria > Planctomycetota > Planctomycetia > Planctomycetales > Planctomycetaceae > F1-80-MAGs062. Next base: position 9,973 of record JBKDKA010000011.1, read on the forward strand.
GAAGACCCGGGTGCGCTGGCTGTGGCCGGGTTGTATGCGAGATCTTATCTGAGCGCTGCTCAGAGTGCGGGGATCGCGCGGCCGCAGGATGAGATGAATGCGTTCGTTGACGAAGTGCTTGGGCGACATGTTCAGTTCGCGGAGATAATTGATTCATCGTTCATCAGTCGTGCTGACAAGATGGCCATGGTCGACCGAGTAGTAGCACCTCAGTTTTCGGAGTTCTTCACGAATTTCATCCGTGTTCTGATTCGGCATGGTCGGATCGAACTGGTGTCCGCAATTCGAAATGTCATGGTGCGGGCACAGGAAGAGGCTTCCGGGCAGAAGCGCGTTCGTATTCGCTCTGCACGCAGCTTGTCTGAAGAATCTCGCAGGTTGTTGACGGAACAGTTGAAAAACAAGTTGGGGTTCGAGCCGATTCTGCAGGAGTCGGTGGACGAATCTCTGATCGGCGGCCTGATCATTCAGGTTGGTGATTCAGTTTATGATTCATCGCTGCGATCCCGGCTGAAAACGCTGAGTGGTCGTTTGGTGGAGAAAGCTCTCAATGAAATTCAAAGCGGACGAGATCGCTTCAGTCATCCAGAAAGAGATTGAAGACTTCCGCGGTCAGATTCAGACCGCAGAGGTTGGTCGCGTGATTGAAGTTGGTGACGGGATTGCCCGTTGTACCGGCTTGTCGAATGTAATGTCCGGCGAAATGCTGGAGTTTCCAAGCGGCACGCGCGGCTTTGCGTTTAACCTGGAAGAGAACAGCGTCGGCGTGGTGATTCTCGGGGACTACCTGAAGATCGCTGAAGGTGACGAAGTTCGCGCCACAGGAAAGCTGCTGTCCGTACCTGTTGGGGAAGCGCTGCTGGGGCGAATGGTTGACCCGCTGGGCAATCCGCTCGACGGCAAAGGTCCCGTGATGACCAGTGAGTCTCGTCCGGTTGAATGGCTGGCCGCTGGCGTCGCAGAGCGTCAGCCGGTGAAAGAGCCGCTCCAGACGGGTATCAAGGCCATCGACGCGATGACACCAGTCGGTCGTGGTCAGCGAGAACTGATCATTGGTGACCGCAAGACTGGCAAGACCTCAATTGCTGTCGACACCATTCTGAACCAAAAAGACACGGGCGTTATCTGTGTTTATGTTGCTTGCGGTCAGCGAGCGTCATCGATCGCCGGTGTGGTCGAAGTTCTGCGTGCCAACGGCGCTCTGGATTACACAATCGTCGTTGCTGCGACCAGTTCAGACCCTGCTTCATTGCAGTACGTTGCTCCGTACGCTGGTGCGGCCATGGCTGAGTATTTCATGTATCAGGGTAAGCATACTCTGATCGTCTATGACGACCTGTCAAAGCAGGCAGTTGCTTATCGTCAGTTGTCGCTGTTGATGCGTCGTCCTCCTGGTCGTGAAGCGTTTCCTGGCGACGTGTTCTATTGCCATAGCCGTCTGCTTGAACGAGCAGTGAAGCTCAACAAAGAACTTGGCGGTGGGTCAATGACCGCTCTGCCGATCATTGAGACGCTTGAAGGTGAAGTTTCTGCGTACATTCCAACGAACGTGATCTCGATCACCGACGGCCAGATCTACCTGGAACCAGACTTGTTCTGGAAGGGCATTCGTCCTGCGATTAACGTGGGAGTGTCTGTCAGCCGCGTGGGTGGTAACGCTCAGACGAAAGCGATGAAGAAGATCGCAGGCAGCTTGCGTCTCGACCTTGCAGCCTTCCGCGAACTCGAAGCGTTCGCTCAGCTGGGTACTGAACTGGACAAAGACACTCAGGCTCAACTCGACCGCGGTTACCGCATGGTTGAACTCCTGAAGCAGCGTCAGTTCGCTCCTTTGCATGTGGCCGACCAGGTAGTTGCGATTTACGCAGGTACAAAGGGCTATTTCGACAAAGTGCCAGTTGCGAAGGTTGCAGAGACAGAAGCTCTGCTCCATGAGTTCATCCGCACGGAACACGCAGATATGCGTGACAAGCTGGTTGCCGAAGCGGCTTTGACCGACGAAATCGAAGGCAAGCTGAAGAAGGCACTGGAAGCATTTGTCGCTCGCCTGGCTTCGAAGAGTTGAATGCAGGACATCTGAAGAAGAGTTTCTCGGAGGGCTGACGCCCTGCCGCTCGCCTTGTTGGGATGTGGTTGATTCATGGCAAACAGACGCTTACTTGTCAAACGGCTCAAAGCGGTGCGCAACATCCGCAAGATTACGCGCACGATGGAGCTGATTGCGACCAGTCGTTTCAAGAAGGCAATGGATCGCGCTGCAGAAGCGGCTGAGTACACTCGCAAAATTTCTGAGATCGTCGGGGATCTTGGTCGAGCCAACCTGAAGTTCTCTCATCCATTGCTGGAAAAGCGATCGGAAGAAAAGAAGAGTGTCCTGCTCGTGCTGACGTCGAACCGAGGTCTTTGCGGCGGTTACAACGCGAGTGTGCTGCGTCAGACGATTGCACACTTGCGTGGACTGAAGGAAAAGGGTGTTGAGTGCTCGCTGGAGGTCTCCGGCAAGCGAGGCATCAAATTCCTGAATTTCCAGAAGGTCGCTGTCGCTCGGTCCTACACGCACTTTGAAGATCAGCCGAAGTTCTCTGAGGTTGAGGAACTGGCGTCGCGATACGTGGATGATTACATCGCTGGTCGAATCGATCGACTCGATGTGGCCTACACTCAGTTCGTGAGCAGTTCAAAGCAGTTTGCTGTTGTCGAGTCGATTCTACCCATCTCAAGTTTGGGTGGTGCGAGCGATAAAGCAGAGTCAGCAGTAGATTACGAGTTTCTTCCATCGGCTCAGGAAATTTTGTCGGAGATCGTTCCGGCAGCGTTTCGAGCCAAGTTGTTCAAGTGTTTTCTGGACGCCGCGGTCAGCGAGCAAATTGCTCGTATGGTCGCCATGAAAGGGGCGACGGAGAACGCAGACGAGATGGCTGGAAGCCTTAAGCAGCAGTACAACCGAGCACGCCAGGCGGGTATTACGTCAGAACTGGCGGAAATCATCGGTGGTGCGGCCGCGTTGGAATAGTACATGTCAACCGCGGGGCCCTGTTCCCCGGTCTTGTCCACCGAATCGAATTTCATCGTAGGTTCGGAGGATCAATGTCATGCAGAGATCTGTCTCTGCATGAAGTTCAGATTCAAGTCTAGTCTAATTTGATCACGGGGCGAATGACCCATGAGTGTGACTGCAGTAAACGGTAAGGTGTCTCAGGTCATCGGCTCGACGTTTGACGCCGAGTTTCCTGAAGGGCATCTGCCTGCGATTTATAATGCCCTCCAGATCGAAGAAGTGATCAAGGGAAATCCCGTCAAAGTGACCGGTGAAGTTCAGCAGCATCTCGGCGGCGGTCGCGTGCGTTGCGTTGCTCTCGGAAGCACCGACGGGATGCGTCGCGGCATGGACGTTGTTGATACGGGCAAACCGCTTTCAGTCCCTGTCGGCAAGGGAACTCTCGGACGAGTCTTCAACGTGCTGGGTGAAGCGATTGACGGCCGTGGTGAAGTTACTTACGAAGAACGCTGGCCGATTCACCGTGAGCCACCAGCTCTGGATAGCCTCTCGGCGAAGACTGAAATCTTCGAAACCGGGATCAAGGTGGTTGACCTGCTGACTCCGTTCGTTCGCGGTGGTAAGGCGGGGCTCTTTGGAGGGGCCGGACTGGGCAAGACCGTGATTTTGACCGAGATGATTGCTCGTATCGCCTCAGCTCACGGTGGTTACTCCGTGTTCGCAGGTGTGGGCGAGCGAACTCGCGAAGGAAACGACCTGTGGCTGGAAATGCAGGAAACAGAAATCGGCAAGACCGGTCGTCACGTCATTGAGCAGACCTGTATGGTGTTCGGTCAGATGAACGAACCACCGGGAGCACGTCTGCGAGTTGCTTTGTCCGCTCTGACAATGGCCGAATGGTTCCGTGATGCGACGGGATCTGACACGCTGTTGTTCGTTGATAACATTTTCCGATTCTCTCAGGCTGGTTCTGAAGTGTCGGCTCTTCTCGGACGTATGCCATCAGCGGTAGGTTACCAGCCAACTCTGAGCACCGAACTCGGTCAGCTTCAGGAGCGAATTACTTCCACGAAGAACGGGGCGATTACCTCGGTTCAGGCGGTTTACGTTCCTGCGGACGACCCGACGGACCCTGCTCCTGCGACGGCGTTTGCTCACCTTGACGCGTTCATTTATCTGGAACGAAAAATCTCTGAAAAGGGGATCTATCCGGCGATCGACCCGCTGGCATCTTCCAGCCGAATTCTGGACCCGCAGTATGTTGGCCAGCGTCATTACGACGTTGCTCGCCGAGTTCAGCGAACTCTGCAGCGATACCGTGAACTGCAGGACATCATCGCGATTCTGGGTGTCGACGAACTGAGCGAAGAAGACAAGATGGTCGTACATCGTGCTCGACGTATCGAACGCTTCCTGTCTCAGCCGTTCCTTGTGGCGGAAGTGTTCACAGGCAAGCAGGGTAAGATTACTCCGCTGGCCGATACGATTCGCAGCTTCGAAGAAATCTGCGACGGCAAGTGGGACCATCTGCCTGAATCAGCCTTCATGTATGTCGGTGCGATTGAAGAAGCTGAAGAGCAGTACAAGAGAATGCAGGCAGAAGGTTAGTCATTTTGCTGTGTGACAGCGGATGGGAAAATTGTCGTGGCTGAATTGCGACTGATTCTTGTAACACCTGAAAAGACACTGTTCGATCGCGAAGTCGCATCGATTCGTGTTCCATTGTTCGATGGGGCTGCAGGATTTTATCCCGGCCGTGCCCCGCTCGTGGGACGGCTTGGAATCGGTGAGCTTCGGCTGACCGATGCGGGTGGGACTTCTGAATCATATTTCATTGACGGTGGCTTCGTTCAGGTCAAGGGATCGCTGGTCTCGGTGCTGACAAACTCTTCGATCGCAACGAGGGACATCAGCCGACGCGATGCCGATGCAAAACTGGCTGCCGCAAAGGAAGTCAAGGCGAGGACTCCGGAAGAGCAGGCTTCTGCTGCACGTAGCCTCGAACGAGCTCGAAAAATGGTCAGTCTGGCTGGCAGGGATTGAGGTTTCGCGATTGGGCAGGGTGGTTCTATGGCGCTCGACAAATTTGATCCTCGTGTCGATCAGCTGGTAATGGAGACCCGCACGGTATGGGATGCTTCTGTCGGCGAGCTGTCGGCGGAAGACAGAAAGTGGGTTGCACTCGCGATCCACGAGAATCCCGCACTTGCCAGCAATGTCACCTACGAGCGGTCACACACTGGATTCGTGCGAACAATCCAGGTCACGCTCGAAGACATTCAGCGGCTTTACCTGTCGCGAAAATAGCGGCTGCTCTTCGATAACAATCGCCTCGAACGGGGCAACTTCTTCGGCGAGCGGAGTACGTCAGTACCGCGAGTCGTCAGTTATCAGAAGAAGATCAGGGTATCAACATACCCCGCTTAACTTCGATCCGGACTCATTGCCCGGGACAAGTCCGCGCGGCGGCAAGAAGCTTGTTCTCGGAACGATATTTTCTCAACCACCGTGAACCTTACAGGTGGATTCAAAATCCGGGACTGGCTCCCGGCGAACACTATTTTTTTCGCAGATTCTGCAACTTGAAGAGTGCCAGTCCCGGTTTTGTTCAGGCCTCTTACTTCGCGGGCTCCGATCGGTTCCGGTAGAGCTCCGGATTGACGGCTTCCACCATCGCCGTGATGTCCGGCACACCCCCGAGGAACGAACTGATCCGTTCCACACCATCCTGCGGTGATTCCACAAGTTTTCGGTAGGGAACTCGCAGCACAGTGACGTCATTTCTCGCCGCAAGAACCCCGGCAAGTCTGCCGAGATGCAGCCGAAATGACTCCAGCATATCCTCCCGAGAAGACACCGGCTGATTGAGTCGGCGGAGCATTTTTTCCTGCGACTGGATCACTTCCTCCGGATTCCGTTCCATGAACAGAATTCGATAGTGTTCGCCGACCGGCAGATCGTAAAGCAGCATCGAGATCATTTTGACCGCTTTACCGCGTGCGGATGGAATCCAGCTGCTGTCCTCGCGGAGTTTCTTGACGGCCTCAAATTCGAAATAGCCGGCCGGGTTGTCGATGTCCGCAGTTCTTCGCTCATCAGTCATCACGGGAATCCCGCCACGGTGGAGCATCTGCATCATCAGCGACGTGCCGGATCGAGGAAGACCTGAAACAACTATGATTTCCTGATCCGATATCACAAGTCTTTTCTGCTTTCGTTACAGAAGTCATTCGGAGTTGATTGGGCTTGTTCAGAGCCGGAATCCACACCTGGTGGGCAGTTCACATCAGATCAGAGATTCACTTTGAAGATCGGACGAAGACAGAGTGCCGCTGCCGTTGATGTGAGGAACCAGAACAGGACCCAAGAGTCCTTTCCGGTGACCCAGGAATCTGACGAGGGATACTGAATTTCAATCGTCTTCACGAGTGAATCGCTTTGGATGACGCCCTCAGCCGGATGCAGCATCTGCGCGTACCAGTCTTTTTCAGAACGCATCTGACTGACGCGCATCAGATGATCTCCGACCGCCAGTTGCTTCTCAAGCTTTTTCCCGTTCACATCGAACTGCAGAACGTGCATCCCGGGCTGAAGAGGACGGATGTTCCAGCTCACGAACCTTCGACTTCGAACGACGACCGGGCCGAGGGGCACTTCCACGTTCGGGTCGGATTCCAGCGTCACTCCCGGAATGGCGTCACGCGAATTTCCGCTGAAAGCGACCGTCACGACAACTTCCTGCCCCGGTTTCACAGGGCGAGCCTGCCACCACAGACCAAGCTGACTCAGCAACAGAGTGACCGGAATGGCCATGATTGCCATCGGAACCAGAGCAAGCATCGTCAGATGCAGAGCTCCGAGCACGATTCGATACTGACATCCCAGGCAGACGACGACACTGTCACGAAACAGGGAGAGCGCCAGAAATTCGGCTCGCATCCGACTTCGCACTCGACGAACGGCCGACTGATTCGAAGTGTATTTAAAAATCAGCAGCAGGATCGCTCCAGTAACCACCGCCACGAAGACGGCACCGAACAATTCCGGCAGCATGCCGATGGGCGCAAGCAGGTACCGGCCTGCGAAATTCGCAGGCTGGTTGAGCAGACCGACGACGATCGCAGCCACATCCTTCACTGCAGGTATCCCAGACCTCGCAGCTGATCAGCGACCTGAGACTCAGCCGCTTCGGTCTTCTGTCGCTTCAGCTCCTGTTCCACACAGTGAGCCACAAATTCCTCAGCGCTGCTGTATCCGGCAGCTTCCGCAGCTCTGGCCGCACGATCGTAAAGTCCCTGGTCCAGATTGATCTTCGCCATAGTTTGATGTTTCTGATCTGAATATCGTTGTGCTGAGATAGCTCGCGGGGCGACGCCACTACCTGTCCGTGGAACTCAAACTCGTTTGTTGAAAGTGAACGTTATCCCCGCGTCAGGACTGGAAGATACTTCGTCCAGTCATTGTCGAAGGTACGGGAAGACCGAAGTCATCCAGAATAGACGGAGCCAGATCCACAAGTGAAGGGTCATTGCGACGAATCGTCTGGTTACAGCAGAGAAGTCCCGGAACCTCCAGTGCATCCGCACAGTGATCGGCGCTCCATGCGGAATCGTTATCGAGCAGAACCTGAGGGGTCAGCCCGCCGAGACAGGTCGCCCAGGAAGCTCGGTATCCCCGACGGTAACCGACGATCAGGTCCGGAGACAATTCGGTCGCATCTCCGGAATAAACCTGATCGGCCCGATAGACGCTTCGGATCACCTGACGTCCATTGACATCTCGAACCGCTTCCAGTCGTGCAGACAGCTCCCGCAGGAGATTTTCCTGTTCCTCACCGGGCTCCACGATTCCGTCGCGTTCACGTCCTTTCAGGTTGAGATACAGTCCATTGATTCCCATGCCATACGCTCGCGTCTGCCCCCAGTCGACATCGTCCATAATGGAAGTGCATTCTTTCGGACCGAGATAACCTGAATCTCGCAGCCATGAGTTGAGATTGAACTGTCGACCAAAGTTTGCAAAACCGTGGTCGCTCATCACCATGATTGTGGCTCGACTGCCGTAACGATCGTTCAGATCACCAATAACCTGATCGAGCTTCCGATAGAGCTGTTGTACGTGCTGAAAGAAACGCACAGCTTCAGGCGGAGTTCGAGTCGGATGAGGATCCTCCGGTGTCCACCAGAACATATGCGACTGCAGGTCACTGCTCGAAAAATAAAAGAACAGGAGCCCGTCGTCGTAGTTCTGAATGGCGTACTCCAGCAGCGCCAGACGTTCTTCCAGCACAAAGCCGGCCTGCTGAAGAAATTCATCGTCACGAAATACTCCCTCCGAGCGCGCCTTGTGGTCCTCCTGAAATCCTGTTGTGTAGAAGAGACCGAGCTGCTCTGAAACATCCTGAATAAAATCAGAGGGTTCTGACAGCTGAGCCGCCGGTGCGGACGGGTCCGTGTTGATGGGAGTCACATACAGGCGAAACTTTGGGGAGACTTCCTGAAGGTAGAAGCGGCAGATGCCGCTCACGTGAGTATCAGGAACAAGCGTCGGACCGGTGAGTGCAAAATCCAGCTTCGTCCACGAGCTCCACTGCCCTGCCTTCAGCAGGATCTTCTTCCCCTGAAATTCAATCACAGCAGCATTCGCATTGCGGTCACGGTGAATCAGCAGATCGATCTGAAGAGGCGCTGGTTTTTTGAGCAGACTGTTTTCCGGTCCGATCAGGCGAGCTTTGGCCGTATCGGTCACGAAGATCAGACGGGATTTTCGGCCCCCGCCTTCCTGAATCGGGCGAGCCGGACCATCTTCACTGAAATGCTGGTATGTCCCGTAGGTGCCCAGCATGTCAGGCGTTCCCATTCCGCAGATGCAGCGATGGTTCCCGTATTGTGAAGGACTGGGAGGATAGTTGGCAGGCACGTCGTAGAACGTCGAAGGGATCCCGGCCGCATCGAGATAATCCCAGAACGGAGTTCCCTGGCGACGCAGAACGGTCTGCGGCGGTTCATGACCGAACGGCCAGAAATCGAGCTGCAGTTGATGATCGCCGATTTCAATCCCGCCTTTGCCCGGCAGAGTTTCTGCTGCTGAGTAAAACGGTCGGCACTGCTCGTGAGGATGACGGTGAATAAAATCGAAGATCCCGTGTGATCCCGGGCCGGCACCGTTGATGAAATTGGCCCAGGCCACAGGGCTCTGAGGAGGAATGCTCGTGCCGAGGCTCTGAAAACCTCCCTGAGAACTCATTCTGGCCAGGTTCGGAAGCTGTCCTTCCTTCATCATCGTTTCCGTCAGACGAGGGTCCATTCCGTCGACGCCAATTACGATGACTTTTTTTCCGATGCTCCGTGAGACGCGACTGATGCCGCCGGTCCAGTAAGACGCGGCGCAGACACTCGCCGCTGCAAGAGTTGCTGCCGTGGCACCCTTGATCAGTGTCCTGCGTCCAAGCTTTCTGCCTTTGTGTTCAGCCATGGCTCAACCGTTTACGAGGACCTGTTCCCTGCCGATGTTCAAGGCTTTACCATCCATGTAGCCGGGAACCGATAGTCCGAAGAGATTCAATACCGTCGGTGCGATGTCCAGAAGTCTGGGATGATCCGAAGTCACCGGATGATTGCAGAAAAGAATCCCCGGAACGACCGATGGATCGACACAATGATCGCCGCTCCACGCCTTGGTGTTGTCGTGGAAGAGTTCCCGAGTGGTTCGGCCGTTGGCTGCTTCCCATGATACACGGTAACCCCGATCGTAACCGATGATGAGATCCGGAGCCTGTTCCCGATACGGGCCCTGATAGGTCTGCAGTGCCTGATAGACTTTTCGAATCGGGAGTTGTCCGGATTTCGGATCCGTGAGTTTCTCCAGCCTCGATGCGATTTCAGTTCGCAGAGCCTGTGCATCCGCTCCGGAATCGACAATTCCTTCGGCAAACCGATCCTTCAGATTCAGAAAGATACCTGTCAGCCCGATCGCAAATGCTCGGGTTCGGCTCCAGTCGATTCCGCTGAGATAGTCTTCGTTCCGACGGTTGTCGTCCACGACCAGGTAACCGTTCTGTTCCAGCCAGCAGTTCAGGTCGACGCCGCGACGAAAGGTGTTGAATCCATGGTCTGAAAGAACCATAAGAAGAGTTTTGTCACCCTGACACTTCTCCATCGTGCGTCCGACGAGCTCATCCATACGCTGATACAGGTCTTCAATAGCGTTTCGATGTTCTTCGGGAATCACGTCAGGCCGCGCCGGATGCTGCTCATCGAGGTATCGCCAGAACATATGCTGCATACGGTCAGTGCCGTCAAAGACGCAGACACAGAACCCTTCCGGTGACTTGTCCAGAGCATCGAAGAACATGGATTCGCGTTCACGATCGGTGCTCAGACACTGTTCGAGAAAATGGTCATCATTCAGAACATGATCGTTCAGTCCCCAGGTATCTTCTGCCAGCCCCAGTGTGGCATAAGATCCCTGACGTTTGGCGAGGTAGATGGGATAGATTGAGGGATAGCCGATCGGCATCGCCGGTTTTTCGGGATCGATGTTGATGGGAGTCACATAGAGCCGAAACTCCGGATTGTCATCCAGCCACAGAAAGCGACACACTCCGGAAACGCCGGATCCCGGACGAAAACGTGATGCGCGAAAGACCACGGGGATCCATTCGGTGTACTGATTTCGCATCAGCTCAACTCGGCTGTTCTGAATCTTCAGCACGGCTTTCTGTTCACTGAGTATCTCCAGTGAAAACGGCACCCGCAAAGGCCCCTTGTCAGGCCGCCATGGATTGGGTGGCCCTGATAACTCGGATCGAATGATGTTTCCCGTTCGCTCGACTATCGTCACCAGACCACCGGCATCGGGGCGATGAGTCGCATCTGTGGTGAACAGTGAAAACTCGCCCTGCGTTCCGCGAAGGTCCGGAGTGCACATGGCGGACAGCTGAACCCCGTGAAGCTTCTCCGGCGGAAACGTGATCGGCACTCGGATGACGCTGCTGAAGATTCCACGTTCGCTGAGCAGACTCCAGAAGGGTCGACTCTTTCGGAGCAGCCGGACGTCGGGACGACCGTAAGGGATTGACCATGGGCCGATCTTCAGTCGCCGCGTTGAGGGCAGTATTTCCACGGAACTCATTTTGGGCCGGTAGGTTTTCTCATCCGGCACCAGAAAGTCGAAGATGTTGTGCTTGCCCGGATTGACCCCTGTCTGAAACGATGACCACGCGACGGGGGAGATTGGTGGAAGCGTGCTGCGCAGAGCACTGAAGCTTCCCTGATCGCGGAGACGCGCGAGGTTGGGGAGCTTGCCTGCCTCCAGCATCTGAGTGGTAAGCCCGTGATCAAGCCCGTCCAGCCCGAGAATGACGATGCGGCGAAACGGAGCTGATGCCGGGATTCGGCGTCCCCGCAGTGTTCTGATGAGCAGGCGAATGGGCCACGTGAGCAGCATGAAAAGAGCTGACAGCACGGCAAGGAACACCGCAAAGAACGACCCCGCCAGAGCAAACCCGGCCCCCGGACCAACGTACGCCATCGCAGTTTCGGGCTGAAACAGCACGAAAACGAGAACCGTCAGTATAAAGCCTGCTTTCAGTTTCACGAGCAGCAACAAATCTCATCAGGTCAGGAAAACGCGTGAGAAATCAGTGACCCAGCCATCAGCATCCGAGCCTTTTTCTCTCATACGTCGAATGTCGGGGGATCACCAGACGTCTTTTTCGTGATTGTATCGTTTCTTTCAGCGAGCCTCCTGAGTTTTCCGGTCACCTTGAATGCTTTCAGAACGGCTGACAAAACCGGGACTGGCTCCCGGACAACTCGGAAAAAGCTGACACAATTGGCGGACAAGGGTGGCTGTCCCGACTCTGTCAGGGTCTCTCAGCGTGGCCGACCCTCTGCAGAACGTCGACAGAACTGCGTGTGCTGACTACAGTGCGGTGGGGAGCAGGGGGTGCTCTTTGATCATACCATTTGCCATGGAAGATTCTGATGCCGGATGCTCGCCCTGAAGGTTCCACCGAATTGAATTCGTTACAGCATCCGAATGATGTTCGTGGAAAATCCGGAGTCGGCGGAGCATCCGGGCCTCTTAACGCAGCGAATCCCGACAACGACAATCCCTATGCTTCGGGGGAACCCATCGAAGCAGTCGTACCGATGCGCAGGATGAGTCTGATTGAATTTCTGTTTGGAACAATTCTGGGGATCTTCCTGGGCGTCACCGCAGGAATCGGAACATGCGTCACAGGAGTTTCGGCGCTTTATGGCATTGGTTTCAGCGAAAGTACCGCACTGGGTGCTGTGCTTCCTCTGCTGATCCTCGTCGGGTCGTTCGTCGTCGGTATGGTGGTGTTTGTCAAGATCTTCAATTCGTTCCGAGGTCGAGATTCGACTGAGTCGAAGAATCGCACATAAGACTCACAGCGTGAGTTCTCGTTCGATTTGAATGGACAATCGTTTGAGTGAAATCGTGTTCGACCTTTCGACACAGGAAAACAGATGCCGACATTCCGCGACTACACGTTCCTCGGCACCACTCAGAGTATCTGCCCCGACTGTCTTGCGGTCGTACCGGCAAAGGTCATCAGTCGAGGAGCACGTGTTTACCTTCGCAAGACATGTGCCCGGCATGGAATTCGTGAGGACTTCGTCTGCAGCGATGCTGCGTGGTTCGATCTGAAGGACTACAGCCTGCCCGGCAAACTTCCGAAGGCATTCGGTGTTTCGCCTGACAAAGGCTGCCCATATGACTGCGGCCTCTGCAGCGAACACGAACAACACACATGCATCGGTCTTCTGGAAATCAACTCAGCGTGCAATCTTGAATGCCCGATGTGTTTCGCCATCAGTGGCCCGGGTGGCAGTCATCTTGCGATGGAAGACTGCATCGCAGCAATTGACCGCCTTGTGGAACTGGAAGGGCGGCCTGAGATTCTGCAGTTGTCGGGCGGTGAGCCCACAATCCATCCGCAGTTTGAGCAGATCCATCGGTATGCATGTGATCAGCCGATTGACATCGTCATGATCAACACAAACGGAATTCGGATCGCGAGAGATCGCGAGTTCCTCGAGCGTATCGCCGAGCAGCGGCATCGCACGGAGATCTATCTGCAGTTTGATACATTCGAAGAATCAGCGAACAGACAACTTCGAGGTGCCGCACTGCTGGAAACCAAACTGCGGGCTGTGGAAATGCTCGGGGAGGTCGGACTGAATACTATTCTGGTCTGCACGGTTCAGGCAGGTGTAAATGAGCATGAGATCGGTCGGCTTGTTGAATTCGGAATCGAACGTCCATGGATTACTGGTGTCAGTTTTCAACCGGCGACGTATTCAGGACGCAGCGTTCTGCCCGAATCACTTGAGAACCGGATTACGTTCCCTGATGTCATTCGTGCTGTGGCGAATCAGTCGACCGGATGGCAGGAATCGGATTTCTCTCCCCTGCCATGTGCTCACCCGAATGCTCACACACTGTCCTACGCTTTTCGTCGACAGAACAGGATCACTCCGCTGGCCCGATTTATTGATTTTGAACAGCATCTGGATCTTCTGTCCGGACGAATCACATTCAATCGCGAACGAGCGCGGGAACTGATCCAGGTGTATCTGTCTCGCCAGTATTGTGGAGGAGACGGTTGCGACACGGGGAGTCACGCCACTGCGATCCCGCAGAATCGAACTCATACTGAAACGCCTGCGCAGGACTTCTTCAGTTCAGAGATGTCCGACGAAGCACGAGCCGATGCCGCCGAGTTCTTCAGCAGAGCGATCAACGAAACTCTTCAGCCTCGCGATATGTTTCGCATCACAACGACCAGCTTCATGGATGCGTACAATTTCGATGTTCGTCAGCTCATGAAGGAATGTGTGCACTTCATCCTTCCAGGCGGACACGTGGTGCCGTTTTCAGCCTATAACGTTCTTTATCGAAATGGCCATGTGCCGCTGCCGCCACTTGTCCAGACGGCGACCACCCGATCATGATTCCGCATTGGGCAGGCCAGCTATATCCATTATTCATGGCACTCTCACTGGCAACGGGATTCTGGCTGAAACGAAAATACCCTTCTGCCCCTGCACTCGCTCCGTTTGAACAGTTCTGGATCGGATTGTGCGCGTTTGTCGGAGCCATGCTGTTCGCCAAACTACCTTTTCTGTTTCATGACGGCGTCCGCTGGAGTCTGGAAGCGTTTGTTCTATCGGGACGCACCATCCTCGCTGGCTTTGCCGGTGGTTATCTCGGCGTCGAACTGGGGAAGTGGCGACTCGGAATCCGAGTCTCAACAGGGGACTCCTTTGCTGTCCCGGTGGCCGGTGCAATCGCAGTCGGACGTCTGGCCTGCCTGATTGGTGGTTGCTGTTACGGCACACCAACGGAGATGCCGTGGGGAATCGTGTTTCCTTCGGTTGACCAGTTGCCACGGCATCCGATGCAGCTTTATGAATTTATTTTTCATCTGACTGCCGCGGTGGTACTGCACAGATTTCGCAGGCAGCGAGTGCTTCCCGGGAGACTGATCGAATTCTACTTCATCAGCTACTGCATCTTCCGTTTCTTCAGCGAATTCCTCCGCCCGGAACCGAGAATCGCCGGTTTTCTGACCGGGTACCAGTACCTTGCGATTGTTCTGCTGGTGCTTTTTGGATTGCGTTTCGTTTACAAACCCCTCGCGACGGGCTGTCGGCCAACTGGCTGATGTGTTTCAGAGTGGCAGGACGCCCGGCCGACCGGTGATTTCAATAACCGCTTTGCTCATCGCAGCAGTTGTTTTGACATGGAAGTACTTTGCGTCTTCGCTGAGAATGCGAACGGACTCAGAAGCTCGCAGCGATCGAAAGCCGTTCGCAGATCGCTGGAGATATCTGTTTTCACCGAAGCCCGGAATCAGCCTGGAACGGAAGAAGGAATAGTGTCGTGGCCGAATTTCTGCAGACTGTTCGCAACATTGCGACGGAACATGGAATCAAGATTCTGACTGCCGCTGCGTTTACTCTGGCCGGGTGGCTTATTGGTCGCTGGCGAGCCGCTCGAAGCTGGCGCAAACGCGAGTTCTACAATCGCCTGAATATCTCGCTCAATTCCTTCGTGGACGGCAAGCTCCTGATTCGCACCATTCTGGAAAAGACGTGCGAAGAGGTTTTCCTGAACAGTCATGCCGTGGAGCGATTGCTCCAGGCGGCTCAGAAAACGACGAAGGAGAATCCATTCATTCCGCTGGAATCAGAGGATCGGTGGTTCTACCTGAATGCCGTTCTGAACGAACTGTCAGAAACGTTTGCCACTGGTTTGTTCCGGAGAGAAGCCGGGCAGCCCTTTCAGGCCGTGCGATATCTGATCTGTCTCACCAATGAATGCGATGGTGACGTAAGAACGCGAAAAGTCCGTGCGATGGTGATTCGCAAAGACATGCTGTTGAATCTCCCCGAGGTTCAGCCAGCTCTCGAAAGCCCGAGTCACCAGATTCGATGGAAGACGCTTCAGCAGATGCAGAAGGCCTGGACGACCGATCCGTCAGGTTTCATCGAGGCCGAAATTGTTGTGTAAGGTCCTGAGGAGTGACGGAGTTACTGCGACAACTGTACAATCGGGAGATCCACGTGCCGTCGACAAGCCGGGATGACGGATTCCACAAACTGATTTATTGACTTCACGATGACTTCTGCAACTACTCATACAGCCATTGCGTGTACACAGTGTGGCTGTGTCTGCGACGATCTCACGATTCAGACGGATGAACGAGGGGTCTCGGCGTTTCAACCTGCCTGTCCGATAGCAGATCGTTGGTATCAGGCATTTCGAGAGACTCCGAACGGTGTTCCCGTCACCATCGGTGGAAAACCGTCGCCGCTGAACGAAGGGATCATCGCAGCTGTCGATCTGCTCACTCGAGCTCGTTCGCCACTGATTTATGGACTTTCACGAAGCAGCACGGGAGGACAACGCGCGGCCTGCCGGCTTGCCGATTGCCTTCAGGCGGCCATCGACACAACAGCATCAACCTGTCACGCGCCGTCGATCATGGCTCTGCAGCGAGTCGGTGAAGAAACCGCGACGCTCGGCGAAATCAAGAATCGGTCCGATCTGATCATCTACTGGGGTTCCAATCCACTCAGGAACCATCCGCGACATTATTCCCGAGTCGTGGATGTGGCCGGGCAGTGGGTACCGCGAGGAAGAGCAGACCGCCATGTCGTGGTCGTCGATACTGTGCGAACCGAATCCGCGGAGATCGCCGACACATTCATTCAGATTCCAGCCGGATCTGACTTTCAGATTCTCTGGGCTCTTCGAGCACTGCTGCGCGGATTCCCACTGACGGGCAGTCTGCCGGAAGGTGTTTCGCACGATACTCTCATGATGCTGGCTGAGCGGCTGAAATCATCCCGTTACGGGGCTGTTTTTTTCGGTCTCGGACTGACCGACGACATCTGCGGTCATCACAACGTGGAAGCGCTGCTCCAGCTGGTCAACGATGTCAATCAGTTTACGCGATGTGTTGCTCGCAGGATGCGAGTTGCGGGCGACGTTGCGGGTGCCGACAGCGTTCTGTGCTGGCAGACGGGCTATCCGTTCAGCGTTTCCTTCCATCGCGGCTACCCACAGTATAATCCGGGTGAATTCACAGCTTCAGCCATGCTGCAGCGTGGCGAAGTGGACTGCCTGGTGCTTGTGGGAGCAGAAAGTCTCGATCGAATGCCCATAGCCGCTCAGAACGCGATTTCGGACATTCCTGTGATCCTGCTCGACTATCCGCACTGTTCACAACAGCGTCAGGCAGCCGTGCGGTTCAACACGGCAATTTACGGCATCCATCGCCCTGGCGTTGCTTATCGAATGGACGAGGTGCCGGTGCCACTGCGAGCGTGGCAGACGTCTGATCTGCCGTCCGACGAAGAGATTCTGAATTCCATCACGGACCGGATTGAATCGTCTTCGAAGGTCTGACAAAACCTGGACTGATCGGTTGCAGAGCTGAAAACACTCAATGAATGTCAGCGATTGCATCGTCAACATCTTTTTTCGGGGGGCCGTCATTCCCGCGCAGGCGGAAAGGCAGCTTGCGACACTGGATTCCCGACAGCACGGGAATGACAAGCAACCCCATTCTGAGGTCATAACATCGCACTGGAAGAGAGTCTGCTCTGCACGCTTCGGGGCCGTTCCGTGCAGACAATGCCGACGGAACAGAACGTTCCCGAACGTGACTTTCTTCGTCAGTTGCGAACTTCAAATTCCGCTTCGGAAGACGACAGTTCTGCTCGAAGCACTGACGATCCGCCGCCAGCCTGAATCCCGGACAATCGCGTTGTGCCGTCGGGGATTGAAAAATTCGGCCGATCATTCTTCTCGAATGCGTCTGATTCCAGTTCCGCGATCCATAATCGAAGCTCCGTCGCGTATTCTCCGCTGAGATCGCTTTTGACCAGTTCCTTCAGAAAGCCTGCAGCACCCTCATCAGAAAGTTCTGCATCCTCTGCAGTCGCAAACCGCTGAGCCGGATCCGGGTGTACCAGTCCGCGAAGCAGCCTGATCAGTGGCTCGCTGAACTGAAATTCTTCAAGCGGCAGCAGTGCCGGAAGTCGTTCGAGAATTTCCTGCTTGGCCTGCAGCAGCTGTTCCCAGGAAAGACCGGAAAATGGTCGAGACCCGGACAGCATTTCCAGGAGCATATAACCGAGGCTTGCCAGGTCGGACTGCGGTGTGGCTCGCATTCCCGCAAGGACTTCGGGAGCGGCATATTCCACAGTGCAGGGCTGGCCGGCCGGCGGACGTCCGATCCAGAATGCTGAGCCGATATCGATAATCTTGACCTGCCCGGTACGCTTCACCATGACATTCGATGGCTTGAGATCGCAGTGCACAATGCCTCCGCGATGCAGAGCAGAAACCCCCGCGAGACATTCTCGAAGGATCGCCACTGCCATCCCGGGCTTGAGTCGGCAGTCGACTTCGCCGGTGGTAATGACGCGTTCCGTAAAGTTAGCCCATCGGCGTTCGGTCACGGCATCCTGAACGATATCCAGCGTGTCTCTACGCAGGATATGCAGCAGGTCGAAACCATCGATCCATTCCATTTCCAGAAAGAAGATTCCCTGCTCGCAGTCGAACGTATGCACTGCGACGAGGTGATCATCCTGAATTCTGGCAACGATCGCGGACACTTCGCCCTGACGACTCATTTCTTCTTCGTATCGGGCTGCGTCTTCATACGATGCCGGCGAAAAGAATTTCAGCGCCACCGGGATGCTGAAACTTGCGGCACCTCGACGCTCTGCCAGCATCACACTTCCCTGACCGCCACCGCCGAGACGTTTCAGAAAGGAGCGTTCCGCAAGCCAGCGGATCCCTTTGCGATCGCTGAGCTGGCCGTAGTTCCGAAGACGCTCGGAGAATTCAGCCGAGGCACCAGATGGTACCGATGAGACTTGTGAATCGTCCGGTCTCTGATCACGTTGACTGCACAAGGTGTTACTTCATCCCGAAGGAATTACAGGAATTGCCGACTCAACCGCGCGTCGATGAAGATTCAGAGGCAATGTTCAGCGAAATTCGACGACCAGAAGAGTTTCTGTTTTCCACAATCATGGAGTCGCAACAGGAGCCCGACGAGTGATGTGCTCAGAAATCAGACACATCTAACAGTCAGGCAGGTTCACACGATTTGTCAGATTCTAGCAGTTACACGCCTTGATTGAGATGTCATTTCCTCATTTTGGTCACATCACGCCTCCTGATGAAGTCGGCATGACAATGTGTTCAGTGCTCTGAAACGTCGAGAAAGAGCGGCAGACATCGGGGGAACGACTCCCCCGCTCGCCTCACGGACACGCCATTGGGGCCGGAGGTGGGGGGCTTGTGCAACATCGAAAAAAAAACCTGCAAACAAGGCATACACCTGCGAAACCGTACGGCGCAGGGAATTTAATTGCGAACTAACGGTCAGTAAAAAGAATCCGCTTGTCCCGGCAGACAGGATGAGTCATCTTCATTCCTTTAGTTGAAAGAGAAAGACCGCCTTCCCCTGCGGCTCTGTTCCATTGATTCCCACCTTAAACTCCAGAGCAACGCCATGAAGCCAATCTGCACCCTGATGACGATCTTTCTTGCCTCCGCCAGCTCGATTGTAACGGCCAGTAGCGACTGCTGTGTACCGAAGAAAGCAGCCTGTAACTCACCCGGGACGGGGATCATTCGCTGGTACAAGGCCAAGGACGGGACTTATCGGGAACAGCTGCCATACTGGACAGCCATGAGCCGTGCGGAAGATGCGGACGACATGGAAATCAAGTTGAAAGCTGTTGAGCAGACACTGACCGAAACCCAGGCGGCTCAGGACGCGGCTGCAAAGTCGGCGGCCGATGAGAAAACGGCTCTCGAATCCCAGATTGCAGCCCTGACTCAGGAACTCGCCGCTGCAAAGCAGACTGCTGCCGCCGAAAAAGAACGAGCTGACAAGGCGGAAGCGTCGCTGGCAGAATCTGTGAAGCTTGCAGCCGAACTGGAACTCGCGAAGAAAACCGGAGACGAAGCACTGACGGCTGTTCGCGGCGACCTGAAAGCCACTCAGGATGATCGCGACGCGATGAAGACTGCAAACGCTGACCTTCAGAAGCAGGTTGCCGCACTGAACGAATCACGATCAGCTCTCGAAGCTCAGCTGAAGTCGACACAGGATCAGCTGGAGAAAATGAAGCAGGATGCGGCTCCGACGACGAAGCCTGAAGTTGTCGAAGAGAAGAAAGCTGAAGGGGACGCAGCAGCAGAGCCGAAACCAGAAGGCTCAGAGTCGCCAGAAGCTCCAAAGGAAGAACCAGCTGCTCCAGCCGCAAACTGAGATCTGCTGAAGCGAAGCCCTGACATATTGAGAGCTCGATGCGATCGCATCGAGCTCCTTTTGTTTTCTGGCCGAGCACGGAGACATCAGCAACGCCGGGGGAACACTGGCTGAGAATGCTCGAACTGGACAGCGTCACGTCCTGAGTCATTCATTGTCACAGATTTTGGCGTAAGCAGAAGCGGCTCAACAGGAGC
>JBKDKA010000012.1:0-10828 GCA_046345315.1 Planctomyces sp.
CGTCGGCTTCCTAACTTCAGTAGGCAACGATGTGACTCATCATCAAGCGCAACGGCGCGAGCCGTCCGGTGAAATCAAGCTTCCGACTCCCCGGTGCGCTAGCGCCCAGCCGCTGACACCACGACATTTCCGAGCAAAGAATCCTTCAAAGCGTTGCCCAATAGGCGGACATCGCCGAGGAGCTAAGCACCTGTTGAGCCGATGTGATGGCATATCGACACGCGACATGTTATCTGTCAAACGTGTCGACGTTCCACTCGGGCCGGTGCTGAACACCGACCCGAGGAACTGTCTTCCCGATCTCAGCGAATCAGCCGGCTGCCATGCCATCCGTGAATGTGGCGGATGTTCGTGACATCCCCGTCAGATGATCATTCACCCAGCGAATCCCCTCGCTGCATGCTCCAAGCAGATGCGGTGCAGGAGCTGTCAGTGGAAGAATGCTGTCTTCGGCCTCGCTGAACATCGGCATAACATCACCGCCGTTGATGGCGCAGAAACGATCACCGACGCCGATGGAGAGCAGCATCTTTGCGTAACTGACAAGATTCACTTCACCTTCGCCGTGGCTGCAGAACTGGTGACCACGCTGAGCCCAGTCTTCGCTGATCATCAGTGTCGAGGCACCTTCCAGGAACTTGAAGTTTTTGGCATGACTGCCGACAACGCGTGGAGCCACGAACGGACTGGTAAAGCGACGAGTCCAGCTTTCTCCGGCCCAGCAATGACTTGGATCACCCCAGACGCAGAGAGACCGATCGTAGTCCGTTGCCATCAGCAGCAGTGCAAAGTCTCTGGAACAGATCGCTCCTGTACCCGGATGAATCTCATGCGCGAGGTACACTCCCAGTTCATTGGCTTTGGCACGAATCTTTGCTGTCTTGTTTCGGAATCGTTCGAGCCCTTCCGCCATCATCCCGTCCCAGCCGAAGAACCATGGGTAGCCACTGTGCAATACGGGATGGCCCCACAATCCCCAGAACCAGCCGAAGATACGGATTCCTGCTTTGCTGCCCGCTTCCAGCATCCCGATCAGATATTCTTCAGACCAGTCTTCAATGTACTGAGATCCTTTTGCGGCTACTGACGCGGGAACAAAGCTGGCGGCGTATTCCGTGCCCCAGCGAGCACTCAGATGAGCGTATGCGGCACAGTGAGCACTGATTGTTGGAGCCACGATTCCAGCTCCCGACAGGACCTGCTTCACTTCGGCCGGATTTCGGAAGACGATCCGCCCGTTTTCGCCATGGCCCGGCCCGTTAAGGAGATAATTGGAAATCATCAACGAACGAGCACCACAGCCGGTTGCGTACTTTGCAATCGCTTCCAGCGTCTGCAGCGATCCAACCAGCTGCCCCGTTTCAACGCCCGCGATCAGGCTGACTGATGACTGACTTCCGCCGAGATTCAGTCGCGCACGATTTGGATCAAAGTAGGCATTCAGTTCTTTGAAGTAGAAAGGATCCATGGCATTTCCTTGATTGTAGTTCTTGACTTCCGGCCGCTCCGGGAAGTGTACAAAATCACCTCAGATCCTTCACCTTCGCGAATGCCGAGATCTCACTGAAAACCAGCATCCCGGATAAAACACGGCTTTATGACCAATGGCTTCGCGCTTGCGGTGCTTTCTGAGCTGAACATCGCTATGTTCCGTAAAGGATCAATTGATGTGTGCCACTGGCTCTGCCAGCGTTTTCGAACCAACAGCACAGGCATAGCCACTCGCACACAAACACCGGCCGGCCACCGAAGCGGCACTCATCGAAATGACCGTTTCGGCCGCTTCCGTAGTGCTCAGATCACCATTCGATACAGCATTCCCAGAACGCAGCAGACTGAAAGCGTCAACGCAAGGCCTCGATGCAGGACGAACATCAGCAGGATTGCAACCAACGCTATCACCGCTGCTGCCGGCTGAAATGATGTCGGTGTGAGATTCAGCAGTTCTGCCAGTCCGGAACCCGATGAAGGAATATCGGAGAACAGCACATGCATACTGAACCAGACGGCCATATTCAGCACGACTCCCAGAACGGCCGCTGTGATGCAGTTCATCGCTGCCTGCAAGGCTCGGCTCGAACGGAGTTTCTCGATGTACGGCGCACCCAGAAAAATCCAGTAGAAGCACGGCACGAATGTGACCCACGTCGTCAGAGTGGCTCCCAGAATCGCCGCCATGAGCGGGTGCAGTCCTTCGGGATTTCTGAAGGCACCCATGAATCCGACAAACTGCACGACCATGATGAGCGGTCCTGGTGTCGTCTCCGCCATGCCCAGTCCGTCCATCATTTCGCCAGGCATCAGCCACTGATAACGATGGACCGCCTGCTGAGCGATATAGGCCAGCACAGCGTAAGCTCCCCCGAATGTCACAACAGCAGCACGGCTGAAGAAAAGCCCTTCTTCAAGGAATATCGAGTCCTGCCCGCACAGCTGCCACACAGCGATCAGCGGCCCGAACCAGAGCGAAAAACAGACCGCAGACACACGAACGAAGCGTCCCCACGTCGGCACCGGAGTCTCTCGCATGGCAAAGCGATTCTCTGCCACCGAATCAGCAGTTGGTGACTCATTCGCAGATGCGGTCGCCTTGACGTTTCGATCAGAAGTCCGAGTCACCCAGTGCGGCACAAATCGATCGGCCAAAAAGCCAGTGAGAGCTGCCAGCCCGATAATCACCGGAAACGGAACACCGAATGCAAAAATCATGATGAAGGACACAGCGGCCACTGTATAAAGAAATCGATTCCGCAGAACTCGCTTTCCGATGCGGAGCACCGCTTCCACCACAACCGCCATCACCGCAGGTTTGAGCCCAAAGAAGATGGCACTGACAATCAGAGTCCCCTGATACTGCGCATACAGGATGCTCAGCGCCATGATGCAGACATACCCCGGCAGGACAAACAGAATTCCAGCCGTCAGGGCTCCTCGCGTTCCATGCATCAACCAGCCGATGTAGGTCGCCAGTTGCTGAGCTTCCGGCCCCGGCAGAAGCATGCAGTAACTCAGAGCATGCAGAAATCGCGATTCGCAGATCCAGCGTTTTTCATCCACCAGAATTCGGTGCATCACCGCAATCTGACCTGCGGGGCCGCCTAAACTGAGTGCCGCGATCCGACACCAGACAAGGAAGGCTTCACGATACGAGACTTCGGATCCTCCCCGAGCCGGCTCGTGCTGCCCAACGGCGTCTTCGTCGGTCGGTGAATTCAGGTCCGCCTCTGTCCGGCTTCGATCGCTGCCACCACTCATGGTCTGCTGTCTGTCAGACCTTTTGTTGGCAGCCCCGGGCCGAGGTCATCAGGCAGTATGTGCCCCATCTTGTCACGTTTGGTCGCCATGTACGACTGCCGATGCTTTTCAGGAGGTGCAACAATCGGAACCTGCTCCACCACTTCCAGATCGACACCGGTGTATACGAACGCGTCTGTTTTCTTCGGGTTGTTGGTCAGCAGCCTGATCTTTGACAAACCCAGATCCTTCAGAATCTGAAGCCCGACCATGTAGTCTCTCATGTCCGCCTTGAAGCCGAGACGATGATTGGCCTCCACCGTATCCAGTCCTTCGTCCTGAAGTTTGTAGGCGCGCAGTTTGGCAAGAAGTCCGATGCCACGCCCTTCCTGAGGCAGATACACGACAACTCCTGTTCCTTCGTGATGAATCATCTGCATCGCCATGCGAAGCTGATCGCCACAGTCACATCGGAGTGAATCCATGACGTCACCGGTGAAACAGGAGGAATGCATTCGCACCAGAGGAGCATCCACGCTGGTGAGATCTCCCCATACTAGAGCCAGAGGCTCCTGACTTTCGTGAGCCACCTGATAACCCACAACAATCGGACTTCCGAACTCTCCTGTCGGAATTTCGACAGAGACCGCTCGAGTCACCAGCTGCTCGCGCGACCTGCGATATCGGATCAATTCTTCAATGGAGATCATCGGCATGGAATACTGTTCGGCGATTTTCTGCAGTTCCGCGTAGTCGGCCATTCCATGACCGTGCTGACTGCAGATTTCAATCAACGCACCGACAGGACGATGTCCCGCCAGTCGTGCCAGATCTGTCGTGGCTTCCGTGTGACCGGCTCGACGAAGCACTCCCCCGTCCATCGCCAGAAGCGGATTCACGTGCCCGGGCTGGAGAAAGTCTTCTGAAGCAGCAGCGGGGTCGGCGATCGCCCGGATGGTGCGTGCTCGGTTCTCAGCACTCACACCCGTTCCCGCCGTCACATGATCCACGGGACGCAAAAATGCTGTCTTGTTCGGTGCGGTATTGCTGCTTTCCTCAACCACTGGTCGAAATTTCAGCTGCCGCGCAATATCAGAAGCAACAGGAACGCAGAGCGTACCGCGACCGATTCGGAGCATGAAGTCCACCTGTTCCGCCGTAATCGTTTCGGCGGCACAGACAAAATCGCCCTCGTTCTCTCGCTCTTCATCGTCCACAACGATGACCATGTCACCGCGCTGAATTGCTGAAATTGCCTGCTGAATGGAATGCAGAGGCACGATTCATTCCCCTGAGTGAATTTGCAGTGGCCGCGGTTGTTCCGGAGTCTTCCGGTCCGCTCAGCGATTGTAGACCACGATCGATGCGGAACGCAGTGAACTTCACCAAAACTCCGCCCGTGTCTCTGCAAATACATCGCGAAGTCTGCTCATTTTCGAGACGCTGTTCTCAGAATCAGGCAACACGCCGTGTTTCTGACTCTGCTGAAGGCTTGACGCTGCTCTTTCGAGAGGCCATCAGCTCAGAAATGATCAGCTCTGCTGCTCGGGCCGTTGCACCTGTCGTCGCTGTCTGATCAGCCAGCAACGAGAGCGTTTTGACTTTGCTTTCCAGCGACTCCGGATCTGTCAGCCAGCGGATCAGCTGCCGGGACATGTTCTGAATTGCCGGTGTCGGGTCACCGGACGAGATGAACTCAGGCATCAGTTCATCATCGGCCATCAGATTGGTCAGAGTAATGAACCGGCATTTCATCAGGAACCAGGAAATCATATGTCCGATTTTCGGCACGCGATACAAGACGACTCCCGCTTTGCGGCGAGCAAGAAGTTCCAGTGAAATCGAACCGCTCACCATGAAACAGCAGTCTGCCGCTTCAATGACTTCGGAGGTGTGCCCGCTGAGATAATGAAGATGAGCGGAAAGTCCCAGAGTATTCTGAAGACGACGACACTTCTGTTCGTGTTCCGGACGATAATTTCCAACAATCCATCGTGTCTCGGGAACCCGATGAGACACCTGATGGATCACCTGAAGCATCACCGGCCAGTTCTTGTCAATCTCATGATTCCTTGAACCCGGCAGAAGTGCTACCACTCGTGACGACGGTGTGCCCTTCAGCTTCTCAACGATCGTCTGATCCAGAGGACGCTTCGCGACCTGATCAAAAAACGGATGCCCCACCCAGGAGGCCCGAACCCCCTGACGGCGATACCAGTTGAACTCAAATGGCATCGCGCAGAGAACATGGTCAACCCACTTCCGAACTCGACGAATTCTCCAGCCGGCCCAGGCCCAGAGCTGTGGCGGCAGGTACCAGAACACCGGGATACCGCGTTTCTTTGCCGCTCTCGCAATCCACCAGTTGAATCCCGGAAAATCCACCAGGATCACGGCGTCTATTTTGTTCTCATCAAAGTGCCGCTCAGCCTGTTTGACCAGACGACGAAACTGACTGATGAGTGGCAGAACTCTCAGAAATCCCATGACAGCCAGATTTGTCAGTTCGAAAAGCAGCTGGCAGCCATGTTCTCGCATCTCCGGTCCGCCGAATCCTTCGACATGAAGGTCCGGGTCTCGAGCGCGAAGTTCGTCAACCAGAATTGCCGAATGCTGGTCTCCGCTGGGTTCCCCTGCGGAAAAGAAAATCCTCATGATTCACATCCTGCTGGACAGGAAGATTGCCATCGTGACATCATGCGTCATCTTAACGGTTCCTTCCGTTCCTGAAAATATGCGGTTCTGGCAGCAAAAAGCCGCCGGAAAACCGGTTCCTTAGCTCAAAGACGGGTTCCATCACCCCAATGATTCCGGCTCGCCTCACTCCAGTCACGGCCCTCTTTTACGCGGTTCTCTGCTTTTTACTGATCGGGTGTTCCGGGGGAGCCGATTCGGGAAACGCCCCCAACACAACGACTCCTGAAGGTCCATCGGCAGCGAAAAAGAAGATCAAGGTGCTGGCTACTGTTGGTATGGTGGCGGATCCTGTCCGGCAAATCGGTGGAGATCGTGTTGAGGTGACTCAGCTGATGAGCGCCGGCGTCGATCCGCATCTCTATCAGGGAAACCGCGATGACGTTCAGGCCATTCTCG
Organism: Planctomyces sp.; assembly: GCA_046345315.1. Taxonomy (GTDB): domain Bacteria; phylum Planctomycetota; class Planctomycetia; order Planctomycetales; family Planctomycetaceae; genus F1-80-MAGs062. The sequence goes on from JBKDKA010000012.1 coordinate 6,328, forward strand.
ATGCTGATGTCTGTTTTGCTTCCGGACTGATGCTCGAAGGTCGAATGAATCAGACTCTGCAGGCACTGTCGAAACGCAAGGCGATTTTTTCCGTTGCTGATCTCGCTGTCGCTTCAGGACGGCTCACTGCCCTTTCCGCAGAAGCTCATCCGGATCCGCATCTCTGGATGGATGTCGCCTCATGGATGGTCTGCGCAGAAACCATTTACGATCGGCTCTCCGAACAGGATGCCGAACACTCCGCGGAGTATCACAAGCGATGGAACAGCTACCGCGAAGAACTCAGCCAACTTCACGACTATGGTCTTCAGTGCATCGGATCTATTCCGGAAGAGAGTCGTATAATGATTACATCTCATGATGCCTTCAGCTATTTCGGAAAGGCTTACGGAATTGAAGTTCTCGGAGTGCAGGGGATTTCCACCGATTCCGAGGCTGGACTGCAGAGAATCAACTCACTGGTGGATCTGCTCGTGGAACGTTCCGTTGCTGCGGTATTCGTGGAAAGCAGCGTGCCGCCAAAGAATATTCAGGCGCTGATTGATGGTGCCGCATCCCGCGGAAAGCAGATCCGCATCGGCGGGGAACTCTTCTCAGATGCGATGGGGGCTGAGGGAACCTATGAAGGAACTTACATCGGGATGATGGATCACAACATCACCGTCATAACCAGAGCTCTGGGAGGCACTGCCCCCGAGAAGGGGCTCAACGGCCGTCTTGCACACACAGATACGTCAGCGGCACCAAAGTCAGCTCAGTAGTTCACTTCAGACGAACAGACGGCTACCGTCATATTTCTGCAGAGTGAAAAGCGACACCGTTGCTTGACCTGGTCACTGAAAGATCCGCACGGGCTCATTCGCTGGCAGCTGCGACTCCGTCGTTTCTCCACCATCGCAGCTCGTTCGCACCCCGCTCCGCACAGGCCACAATATCCGGTCGACCGTCTCCGTTGAGGTCACTCAGGATAACCGTATTCGCATTGGGCCAGTTCTCGCGAATGGTATGTGTCTTCCATTCTCCGCGAGGATCGCCGGAGTTCTCACACCAGACGATTCGGCCCGATGCAGACCACCCAGTTGCAACGATGTCCAGATCGTGGTCTCCATCGAGGTCACCAGCAACCGCTTCAAACCCCTGAGGCAGATCTGCGGTCACAGGATGTTTCTTCCATTGCTGTCCGTCACCAGGGCTGCCGAGATTTTCGTACCAAGCAACCTGGTGCGACTCCGGTGAACCATTCGGTATGGACGCAGCAATTCCGAATGCCATCACAACGTCGAGGTCCTGATCGCCGTCAAGATCCACTGGATGACCGTGCGCCGGGAACTGAGTCTGATCGTCAATCACGATTTTCTGAAAATCAGCCTTCGACTGGGCCCTTTTATTCGCGTACCAGAGGATCTGATGTCCGGTTCGAGCTGTGCCCAGAAGATCGGGGCGGCCATCACGATTGAAGTCACCGGCCACGATGGTCCGCGTCTCCGAAAGGCCGGTATCGATTTCGTGGCGGACCCACCGGATACCACCATCCGCCGTCGGGATGTTCTCAAACCAGTCGAAGCGATTCCCATGTCGCCAGCTGGACGCAGCAACGTCGAGGTCGCCGTCGCCGTCAATATCCGCAACGCTGACGTCATACGCTCCCGGCAGTTCTTTCGGCTGGCAGAGACGATGAGCCGTCCATTCGCCTGACAGCTGCTCCGGACCCGGGTTCTGGAACCATCGAAGATCCCAGCGATAGTTGTCCACGATCACAACGTCCAGGTGTCCATCGTGATTCAGATCGCCGATCGCATGTCGTTCCATGCGAAGAGCCTGATCGTCTTTCATGGAATACCGCTGAAGATGACTTCGACGAAACTGCCCTTCGCCTTCATTGCGGAGCAGATACAGACTGTTATTCGGTTCCGCGTCAGCCGTCGTGAGATCCTTATCTCCGTCGCCATCAAGATCCGCAGCCGCCACCCCATAAGAATACGTGTATCCTGACATCAGGACATGTTCCGTCAGACGCAGTCGTCCCGCCTGAACTGGCTCTCCCTTCGCTTCGCCGACAACCGGATCCGGCGGTGGCGTGACGAGCGTGCTCAATACCTGAGCATAAACACGATGGCCGAAGTCATTCGGGTGATTCACGCCGTTTCCGGTCAGATCACGATCCTTTTTCCGCTTCAGAAACTCATCCCAGACCGATGTCAGATCGGCCACCACAACACCCGGTCCCTGAAGCTGCTTCAGTGCGTCGCGATACTGCGGAAACAACTCGGTATTCAGGCGAGTCCAGTCGCGATTGCCGATCATCGATGCCACCAGAATGAACTCACACTCCGCCCGCTTTTCTCGCACCTTCTCAATGATCTTCTGAATGTTTTGCCGATACTCGGAAGCTGGACGCCCCGCCGCATCGTTCATCCCATAAGCCACGATCACAAGGTCTGGCTCCGGAGCAACCACCTGTTCGATCGCACCAAGAACCCAGTTCGTGTCCGTTCCACTGACGGATGGGTTCGTCAGTGTGCACTTCGCAACGAATCGTTCCTGAATGTATCGACGGAAAAGCTCCGGGTAAGCCGGCTGCCAGGGCATGCCGCCTGCCCAGCCGGATGCGTTGCAGCCGGCGGAAATGCTGTCACCGACGATCACCAGAGAGAGCGGTTGTTTCGCAAGCAGTCGACTGACGGTTCGTGGCAGAAGAGCTCCCTGATACTGCGGGGTTTCAGTGGGCCACGCTTCAACAGGATGCTCGTACGTAAAGCATGTCTGCATCGCGTGATATTCAAGCTCAGAACCGAACAGGATTTCTCCGTTTCCGTCTCGATGAGTCAATTTGTATTTCTGAGATCCTTCGGGCCGGCGCAGATCCTGTTCCGTGAAGGATGGAATTCGTGAGTCAGGTGGAAGCAAGATGTCTCGCGTTCCCGGCTGAACAATGAAGTCCTTCCCTTCGACATACTGAACATCACCTGCGGAATTCGTTGCCGCGAGAATTCGGGTCACCGGAAACAGCAACGAACCTCTCACCGTTCCGGATACCTTATCCTTCACAAACAGAATCGATTCGCCTTCGATTACCTCCGTCTGCCAGAACGGTCGCAGTAGATCCGGGCGGTAGTTCCAGGTTCCCGGTTTTGCTGACTCCTGTGCGTGCGTCGAACGACAAAGAATCAGCGCAATCCCGATCAGGAGCACCTGGAACATGCGGCGCGAGGCTCGTCGTATTTCCGCGGGAAAGTGAGCGGTACGGCGCGAGCCGTCCGGTGAGAAAACACCGGGGAGCTTGCGCTCTGCCGCTCGCTTTGAAACGGAAACTTCGATGTCCACCGATTCCGTATTCATGTTCTCTCCGGATCTCCGCAGCCGTATCATCAGAGTCTGAGATAAAGCTTGTTCTTTTCCATGTACCGGATCGCGCCCCAGGTGATCACGAAGAAGAACAGAAACGCCGGCGCGATATACTCAATCGGACTGTCATTCGGAATGACAGGTTTTATGCACTCCATGGTCAGCTCATGAATAATGTAAGCCGCCAGCGGGTTCTGCCCCAGCGTTCTGAACACGGGCACTTCAACAGAGCCCAGATCAGAAACAATAATAAAGAGACTGTAAACAGCCATCGCAAAGCCGATGGAGAACAGAATGAACGACGGCGCAACGAAACGCTTATTCATCATCCAGAAATTCAGCTGCCTCTGTTCGGTCGGAATACGAGCCACGAATGGCGGTTCTGCAAGCCTGAGCCCGGGAGACTTCCACCGCTCCGCTGCCGGCCAGACGGGATCTTCGGCATGTTCCCCTGTCCCACCGACTGTACTTCCTTCAGCGCGATTGTACAGCGTCGTCAGGCAGGAGACTCCGTAGCCCGCTGCCATCAGCAACGCGCCCATGAAGAGGAAAAAAAACAGTGACTTTTTTCTCGACCATTCGCTCAGCAGATCGTAGCTGAGTGTTCCAGCCAGAATCGGAATGGACCACCCTATGGTTCCGAACATTCCGCCGTCCCACGAACGGCGCTTGTCAGCACCGAAGTACTGATTGAACCAGTTGTCGAGCCCGTTCTGAAAATTGTAGTTGAACAGATAGTTGATCAGGATATACCCAAAGAAAACACCAATCATCGTCAGCAGTCGAAATCGAAAACTGCGATTGATGACCGGCAGCAGCAGAATCTGACAGACACCGATGATCGACAGAACTTCCCAGAGGTCCGCCTTGATGAGCTCAAACAACCATTCGGATACAGATTCCCCGGTCATTCCTTCCCAGTTCTTGAAACTCTTTCCGACACCAAAGACCGTCAGAGAAATGCCGACGAGCGCCAGACTGCGGCGAATATAGCTCCACGTTGCCGCCGCCGTTCCCATCTGAGCAAATCGTCGCAGAGCCGTCAGCCGGAACGAAAAGCCGGCACAGAACATAAAACTCGGCATGATCGAATCGGCGTAGGCAAAGTAACCGTCTCCATGGGGCAGGTATGCCATGTTGGACTTGAACCATGCAT
>JBKDKA010000013.1:0-34878 GCA_046345315.1 Planctomyces sp.
CGACCTGCGCAATTCGAAATCGTGTGCCGCCGGGCCCAACTTCCGGAAGTCCATAGTTCCCATCGCTGACCGCTGATATCATAATTGTGGGCACAGTCCCCGCCCAAATGATTCCTTCCGATCACTGATGAAGAGGATCCGCCATGGATCAGCAGACAGCCATTCGACATGATCAGCACTTTCCTCGACCACTGTTGCTCGCATTGTCAGGTTTTCTGGTGTTCGTCGTCCTGCCAGAGGCGACCTGCGCATCTGAGGCAACTGAGAAGCTTTCTTACAACCGCGATGTTCGGCCGATCCTTGCCGACAAATGCTTTCACTGCCACGGCCCTGATGCGAAGACGCGAAAAGCCGACCTGCGGCTCGACATGGAGGAAGGCTCCCGAGTCGCAGCATCTGACGGAGTTTCCGGTCATGACATCCAGCCTGGAAAGCCTGACGACAGCCTGTTGATTGAGCGTATCCGGTCCACCGATGAATCAACGATCATGCCGCCGCCGGAATCCAAGAAGCCTCTGACACCGGCTCAGGTTGAAATTCTCACCCGATGGGTATCAGAGGGCGCCGAATATCAGAAACACTGGTCATTCGAACCGGTTCGAGATGGTACGCCTCCGAATGCTGGACCGTCGGTACATCCGGTCGATCAATTTCTGAACGCGGAGATTTCTCGAAAAGGACTTTCGCCTCAGCCGGAAGCAAGCAGGGAAACACTGATCCGCCGCGTTGCATTCACGCTGACCGGATTGCCTCCGCGGCCGGAAGAAGTGGAAGCTTATCTTTCGGATCGTGCCAGTGGCGCGTATGAACGAATGGTGGATCGCTATCTCGAGTCACCTCGGTATGGTGAGGAGATGGCGAAGCACTGGCTGGATGTGGCTCGCTATGCAGACACCCACGGACTTCATCTCGACAATGAACGTCAGATGTGGGCCTATCGCGACTGGGTAATCAGCGCTTTCAACAGCAACCTTTCTTTCGATCAGTTCACAGTCTGGCAGCTCGCAGGCGACCTTCTTCCGAACCCGACACAGGAGCAGCTCGTGGCAACGGGGTTCAACCGCTGCAATGTCACGACGAGCGAAGGGGGATCGATTCCCGAAGAGTTTGTTTATCGCTACGCCGTCGAACGAACGACCGCTGTCACCCAGGCATGGCTTGGGTTGACTGCAGGCTGTGCAGTCTGCCATGACCACAAGTACGATCCGATTACATCGAAAGAGTTTTACTCGCTCTACGCATTCTTCAACAGTGCTGCAGACCCGGCCATGGATGGCAATACCAACGTCACTGCGCCGTTCCTGAAACTTCCCACGATGGCCGAGAAGCAGGCGGCGGACGCAGAACATCAGAAAGAGCAGGCAGCACGAACGAAACTGGATGATCTCGCGCGGAAGCTTGTCGCAGCAAACAGCCTGAACGCTTCGGTAAACGCAGGAGCTGCTACCGGCACCGAAGTCGCAGCATCTCGACGAGCTGTCGAAGATGCCCTTCTGGATGACGCGTTGCCACCGGGAACTCAGGTTCGCAGTTCGTCACGAAATCCGCTCGACTGGGTGACCGATCCGAAGTTCGGTGCAGATTCCGGTCGTCGCGTGCTGCGACAGTCTTCTGCATCGGATACGAGTGACCAGTTTGAGTATCGTCTTCAACCGCTCGTTGTGCCCCATGACGGAATTCTGCGATTCTCGATTCGAACGGAATCGCATGATGTTCCTGAAAAACTGACAATCGGAGCATTGAGCGGAAAGCCTGCTGTCTGGTTAAGAGACGGAAATCTGCTGAAACGCGAAGGTGGGGATGCAACGCTCACAACTGGTCAATGGAACCGCATTGAAATTCCGGTCGCGGATCTCGGATTAAAACCAGGCGATCAGCTGACTGGGATTCGACTCACTCAATCCGGTGGCGTTGTCTGGTGGGATCATGTCACGATCAGTGGACAGAGCGATCCTTCGATGGATCCTCGAGAGTCATTCATTTCCTGGCGCAAGACGCTGGGTACTTCAGTCCCACCGGAGCTACCTGCGGAGCTGCATCCACTGATCACCGGCGGTCCCGACAAAGAACTGTCTGAAACAGACTCGGCATCCCTTCGCAGCTTCTATTTCGCGATGATAGCGAGACCGACAGATCCTGCTCTGGCGGAAACGAAGCAGCAATGGGAAGCTGCCCGCGAAGCAAGAATTGTTGCTGAGGAGACACCTCCGGGCACGTTCATTTTCCGGGATCTCGACAAACCCCGCGACTCCTTTGTGATGGTTCGGGGCCAGTATGACAAGCCGGGTGAAAAGGTCGAACCGGCGGTTCCGGCAGTTTTGCCGCCCATCCGAAAGACAACTCCGGATGAGCGACTGACGAGAAAGCATCTCGCGGAGTGGCTGATATCAGACGACAATCCGCTCACAGCTCGTGTCACTGTGAATCGTCTTTGGCAGCAGGTTTTCGGCACGGGGCTTGTCAAAACGAGTTATGACTTCGGAACGCAGGGTGAAAGCCCCAGTCATCCGGAACTTCTCGACTGGCTGGCGATCCACTTTCGAAAATCAGGCTGGGACACCAAAGAATTCATGAAACTCCTGCTGACGTCAGACGCATTCCGACGCAGCCCCGCACTGACGGTTGCCACCAGAACTGCTGATCCGGCAAATCGATTTCTCAGTCGCGGAGCTCGCTTTCGCCTTGATGCAGAACAGGTGCGAGATAACGTGCTATTCGTCAGCGGGCTGATGGATCTGACGATGGGTGGTCGTGGAGTTCGTCCGTATCAGCCGGCCAATATCTGGGAGCCGGTCGGATACAGTGACAGTAACACTCGATTCTATCTGCAGGATCACGGTGAATCGCTGTATAGACGCAGCATCTACGCGTTTCTGAAGCGAACGGCACCACCACCGTTTATGTCCAACTTTGATGCACCCAACCGTGAACAGGTCTGTTCGGTACGTGAACGCAGCAATACTCCGCTGCAGGCGCTTCAGCTCATGAATGACGTTCAGCATTTTGAAGCGGCACGAGCTCTTGCGGAACGGACACTGAACGAGGGAGGCACGACTTCCGAACAACGGTTCCAGTGGCTTTATCGAACCGTGCTCTCGCGACGGGCTGAGCCGGAAGAACTGCAGATACTGAACGATGCACTCCGGCGACAGAATGAGCTCTTTACTGCCAGTCCGGAGAATGCCACGAAATCAATCCGCGTCGGGGAGTCATCTCCGCGGAACACCCATACTGCAGTGGAAACGGCGGCGTGGACGATGGTCTGCAATCTGGTACTGAACCTTGATGAGACTCTGAATCGAAACTGAGTTCGAGGCAATCAGCGGTGTGGCCGGTGAGAATCTCTTTCGTTCCGATGGCAGTCGGAATGAGTCAGTCGACAACTTTTCGGGAAGAGAGACATGAATCCTGTTCTGGAACAACAACTGATTGCGACTCGCAGACAGTTTTTCGGTTCAACCGGAATTCGTCTGGGCGGTGCTGCTCTGGCATCGATGGGCGCTTCAGCCAGTGGCCAGCGAGCACTGGGCTTGTCGTCAACAGCAATCAACAGTGACTCACGAATTTACCCTCCTCTGGAAGGGCTGCCTCACTTTGCGCCTCGGGCAAAGAACATCATTTATCTTCACATGAATGGTGGCCCGGCTCAGATGGACCTCTGGGACTACAAGCCTCGCCTGGCTGATTTTTTCGACAAGGAACTGCCGGACTCCGTTCGCAACGGTCAGCGCATCACGACAATGACCAGCGGTCAGTCACGTTTCCCGGTCGCTCCGTCAATGTTTCGATTTGATCGACGCGGCGAGTGTGGTACGTGGGTCAGTGAATTACTCCCTCATACTGGAAAATGCGTCGACGATATCGCTCTGATCAAAACCGTTCACACCAATGCAATCAATCACGACCCGGCCTGTACGTTCGTGATGACGGGTAATGAAGTTCCGGGAAGGCCAAGTCTGGGATCCTGGGTGTCGTATGGGCTCGGCAGCGAAAGCAACAGTCTTCCGGCATTCGTAGTGCTCACACCCACGTGGTCGTCCGGTGCTGCGGCTCAGGCGCTTTTCACTCGCATGTGGTCAAGCGGATTCCTGTCCAGCAAGTACACAGGCGTTGCTCTGCGACACATCGGAGATCCTGTTCTGTATGTGCAGAACCCGGCGGGAGTTTCAGCGGGCAACCGTCGAGCCATGCTGGATTCGCTCGGCGCTCTGAATCAGCGTACGCTGGAACAGTTCGGCGATCCGGAAACTCTCACGAGGATATCGCAGTATGAAATGGCGTTCCGAATGCAGACCAGCGTCCCGGAACTCACGGACCTGAGTGGTGAAACGGCCGAGACGCTCGCCATGTACGGCCCTGAGGTCAATCAACCGGGGACATTCGCTGCGAGTGCACTTCTGGCGAGAAGACTGGTTCAGCGCGGTGTGCGAATGGTTCAGTTGCTCCACCGCGGCTGGGATCAGCATGGAAATCTGCCCCGCGATATTCGGTCACAATGTCACGACACAGATCAGCCAATTGCTGCACTCCTGACAGATCTGAAGCGTCAGGGAATGCTGGAGGAAACGCTCGTTGTGTGGGGCGGCGAGTTCGGAAGAACTGTCTATTCACAGGGTCAGCTGACGAAGGATAACTACGGTCGGGATCATCACCCACGAAACTTCTGCATGTGGATGGCCGGTGGCGGAATTCGTGGTGGTCAGGTCTACGGTGAGACGGATGACTTCAGTTACAACATCGTTCAGAATCCGGCGCATGTGAATGATCTCAACGCAACAATCCTGCAATGCCTCGGAATTGACCACGAACGCTTCACAGTCAAATTCCTGGGACTTGATCAGCGACTCACTGGCGTCGAAGGTGCCCGAGTCATTCCGGAGCTGCTGAGCTGATCATCTGACTCATCGCATCGCAACTTCACATCCTGAATTCCGTCTGCTCAGGTGACGGATCTGTCACTGACCGTCAACAGGACACCAATTTCTGATGCAGGACAAGACCAGTCAGCACCTTGTTTATCTGAACGGAGAATTCGTCGCTCGCGATCAGGCAAAGATTTCTGTCTTTGATTCTGCGGTGATGCTGGGAGACACCGTCACGGAATCCACGCGCACGTTTGCTCATCGTCCGTTTCGTCTCGAAGATCATATTCGCCGCCTTTACCATTCGATGAAGATCACGCGGATTGACCCGCAGATGTCCTCAAAGGAAATGCAGGATCTCACATTGCGCGTCCTGGAGACAAACCGACATCTCATGGCGCCCGAGGAAGACTGCTGGATCGTGCACAACATTTCTCGCGGCGTTTCAGTAGCCGGTGCTGATCCGACCGTGCAGCGATCAGCACCGACCATCATTATCTTTACTGCTCCGATGAACCTGCGAGACTGGGCTGATTTCTATGTCCACGGGTGTCACGCAGTGACTCCGATGAGTCGAGCTGTTCCGGCTCAGGCACTTGATGCTCGCATCAAGAACCGCAGCCGTATGGCGTATACCCTTGCAGAAATCGAGGTCAAACTCGTTGACCCGAAAGCGCAGGGAATCATTCTCGATGTGAACGGCAATCTGGCTGAGAACAAGGGCGGCAACTTCTTCCTCGTGTCCGAAGGAATCCTGAAGACTCCGCAGACGAGCAACGCACTGGCAGGAATCAGTCGCAGAACTGTACTCGAGCTGGCCGTAGCTCTGAACATCCCGGTAAAAGAATGCGATCTGCAGCCTTACGACATCTACACTGCCGATGAAGCCTTCTTCACCAGCACGCCTTATTGCATCATGCCGGCCACGAAATTCAATGGACTTCCCGTCGGCGATGGACAGGTTGGCCCGCTGACAAAGCAACTCCTGTCCGCATGGAGCGAACACGTAGGAGTGGATATCGTGGCTCAGGGCCTGAATCAGCTTCGCTCATGATCGTACCCGAGTCACCGAGGAATTCGAGATTTTGATGAACCAGATCAATCATCCTGCGAGGCTCCTTCGCTTTCTGACATGCCTGATCACTGCTCTGATTGCCGATGCATCACGAATGCAGTTTGAGCCTGGCCCGCATTTCTGTCAGGCTGAGGAATCACCGTCACACGGATTGTCTGCGAAGGAGGCGTGGCTACCCGGGACACGAAGTCAGTGGAATGGCTTTGACCGCTACGATTTTCAGGTCGATGGAAAAGACGTGCTCGTCGTTGCACCACATCGAACAGCTCCCGGTCGTCCGTGGCTTTGGCATGGTGAGTTCTTCGGACATCGCCCGGTCCCTGACGTTGCGCTGCTGAACGAGGGATTTCATATCGTTGCGATGAAGATACCCGACCTGTTCGGATCTCCTCAGGCAGTTCAGCACTGGGATGCGCTGTATCGTGAGTTGACGGAGAAGCATGACTTCAATCGCAAACCGGCACTGATCGGCGTCAGTCGCGGTGGACTGTACTGTTATAACTGGGCTGCAAAGAATCCAAATCGCGTTTCGTGTATCTATGGAGATGCTCCTGTCTGTGATCTGCGCAGCTGGCCGCTTGGGAAAGGGAAGGGCACAGGAAATTCCGGCGAAGTTCCGAAACTGCTCAAGGCGTGGCAGGTCGCAGATGTCGATCAGCTTCTGAAAACAGCAGTCAATCCGATCGATTCGCTGAAGCCACTCGCGGAACATCGCGTGCCGTTGCTGCATATATACGGTGACGCTGACACCGGAGTTCCCTGGGATGAAAACACAGGCATACTTGCCGACCGTTACCGAGAACTTGGTGGTAATATCACTCTGATTGCCAAGCCGGGAGTCGGCCATGTGCATGGACTTGATGATTCAACGCCGATCATTGAGTTCATCGTTCGACATGCAGGGCGTGCCATGTCGGCAGAAACACCGCCCATTGTTATTGGAAACCGTCGAGAACTTTTTGTCGATCGCCTGCTGATTGAGCAGCTGGATGGTGCTCAGCTGAAAATGCAGAACCTCCGCGATGAAGGTGTAGTTCTGAATTTCGATCAGCCATGGGAAGGCCCCCACTCGGGCTATGTCACAATGCTTAAGGATAGTGACAGATTCCGCATGTACTACCGCGGCATCTCGGCACCCGGTCCGGACGGCAATCCGAACGAACGCACCTGCGTTGCGGAATCCTCTGATGGAATTCACTGGACGAAACCGGAACTCAATCAGTACGAATTCAATGGCAGCAGGGCGAACAATCTGGTGCTCGCCGACGCGGCTCCGGTGACTCACAATTTCTGCCCGATGATCGACCAGCGTCCCGGAGTGCCTGCCGAACAGAAGTACAAGGCAGTGGGTGGCACAGGAAAGGAGCTCTTTGCATTGTCATCCGCCGATGGTGTGCACTGGCGGAAGATGCAGGATGCGGCAATACTCGGGCCGGCTCAGATCCCCTTTCCATTCACTCATCTTTTTGATTCGCAGAATCTGGTCTTCTGGTCCGAATCAGAGAATGCCTACATCTGCTATTTTCGAGTCTGGGACGGAGTTCGACGAGTTGCTCGATCCACCAGTTCGGATTTCCGGAACTGGACACCGGCCGTCCTGATGGAACAGCGTCACGACGACGGAGTTTCTCCGGAACGTGCAGCACCCGTCGAACACCTGTATACGAACCAGACATCACCTTATTTTCGAGCTCCCCACATCTATCTGGCTCTTGCCGCTAGATTCTTTGAGGGCCGTCAGGTTCTTTCGGAGCAGCAGGCGAAATCTCTGAATGTCAGTGCCGATTATTTTCGAGACACATCTGACGCCGTCCTGATGTCAACTCGCGGCGGAAATGTTTACGACCGAACGTTTCTGGAAGGCTTTCTGCGTCCCGGAATCGGACTCCGCAACTGGGTCTCCCGCACCAATTATCCAGCTCTGAATATCCTTCAGACGGGAGACACGGAATTGTCTGTCTACGTCAATCAGGATTACGCTCAACCAACCGCGCATGTGCGACGCTACACTCTGCGGCTTGACGGATTCGCCTCCCTGAATGCTGATTCGAACGGTGGCACTCTGGTCACAAAACCGATCATCTTCGACGGTCATCAGCTTTCAATTAACTTTTCAACATCTGCCGGCGGACGTCTGACGTTCGAAATCATGGAACCTGATGGAACACCCATTCCGGGATTCACGAGTGCGGAGTGCTCCGAACAGATCGGAAACGAAGTGGACCGCATCGTGATGTGGAATTCCGGCAGCGATGTTTCGACACTCAAGGGACGTCCTGTTCGTCTGCGAATTCAGATTCACGATGCTGATCTGTATTCGTTCCGATTCATGAAGGAAGATTCGCGATGAAGGATCAGATTCGCGTCGCTGCAGTTTCGGCAGATACCCGCCCCGGCAATATGGACCGAAACGTGAAAGTCCATGAGGAATGGATCCGCCGAGCTGCTGATCAGGGGGTGGAACTGATTTCATTCCAGGAATTGTCCCTGACCGGGTTTATTCCCAATCATCCTGACGGAAATCACGATCAGTGGCTGAGGTCTGCACTCGCAGCCGCATGGACTCAGGCTCAGACAATTCCTGGTCCCGGCACTGATCAGCTCTGCCGAATCGCAGCTCGTCACAACGTGATTCTGGCAGCCGGACTTCTGGAGAACGCCGGCAACCTCCTGTTCAACACTCAGGTGCTGGTCGACGGGAACGGAATCCTGGGTCAATTTCGGAAGATGCATGTTCCGATGTACGAAATGCCGTTCTATAACGGCGGGGGTGTTCCAGCGGTCGCAGACACTCGACTTGGACGAATCGGCATCAATATCTGCTTCGACGCACTCCTGCCGGAATCGACACGACTACTTGCCGTGCAGAATGTCGAAATTGTCCTGTTCCCGTTTGCTGCAGATCCACCGCCTGGTACATCTGACGCATGGAAACAATGGGCAGGGCCAGCCATTTCCGCTCGTTGTATCGAGAACGGCATTTTCGGAATTGCCAGCAACACCGTCGGTGCTGTGGAACTCTGCGGAGTCACCCAGACGTTTCCGGGTGGCGGGATGATTGCTGGGCCGCGAGGTGAAATCCTGACAACATCCGAAACCCCATCCGGTGAGCCGGGCATGATGGTTCGAGACCTGTCGGCATCAGATCTTCTGTCCGCGCGAAGTGAGCCGGAATATCTGTTCCGTTTTCGCCGGCCGGAACTTTACGGATCGCTCGCTCGTCCCGGCTACAGTTCCTGACGATGAGTCTCACCGGCGGCGATGACACTGCCAATGGTCAGCACTGTCATGATCATCAGATAGACGGCCACGGGCCAGGGATTTCCGGCAGTCCACTTCAGCAGAGATGATGCGATAAACGGAGCGAGGCCGCCGGCAAGAGGAGATGCCAGCTGATATCCGAGTGAGGCGCCGGTATAGCGAGTTCGCGTTCCGAACAGTTCTGAAAAGAACGCCGCCTGCGGACCATACATGGCGGCATGAGCAGTCGTTCCCACCAAAATCGCCGTCCAGATCCATTCTGGTCGCTTTGTGTCGACGAGCCAGAAGAAGGGGAATGCCCAGAGGAGCATTGCAAATGCGCCTGCAAGATAAACCGGACGGCGACCAAGCCGATCAGAGAGTGCCCCGAACATCGGAATCGAAATCAGCTGCACCGCACACGCAATCAGAACGCCGTTGAGCGGAATGTCCGGACTGATACTGAGTTCTTCCTTCACGTAACTCAGCACCCAGACAGTGAAGATGTAGAACGAAGAGTTCTCTGCCAGACGCGCGCCCATTGCCAGAAGCACGTTCCTCGGATAATTCCTCAGAACTTCGAACAGAGGAACCTTCACCTCCGGTTCTGTCAGCTTCATCTGCTGAAACACAGGACTCTCCACGATCTGCAGGCGGATCAGAAACCCGATCCCCATGAGCACAATCCCGAACAGAAATGGAATTCGCCATCCCCAGCTCAGAAAATCATCCTCTGGCATTCGGGAAAGCAGACTGAACGCTCCGGTGGAAAGCAGAAGCCCGACCCCCACGCCGGCCTGAACACAGCTGGCGTAGAGTCCCCGGCGGTTTTTCTCCGCATGTTCGACGACCATCAGAACTGCAGCCCCCCATTCACCGCCGACTCCGAGCCCCTGAATGAACCGCAGTAGAACGAGGATCAGAGGCGCAGCAACACCGATTGTTTCGTAGGTTGGAAGACATCCGACCAGAAAGGTAGCCATCCCCATCATCATCAGTGTGATGACCAGCATAGCCTTTCGTCCGAGTCGGTCTCCGAAATGGCCGAAGACGACTCCGCCCAGCGGTCGCGCAAAGAACCCCACCGCAAACGTCCCGTAGGACATCATCGTTCCGGCACGGGAATCAAATTCCGGAAAGAACAGCTTGTTGAAAACCAAAGCAGCAGCGGTTCCATACAGGAAAAAGTCATACCATTCGATGGCTGTTCCGACGAAGCTGGCCAGAACGACTCTTCGGATGGAAACCTGCGGAGGAAGAGCTTCGGTCATGATGCACTGCTTTTCTGTGTCAATTCCGGTTGTCACTGTCAACTCCGGAGGGCCCCCCGGACTCGACAACATTCTCATTGCTGCTGCGCACTCAGTCGGTAAACCAAATCGGGTTCAGGTGCGGACAGGTGTCCCTACCGATTCCTTTTTCGCAACGAATGCATCGTAAACACCGCCGAAAATTCCGGCCTGGTTGCCGATTCCCTGAGTCATGCTTTCACGAATCACGTCGGCCACAGTTTCCACGTCGGCACGGGAGACATCCAGATGCGTCACAATGCGAATGCGTTCCCAGTTGTATGCTCCCGCGAGGATGTTACGGGCCTTGAGCGCCGCCAGCAGCTGCGCTGCAGTGCCGAACTTCGGATCAACGTCGAAGAAAACCATATTTGTTTCAACGGAGGCAACATCCACAATGATGCCCGGAATCCCCTGAATTCGCTCTGCGAACAATCGTGCATTGTCGTGATCCTCACGGAGGCGATCGACATGATGATCAAGAGCGTACAATGCAGTGGCAGCTACAACACCAGCCTGTCTCAGAGCACCACCGAACATCTTTCGAGCACGTCGTGCGGCACGAATTGTCGGCTGGTCACCGATGAGGATGGATCCCATCGGGCATCCAAGCCCTTTGGAGAAACAGACTGACACAGTATCGCAGCAGGCTCCGACATCAGCTGCCGAGTAATCGCGTGCGACCATTGCATTAAACAGCCGTGCCCCGTCGATGTGGACTCGAAGCGATTTCTCGCGAGCCCATGCGGACACTCGCTGAAGCTGCTCAAGTGGCCATGCACGACCGCCACCCATGTTTGTCGTGTTCTCGAGACAGAGGAGACTTGTTCGGCAGTAGTGCTGATTATCCGGACGGATTCTGTCCTGCAGGTGTTCCAGGTCGAGCAGCCCTCCCGGAGCCGCGATTGTCCGCACCGTGATTCCGCTGAGAACCGCCGGACCACCCGCCTCAAAATTGGCGATATGTCCTGATTCATTGATCAGCAGTTCGTCTCCCGGGCGACAATGAGCCGCCAGGGCCATCTGATTACTCTGGGTTCCGGAGCACGCGAAAACGGCAGCTTCTTTACCGAACATCTCTGCCATTCGGGCTTCGAGGCGATTCACTGTCGGATCTTCGCCCTGCATGTCGTCACCGACCTCCGCGGTCAGCATGGCCCATCTCATCGCGGGCACAGGACGCGTCGCCGTATCACTCCGCAGATCAATCATCTGAGTCGATCCCATAGATTCATTGATTCCCGTCGAAAGCAAACCCGAACAATACAACAGAGAATTGTATTGAATTCTCGGCCACTCAAGGATTTTCAGGAAAAACATTCACTGCAGGGTGAGACTTCCGGCCCGGAAATCGAGAACGAAATGCACTTTTTGCTTTTCATTTTGCCGGAATCTGTCTCATCAGTGTGAAATTCCTTCTTTGGCGAACACAATACCATGTGAACGAACAACGCACGAGCGGTACAGCCGTTCCGATTCAGAATCATTACAGCAGATCAGAGGTCCGACTTTGTCAGCGAGACGAGAAAGTCCACAGAGTGAATCATCGGGCGAAGAACATTCATCCGACGACGAATCAGCCATCAGCCTGCCGCCAGTTGATCAGGCTCGCATTGAAGCAGCCGTTCGAGAAATCCTCCTGGCTGTGGGAGAAGACCCGAATCGTGACGGGCTTCAGGAAACGCCGGCCCGTGTTGCTCGAATGTATACAGAGATTTTCCAGGGGCTGCATCTCGATCCAGGTCGTCACCTGAAGAAGGTCTTTGCTGAACAGTACGATGAGATGGTGCTGGTTCGGGACATTTCATTCAACAGCATGTGCGAACATCACCTGCTGCCATTCATGGGTGTGGCTCATGTCGGATACATTCCACGCGGCAAGGTCACCGGGCTCAGCAAGCTCGCGCGTGTCGTCGATGAAGTAGCCCGTCGGCCGCAGGTTCAGGAACGGATGACCCATATGATTGCTGATCTGATTGATTCAGAACTTCAGGCAAAGGGTGTCATCGTCGTCATTGAAGCGGAACATACGTGTATGACCATTCGTGGAGTTCGAAAGCCGGGTGCGTTGACAGTGACCAGTGCTGTTCGAGGATTATTCCGCAACAACATGGGCAGTCGTGCTGAAGCCATGGCTCTGATCAACGGGAAATGATTCCACTCTTTATTCTGAAACTGACTGCAGGGATCACACTGATGTGGCTGCTGATGCCTCGTCGGGAAGTGACGGACGGTTTTTTCCGTATTCAGATGCGGCTCTTACTGGGACTGACGGTGCTGGCTTATCTGCTCCTGTCACGCAGTACGACGTGGCATGAAGCCGTCGGTCAGACTCTGGCGCTGCAGACCGCGTCGCAGCTGAAACAGCTTCAGCTCGTCGCAGCAATCGTGGCTTATCCGGGATCGATCTTCTGGGCGCTGGGTCGCCGAGGTCCGGGCAATGTCTGTATCTGGCTGCTGAGCGGACTCTGTGGTGTGTCACTGATGCTGCATTCGTGCCGGGTGCCGGGGCGGAGCGGACTGGTGCTGCAGTTGCTGTCTGACTTTTCCTCCTCAGCGGTCTGTGGAGCCATACTGACAGGAATGCTGCTGGGACACTGGTACCTGACAACGCCGACGATGTCCATCAGGCCACTGTACTGGTGCAATCGGGCCCTGCTGACGGCTGCCGTCATCCGACTGATTGTTTCAGCCATCCTGCTGTTTCAGAGAGGGGGATTCGCATGGAGTGAAGACGGGGGCAATCCGGTTCACTGGATGTGGTATGGAATGCGTCTCTGCGGCGGGATTGCAGCGCCGATTGTTGTGGTCATTCTTGTCTCTCGCATCCTGAAATACCGAAATACGCAGTCTGCAACCGGTGTACTGTTTGCCGGCCTGATCCTCGTGTTTATGGGTGAAATGACGGCCATTATTCTGGAGCATTCCACTCAGCGACCATGCTGATGATTCGGGGAACAAAATCCATGCACATCATCTTTCAGTGTCCCGTCTGCAGCAGACAGCAACTGTTCACTCCCGGCCCCGGCGAAGGTTCCATCAGATGCGAATGCGGATGGAATCGCGAACTGCCATCCTCCGCGACCGGCTCAGAGGCTCTGACAAAATGTCTGGTCTGCGGTTGTGACGATCTCTGGAGGCAGAAGGACTTTCCTCCTGCGCTTGGACTCCTCTTCGTCGGACTTGGCATTCTGTTCAGTTCGATCGCCTGGTACCTGCATCTTCCTGTGGTTGCACTGGGAATCCTGATGGGATTTGCGATGATTGACATGCTGTTATATACGTTTATGGGTGATATGCTGGTCTGTTATCGCTGCCGTTCACGACATCGAAAAGGTTCGATGAGTGATGATCATCCGAAGTTTGATCTCGAAACAGCTGAACGGTACCGTCAGCAGGAACTTCGCCAAACCACTCATCCAGCGGATCGTCACTGATGCTGCCTGATGTGCTCGAATCTCAAAGCAGGGAGCTGAGCTGAGGTGGAGGATATTCGACGCCGTCTGCTGGAGGATCTCACTGACACGTTCACGGGCGATCTGCGCGTTGACAGTGCCAGCCGTGCACTTTACTCAACCGACGCCAGCCTGTACGAAGTGGAACCGCTGGCTGTCTGCGTCCCCAGAACAAAAAGAGACGTTGAGGTCATCGCAGAGTGGTCTGCCGATCAGCGGGTTCCGATCATTGCTCGAGGTTCCGGTACGGGGCTTGCCGGCGGATGCATTGGACGCGGGATCATTGTCGACTTCTCCCGGTACATGAACAAAATCATCAGTATCGGGTCAGATACGGTTCGCGTTCAGACAGGAGTTCGACGAGATCAGCTCAACGCGGCACTTCGTTCGCGAGGTCGCTATCTGGCTCCCGACCCTTCGAACTCTGCGGTCACCACCATCGGTGGAATGCTGGGAGTCGACGCTGCGGGATCACATGCTGTTCGAGTCGGTTCAGCGAGGGACCATGTTCAGAGTCTCGAATGTGTTCTTTCCGGCGGCCAGCGAATGGAACTCGGGGTGGAACAGATCGAGAAGACATTTCTGATCGCGCAGCCGACGACCAGCATTGTGGACCATTTTTCACCGGGAACGACCGGCTTTCGCCTTCTGCCACCCGTTCGAAACGAAATGCTTCGGCTGTCGTCGCTCACTGCCGCGACGCGCAAAGCTGACATTCTGGAACGTCTGAACGCAATTCTGGATGAAAACGCGGAGCTCATCCGACAGCATCAGCCAGCCATGGTTCGAAACTGTGCTGGTTACATGCTTCGCAGCGTTCGGCAGGGGCAGTCAATCGACCTTCCGAGACTGCTTGTTGGTTCCGAAGGCACTCTGGCAATGTTCACGGAAGCAACACTTTATACGCTTCCGGTGCCGGAGTATCGAGCGGTAGCGATGCTGATGTTCGGAACGCTCGATCAGGCCATTCAGGCCATGCAGCTGATACTTCCGCTCGATCCCAGCGCCTGTGATCTGCTCGACCGAAGACTCCTGAGCCTTGGACGCAGCGCCGACGCGACGTTTCGCAGCATGATTCTGCCGGAAGCGGAAGGCGCACTGATACTGGAGTTTCCTGGGCACAGTGAACGAGAAGTCCGACAGCGTCTCGCCGATTCCAAAAAGCTGCTCGACAGCCACCAGATAGAGTATCGAGTCACTCGGGAAGGCGAATCATCTGATGATATTGATCAGATCTGGTCACTGCCGAGCAAAGTCGTTTCGCTCCTCGCTGGTCTGAAAGGCTCTTCCCGTCCGCTTCCGTTTGTCGAAGATGTGGCAGTACCGCCCGAACGCCTGACAGAATTCATGATCCATGCTCAGAGAACATTTCAGCAGCATGAAGTCACGGCAACGTTTTATTCTCACGCAGCATCAGGACAGCTGCATCTGCGACCGATTCTCGCTCCGCCTCATCCAGGGCAGGGGGAGCGGCTGGAAGCCATCGCAAGGGACCTGTACCGTCACGTATTCGCTGTTGGAGGAACGATCAGTGGCGAACACGGCGATGGATTTTCCCGAACAGCGTTTCTGAGGACGCAGTATGGTCCACTTTATCGTGTCTTTCAGCAGATCAAGGATATCTTCGACCCGGAACGTCTGATGAATCCTGACAAGATCATCAGCAACGATCCGCAATTGACGATCCGCCACCTCAGAAAAACACGGCTCCCTGCAGCATCGGGACCGGATCCTGCACAGGAGCGTTCAGCCCTCGAAGAACCGAAAATGCAGTTATCCTGGTCTTCGCGTGATGCTCTCGATTCGGCAGTTCGCTGCAACGGCTGCGGGACATGCACTGTCCCTTCTCCGCAGTTTCGGATGTGCCCATTTGTTTCCGTCACTCCTGCAGAGGAACTCACGCCCCGCGCTAAAGCCAACGCCGTGCGACGTTCACTCAGCTCGATTTCGGAATCCGATCTGCTGACTGCAGAATCCATGCTTCCTGTGCTGGAAAGCTGCTTCAACTGTCGCCAGTGTCAATTGGACTGTCCATCCGGGGTAGACATTCCGCATCTGGTCATTGAAGCACGTGCGCAGAGAGTTGCTGCAATCGGGTTGAGCAAAACCGGCAGGCTGCTGTCTCGAATTCACGTCTACGCACACCTCAGTTCTCGTTTCGCCTTTTTCCTGAATCGACTCCTGAAGAACCAGTGGTTTCGAAAGTTTCTCGGCAGAACAATCAGACTCGCTCCGGAACGACGGCTCCCTCGTTTTGCCGGAACTCCCTTCCTTCAGTCCAGCCGCGTCCGTTCGGAAGAGAACACGGGCGCCCCGGGGTACCATCGCCCGACGGTGGTCTACTTCGTTGACTATTTCGCAAACCATCACGATCCTGATCTTGCCGAAGCTCTCTGCAGAATCCTTGAACACAACGGATTTCGAGTTTTCATTCCGACAAATCAGACGGTATCCGGAATGTCAATGATCTCCGTCGGAGACGTTGCCGCCGCCGCCGAGGTTGCGGAACAGAACGTTCGTGAACTCGCTGAACCGGCACGAGAAGGGTATCCGATACTCTGCACGGAACCATCTGCGGCACTCTGCCTGAGCGAAGAGTATCCGCTGCTGCTGAAGAATGAAGATGTTCATGTCGTGTCAAAACAGACAACTGATGCGGGTTCGTTTCTGCTTGAACTGCATCGGCAGGGACGTCTGCGAACAGACTTTACGAAGCTTTCGTTGTCACTGATTTATCATACCCCGTGCCATGTGCGATCCCGGAATGCCGGGCAGCCGATGGTGCAGCTTCTCTCACTGATTCCCGGGATCACGGTCCGCGCGGTTGAGAAAGGGTGCAGTGGCATGGCCGGAACATGGGGACTGGCCGTCGAGAATTTTCAGGAGTCTCTCAAAATCGGTCATGATCTGATTCAGGAAATGCAGACGGCTCGAGTTCACGCGGGAACAACAGACTGCAGCAGTTGCCGGATGCAGATGGAGCAGGGTGCGACAATTCCCACGATCCATCCACTGAAACTGCTCGCATTCGCCTACGGTCTGATGCCACGAATCGGCGAACGTCTCAAGTCCACTCCGACCGGGCTGACGATGTCATGACGGATTCAGCCTCACAGAATGTTCCTGTTCCGGGTTCCGTTCGTTTTCAGAACGATCTGGAGGCTATGCGTTTTGCAATTCAGCTGGCCGAAAACGGCGCTGGACTTGTTGAACCCAATCCGATGGTCGGCGCTCTGATCGTGTCTCCCGACGGAACACTTCTTTCAGCAGGATATCATCGCCGATACGGAGCTCCGCACGCGGAAGTCGACGCAATTCAGAACCTGCAGCATCCCGCTCGTGGAAATGACCTTTACGTCACACTGGAACCCTGCTGTCACACCGGCAAGACGCCTCCCTGTACAGATGCTGTCATTGCGGCCGGATTTCGTCGAGTCATTGTCGGATGCGAAGACCCGTCGGAAAAGGTTCGTGGAAAAGGGATTCAGCAGCTTCAGAATGCCGGGATGAATCCGATCGTCGGCATTTGTAAGGAAGAATCTCAGCGTCTGATCGCACCGTTCCGGATGCTCCACTGTCAGAAACGCCCATGGATTCATGCAAAATGGGCGATGACCATTGACGGTCGAATCGCATCCAGCACCGGACATTCGAAATGGATCTCCGGGCCGCACTCTCGACGTTATGCACATGAACTCCGAGGTCGTATGGATGCGATCATCACCGGTGCCGGCACCGTTCGCCACGATGACCCTGCTTTGACAGCACGCCCACCGGGGCATCGAAAGGCAATTCGAGTTGTCCTCGATGCAGCTGGTCTCTCTGTGACACGTGAGTCTGCTCTCGTTCGCACGCTTCCGGATGCCCCCCTGATGATCTTTGTCACGGCAGCAGCATCTCAGGACACCGTGAACAGGCTTCGGGATCTGGGCGCGGAGGTTATCCAGACGACAATCGCAGAAGTCAGCACTGGGACACTTGCAGCAGAAATTCAGGAAACAAATCGTATTCCGGTCACATCAGTGGTCGCTGAACTCGGCCGAAGACAATGCGCTCATGTGCTGCTCGAAGCCGGCCCTGGAATTCTTGGTGCGTTTTCAGATGCGGACCTCATTGATGAGCTCCACGTTTTTGCGGCACCAATCCTGCTGGGAGGACAGCAGGCATTTCCGCCCGTCGGCGGCAAGGGACGACCGCAGATTCCCTCTCCGCGAAATCTCCGACGCTGTCGCTGGACTCCGATTGGTGACGATCTGCTGTTCGAGGCTGACGTTATACATCACGATGACCAGCGATGACGGCGCCGTCTGGAATCGCCTGTTCCTTCCTGACCCATGCCCACGGACCAATCGTGCACCCATTTCCGATTCGAGCACCCCGTTCAATCAGCGAAAACGGCCGTATAACGGAATCACGACCAACCTGCACACCATGCTGAATAACGGTCTGATCCGGACATTCCACTGTGACACCGGACAGCATCAGGTCACGCAGAATGACAGCCTGAATGCTGCGTTGGACTTCCGCCAGCTGCACACGAGTATTGACGCCCATGGCTTCTTCGATAGTCAGGCTGCAGCTGGCACTGACACGAAAGCCTTCCGTCATGAGGATCCCCGGACAGTCCGTGAGATAGTACTCCGACTGAGCGTTGTTCGGGCGAATTTTGGTCAGGGATGCGAGCAGTTCCGGCGTGCGGAACACGTAACATCCTGTGTTGATCTCCGTAATCGCTCTCTCTTCCGGAGTTGCGTCCTTCTGTTCCACGATTCGCTGAAACTGCCCGTTCAGATCTCGAACAATTCTTCCCAGTCCTTCGTTGTACTGCGTTGAAGCACTTCCGATGACGCAGGCCGCGAATTCTTTCTCCTGAACATCCAGCAGCGCCTTCAATGACACTCCGCTCAGCAGCGGAGTATCACCTGCCAGAATCAGAACCGAACCCTGATGCCCGCGGAGATGCGGTTCACACATCATCGCTGCGTGTCCCGTGCCCTTCTGTTCAAGCTGCTCCGCAAACACGACATCGGCCTGTCCAGCCAGAGCCTCACGAACAAGCTCCGCACGATGTCCCACGACGACAATCAGCTTTTTGACCCCTGAAGCTCTGGCGGCATCCAGAACATAGTCGATCATCCGCCGCCCGCAGACCTCGTGAAGGACCTTCGGCAGATCAGACTTCATGCGAGTACTTTTTCCCGCAGCCAGAACTACGGCAACCGGATCACTCATTTCAATTCCCTTCTTACTCTGACCATCAGGACAATATCTGACCGCACGCTCGGCGGATCTGATTTTCCACCGGGAGTCTGCAAAAACAAACCCGGTTTTCAGTGAAGAAAACCGGGACGATGGGAGTAGTTGAATTCAGCTACAGACACCAGTTGTATGCCATAGACTATGCAATCGCTGTTGGTTGGAAAACACTGGCAGAGCCAGTGGCACACATCAATTGCTCTTTGGCAGAGCACGAGGACACCAGCATCAGTATCGGAGACCGATCTGACCGATGAATCCATTGTCCAGTTCGTAACCTGGCACCGCTGCATTCGCAAAGTCGATTTCGCGGTTGAATACCCAACCACCTTCAATGAACCAGCTGTAAAGTCCGGCGTCCATCTTGAATCCGCCGAGCACGCGGTAGTCTGCGATTTCCATTTCGTCGTCCGCAGTCACCCCACCGAATGATCGGCTGATACCGAACGATTCCACATGGTACTCGCCGCGAACATAAATCCATTTTGACCAGTAAGCTTCATTGCCGAGAAACAGACTGATTCGAGCTTCCGGCACCATGAGCTGCCATTCCCAGTAGTCATCGCGATAAATCAGCCCGGCATAAGGCAGAATGCGGTCTTTCACGCGATCCCAGTACATCGCTCCGAGCCCCAACGTCCAGTACTGATCCAGCTGCATCAACAGAATGCCGCGTCCGTCCAGCTGGAATCCCTTGCTCGTCGACGCGTCAAAATCTGTATTCAGAGACGGTGTCACCCCGAGACTGATGCTGTAAGGCCCGGTCTGAGGTGTTTCCAGTTCGAAGTCCATTCCGAGACGGAATACGCTCGACGGTATCCCGATGCCACCCTCCGGCCCCTTCCAGTCACGATAACGAAATTGATTTGTCCAGTTCAGAATCCATCCGGCCAGAAACGGGGTCGAATACATCATGTCATAGTCGACACCGAAAATGTCCATGTCGCCGGTCGCACCGCCGGCAGGCGCAGTCAATCCGCTGCTCGGCAGGTAAGACACGTCAATCGAATTCGTCCAGCCATATCGATACGGAACAGCACCGTTCGCACCATATGTGCTCAATCCCTGACCTGGCGCTGCAGCCGGATTGTTTGCATACGGAGAGTAGGGAGCATACGGGGAAGGCTGACCACCGTATCCGGGAGGCGATACGAAAGGATCCGATCCCACGGGAGGAGCGAAGGTGTTCCAGGTCATCGAATCCTGAAACATCGGCAAAGATCCATCCGGTGATGTCACAACGGAATCCGATGGGAGCCCCCCATAGACGTCCGCAGACATCATCTCACTCGAAGCAGGCCCAGGCAGAAAGCCATCTCCCGGAACTCCGGCTGCCATCGGCATCGGCACCCCACCGTCAGCCGGTGACTGGCCTCGAAAGATGACATCTGTGTCGCGGGGAGCATCAAATATGGATGCAGCAGATAACCGAACCGCTGTGCTCAGCGTCAGAGCGCAGACACTGAGTGTCAGGTGAAGGGTTTTCACTAGGGCACCTGCAGATTTTCAGAGAAGAGAGGTAGGAAGGAACCTGAGCTTCATAGCCGCAGGCACCAGATTCAGAGCCGTCCGGGAGTCCGAAGAGAGGGACGAGATGCTTCAACAGCAGAACAGACTCGCCCGACAGCTTGAGAGGATCTTCCGATTTTTCGAGATTCGGCAGATTGCGTCAACACCAACTGCAACGATTGCTGCACTTCCAGCCGGACGCAGTCTCGAAAATGAAGAAATTCACCCGTTGTTCGGCCGATTCTACCGGTCATTCCCCGGGATTCAGCGAACTCGGCAGGTCGATATCAACTCTGAAGGGCGTCCGCCACGTTGGTGCGATAAGCCGTCAATGCCGGAAGGAATCCAACGAGCACCGCCAGTGCGATCAACACCGGGAACAGCACGAATTCCCACGGATTCAAGGCCCACGGATCAAGCAGCAGTCCGGTGCGAGCGGATACGGCCGGCGATGCAATCACGGCCAGCCCATGCCCAAGTACCCAGCCAATGATCCCGCCACCAAGGCAGAGTACGGCCGACTCTGCCAGCACGATCGAGAAAACGCTGCGACGCTGAGCACCCAAAGCCCGCATAATTCCTATTTCACGCCGTCGATCTGACATTGAGTTATAGATGCTGACGAAAATGCTCACCCCGGACACGAGAATGATGAATCCCGTCAGTACGACAAGAGCTTTCTGAACGTTCCCGAGCACATTCTCCATGAGTCGCTGAATCGGGCGGATGGGATTGACCGCCATGGCCTGAAAGCCTTTCTTCAGATCACCCTGGAAACTGATGGCATCAAAATCCGATCGCGTCCTGACGAAGATTGCGGTCACTTCTTTCATGGCATCCGGAGCGTCGTACGACAAAGGATGATCATGAGTATGATCTTTGTCTTCCGCTCCGTGTCCTTCTGCAGCTCGTTTCTCACGCTCCGCCTTCAGCTGTGCTTTCGCCATGGCCAGCGTCTCCGGCTCCGCTGAGTAGAACAGGTCCAGGCGACGTTCGATCTCATCGATTGGTTTCTCATGACCATCGATCGCATAGAAGCCATCAAGATTCAGGAAGACCGATCGATCATTGGCAGTTCCGGTTGGTGCAAGAACTGCCACGACGGTGAACTTTTCGTCGTGAATATTCTCGCTGTCCGCACCGCCGTGCTTGATGGTGAATCGCGTTCCGATATCCCATCCATTCTGCCTGGCCACTTCGGATCCGATAATGGAATCAAACAGATTAGTAATCCGTTCTCCTCGCATCTGAAAGGAGTAACCTGGTGCGTAATCGTTTTCGAAATACTCAGCGGTGGTTCCCACGATCGGAAACGCACCTTCTTCCGTCACGTCACCGAATGCCAGCGGAACAGCTGTTGTTATTCGACGATCCTTCTTCAGCTGAGTCAGATACAGATACGGAAGATTTTCGATCGGAGGCTGAACTCGATAGACGGAACTCAATACCAGCTGCAGATCACTTCCCTTTGGTCCAACAATCAGGTGATATCCGACCGCCCGCTGATTGAATGCCTGCTCAATCGCCCCGGAGATCACCAGAACGATCACCATGAGCATCACTCCCAGCGCGATACTGAGCGCTGTCAGTGAGGAGGCCAGCCGTCGCTGACGCACACTTTTCCATGCAATGGTGAAGAGGTTCACGAATTGCTCCCGTTCTGAGAAGCGATCGAAGATGCTGACTTTTCTGAATTCGTCTTTGCTGTCTGAACCATCTGCTCTGGGCGATTGAAGTCCTGCAGCCGATCCACTCGGCTGAATGCTCCAGCCACATCCATGGCATGTGTCACCATCAGCAGAGTCACATTGTGTTCA
Source organism: Planctomyces sp. (assembly GCA_046345315.1). Classification (GTDB taxonomy): domain Bacteria; phylum Planctomycetota; class Planctomycetia; order Planctomycetales; family Planctomycetaceae; genus F1-80-MAGs062. Next base: position 22,504 of record JBKDKA010000013.1, read on the forward strand.
CGGCAGGTATCGCGGATCAGATCCAGTACCAACTGCTGATTGGAAGGATCCACATTCGCGGTCGGTTCATCCGCAAGCAGCAGCACAGGTTTATTGGCCAGAGCTCTTGCAACGGACACTCGCTGCTGTTCCCCGACAGACAACCGCTGAGGGGAATGATTCAGCCGATGCCCGAGCCCAACGCGTTCAAGAAGTGTTCTGGCGAATGCTCGGTCGACACCGCGACCGGAGAACGCCATTCCCAGCATGACATTCTCAAGTGCAGAGAATGCCGGAAGCAGATTGAATGTCTGAAAAACAATCCCGATGCGCACAGCCCGATACCGATCACGCACCACCTCCGGCATGACCGCGATATCACGGCCATCGACGATCACTTCTCCGGAATCCGGAACAAGGATACCGGAGATGATATTGAGCAGGGTAGTTTTGCCTCCGCCGCTGGATCCCAGAAGGGCTGCCTGTTCTCCTCGAGCCAGTTCATAGTGCTCAATTCCAAGAACAGGCAATCGTTCCCCGTCGGGCTGACGATAAGTCTTGCGAACATTTCGAAGCAGTAATGACACACCAGCCCCCTTCCGGACCGAATTTCACCCTCTGTCAGCGGATTACTTCGCGGCACTTCCGGTTGATACGAAGCGATAAAGCATGCCGAACGGAGTCGTGAAGTAGACATCTCCCTGCTCATCATCACCAAATGACATGACCGGCTGCTTTTCTCCGGTGATAGATCCGTTTGAGACGACCTTCTTCGCGGTTTCATCGTATTCGAGTCCCCAGAGCAGACCCGTCACATAATCAGCATACACGTACTTCCCGACCAGCTCCGGAACGCGTGTCCCGCGATAAACCAGCCCACCCGTGATGGATTTGCCAATGTCGTGATTGTATTCCCAGATGGGGTCGATCAGATCTTCTCGTGGATTGTCACGGCCTTCCGGTCGGAACCAGTGTTTTCCTTCGCGAACATTCCAGCCGTAATTACCGCCCTTGGTGATGAGATTGATCTCTTCCCAGACGCCCTGTCCGACGTCCGCTGCCCACAAGGTTCCGGTCTTTCTGTCGAATGCCATCCGCCAGATGTTTCGAACTCCATAGGCGTAGATTTCTTCACACGCAGGTGTCATCTCACCTTTCTTGCCCGCAATCATGACACCTCGGAACGGGTTGTCTGCGGGAATAGCATACTTCTTTCCTTCGCCCTGATGATTCACGTCGATTCGCAGGATTGACCCAAGCAGCGTTGTCAGGTTCTGACCATGACCATGAGGATCATTGCCGTTTCCGCCGTCCCCCAGACCGATGTAGAGATAACCGTCAGGGCCGAAGCAGAGCGTTCCTCCGTTGTGATTCCAGTAGGGCTGAGGAATCCGCATGATCACTTCTTCCGAAGCGGGATCAGCGACACCGGGGTCCGTCTTTGAGAGGCGAAAACGCGAGACAAACGACATCAGATCTTCAGTCGTTGTCGTGTAATAGACGAAGAACTCGCCGTTCTTCTTGAAGTCAGGATGAAATGCGAAGCCGAGCAGACCTTCTTCGTTCTGGTTGTCTGCGTACTTGCACCGCTCATCGATATCAAGAAACACTTTCACTTCTGACTCTTCAACATCCTGACGATTCGGCAGGACTCGAATGATCCCTTCCTGTTCTGCCACAAAAAGGCGATTCGAACCATCGCCGGCGTGTGTCACAACAATCGGCCGATCAAAGACAACTTCCGGAAATGCGCGCTCCACCGTCACCGGCAGAGCTTTCTCGACAACCTTTTCCGCCGCAGGTGCGACGTGGCCAGCACCGATGGTCAGCCAGAGCACGACCAGTGATGCCAATTCTGCGCAGACCATCAATCGAACAAACTTGCTCGATCGGCGAGCAGTTTCAAGGATCAGATTCTTCAAGGACATTCTCCGTTCGCAATAAATAGAAGTCCGGTTTCCAGACGACAGTCAACCGTACGAGGCCGTAGCGAAACCGGGACAGGCACCCTTCTCAAAACATTTCTCAAAGCGTTTTCAGCATTGATCGGGAGCCATTCCCGGTTTTGTCAGGCATTCCAGGCCAGACTGCATCGAAGGAACTCAGCGACGATCTCACCAGCGGAATCGCATGACATCCGTATCTTCTGAAGGCTGTACGTCTTTCAGCAAGGATGTGCGAAAAAAATACCGGTGAAACCGGAAACGGGTTCGATCCGGTTTCAGTGGCTTCCGCAACCACCCGAACCGCATCCGCCGGATCCACACCCACCACCACCACCGCTACCGAGAGGCACCACCCCGTCGGCTGTCACAGGCTGAACGATCACGATACCTCTGCCTGTCGCAGCCGCCAGCAATGCCAGTCGCGTTGTTTCCGCGTTGCGATCATTCACAACGTAAAGACCGGTTTTCTCGTCCAGCTTGTTTTCAAGATCGATAAGTTCCATTTCCAGTTTCCACTCCCGTACGCAGGCATGCCAGTCGAAAAACGACTGGTCAGCACGATGCCGATGCTCTGCGAACCGCTGAAGGTCGTTGGAGTCAGCAATTCGAATGACCGCCCCGGTGACAACCTGCTCGGCTGCCGGTCGGTACTTCAGAATTTCCAGAACTTCCCCGATTTCCTCTCCACGATCAGTCTCTACCACAACTTTTGCTGAACGTCCCGGCGTAGCAGCGGTCTCCGGACACTGAAAGCGAGCCACCTGTGGCACGCTCCCGTAACGCACCAGAATCAAATCTGCCACCGGCGAACTGCCCGCGGTGCTCTCGATGGGCGCCACACCCTCGGCTGATCTGTTCAACTCCGTCAAGTTGCCTGCAGACATTTTCCATCTCTCCGAATTCACGAACAGACTCGCCTGAAAAACATGACCGTGCACAACGCCGACTGAAATCTCCGGAAGCGGAACAGCGAATGCCGTCCGGCGATAAAACTCGCAGTCTGTACAGACCCCGACGACAGGCAGCGTTACGCTCGAAGGACCGTCCGATTTTACGCAATGAACTCAGGAAGCAGAATCAACTTCTGCACCAACTTCTTCGGAGTCTTCCCGAAATCAGAAATCTGCCTGCAGACCAGGACGCCGGAGGCGACGAGTTACAGTATGAGAAAAAGCGGATTCCGGATAACATCACCGGGAAAGTCCTGAAGCCTCAGGAATGCACAACCAGAATCGAAACGAACTCGTCCCAGCCGACAGAAATAACACTTCCGTTCTCGAAAAGACTGCATGAAAGCACTTGTCAAACTGCGTTCGGAACCTGGTCTCTGGCTTCAGGACGTCCCGGAACCCAGGGTTGGTCTGAACGATGTTCTGATTCGTGTCGACCGCACTGGGATCTGCGGCACCGACGTTCACATCTATGAGTGGGATGCGTGGGCCAGAAAAACGATTCCCGTTCCGATGGTCGTGGGTCACGAATTCGTGGGAGAAGTCGTCGATGTCGGCTCCAATGTGAACGACTTTCATCCCGGTGACATTGTCAGCGGAGAAGGGCACGTCGTCTGCGGGCGCTGCCGAAACTGCCTGGCTGGGCGCCGTCATCTCTGTGCTCATACCGAAGGAATCGGCGTCAATCGTTCCGGTGCATTTGCGGAATACATCGCGTTGCCAATGACCAATGTCTGGCACCACGCTCACGACATCGACCGCGACGTGGCCTCGATCTTTGATCCATTCGGAAATGCCGTCCACACTGCGCTGGCGTTCCCGGTACTCGGAGAAGACGTCCTGATCACGGGCGCCGGCCCGATCGGGCTGATGGCCACCGCAGTGGCTCGACACGCGGGAGCTCGCTTTGTCGTTGTCACTGACGTCAATCCGTGGCGCCTTGAACTCGCAGCCGCCATGGGCGCCTCTCGAGTGGTCAATGTTCGAGAACAGACATTGGCCGATGTTCAGAAGTCTCTGGGAATGCAGGAAGGATTTGATGTCGGACTGGAGATGTCGGGCAATCCATCCGCATTCCGCAACATGCTCGCAAACATGGCTCACGGCGGCAGAATCGCCATGCTGGGAATTCCGTCGGAGGAGATCGCCATCGACTGGAATACCGTCGTCTTCAACATGCTGACAATTCACGGAATCTACGGGCGCGAAATGTACGAAACGTGGTACAAAATGACGGTCATGCTTCAAAGCGGACTGAATATCCGCCCGGTGATTACTCATCGAATGCACTACACTGAGTACGAAGCCGGCTTTGATGTCATGAAGTCCGGTCAGTCCGGTAAAGTCATTCTGAACTGGAAGTGACCATCAGCGGCTGCTTCATTACTGAGACCCGAATTCTCCCGACTCGATCATCCTCTGCCACACAACCATCCTCTGCCACACAACGCTCTGCTCCATGACGACCATTCCTGAGTCAGAACATACGCCGTACATTTATCCGGACCAGTTCGCAAGAATTGTTCTCGACGCGTGGAAGACCCGTGCGGGACTTCAGCCGTATGAGAAATCAGTGCCGGCCGCAGATACCCCGCTGCACGAAGATTCACTGCGGGAGGTGCTGTCCACGTGTTTTCAGTCGAGCCTTCTTCGGGAAGAAGAGCGAGCCATCACGTTTCGACTGTTCCTGGGAAAACCGGATGTGCTGCCGCAGGATGGGGGACCACCGCTTGGTGTGCAGGTTCTTCCATTCGCCAGTCCTCGGGAGTTCAATCCGGGTGAGATTCGTCGACTTTCGCCGGCCGTTGATTTTCATCGAGCGATGATCGGGGCGAGCTGTTCCGAAGGTCGCCTGACGATCTGGGGGTTAATCTACACAGGCCCCGGATGGATTCGAGAGATCCACGGTGGTCGAGATTTTCAGGTTGATCTTCCGCCTCAGATGATTATCCACACTCGTGGCCCGGGCAACCTGGCGGTCTACTGTGGCAACGACGTCATTGCCACGCTTCATGAAGGCGAAGTGGAACTCGGTGACGTCGATGTTTTCCGGTCGCGATGGTTCCGAACTCACTTTTCCGATGTTCGTGAAGAAGTGATGGCTCTGCATCTGGCGGCACGCGAATCGGCCTCCGGGCCCTGGGCGACCATTGATCCGAACTTTGTCCGCATGCTGGCTCAGCATGTTCTTCGTCGCGCAGTCAGTACGATCTGCAGTCAGAAGCACGGAGCAACTCTGCTCTTTCTTCCCCCGGATCCGGAACACGACGGGTCACTGACCATCAAGTACCCCTTCGTTCGATCGGCGGGACGAGGACGTTTTCGTTCGGTGATGGTCGAGGTGATGAACACGCTTGCGGAGCTCCACAGCGCCGATACAGAACGAATGGTCGGATGGAAAACGTATTCCGAGAGCCCGCATCCGGTAATCACACAGCTCGACGATGCCATCTTCGAGGTCGGTCACCTGTTCGCCGGATTATCAGCCGTCGACGGTGCTCTGGTTCTGACACGTCGATTTGAAGTACACGGCTTCGGTGCGGAAATTTCGCATCTGCTTCCGCCGGTTCATCATGTGTGCCGTGCGCTCGATATCGAAGCGAATCGAGTTGCTCCGGATCAGGCTGATCGCTTCGGAACTCGACACCGAAGTGTTTTTCGCCTCTGTGAACGGTACCCTGATGTTCTGGCCATCGTGATTTCACAGGATGGTCACGTCAGATTTGTCAGACATTTTCCTCAGCACGGAGTCGTCTATTTCGACCACCGTATGCTGAGCGCCACGTGAATTCACTTCTGTCGGCTGTTGAGCCCCCTCGGAGAAAATCGTATGAACATCAGAGCACTTCAGCAGTTTCGTCGAAAACTGGCAGCGGGCGAACCCGTCTATGGGATCTGGGTGACGATGGAATCTCCGGCGGTCACCGAAGCCGCCGTGGCACTCGGCATCGACTGGATTGTCGTGGATGCTGAGCACGGTCATCTCGACTGGAAGGAAGTCAGCGAACATATCCGGTCCGCTGTCCGCAGCAGCACGGTGGTTCTTGTTCGGATCGCAGAACGAAATACGGCTCTGACGAAACGTGCTCTGGACATCGGAGCCGATGGAATCGTTGTCCCGTGGATTGAATCGCTTGCTCAGTTTCAGGAAGCGGTCAGTGACTGTCAGTATCCTCCGGAAGGTCGACGCGGGATCGGCGGTGAACGAGCCACCGTCTGGGGACAATGTCTGACGGAGCACACGTCCGAAGCAAATCATCATGTTCTCGTCGTTCCGATTATCGAAAGCGTGGCCGCAGTTGCCGCCGTACCGAACATCTGCATGCATGATCGTGCGGAGGTTCTTTTCTTCGGACCAGCAGATTTTTCGGCAACCGCCGGCTACCGCGGTCAGTGGGAAGGTCCCGGAGTCGCGGATCAGATTCTGATCCTCAAAGATGCAATCCGAAAAGCCGGGCTGCACTGCGGACTGCTGACCACCAGTCAGAACGATCTGCTTCAACGTCGCGATCAGGGTTTCCGAATGCTCGGTCTCGGTGCCGATGTCGGAATCTTTCTGCGTTCTCTTCGTCAGTCACTCGCAACTGTCAGCCGCGATCGCGCTCCCGCAACCAGCCTCGCTCCGGAAGATGGACGACGCATCATCCACCCGCTTCCGGTGCCGCCGGCCTCGATGAAACCGGATCGCGCTGAAGTCGTGACAACACGAGAACATGCTCGAACGTCAACAATTCAGGCTGGTGTCACTTTTGAAATGATGGTGGGTGAATTCCTGGGTGCCCGGAATCTGACCACCGGGATCGTGACATTCGATCCGCTGGCAAAGCTGGACTGTCACACTCACCCGTGCAGTGAATCCATCACAGTTCTGGACGGGACTGTTGAAATCACCGTCGAGGGACGTCAGTACCGCCTCGGCCCACTGGACAACATCCTGATCCCTCGCTGGGTCCCCCATGCAGGTCGTAATCCGGATCCGGAAAAACCGGCTCGAATCCACATCGCAATGCCGACGTCGACTCTGTCACGAGAACTGGTGACCCGTCAGTTTGACGTGACGACAATGTCTGATGATTCAACCGGAACACCGGGTTTCGAACGAGTGACCCGTTTTCGAACCGCTCACCGATCGTTCGGCGTTGGTCCGGGGGCCGAGTTCATCGACTTCTTCAATTCGGATCTCGTCCCGGGGCTGGAAATGAGCGGCGGGTTCGGACGTTTTCAACCAGGTGGTCGGCTTCCGGCTCATGTGCACGACTTCGATGAATCGATCTGCATCATCGATGGATCCGCCACATGCATTGTGGAAGGACGGCGATACACCATGGGCGATTGCGCAACGGCGATGGCGCCTCGCGGCAGAGTCCACTACTTCGTCAATGAGAGCGATCAGTCACTCGACATGATCTGGGTCTATGCTGGCCCGATGCCGGAGCGGATCGTTGTCGATGAGAAATGTGTCACTGTGGAAGGTAATCCCTGGAAGCACTGAACGAGAACAGCGACTCTTACCGCGTGTCAGTCTTTCAGTGAGTGTTTCCCATCCGCCCATCATTTCGGTCCGTGAGGAGCTTCTTCGTGCCATCAGACTTTCAGGTGTATCAGACGGCGGATTTCTTTGACGCAACAGGTCAACCCAAGTTTGCTGATCTGGGGCTGAGTGTTTTTAATGGTGCGTCACATATTCGAGTGAAGCCATTCGCGGAACATCGCCCGGAGATCTCTTCAGAACAGCTGACCGGGGCTCAGGGGGTTATTGTGCTGACGCCGCGTGTCGCGCGAAATACTCTGGCGCAAAGTGAGAATCTGCTCGCAGTCGGAAGATTCGGAGTTGGTTTTGATTCAGTGGATGTACCGGCCTGCACGGACCACGATGTTCTTGCCATGATCACCACCGGTGCAGTGGACCGTCCCGTGGCGGAAGCCACCGTTGCGTGGATGCTTGCCATGTCCCACCATCTGATCATGAAGGACCAGCTGGTGCGCACCGGTCGCTGGGATGACAGAACGAAGTACATGGGCTTTGAACTTCGGGACAGAACTCTGGGCGTCATCGGCCTCGGAGGAATCGGCCGTTATCTCATCGGTCTCCTGAAGGGATTCGGGATGAATCAGCCGATCTTTTTTGACCCGTTCGTGCGACCGGAAACAGCCGCAGAACTCGGAGCTCGCAGTGTGACGCTCGACGAGCTCATGGCGCAGGCGGATTTTGTTTCCATCCACTGTCCGCTGAATGACAAGACTCGGAATCTGATCGGCGCTCGTGAGCTCGCTCTGATGAAGCCGGGGGCCTGGCTGCTGAACACTGCTCGCGGCGGTATCGTGAATGAAGATGCTCTGTTCGATGTGCTGAAGAACCGACGCATCGCCGGAGCGGCTCTGGATTGTTTCGACAATGAGCCCGTCACGACGCCGCATCGCTTCGGTCAGTTTGATAACGTCGTGCTGGCGCCACACAGTATCGCGTGGACCGGAGAAATGTTTCGCGACATCGGCCGAACATCCTGCCAGTCGATGCTGGATCTGTCACTCGGCAGACGACCGATCGGCGTTCTGAACCCGGAACTGTTTGAACGGGAAAGTTTCAGGACCAAATGGAGCCGTATCACCGGCATTCCTGTGAAACAGCTGCAGTAACGAAACGGATTTACAGTTCCTCGAACGAATCCTGACGTGGATTCCTGGAACTCACGCAACAATGTTCGTTTGTGTTCAGGCGGAACAGCGCCAGCTGTCCGGTGATGGCACTTAAATCCATCGCAGAACCGGACGGCCAGGGTTTCACAACATCAGGGAACTCGAATTTCCGTCATGCCCGCGCAGGCGGGAATCCAGATTGCAACACTGGATTCCCACCCCGTGATTGATGCAGCGGATCAGGTCAGCGAAATCTGTCCACAAACACCCGATGAATCGTGACATCGGGCCGAAGGCCCAGCAGTTCCACCAGCCCGGGCTGAAGCGAAGCGGCGGCCCGGGTCGATTCGCACAATCAATTATCAAGGGCCAACGGCCCGGCCGTTCGCGTTGTCAGAGTTCCCCATACGTCCACTGCATGGATTCGTTCATGACTGAGATTCATTCCACGACCGCATCAGACTGAACTCGCCCTCGAATGGCTGGACCTTCGGTCCGCAATCACGAGTCTGATGGGACACCATGACCTGGCCCTCCGCTTCGCTTCAGGCCAGGCTATGGGAACGAATGGCCTTTCAGGCCGGAAGCATCTGCCGCGAAGGCACCCCATATGGATCGGCCTCCGCAGGATGGTCGACGTCGCCAGGGCAGGAATCCAGATTACAACACTGGATTCCCGCCTGCGCGGGAATGACTGCGGCTCCCGAAATCACAGTGTGACTGACACAACGTGTCTCGCGCCGTTCCGCTGGTCGCGATTCATCCCATCGTGTCACCGAACGGCGATTATCCGACTCGCCAGCGTTTCAGCTGTTCTTCATCGAGCTCAACGCCAAGCCCCGGACCGTCGGGGACAATGGCTGCCGGCGGACCAAGATCCAGCGGTTTGGTAATCAGGTCTGCTTCGTGGTAAAACGGCCCGATGGTATCGGCCGGGAAGCTGTCCGTATCCACTTCCGGAAACGCAGCGGCCACATGAAGCATCGCTGCGGTTCCGATCCCCAGTTCCAGGTTGCTTCCGATCGTGCATCGAAGTCCCGCTGCCCGAGCGATTGCGACGATGTCCGACGTCGCCTGAATACCTCCATGTTTGCCCGGGTAGATGCTCAGAATGTCAGCCGCTCGATGCATCGAAATCTGCCATGCATCCTGCAGAGTGAAGACGCTCTCATCGGCCATGATCGGAGCTGGTGTATCCCGTCGGAGTTCTGCCATCGCGACATGGTCACCGGGCGGAATCGGCTGTTCCGCCAGCAGCAGATTCACATCCCACAACTGACGCAGACAATGCCTCGCCTGCTGAATCGTCCAGCCGCAGTTGGCATCAATGGTCACCGGAATGTTCGGACCGCAGACTTCCCGGACCGCACGCACTCGAGCCACATCAGTCACCGGATCAAGGCCGACCTTGACTTTCACACAGCTCACGCCCATGGCCAGATGCTGCTCCGCCATAGCCCTCGAACCGGCGATATCACGAGCCCACACAACCAGCTTGATGCGAACCTTATCGCGACATTTCCCACCCAGCAGCTGATAGACCGGGAGTCCGACTGATTTGCCGGTGATATCCCACATCGCCATTTCAACGGCAGCTTTGACGAATGGATTCAGCTTGATGACGAAATCCATGGCGCGACGAATCGCCGTAATGTCTCGCGGATCTTTTCCAAGAATCGACGGTTCAATGTACTCTCGAACAGCAGCAACAGATGCCGCCTGTGATTCCCCTGACCACAGACCGGAAATAGTTGCTTCACCCAGCCCGACAAGCCCCTGGTCCGTGTGAACACGAACGATGACATACGGCGATGTGACATGCTCGCCATGAGCGGTCTTGGCCGTCATCAGCTTCTTCAGAGGAACACAAACCGGAATCGCTTCAACGCGAGTGATCTTCATGGATTTTCTCTCCAGGCGAACTTCAGTTTACAGAAAACGTCGCAGCACGTTCGCCGTGATGCGGGAAACAGCGTCATCCACGGGCAGCGAGGCACAATAATTGATCGAGCCGACAGAAAAAACTTTCCCGCCGGAAGGTGTGTCAAAAATCACCATTTCTGCACCGCCGTTGTCAGGATTCGTACCGCGGGCCAGAACATGAACCTGCTTCGGTGAACTGGCAGTCCGCTTGTCCGTTTCGTGCCCGGAGGCACCGCCGGGACATCGACGATGAAGACTTTGCAGACCGAACAGATCGCCCTCTCCGAGTCCAGTTCCTTCGAAGACCCAGTGGTGTGCATCAATCACCTGATAAGGCGCACCAGTCATGGCACCGGACGGCGTGAAGGTCACGCCCAGCAGACAGGCTTCGGATTCATGCCGAACAGCCATTCGGCTGTCGTGTCCTCCCATGCCGGTACTCCAGAGCGAAGTGATGCTGCCGTTGTGAACAGTCATGGATGCATTCGCATGAAATTCCACTTCGCAGTTGAGGCCGTTTCCGCCGAGATAAATCAGTCGACCGCCTTCTTCGAACACCCATCGTTTCACTCGATCATACATCGCTTTTGACCAGTATTCCGGATGGACGGCAGTGATGAGAATGCGATAGTCCGAGGGATTCAGTGTTCCGTCGTGCAGCTGTGTCTCCGCATAGTAGTCGTACTTGAACTGTTCTCTTTCGAGCCAGCCCAGCAGTCGCCATTCCGCCGGAGCCAGATGACAGGCCTGCCGGCCTTCAATCGGATCGGTGATCTGTTCGTCGAAATCAATGTGCAGGAATGGCTCGGGGCGTTCAAACGACAACGGAACATACTCCGGGTAACCCCAGGTCCCATGTTCCGGATCGATGTACCGCTGAAGTTCAAACCGGGAATTCACTGTCGGCGTCGGAGGCAGACGGTCGGCATGAATGTAATTGCTGCGTCCTCCAAATGCGTTGTAGGCGTTCCATGTGATGTTGGATGCCAGCACCGCGATCGGTGCAGAAGGTGACTTCGGTGCCACAATCCACGGAAAAGCGAACCGACGTCCTGATACTGTCTTTGCACGAAAATAGTAAAGACCGCTGCGTTCCGGAGCTCGTGCATACTGACGATGCGTCTCACTGGCGTAACCGACCTTGTTCCATTCAATTCCCGTCTGCGTGTAATCACCGTCCGGTGTCACCTGCATTGTCGCGCGAGGACCGTGTTCGTCATGCCATCCGAGCTCCTGCACTTTCTCGGGCTTCCATCCGTATCGCCATAGCTCCAGCTGATATTGTTCCACCGAATGAACACGGAATTCTGATTCGTCTCCGGCTCGAACCCATTTCGGCCAGGCATAACCCAACAGACAATCCGACAGAAGTCGAAAGTGATGAGGACTTCGGGCAGGAATGCTGATGCTGGAAAACTTCGCTCCGAAACCCGGCTTCTGCAGAATCACGCGATAATCACCATCGGGAAGGTCGAGGTGTACGGCTCCGCTGGCACGTGATCGTGCTTCGAACGATCGTCCGGCAGAATCGATGAACTCCAGCTGCACATCTGACAGAGCAACATACCGTTCGTCGCTGACATAACCGATGAGCATCAGAAACTCCACTTTTCAGCAATCCAGAAGTCTGTCTGTCATAATCGCATGAACACCATCGATTGACAGTCGAACGGAACTGCGGACACAGTGACCTTCAGTCACTGGACCTGCCTGTTCCAAATGCTTACGGTATGTGACATCAGGTGGCACAGCAACCTCGGAACAGAACAGAGAACAGGATTGCAGCGGAGAATCGTTGCATCCGTACAAAACAGGGCTCAGATGACCATGAGTGAACCTCCGGATCAGGTGACAGCAAATTCGAATGGGGCTCCTCCGGTCACTGATTCAGGGCATTCTCCGACACGAGCTCGCTACATCACCGTCTTCTGGCTGTGCTC
>JBKDKA010000014.1:0-19915 GCA_046345315.1 Planctomyces sp.
TTTCTGTACCTCGCGGTGACTACAACAAAGCGAGACTGGCTCTGAAGGATATTCTCCAGCCGGAATCGGTCGCCGAATCGGACGCCTATTCAGCGCTTCTGCCCGGTTCCCCACGTCAGGAAGAAGATCGTCGTCGTCGCAGTCAGGAACAGCGTCTCGCAAAGTCAATCGCGCAGATTCGAGGTGTTCGTTCGGCCACGGTTCACATCAGTATGCCGGATCCATCTCCTTTTGTTGTCGAGAAGACTCCCGTCACAGCAAGCATCATTGTTGATCCGGCTCCGAATGGGGCGTTCTCTTCCATGACAGCGCAGAGCATTGTGTCGCTGGTCGCACGTGCCGTGGAAGGACTGACGGTTGAGAACGTTTCTCTGATGGACACAGCCGGTCGGCAGTTTTCCGTCCAGCAGGGACTCGCTTCATCCATGGGAAGCCAGTTCGAGTATCAGCAGAAGATTGAAAGTCATCTTTCCAGTAAAGCAGAATCGATGCTGACTCAGATGCTCGGGCCGGGCCGGGCGGTAGTTCGTGTGACAGCAGACATTGATTTTCGAGAGACTACTCGGACGGAGCAGACTTACGATCCTGATCTGAAGGTCAAGCGACAGGAGACGATAGAGTCGATCCAGCAGATCTCACCGCCAAAGCCTTTTCAGGGAACCGGAAGCGATCCCAATGTCCGTCCGAATCAGACACCGGAAGGGGCTCCACTACAGGGCGGCACCTACAAACGGGAAGTGAATTCGGTCGACTTTGAGAACGCCAGTACCAATGAAGTCACTCGCGATATCCCTGGCCGAGTCACACGAGTGACGGTGGCGGCCGTTGTTGATCTTCCTGCGCCAGTGGCAGCGGAACCTGGGGCAGCGCCAGCACTACCCGCACTGACGGAGCAGCAGGTTGCGGACATCATCAAGCAGGCTGTCGGGTTTGACGCAACTCGAAACGATGAAGTCAAAGTCGTCCTGGCTCCGCTCGAGAGACTGCCGGATCTGAACGAAGAGCCTGTACTGCCATCTTTCTGGGTCAAACACGAATCACTGATCCAGTCAATTATACTGGGAAGCTCCGCACTCATCGCTCTGCTCATCGGCTTCACCATGATTCGCCGAATGAAGCCGGTCGTTATGACGGGCAGTCTGGAAGAACCAGTCTCTGTTGCCGATATGCGTCGAGTTCAGGCACTCGCAGAACAGGCAAAGAACCATCCGGAAGTTGTCGCGAACATTCTGGCTGCCTGGCTGAGCGAATCCGAACAGTCAAAGGAATCTGCAGCCCCAGCCCCAGCAGCTCAGCAGAAAGGGGCAAGAAAGGCAGCGTGATCTCCCGGATCTCACTGGATCTCAGACTGACAGGATGATCGAAGGAACGAGTCCCAATCTCGTCCCCGCGAATCATCCTGCCTGACATTTCACTCGGCTCAGGACAGAATTTTGGAATCAGTACGGGCAAACTGCCCACTGAAGCGTATTGTTGTCACGGTGGAACATGGATCGTCAGCGTAAAACGATTGAACTGCTGCAGCTTCTTGGCGACGACGTCGCGGAGATGGTGCTTGCGCAGCTTGATCCCGGTCAGGCGACCAGAATCCGTTCAGAACTGAGTCAGACGTCTGGTCCGGTGGTGCTGCGTCCGAAACGCCAGCGAGAACTGCTTGATGATTTCCAGCAGTTCTACCAGTTCGCTCTTCGAAACGAACGCTCAGCACCTCAACTGCATGAAGAACCGGAGCCGGAACCGGCTCCACCAGCGCCACCCGAACCGGAACCTGTTGCGGAAGAACCACCACCGGAGCCAGAGCCTGCTCCGGAGCCGGAACCAGAGCCGCAACCGGTTCGGCCAGTCTTCCAGCTCACCGGAGATCCACTCACGGATCTTCAGTCTCTGACAGTGTTCCAGCTTGGTCAGGCACTCGAAACAGAACAGCCGCGAACGACTGCGATTCTGCTGAGCCACATGCAGCCGAAAACTGTCGCGGATGTTCTGAGCCTTCTGAAGGATGATTACCAGCGCAGTGTGGTGAAGGAACTCAGTCGCGAACAGCACGCTCCGATGATTCTCGTGGAACGAATCGCTCGAGCCACTCTGAACCGTGGAGCAACGCTGGCTCCGGATCCCCCGGAAAGCCTGGGACATTCAGATCGCCTCGCAGAAGTACTCCGGTCGGTTCCGAAGGCCTACCGCATGAATATGCTCACGGCGATCGAGGAACAGGACGCAGAACTCAGCAAAGTGCTGCTCAAGAAGATGTACCGCTTCGACGACCTCGCCGGGCTCGAAGCCAGAACGATTCAGCGCATTCTGGGCGAAATCGACGGCAGCACTCTCACGACCGCTCTCTTCGGAGCTCCCGAAGAGGTCACGGCGGCTGTTATGGCAAACCTGTCTCGTCGAGCTCGCGAAGCCATGGCGGAAGAAATGTCGTTTCGCACCACAGTGCCGGAAGCGAAAGTCAGGGAAGCACGCGAATCCATTGCCGATATCATTGCCCGTGTCGATCAGGAAAGCGAATAGGAGCCTGATGACCGATGGCCAATTTCTCTCTCTCCCTGAAGCGAACTCCCGTCGCCCTGTTCATCGGCGATCGGCTCGTTGCGACCACGAAACGGATCGGGAACGCTCACGCGGCAGGTAAAGTCTCATCACAGCCTCCGCTGCCCGGAAAAGAGATTCTGGAAACATCGGCCTCCGAGACCCCGGCTCCGGCGAGACTCCCGGGAATCTCTGACCGAAAGGCCGACGATCTTCTGGATCTTCTGGAGAAAGTGTCCGGTGATCTGGAGGAGCTTCAGAAACAGCATCGGCAGTCTCTTGATGAACTTCAGCAGGTCGCCGTGGAGCTCGCGATTTCAGCAGCGTCATGGCTGACCGGAACGGCCATCGATCGAGGCCACTTTGCCGTGGATGATCTGATTCGCATGGCGATTCATCGTCTGGAAGCAGATACACCAGTGCGTGTCCGCCTCAATCCTCAGGACCATGAACTGTTGAAAATCCTGATGTCCGAATCAAAGGATCAGGAGCTGGTCAGTCAGTTTGTTGCAGTCGACGATCCGCAGCAGCAACGCGGAAGTATCCGAGTTGAATCCGGACGTCGAACTCTGTTGTCAGATATGGAAACACGCCTCGAAGAGATTCGCAGAACATGGATGGAGAATCTTGATGTCGCTCAGATTGAACGTCGAGCAGATGGGACAGGCAGCAGGACACTGCGCCGTTTTCCGGAACGCCGGGAAACTGCGTAGCGTTCGCGGACTGCTTCGTGCCGCTCTCCCGGCGTTCGTCGGAGAGACATGCTCTGTCCGTCTGCCTACCGGAGAAGAGCTGACGGCCGAAGTCGTCGGTTTCGATGAATCCGAATCGCAGATGATGTGTTATGACAGCACTGTCGGTCTTCAGCCGGGGCTTGATATCGTCGCGCATGGCCGCCGGCGTGCAGTCCCTGCCGGCAGCGGACTGCTCGGGCGAGTGATTGACGGAATCGGACGACCGTTCGACAACGCCGGCCCACTTCGTGTTCGACGCTTTCGCCCGGAAACGGCAGCCGTCCCGGATCCGATGCTGCGAGAACGCATCACGGAACCGCTCGTGACCGGCCAGCGAGTCATCGATGGTCTGCTCACAATCGGCCGCGGTCAGCGCGTCGGACTTTTCGCCGGAAGCGGTGTTGGAAAAAGTACACTGCTGGGGGAGATTGCCAAAGGGGCCGAGTCGGATATCAACGTCATCTGTCTTGTGGGAGAACGAGGACGCGAAGTTCGCCCCTTCATCGAGGATTGCCTCGGTGAAGAAGGAATGCGACGTTCGGTCGTTGTCGTTGCTACTTCCGATCAGACGCCGCTGATGCGTATCAAGGCGGTTCTGACGGCTGTTTCGATCGCGGAAGATTTCCGCGATCAGGGCAACCATGTGCTATTCTTTCTGGACAGTCTGACTCGTCTTGCGATGGCTCAGAGAGAACTCGGTCTGCTGCTGGGGGAACCTCCGGGTGCTCGCGGGTATCCGCCGTCAGTCCAGTCCTTGCTTGCCGAAGTGCTGGAACGACTTGGCTGCGGTGATGTGGGGGCCATCACGGGACTGATCACGGTGCTGGTTGAGGGAGACGATCTGGACGAACCCATTACGGATGCAGCCAGATCAATTCTGGACGGACATATTGTTCTTGATCGAAAACTGGCTTCTCAGGGACACTTTCCCGCGATCGACGTTCTTGGCAGTGTGAGCCGACTCTTTCGCGAGGTGACTTCGCCGCAGCAGCAGGCAGATGCGGTGCGTCTTCGCAACATGATGGTGACTTATGCAGAGGTTTCCGACCTGATTCAGATTGGTGCTTACAAACCGGGAGCGTCACAGCAGGTGGATCGAGCCGTTCAGCTGATGCCTGCTGTACGGCATTTTCTGCAGCAAACCGTTGACGAACGATCTGCCATGTCCTTGACGCAGCAGCAGCTTGAGATTCTGGGAAAGGCCTGGCCATGGTGAATCAGCACGCTTGTAATCAGGGTTTCGTGTCGCGGGGAGACTCGAAGCGATGAAACGCTTTCAGTCTCGATTCTTCAAACTGCGCCGAATTCGTGAGCAGCAGGAGCGGCTGACGAAGGCAGATGCCGCTGCGCGAAATTCCGAACTTGAACAGGCGTCGAGAATTGTCTCTGATCGCGAAGAACAGCTCGGACAGGTCAGAACAACGATGACGAATCTGATGGATCAGGGGGTCTCCGGGGGAGTTCTCTCCGCTCTGCTGAGTTCCGTCAGTCATCACGAGCTGCGGCTGAAGACGGCTGTCAGCGAACGGCAGAAGGCTGCGGAAACAGCCGAAGCGGCCATGAAGATCTGGCAGACGGCACGCACGGAACTGAAAACTGTCGAAGAAATGATTCATCGTGAACGTCAGGAACATCAGGTTGTTCAGCGAAAACATGAAGATAACCAGCTTCAGGAACAGGCTTCACGCAGCTGGTTCAGGCGTTCAATTGATTCCGAACACCCCGTTTCCGATGCCGATTCGCATCAGAAACCAGAAAGCGAAAACACAGCAGAGCAGTTGATTCCTGATGCGGTCATGGTGTCCGTTTCGGAAGTAACTGTCTGACGAACTTATTCAGGTCCGCGACTATCGTACAGGTGCTTTCAAAACCGGGACTTGCTCCCGATGGCGTGAAACTGCAAGGGTTCCTGTCCCGGCTTTGAGATGCGATCCGGCGGGATCTGGAAGGAAATGAGTCATGAAAAAGATTCTTGGACTGCTGATGTATGGACTTGCCGTTTTCGGAGTGGCCGCAGGCGCCGGACTGCTGCTGAAGCCGAAGGCTCATTCTGCCGGTGAACATGCCGAAGGAGAACACGCTGAGTCCGGACATGCAGAAGGCGACGGCCACGCGAAAGCAGAACCAGGAGGCCATGGCACTCCAGCGGCATCGCATGCTTCGGCCGAAACGAAGCCTGCGGACAGCCACGCTCCTGCGGCCAGCCATGGCGCTCCCGACGAACATAAGACGGCAGATGCCGGTGACGACGGTCACGGAAAAGACGACAAGGACGCATTTCGACCGAAGCGAGACCCGAATGAACTTCCGAATGTCGTTCGGCCGGCGCCGATGACTGTCGAGGAAATTGTTCGTTACGGGCTGGGGTTGAAGGCCCGCGACGAGGTCGTTCGAGCTCGAGAAGCATCACTGCAGCGGCTGGAAACACAGCAGCGAATGGTGATGACCGACATTCGCGGCGAACGACGTGAAATCGAATCCATCCTCGCTCAGGCACGTGAACAGCGTCTGGCAACCGAGGAAATCCTGAATCGCGTTGCCGTCCGGCAGCAGAAGATGGAAGTGGAACAGAAGCAGCTGATCGCGCTCAAGGAAAAGGAACTCGAAGAACAGCATCAGAAACTGCTGTCTCAAAAGGAGAAAGAACTTCTCGAAAAGCATTCGAGTACGCTCACTGAGAAACAGAAAGAACTGGATGTCGAAAAGCAGCAGGCTGCCGAGAAGCTGCAGGCACTGGAGTCTGAGAAGAATTCCACACTGGAGCGACTGAAGGCTCTGCAGAATCCTGTCGCTGCGGAGGCAGCCGCCGGTGCGAATCCGGGTGGAATTGCCGCACCCTCTGATTCGACGTCCGGTGACGATCCTGAAACGAAAGCCAACCGAGCTGCTCGAGTCAAAGAACTGGCGCTGCTGATCGAAGGCGTGACTCCCGAGGTTGCCTCTTCCATGATGAAGGAGATGGCCAACGACGGTCAGATGGACATGGTCGTTCAGCTGATCGCCGGCATGGAGCCACGAAAAGCCACTCAGGTGCTGGAGGCTGTGACGAGCAAAGATCCGAAACTGGGAGTCGAACTTCTGAACCAGTATTCGAATCTGCCCCCGAAACCATCCAAGACTGCATCAAAGCCCAAGAAGAATTAACCTCGATTGACTGCGGCGAAAACTGTTGTCCGAGTCCATACATCTTTATCAGCACGAAGACTTAGATTATGCACGTCACGATCACCGCAGTTGGGCCTGATCACCGGGGTCTGGCTGATCCGATCGTCCATCATGTTTCCGGTGCCGGAGCGAACATCTACGAGATTCAGATGTACGACCGCGATTCGGCTCAGCTGTTCGCGATGATGATGCGAATTGACTGGCCGGAGGACGTTGTTCCCGTCGCTCAGCTCAGAAACGCCATGCAGCAGATCGGGGAAGCTCGCGGTCTTCAGATTCGAGTCTGGTCACGTCAGGAGCATGCTCGGGAGCCACGACTGGCCATCTGCACGACTTATCGAACGGAACCGCCGCTGGCGATCCTGAGAGCCATTCGGGATCGCCGTCTGCGAGCGTCTGCAGCTGTTATGATCGGGAATCGAAATACCTGCCGGAGTGTGGCGGAACAGTTTGATGTGCCGTGGGTGAGCATGGGTGATGCCGCCGGGAATCCGGATTATTCAGTTCTGGAACGCGTGATTGACCAGCATGAAATCGACTATGTCATTCTGGCACGATACATGCGAGTCCTGCCGGCAGAACTCTGCTGGAAGTTCGCCGGAGGCCGCATCATCAATCTGCATCATGGACTCCTGCCGCCATTCCCCGGCTTTCGACCGTATGAAGATGCTTACCAGCACCATATGCTCTGCTTTGGTGCCACTGTCCACTTCATCGTTCCGGAACTGGATGCCGGGAATCAGATTATTCATCAGAGCTCATTCAGCGTGCAGCCGGGAACTCCACTGATCGAAGTCAAACGCCAGGGAGAAACCGACCACGAGCCGAACTGTCTGATCGAAGGTCTTCGCCGCGTGATTGACGGCGAAGTCGAACTTCATTTTCACCGAGTCGTCAGGAGAACAGAATCTGCTTCACCGGGCCGTTGCTGAGACCACCGTCTCCATCAGTCAGTGTGACTCGAATGTTTCTGGTGCGCAGCACCGGCGTTGCAGAGACATTCCTGAACGTGACGTTGCGCATCAGAGCCTGAACGGACGCAGCTGTTGAGCGAATGTTGAGGCGAACCGTCAGTGGTGTCAGCCCGGAGCCTCCACTGAACGTACCGATGGCCAGACCACCCCAGGTGACCGTTGATCCACTGATGTCGATCAGTCCGGCAGCAGTGCCCTGATTACGAATTGCCAGCAGATCAGTGCTTTCTCCACCGGTCAGAGCGAATGTGAGGACTCCGTTTTCGAAATTCGGTGAATCCGGATCAACGACGGTCACATCGGTATCAACAAGAATCGCAGCTCCACCGGATCGATAGTTGATCGGTGGATTGAAACCTGCAATCGTCGGTCCTTCGTTTCTTCGCACCAGGCGAACCGACTTCTGAACCGGCATGGAAGTTCCTCCATCGCCGTCGGTGACGGTCGCACGAACCGTTCGAAGGTTTGCGTCCGCTGTATTCCCGACAAAGTGGAATGCGACATTTCTCAGTACGGCCTGCACGGCAGTCGGTGTCGCTGCGGGATTCAGAACAATCAGGAGTGCGGTGCCCCCTGTCCCGCCGGAGAATGTCCCGACGGCGACGCCTCCATAAGTCACCGTCGAACCAGTGACTCCGACTCGACCGATCTGTGTGCCCTGGTTTCGAATTGTCAGGCGATCCTGAGCGCTGAATCCCGTCACGAGTTGAACGGTGAGTCGCCCACCGCTGAAATTCATGGAATCCGGATCGGTGATCGTGGCATTCGTATCCAGAGGTACTGGAAGTGACCCGATGGTGTACGTAACCGGTGTGTCGAAACCATTGATCACCGGAGCATCGTTTGTCGGAGTAACTCGAATGGATTTCGAAGGCTGATTGCTGGTACCTCCGTCGCCATCGCTCAGCGTAATCGAAACAGTCTTCGGCTCTGGTCCCGGATTGTCACCGGAATACTGATAAGTGAGATTCCGGATGACGGCCTGTACCGCTGTAAGCCCTGCAGCACTGTTGAAGGAGATCCGAAGGGGAGTCGCACCGATTCCGCCATTGAAGGTTCCGATTGTGACTCCGCCCCAGGTGATCGACGTACCGTTGACGCCAATCTGTCCGGCTGCCGTTCCCTGATTTCGAACGGAGAGTCGGTCCAGTGACGTCCCGCCCGAAGCGAAAGCCGCAGTGAGTTGACCGGTCGCGAAGTTGGCTGAATCCGGATCAGTGACAACGGCATTGGTGTCAAGGATCGCTGGTACAGCCCCCTCAACGTACGTCACCAACGTATCAAATCCGGTCACAGATGGCGGAACATTCGTTGACTTAACAAGGATCTGCCGCGACAGCGGGTTGCTTGAGCCTCCCTGTCCGTCATTCATCGTCATTTCAACCGTTCTTGTCTGATCGCCGGGATTCGTTGAGATGCTGTAGAAGACAAGATTACGAAGCACAGCGGTGGCAGCTTCCAGTGTTGCTGATGCATTGAATCGCACCGTCAACGGGTCTTCCCCGGTACCACCCGCCATCGTAGCAACACGAATGTCACCGAAGGAAATCAACGCCCCGGAAACTCCGACAAGTCCCGGTCCCGTACCCTGATGCTGGATTCGCAGCCTGTCGAGTACGGAGCCGCCGGAAGCAAGTCTCGCTGTCAGTACTGCAGCGGAAAGATTGGATGTGTCCGGATCGCGAACAACAGCGTCGGCGGCAATGAAGAGTCTCGCGCCACCTGAGAAATACGTCAGAACAGAAGTGCTTCCGGAAAGTGTTGGCGGATCATTGACCGCAACGACTGTCACTGTCTTCGACGGCTGGTTGCTGATGCCTCCATCGCCGTCACTGACCTGAACGGTGATCGTGCGAGCGAGTATCTCCGGAGCCGAAGAACTGTTCGAGAAAATCAGATTCCTCAGGATGGATTCGGCGGCATCTCGCGTTGCGGATCGGTTCAGCGTCACCACCAGACTGGTATCGTCTCCCCCGCTACGAGTGATCGTTCCGACCGGAACACCACTGAATGAGACGACCGCGCCGCTCACTCCGACAAGCCGAAGCCCCGTCCCCTGATTTCGGATCGCGATGCGATCTCCCGGCCGAGCGTTCTGAGAGATCCGAACATTGATCGTTCCGGTCTCAAAATTCAGCGAATCCGAGTCCACAAGGACAACATTGTCGTCCAGAATCACCGGAGCGGAATCCTCGGTGTAGCTGACCGGTGTATCAAATGATTCAATCACCGGCGCGACGTTCGGAGGACTATCGTCATTCAAAATCGTACCGATCGCTGACGACGTTCCGAGACTGAGTCGAACTGAGGGGGCGGAGAGAGTCAGCAGAAATGTTTCATCGGCTTCAAACTCCGAATCGCCTGAAACGAGAACGGAAATGGTCTGAGTCGTCTCTCCCGCGCTGAATCTCACAATTCCGGATGGATATGCACCGCCGAAGTCAGACGGTGCCGCCGGATTGCTGCCACTTCCCGCGACCGCATAATGAACACTCGAAGCGGCCGTTGCGTCGCCGCTCCTCGTGAGCGTGAATGTGAGTATCGTGGAACCCACTTGTCCTTCGTTGCGGACGGCCGTCGTGGCAGAAAGAGATACGGACTGAAACGGAGTGCTGGTGTTTTTCAGAATCACAAGCTCGTCTGCTTCTTCGTCGATCAGTATCAGATCGAGATCTCCGTCATTGTCGACGTCAGCAGCAGCCGCACAGGATGCAGCCTGATGATTCGGCTGCACGTTTCTTCCGAACGACTGGTTGTAGGTAAACTCCGCATGGCCATCATTGACGAAGAGACGCCAGTCGCCGAAGTAACTGGACGTCAGCCAGTCAAGATCGCCATCTCCGTCGATATCACCCAGATCTGACGCAAGGCCGAAGCTGTCGATTCCGTAACTCTCGGGCGCAGAGAGTCCACCGCGACCATCTCCCATCAGAAGTTCGCCGGTGACTCCGGATGTTCTCCCATTGACGCTCGCCACATCTTCCCGACCATCGCCATTCAGGTCACCCACAGCGACCTGCCATGGCTTCCCGGAAAGCGGCCGCCCCGTCCCGGGAGTATACCCTCCGGCTCCGTCGCCGATCGCAACCACCATGGTCTGGCTGTCATGAGCTCCCACGACCAGATCGAGAATTCCGTCCTGATTCATGTCGGCAGCATTCAGGCCGAACTCACCATTTCCACCGCCCTCAACATAAGATGGTGTCCCGAAGACTCCGCTCCCGTTGTTCTTCAGAATCGCAACGTTGGAATCACCTCGATTCGTGTTCACGATATCAATGTCGCCGTCACCATCGACGTCCAGCACCACGAGTCCGCGCGGTTCGACACCGACGTTGATCTTCTGCTGCGGACGGTAGGTCCCGTCGCCGTTACCGAGCAGAATGGAGACAGAAGACAGATTCGATCCGGTTCCGATGTTGGCAACGGCGATGTCTGCAAATCCATCTCGATTGAAGTCTGCCGGTTCCGACGGGCTTGCCCGGAAATCCACAGGAAACGGGTTCAGCATGGACTGAAAACGCCCACTGCCGTCACCTGTATTCAGAAAGACTCGAAGGTCGGCTGTGATTTCATTAACCGAAGTGATGTCGACATAGCCGTCATTGTTCAGGTCCGTCGCAATAATTCCGTAGGGTGTGCTGGATTCATTAACCCCAGCACGATTGGTGGAAAGAATCTGAAGCGGCGTTTAATTCAGTGACGCCTGAGCGGCATCTGTCCAGAACTGCCAGGAGTAACCGGCGCTGCGGATCGAAGAACCATCGGCGGCTCGGATCGAATTCCCCAGAACCACCATCACGGATTCTCCAGCGGAGAAATGATCCTCTGGCTGAAATGTGACAGTCCGGTCATCGTTCGAAAACTGAATCTGCCCCGTCGCCGCTCCACTCCATCGACCGAACACATACAGTGACGATGGCTGAGAAAAAGAACTGCGGTCCACGGCCTGATTGAACTGAATCACAATCGGTGAATCAACCGGTGCCGAAATGGAATGCGCTGCAGGCTGTGCTGACAGAACACTGACGGACAGCACGGTGCGATCTTCCAGTGTCATCACCGCTGCGGAAACATCTCTCCGCCGATTGCTCGACCGACGCCGTCGTCCCTGTACTCGACTGAACGAACTGAACAGCTCATGAAGCATCGAATTGTGAATGTGACGGGAAGGTCGATTCATCGAATGGTCTCCGAGGAGCTGCGGTCGCGCCGAATGACGCAGCGCAGTCGCAGGTCTGATTGGGAAAGAGCGAATCCGTATTCCGCAGATCCAGGCATTTTTCCATGCCGAGCACGCGGATCGTACTGAATTGACGGCACTCTCGACAAACGTTCGGAGCGTGACACTTCGTAAACCGGATCCAGGAGCCACAAGATGTTCTGGATCTCAACAGAAAAGCCCCCGTCGTTCAAAAAGAACGGCGGCGGCTGTCAGACTGAAGTTATCAGGGAATGATCAGGCAGTCGTGAATGAATTCGTTTCGGTTCACCCTGGCCACGTTCCTGACGTTACCAGACATAATCCGGAATATTCAGATCGTTGTTTCTCTCTGTTTCCTCACAGATGACGGGAGCAACCGGACACAGTTCCGATGACAGAACCGGCATTGGTTCAGGATACTCGAATCCCTGTTCAGCAACTGGTTCTGATACGATGACTTCCCCGGTCACTGACAGATCATGAGCTGGCACGACTGGCTCGGAGTGGATGATCGTTTGTCCGTGCGGAACGACAGACCCGCGATGAGGCAGACGCCATTCTGTTGCTTTCATATTCGGAACACCGGTGTCGATGCACCGCGGTCCTTCGGTCGAGCATCCGGTTCGGCAGCCACCGCATCCGGCTTCGCCACATCCAACACCACCACCCTCGGACTGACATCCACCGCAGCGACCACAGTGATCCCCGACGGCTGTCTCACTGCAGCAGGCCTTCGGTTCAGCAATCAGGATGTCCTGACAGCCAATAACATCCTGAACACAGTCATCGGTTCGGCGTTCACAGTTTGTGAAGGAAGAGCCGGCTGTGTATGCACAGCACTGTCCGTTTGTTCCTGGCTTTCGATGAGCGGAGAACGAATAGGACTGGTCGAGACTGCCGATCGCGTTCGCGACGTCTCGAAGTTCCCCGTTCACAGACTGCTGCAGACAGGTCAGCCCGGTAATCAGGCCGATGACAAGCAGTGATCCGATAATCACAATTTCCGCTGACAGGATCACTCCGTTTTCATCCTGCCGAAGTTTCTTCAGCAGCATCAACATGGTCATGGGTACTCCACAAATAAGAGACAGCAAAGAGGGATTTCTCTGCGTTCCTGTGACCGCTGTTGACGACAGCAGTTGTCGACGACAGCAGTCATGGTGTTCGCAGCGTTCGTCGGCAGACAATGACAGGTCTGCCAGCTGGTCCGATTTATTGAAATCCCGCCTGAGGACAGAACGTCGCACAGCGGGTCAGTACACACATTGCATGGTCCCGGAAGTCAGGGTGTCTCACCCGATGCGAAGAAGGGGCTGTCGATTTCGCTGCACCCTGATTCCGACACATGCCGTCTCTCACGCGGCATGCGGCTTCATTCAGGCTGATCAGCGAGCGACATTCACGCCCCTTCTCGCCTCGGACGAACGTCACGGTCGAACAGGTTCAACCGCCGGCGGCATCTGGAGGCCGCCTCCCCTCTCTCTCTTTCCGGTGTGTGCCGAACCGATCAGCATCTGAGGTGCGAAGGACTCTCTCTCGAGTTCTTCCGGAAAGGCTCTCTGGTAAGGGCTCTCCGGTACAACTCATTCTCTTCGCATAACCGATGCAACCGTTTGCGTCACAACAATCCATTCAGAATGCACAGCCCGTGCCATTTGACTATTCGGCACAATCGACGCAACCGGAATGGAGATCCTAACGTGTTTCTGCAGAACGAGTTGCTGCAATGGGAGATGGCCGGCGTTGTGCTGTCTTCGTCCGGTTGTGTGTTTCGTAAGGTTAACAACAATGTTAACGATTGTGTTCATTGTTCTGATCGTGTCGGTCCTGACGATTGTGTCGTCGGGACGGCCGAATGCTGCTGAATCGATCGGCAGCGCTTTCGGTTCTGACTTCAGGAGGAGCACTGAGGATTCGAGACGAAGACGGCCCTGATTCAGTCGCATCGAAAACGGCTGCCTGTTATCGTCTCCGATCGTGAAGTGGTGAGCTTGTCAGCACACCGCCGAAAGTGTTTCGGTGAGATGACTGACAGAGATCAATGAGTTCTGTGTTCCGCAGCACTGATCGTCGTCCGAAATCAGAATCGGCGACGGGGCATGCTTCGGGAGCAGACGCAGAGGGGGAGTAACGGCGTTCATGGCGAAATGTCTGGTCACCGGCGGTGCAGGATTTATCGGGAGCCACCTCACAGAGCTGCTGCTCAGTAAAGGGCATTCCGTTGTCGTCCTGGATAATCTTTCCACGGGCCGGGAGTCGAATCTGGATGCTGTCCGCGGTCATCGGGGACTGGAGATTCGGCAGGAGTCAATCACGGACCCGGTTGCTCTCAGCGAAGCTGCCCACGGTGTCGACGTGATTTACCACCTTGCTGCAGCTGTCGGAGTCAAGCTGGTGGCAGATGACCCGGTGAGAACAATCGAGACCAATATCTATCCGACGGAGCACCTTCTCCGCCTCGCAGTTCAGGGATCGGCCAAAAAATTCTTTCTCGCATCCACCAGCGAAGTCTACGGAAAGCATCCGGGTGACGCCTGGGTTGAAGATGACGACCTCCACCTTGGCCCGACCAGTCGGCCTCGATGGGCTTACGGCTGTTCCAAAGCGATCGATGAGTTTCTCGCGCTCGCCTACCACCGCAAATACGGCCTCGGTGTCACCGTCGGGCGATTTTTCAATGTCGTGGGCCCACGTCAGGTAGGCAACTACGGAATGGTGGTGCCACGTTTCGTTGAGTCGGCTCTGAAGGGCGGGCCTGTTGTTGTGTACGACGACGGGTCACAGGTCCGCTGCTTTGCTCACGCACATGAGGTGACGCAGTGTGTTGTGAAACTCATGGAGACAGAATCCGCCGAAGGGCGAGTTTTCAATATCGGAAGTGATCAGGCCGTTTCGATTCTTCAGCTTGCTGAGCGAGTGATCGCGGCGATCGACCATCGTGTGAAGATCGAGTTCCTGCCCTACAACAAGGCGTACAGTGACGACTTCGAGGATGTGCAGCGGCGCGTTCCCAACGTGGATCGTCTCTACAGCACAATCGGCATCAAGCCCACGATGACGCTCGATCAGATCCTCGAAGACATCATCCGCTGGAAACGACAGACGATGAAATAGCTGGAGCGTGGTTGAATCGACGTTGATATAGAACGCCGAATCCTGTTGCCCGTCAACTGTGATATAGCCTGAACGAACATGTGTCATTCCCGCGCAGGCGGGAATCCACACTTGGGCACTGGATTCCTGCCTGCGCGGGAATGACGACACCAGAATCCCGGTGTGACGGAGCACTGGCAATTCAGCAGTCTCAAACCACCATGCCACGCCGAGTCCGTCTAACCCGCTGCTCGACGCGATTTGGCGTGCCGCAGCGTCCGCAGTTTCAGTCGCAGAAACGCCGCGAGCATATGCTCGGCGTCCCGAAATCGCTTCCTCGGATTCAGGTCGATCGCTCGGTGCATGAAGTCAATCAGGTCCGTGTGCACTCGACCACGAAGACGGTCGTATCCGCGGAACGGCCAGTGGAAAGGCCATTCCGGCCAGTGCCCTGAAAACATTCGCCAGACCAGCAGACCAATCGAGAAGACGTCGGAGCGACGCGACGGCTTCCCCATGGCCTGTTCAGGTGCCATGTAGCCCACCGTTCCGGTTCCCGACCCCTGAACTGTTTTCTGCGAAACCTTGGCAATTCCGAAGTCTGCCAGACGCAGACGATTGCCGGGAAATATGATCAGGTTGTCCGGCTTGATATCGCAGTGAATGATTCGGCGAGCATGAGCGTGTGCGGTCGCTCGTAGAATCTGCTCGGTGAAATCCATGGCAGTTTCGAGCGACATTCGACGCTGTAACCTGCTGAGCAGTGTTTCTTCGCCCAGCGGAAACACCATCACCAGTCGATCATCAATGATGCTGGCGTCCTTCAGGGGAAGGATGTTCTCGTGATCCAGATTCTGCGTTGCACGGATTTCTTTTCGAAACTCGCTCAGAACTGAATCTGTGGAAAACTGAGAGTGGGGAACTTTGATCGCGACATGGATCCCCTGAATCGTGTCCATCGCCTGAAAGACGGAAGCGAAACCTCCCTGTCCAAGGCGTTTCTCGATGCGATATTTGCCAATTTTCTGACGAATGCGAAGATCATTGCTCATGAGATTCAACTGAGCTCCGGAACACCGCACAGGACTGCAGCCACGTGCTCCCTCACACACGCTGCATCATGGTCCAGATTCGACTGGACTTCGCAACAGGCAGGATGCGAATTTGGCGTTCGAGCGGGAAAATCGAAAATCCCCCGCAGGCCGACGGTAAAGATTATGACGCTGTCTCAGGGCGATGTTCCGCCTCCGCGATGACCTGCGTTGCTGCTGAGATCCGGCCAGAACTGCCGATCGTCATTGAGCACTGAACGGGGGCCCGGAAAGCGAATGTGGGGCACTGGCTATTGACAGTGTTTTCCAACCGACAGTGCTGGCGGAGCCAGTGGCACCCCGGCGAATGACAGCAGAAAAAGAATAAGAGGCTCTGACAAAACCGGGACAGGCACCCTTGGAGATTAACTCTCTTAAAGATTTCTCGCTCTCGGCGGGAGCCAGTCCCGGTTTTGATACGCGTTCTAACTGGACCGCGCCATGTTCCGGGAAAGTCAGAAAGGGCGGATATTCGTGAAGGCAGAATTCCGGGAGGGCGAGGCTCCTGCCGAGCCGTTTTCATGGACGACGTTGATTGGCCGATGCGGCTCAGCAGGAGCTTCGCCCTCCCTGCAGCGTGTCGCAAACGATCTTCTGCGAACCGGATTGCCTCATTCGCTCACCACTGCCATTTTGTGCGCAGGTCTCCTGACCTCGCACAGGCTTGTCATTTGCGGGTAATCTTTTCCTGCAACTTCAATATGAAACATGGCGCTGTCCAGCAAAAAAAAAGACCATGAAATCATTGCCGAAGCAATGCCATCATGGTCTTTGAGGTCCCTCTTGATCGTTTCCGGCTCTGAACTCACAAACTGTCAGCATTTCTGCGGCAGTCGCAGGATCACTGCTGTATCAGAGCGGCTTCACCCAGATGTTTCGAAATCGAACCGGGTCGCTATGGTCCTGCAGAAACAGTGGACCGGGTTCTTTAGTTTCAGTTGACAGCGGACCGCCGGGAGTAATGGTCAGTCGACGCTTGTTGTGGATGACCACACCGTTGTGCTTGACCGTGACGACAGCATCGCTCGTCTTTTTTCCGGCCTCATCAAACTTCGCAGCGGTAAAATCAACGTCGTAAGTCTGCCACTTGAGCGGCTCCAGACACATATTCTGCGACGGACGACTGACCTTGTAGATGCCGCCACACTCATTGTCTGCACCGGACAGTCCGAACGAATCCAGAATCTGCACTTCGTAACGTCCCTGCAGGTAGCAACCGCTGTTGCTGCGAGCCTGCCCACGAGCCAGAGGCATGTACGCCAGACGAAACTCCAGATGCAGCTGAAAGTCGGTGAACTTGTCCTTGCTGGTGACGCCTTCCATCAGCAGCTTGTCGTCACTCATCCGACCATTCTCAAACTTATCGGCAGTTGTTCCATCAAAGAGTACAACGGCGCCTTCAGGGGGTTTCATTCCAAGCGTGGGTGACTCGCGGTCAACCTTTTTCAGTTCACCGGCCTTCTCTCCGCCGTTTGAATAGATGGTCATGAGGCCGTCTTTAATCTCAGCGCGACCCTGATCAGACTTGAGAACCGCTTCACCGTCCTTCCCTTCGCCCGATCCTCGGATGATGGAATCTCCGTCCCAGCCTTCCCCCGGGAGTCCGCCGACGTACGCTGCGAACGCGAATTTTCCTTCGCCTTCCGCGATCACCTGAATACCAAGGCTCAACTCGCCCCCGTCGATCTTCAGTGCACCCTTGTATTCTCCCTGAATCGCAAAATCAGGTCCCGCTGACGCGGCATCAAGGTAAGCTTTCTTTTCAGGGCGAGTTTCCTCAGCAACGGCACTCAGGCCCGTGAGCAACGGCATGGCCGCGATCAGTGTCAGCAAAGAATGATTCACCAGATTCATCATTTCAAAAGCTTTCTAAACATTGACGAGAGATCAAGAACGCCAGACAAAACCGGGACTGCCTCCCGGACAACTCTGAAAACTCTCACATGTTTTGGCGGATCAGGGTGCCTGTCCCGGTTTTGTGAGAGCCGCTTAAACAGCAACATGGGCCGAAGATGAACAGGTCCATCTGGTGCTCTGCTACGGATCCATTGATGTGTGCCACTGGCTCTGCCAGTGTTTTCCAACGATCAGCACTGGCACACGAGCCATACAGATTCTATGGGAGGAAGGACGGACTCAACGGCAGCGTTATGTGCATTCCCACTGAGTCTGCATGAACCGGAGTCCATTCACCGCCAGGTGCTTCTCATTCGGATACATTCGCCGCCAGATTTTTGTGGCCGCTGCGAGCTCCGGCAGAGCCAGTCCGAAGGCTTCGATCACCATCCAGCCGTCGTAGTTGACTTTTCGGAGTGCCTGAAACGATTCTTCCCAGTTCACGCCACCTTCACCGGGCGTGGAGCGATCGTTTTCAGAGATATGCACATGCACCAGCTGATCAGCACAGGCCATGACGGCAGCGGTGATTGACTTCTCTTCGATGTTGGCATGGAACGTGTCGTACATCGTCTTCAGATGAGTGTGACCGATCTCGCGACAGAATCGCCCGGCGTCGGCTGCTGTGTTCAGGAAGTAACACTCAAACCGATTCAGGTACTCAACGACCAGAGTCACATCGTTCTTCTTTGCATGGTCAGCGGCTTCAGCAAGGACGTCCGACGCGCGTTTCCATTCTTCCGCCGTGCGACCAGCTCCGCTGAATTCACCCAGAGCCGAATGAATGGGACCGCAAAGATGAGTTGCTCCGACTGCAGCACAGGCATCAACGGCTTTCCTCAGCCGTTCCACAGCAGCTTTGCGTACCGAAGCTTCCGGGGAAATCGGATTTTCTTCAGGCGTGCAGACGGTGACGGCCGTCGCTTCGAGACCGACCCGCTTCAGTTCCTTGCCTACAGCCTTCGCATTGGCGATATCAAAGTCGAACATCGGGAGTTCGACACCGTCATAGCCCCATTCACGAATTTCACTCAGCAGCGGAAAGTGATCTTTGGTGACTCCGGCGGTCCACAGCAGCAGATTCAGGCCATATTTCATTTCAGGAGGGTCCTGCAAAAGGATCAGGTTCAGTCAGAACATGAAACTCCGGCTGACACAGCTTCGTAACGGAGTTCCACGGGCTGCAGCAGGTCCTCACCATAGCGGCGAAGCAGGCTGCGGCTATCGCGAACAAACGGGATCGCCTGTTCATCAACTGGCTGCAGTTTGACTCGACGAAGCACCTGATTCAAGCGATGGAGCAGGCGTTCATCGTCGAGATAATCGTAAAGAAACTCCACCTCGCGAAACTGAGCGACGAATCCGGCCAGTCGTTCTGTGGGGCGAGCCGAGACACAGTTGACTGTTCGCTGTATCGACAGCGGGCAGACATCCTGCAGAGCCTGATAATAATGGCGGAGAATCTCCGGCTGACGCTCAGCAATGACGGCATCAAGCAGCAGTTCCGTGAGAATATGCCCCAGAAAACCGGGACGATGATCGAACGGATCAGGCATGATGGTTCGAAATCGAGCACCAATCTCTGATTCGAGCATCATAAAAACCGGGCTTCGATGGAAGCGATCGTCATCTTCCAGATGCTGCAGCATCCCTTCCGCCAGAGTCTGCTCATCGCCGGAAAGGCCTGGAATCGCCGCCAGTATGAGCCGCGTTCGGACACGAGTCCTGCGATCTGCCACACTGAGCCAGTCTGGCACGGCTGTTCCGGCCACGTAAAGAGGCCGTTCAAGAAATCGATAACCATGGGCCAGATAGTTCATAAACGCATGCGGCTCCGATTGTGTCTTCCATATCCTTCGGCTCGAGCAGGATTATCCGCAGCGGAATCAGTTTCAGCAATGGCAGTGGGGGGCAGGATTGAGGATTGAGGGGGAGCTGTCTTTGTTGAAAGCTGAGTATTCACCACGAAGGACACGGAGGTCACGAAGGCTGAAAAGTGGGCAGGGATGAGGGGACAGGATTGAGGTGTGTGGATTTTTAGGGGGAGGCTCCTGGCAAGCTGTATCGCATTCAACACCAAATCGAACAGAAGCTCGCAGGGGTCACCGAGACCGAACGGGGCAAAAGGTGATTCCGCCCTCCAGCAAATCCCTTCGTGCTCTTCGCGTCCTTCGTGGTAAATGATCCGAGAACGGCGAACGGAAGTGAGGGAACGGCATTGAGGAT
>JBKDKA010000015.1:0-49556 GCA_046345315.1 Planctomyces sp.
AGCCAGTGGCACACAAGAAACACCTTTCTTTTTCCATCATTTGATGACTGACAATGCATTAGACCCAAATCAAGTTACGCCACCGGGTTCATCCCGGTGGAGAGAGGCTTTTGCACTACTCCGATTCCAATTTCAGGTGCGGCCAGCGTAGTGCAAAAGCCCGTAAACCACCGGGTTAAACCCGGTGGCGAACGGAAGTTCGCTTGTTTGAAGATTAGTTCAGCGTTTATGAGCTGGTGAGAACAGATCTTCTCCCGTCGCATGATCAGGTTTCACGGTCTCCGCGAATGATCATCGAAATGCAGTCGGCTGCATTATCGCGCCGGCTGCATTTTTTTAAGGACAAACGAAACTCTGCAGGTGGTTTCAAAACGGGACTGGCTCCCGACGATGCAGACTCTTCCCGCGAATTCCGGAGCTGCAGGGACGCCTGTCCAGGTTTTGAAAATGCGATCTACTTTCCACTACTCTCGGAGAAGAACGCTTTCACGTCACTGACCAGTTTAGGCCCCTGATCCCATGTACTCAGAGCGCCGATCGTCAGAAAGAAGATCGCTCCCAGAACGAGGCTGATCCGCTGCCACAGACGTGGTCGCAGCTCGCGAGGAAGAAGTGTGACATTCACAACAAGCGTGTGAAGACAGCTGAAGCCAAGCGCGTAATTGTACATCATCCCTGTGGCTGTCACGAGCAGTGTGTCCCCTTTGCGGACGACGATCAGCATCGTCAGCCCCATGATGAAGTATCCGCAAAGCACACCGAAGTAAAGCACACCGATGTTTCGTGGATCCCATGTCTGAAGACGTTTACTGGCGGTCCAGAACACGTCGACCCATCGTCGCAGCACACCATCGACGGTGGAAATCATGCTTGTCCCAAGGATCAGCAGTCCGCACATCAGTGTCAGATACCAGAAGAGCGGTCCCAGTGTCGCCCCCATGGCATCCGCAACACCCTGAGCCGTCATTCCGGCCGCCTGCCATTTGTCTTTCAGTACTGTACCGCGTTTCAGAAACAGAACTGAGAGCATACTGGGCAACGCAAGCCCGATGAAGCAGGCGGGCAGCCAGACAAGGTACTGCTCTCGACTGACATGAGCGACCCAGCCCTTCCACCGCTTCATGGAATCGGCATTCACCCGGAACACCTTACCACTATGCGAAAGGCCGATCGCAGTACCACCCACCATACTGGGAATCGCTCCCACCAGCTTTCCCATCCCCCAGCCCTGGTCCCGAGTAAACGAACTGATCGGAATATTCGTCAGACCTCCATTTCCGGAAATCGCGGCCATAGAGGCCAGCATTCCGATCATCGAGATATCAAAAGCGAGACTGCGCCGTTCGGAAAACGCTGTGAATATGTTGTCGATATTGGGACCATGAGGACCTTCATCCGCATCCTGAATTCCATCCCGGTTCTTGTCCTCTGCCGGAACTACAGGGACGTTCCCAAACTCAAAGAATCCGCTGCCAATCTCTGTCCATGTGGAAAGTGACGAGAATCGGATCGCCAGAAAAAGCAGAAAGCTGAGCACAAAGAACAGCTTGAAGGTCATGATGGCCTTGATCGAATTGTAGACCTTGCCCCCGAAAAGCAGTGGAATGAAGGAGAAGATAAAGATTCCGCAGGAAGCCATATGAAGCAGCGTTCCTTCATTGGGCACCTTCGGATCGGGAATTCGTCCGAGGTAAATCGCACAAAGCGGAATGGCAGCGTTTGCGGCGAGGTACGGAAGAATGGATCCGGCGTCCAGAATCAGGTACAGGATGACCCAGAACTTCGGATGAGGTGAGATTCGAAACTTGCCGGTAAAAATCGGTTCCCCGCTGTAAAGAGTGTACCGGCTGATCTCCACATTATAGATCACCTGAAACACGACACTCATCGTGGCCAGCCACAGCAGAGCACCACCATAACGAGCTGTGACCAGTGGGCCCGTGAGCCATTCACCACCGCCAATTGCGGAGGCTCCCATGACCAGCCCTGGCCCCACCATCAGTGCCAGCTTTGACAACTGAAACCGCGGCGCCTCGGGGAGTTCGCCGACCGTCCATGGCGGCATGTGCGGTGTTCCGGGCTGAGGCTGAAAGATCTCATCGTCGGCGGAGTGAACGGATTCTGTCATCGATTCTTCCAGATTGAGTTGCCTCGATCCCCTGCATCAGAACTGAATTCGGGACAGCGATCCCGAATTCAGGAAACCCGACATTGTCCAGTGAAGCGACTGAGATGCAACAATCAGAGGCATTTCTTCGCGCAGCAGTGAACAGAAAACTCTGCTCGACGTCGATCCTGAATATCCCATCGAGTCCCGCCGATTGCGTCTCGTAATGCATCACTTCAATTGATTTTGACCGGAATCGTGGCGATAGTGGCACGCAGAAAAACTCGGCTGATGCGTTTCGTCTCCGAGTCCGGCTGGCGAATCAGTTTCAGAATCACAGGACACCCGAATTCGGTTCAGGAATGGAAAAGTACAAACAGGATTTCATCCACTTCATGATTCGCTCGAATGTGCTGACATTCGGAGATTTCGTGACGAAAAGCGGTCGCAGAACACCATTCTTCATCAATACAGGAAGATACAGGACAGGAGATCAGCTGAATCTTCTCGCTGGCTTCTATGCAGATGCGATACAGCAACGAAAGATTCAGTTCGATTTTCTCTTCGGACCGGCGTACAAGGGAATTCCACTTGCCGTCGCCGTATCGATGGAACTCAGCCGAAGAGGACAAAACGTACCGTTCTGCTTCAATCGCAAGGAAGCCAAGGATCATGGGGAAGGTGGAGTTCTGGTGGGGCATGCTCCAGCGCCCGGCGAGCGAGTCCTGATCATCGAGGATGTCACGACCGCCGGCACGTCGATTCGTGAAACGGTCCCTGTCCTGAAGGCAGCCGCACCGGTTCAGATCGCGGGTCTGGTCGTTTCCGTAAACCGGATGGAACGCGGCCTCGGGACAAAAAATGCCATGACGGAACTGCGCGAGGAATTCAATATGGATACATTCGCAATCGCCGACATTGAAGAGATCTCCGGGTATCTGCGTGGTCGACCGATTGACGGGCAGGTGATCGTCACCGAAGATCTCTTTCAGCGCATCAAAGAGTATCGTCAGCAGTTCGGAGGAACAGAATAGTTCCCCGTCATTTCCTGAAAGACTTCATCATGCCCTTCATTGACATCAGCGAGTTCCAGCCGATCGAACCAGTACCGGGCTGTCGAATGCGGACGCCGCACGGACAGAATCTGATGCTGTCGTGGCTGGAGATGGATGCAGGTGCTGAGGTTCCTCTGCATCATCATCCGCACGAACAGGGAGGCATTCTGCTGAAGGGACGTATGCAGCTGACGATCGGCGACGAAACCAGAATCTGTGAAGCAGGCTCGCTCTTTATCATCCCGCCCAATACTCCGCACCGCGCAGTGGCCGTGGACGGACCGGCAGTCGTTCTTGATGTCTTCAGTCCCGTGCGGGAAGACTATGCAGAACTTCTGAACCGCTACATTCCGCCAGTCGGGAACAAGTGAAGAAGGCAGGGAACCGTGTTCTTAAAAGGGATTCAGTTCCTGCGAATCACGGCGGGAGACGGTTCCTGTTCCGTTCCTCGACTGAGTCGAAGAATTTCCGGAGATGCCATCCGATGATCCTCCTGCTGATCTGCTGGATATTGGCCATTTCTGCTGTCAGGGGAGAATCCATGCCCGCTGCGAAAGAGCCTTCACGAAAAGTCATTGCCGGTCTGACGTTCGCGACGGCTGGCGACCATCCGCTGAAACTGGATCTTCATCTTCCACAGGACCACGACACAGCTTCCTCCGTTCCGAAAGAACGCAGCCCGCTGATCATCTGGGTTCATGGCGGAGCCTGGCGAATGGGATCTCGCAGTGATGTTCCTGTCCTGGCCCTGACAGGATTCGGCTTTGCCATCGCGAGCGTTGATTATCGGCTCAGCACCGAAGCTCGTTTCCCCGCTCAGATTCATGACATTCATGCTGCGATCCGATTCATGCGATCTCACGCAGCGGACTATGGCATCGATGAGTCTCGAATCGTGATCGCCGGTGCTTCCGCCGGTGGACATCTCGCGGCACTGACCGGCCTTTCATCATCGATTCCGGAGCTACTGGGAGATGCCGGGGCCAGAAACAGAACTTCCAGCGATGTTCGGGCCATCGTGTCATTTTTCGGTGCGTCCAATCTGAATTCCATCCTCTCACAATCCACTGAACATGGTCTGAGCGTTCGAGTTCCGGCACTGCAGCTTTTTCTTGGCGGCCAGCCGAATGAACTGCCGGATCTCGCGAGGCTGGCCAGCCCGGTCACACACGTTTCCCGGATGTCGCCTCCAATACTCATGATTCACGGCAACCGCGACCCGCAGATGCCCTTCGAGCAGTCCGTCGAACTCCTGAAGGCTTATCGTGATGCGGGAGTTTCAGCAGAACTGACAACGATCGACGGCGGAGTCCATGGTGGTCCGGAGTTCTTCAATGATGAACAACTCCGGCACGTGTCTGCCTTTCTTCACGGACATCTGGACCTCCCGCCTGCGGAAGTTTCAGCCCCTGAGAAACCCTGAAGTCCGTTTGCTGATCCGTGCATGCCGAAGTTGAGCAGAATCATCAGAACAGAATTATGCTGCCAGGTTATCAACTTGAAGATGTTCAGTCTCTGGAGGATCCACGGCTCAATGCCTACCGAAGTCTTCGAACGACGAACTACGCACGAGATGCCGGTATCTTTGTGGCAGAAGGAACAACAGTCGTCGAGAGAGTTCTGCGAAGCGACTTTCGTGTCCGGAGTCTGCTGATCAGCGAACGAAAATGGCGCTGGTTTCAGGAGGAGTATCTGCCGGCGAACTCGCACTTCGCTGAAAATCATCCGGAGCTCATCGTTTTCCTGATCGCTCATGCGCTCGCGGAGCAGCTCGCTGGATTCGTTTTTCACAGCGGCGTCATGGCCGAAGCATATCGTCGCCCTGCCCCGGACCTGAATTCCCTGCTTTCAACGTCAGACAATTCAACACCGTCGCTGGTGATTGCCGGCGATCGGATTGTTGATCCGGAAAACGTCGGAGCTCTGATCAGAATTGCAGCCGCATTCGGAGCCTCTGCCGTCATTCTCGGTCCCGGTTCAGCGGATCCCTTTTCCCGCCGAGTCCTTCGCGTCTCCATGGGAAACGTTCTCTTTCTTCCGGTGCTGACATCTGCTTCATTGCCAGACACACTGACTGAACTGCAATCGCATCTTCATTATCAGGTCTGCTCCACAGTGCTGAACCTCAATGCCATACCGCTTCAGAATCACTCATTTTCACCGCGTTCCGTTCTGGTCTTCGGCAACGAATATGACGGTATCGACGAGGCCGTGCAGAATCTGTCCGATGTGCTTCTGACCATTCCGATGCTGAACGGTACTGACTCACTCAACGTGGCAGTGTCCGCCGGAATCTCGGCCTTCCAGTTTCGCTCGCGCTATCCTCACGAAACAGCCTGACGATTCAGCAGACCATCAGTCCCAAAGGCAGTTTTCGAATGCTATTTCTGCATTCTGAACGGTGGCGATTCATTCAGCCATTTCATGGCCGCTTCGTTGTCAATTCGATGTGCGCCGTCATGCACCTTTAACCGTACTGATTGAAGCGAGTCCAGCCTTCCCCAGACGCGTTCCAGTTCCTGAAACATGTCCTGAAACTCATTCATCGGCAGAACGCCCTTGTTCCATTTCAGGTTCAGAAGAGCAGCATCGGCTCCCGGGCAAAAGGCCGCATCCTGACGTCCATGCTGAAACAACACCGGTTTCGGAGCTGCCAGCGCAGCCCAGTCGCAGGGTTCCAGCACACTGCTTAACTGATGATGAATCCCGCAGTCGCAGTGCGGTGGTATGCGGAATCGACATTCGTAGTGATTCCATGTAGACAGCACACAGCCAACGACTCCTGCTTTCACTCGTTCGTCAATGGCCAGCAGATTCATCGCAAGATGCCCTCCCGTCGACAACCCGCAGACAGCAACTCTCTCTCTGCTGATCGAAGGCTCCGTCAAGGCATAATCAATGGCAACCATGCTGTCCCAGGTCCACTCCCCCTGCAGTGTCCAGGTGCTGTGCTGCAGCGTATGATTCATCGTCGCCGGCTGAAGAACTGCCCAGCCCTGCTTTGCGAAGTACGCCATGAAATCATCAGCATGACCTTCAGTAAATGCATTCTGATCAGCCTGTCCCCAACCAGCCTCATGGCCATGCAGTGCCACAAGCAGCGGGATATCACCAGAACCCGACTGCGGTTGATTCGGACCGGAATCAGATGATCGATCCGTCGAAGCTTCTCCTGCAATGCTTCTCCGAGGAATCGAAAGCAAAAGCACATTCCTGCGGTTCGGCATCGTTGAATACTCAACACGCTGAAGCGTGAACTCAGGGTATTCGATCGACTCCAGTATTCGAGCATCAGGATCACTCCTCGACGGCAAAGGTCCGCCCATCAGCGCATGAATCAGTCGTTCTCGATAAGTGTTCTGCCACTTTCGAATCGATTCAGCCGTTTCCGGTGGTCGCGATTCTCGCTGTCGGAATACTTCGAAGAATCGCCTCTGTTCTTCCAATGTGGTCAGCTGTGGTTCCGACGGAGACTGTTCCCACTCGATCTGAACAGTGGACTGCCCCATCTCAGTTGCGGAAACAACGAGACGGTAATGACTGTATTCAGCTGTCCCATCCCACCCAGGAAGCAGCTCCGCATGGCAACGGGAAGTCTCCGCGACACTCAGCGGATCGGAAGATCTGATGACCAGAACTCTGGTTCCAGGTTTCTTCACTTCGAAGGAACAGGTTCGATCATTGAGCTCTCGAAATTCCCAGTCATCAAGGTGACTAGCCTTGTGCCCCGGCAGAAACATCGGCTGAGCTGACAAAGAATTCACACCACTCAGCAGAAGAAACAAGGCAGCGCGAATTGAACCCCGGCAGTTGATCATTTTACGGACACCTGACAAAACCGGGACTGGCTCCCGGACAACTCTGACCAAGCTCACTCATTTTGGCGAAGAAGGATGCCTGTCCCGGTATTGCCAGAGCCTCCGAACTTCAGGTCACTTCTTCTTTCGATCCTGCGATTCCGACGCTTTCTTCTTCGGTTTCTCAGTTTTCTCATCAGGCTTTTCAGCGTTCCTGCTGTCTTTCTCTGAAAGAGCATCCAGGGCGGCTTCAAGCCCTTTGCCCTTATCGGCCACCAGCACCGCTGCACCGACTTTCAGCCCTGTCGATACAAGATCCGACAGCAGCCCACCCTGCTCTCCCGTGCCCGCAGGCCGCGTTACTGCCGGAGGTACAGGTGCCACACCTGCCACTAAAACGGAGAGCGGATCCGGTTCGCCGGAGCGCCGCTCAACCTCTGAAGAAACACTCGCAAGTCGGCCTTCTTTCTTCTTTTCGCGACCACTCCGAATGGCTTCGATTCTTTCGATCAGCCGATTCATCTGTTCCGCTGGTCGACGAAACCATTCCGGACTCCAGAGATGATGAATGTTCCATCCCTGCGCCGTCAGGACGCCTTCCGTAGTCCGGTTTCGATCGCGAGTTGACCTGGCACTGCGCCAGGTTTCTCCGTCAATAAGAACTCCCAGCAGATACCGCGAGGGATTCGCTGGGTCGATGACCGCCAGATCAACATACAACCCGGCGATACCGACTCGCGTTCGAACATCAAAACCTCGCTCTTTCAGAAGGCGCGACAGAACCACCACGATCCGTTCCGATTCTGATGACGTCTTCTCCGTCGTCAACGATCCACCATGCTCAGCAAATTTCAGATATTCTCGAAACACAGCCGGGCCACGTCCTGTTGCACGAGTCAGATCAATATCCTCTGCCTTCATGGATGAAAACATCTGCAGAACACGTTTGGCTCGGGTCATCAGTACGTTCAGACGACGCTCACCTCCGGACGAAGACACCGGACCGAAGTTCAAAGACACACGCCCTGATTCGTTCGGACCATAACCGACGGAGACGAAAATGACGTCACGTTCGTCACCCTGCACGTTCTCCAGATTCTTGATGAAGAACGGATCCGGAGCATTCGTGTCGAAAAACGTTTCCAGCTCAGGCTGCTTACGCCGCAATGCCTCCACTGCGTCCTGAATTGCATCTCGCTGAGACACGGAAAATGCCGCGACACCCAGTGTCCACTTTGGATGTTCAGCCGCATGCTTCATGACAGCCTCGGCCACCACCTGAGCCTCCACTTCATTTCGGCCATCGGAAAAGCGCCCGTTCTCAATGTACTTCCATTTCACTCCCAGCTCACCGGAAGTTTCCGGTGATGGAATCACATACAACTGATTGTCATAAAACTCCCGGTTCGACACTGCGATGAGCGATTCGTGCCTGCTGCGATAATGCCATCGAAGCATTCTCTGCGGCATATTTCGTGCGATGGCAAGACCGAGAATACTCTCGACATCACCAGCCTGCATTTCCGGCGCATCGGTGTCGACTGTGACGTCACCCAGCACTTTGCCGAAGAACTGCGTTGGAGGCATCTGCTTATCGTCACCCACGACCACCATCTGTCGACATCGTGCCGCAGCTCCCAGTGCCTCCACGGGGCGGACCTGGGATGCCTCATCAATCAGCAGCATGTCGAATTCGAGTGTTCCCGGATCGAGAAACTGAGACACGGACAGAGGGCTCATCATGAAGACCGGCTTCACAGCCTGAATCGCAGGCCCCGCCTTCTGCAGCAGCTCACGCATCGGAAGATGCCGACGCTGCTTCTGAATCTCATGCTTCAGGATTCGGATCGACTCGGCCATCACAGGCCCCTGAGACCGTCCGATCCCCTGCCAGTGTGCCGCAGCTACTTCAGCTCTTGCCAGTTCAAGCCGCCGAATATCGGCCTGACAGAATTCTTCGATCAGTGTCTCAAATCGTCCGCCTTCGAATCGCTCCAGTTCCGGCCGCTGCGACATGATGGCACGCAGCAATGCTTCCGCTCGCGCAAAACGAAGCATATCTGCCGCAGCACTGACCGGGATTCGCGCCTCCGAAATCTGCGAAATGAAGACCCCGTTCCCGATGCCTGACACCGCAGTACGGCAGCGCTGCCATGACTGCCACTGCTGCAGTCCTTCCGGGTTCCGAACCCACGCATTCAGCCGATCTCGGATGTCATCCAGTCTGACCGAGGCCATCAGATCAGCTCCGACCTTCTCCGATGACGCAGTGCTGGAGGATGACGCAGTGCTGGAGGATGACGCGGTACCGGAGGGAGCAATGCTCCACATCTCTGACGGATCCATCCGGAGCGTCTCAGCGATCTTCCGAAACTCCACCAGAAATTTTTCGAGCTTCGCTGCGAGGTCAACGACTGGAGCACGCAGTTCTTCGCGTTTGTCCTGCTGCATCAGCATGGATCGAAATCGTGGCGAAACATCTGCTCGCACTGTGGCATCATCCCAGGATTCCCAGTCAGCAATCCTCTGCCAGTCCGTCTGAGCCCCCGCCCAGTACCTGCCGAAGGCTTTCTCACCAAACGCAGTCGCTTCCGTAAGTTTCCGAATCGCGGTTCGACGACGGTCCAGAAGTTCGAAAATCTCCAGACGTTTTTCAAACGTCTCCGGCAGTGCCGTTTTCAGGATTGATGCGAGGGTCGATCGAGCCTGACGGTAGGATGACCGAAACATCCGGAACAGACTTTTTCCGTAAGTTCGATACGCCTGACAGTCAGCGGCGACATCTCGATCCCATGCGGCGTCTGTCACCACTTTGGATAGCTGATCCCGTGCCGCCAGCAACGTTCGACTGTAGTCACCAAGTTCACGAATCGCCTGTCGATTATCTGACCAGATCGTGCCATTCATCGGCTGCGGATCAAGCGTGGGCGCTTTCAGCAATGCATCTACGGTACGAATCGATCGTCCAATCTCGGAAATTGTCGTTGGAACATCATCTCCAAGTCGCTGGCTGAGAGCTGCGGACGCACTGATGAGAGCATCCAGTTCACTCAGTCGCTGAGGTACAGATCCCAGCAGTCGTTCCAGATCGAGCGGCAGAATGCTTTCCAGCCGGCACCCTCTCCACGGATGAGCCGCCGGATCACCGATCGCATCCACAACACGTGACAGTTCGCGAACAGCCTCCATCCGCTGTTCGTAATCTGCAGCCGTCCATTCTGCGGCATCCGGCAGAGCAAAATCAGGGACTGCAGTTCCGCTCGCTCGCAGGTCGATAAGCTCACCAAGCACCTGAAACGGAGTCATGCCACTCTGAGCAAACGGCTGGTGCATTGCATCCGCGTAGCTGTTCAGCTGTGCCTGACGTTCTTTCAGTTTCTGAACCGTTTCTCGAAGCTCAGCAGGCACAACGGGACTTCCGAGTTTCAGCGTCCTTTCGACTTCCTGCAGCACCACTTTTCGGGCTGATTTCTTTGAATGCAGCTCCAGACACATGTCACCGATTCCGATGTTCTCCAGACGCCGCTTGACGACCTCCAGAGCTGCCATCTTTTCAGCAACAAACAGGATTGTCCGTCCGGATGTCACTGCAGCAGCGATCAGATTTGTGATGGTCTGAGATTTTCCGGTTCCCGGCGGTCCCTGAATCACCAGACTGCGACCCCGAGCAGCCTCCTCAACGACCAGTGCCTGTGAGCTGTCACAGTCGACGACGTGCACGGTCTGCGCGGGATCAAACAGCGAATCAATCGCCTGATCTGCCTGTACGAGGGGTTCTGCTGCAGGAAAACCATCCTGAAGCAGCGAGCGAATCAGCGGCCGGTCTTCCAGCCTGCGATCCTTCGGCCAGTTTTCCGGGTCCAGATCCCGGTACATGAGGAGCTTCGTGAACGAGAAACACCAGAGCGCGACATCATCCTTCAGCACCTTCCATCCACGCTGACCTGCGACCGCGTTCTCAACATCCACGAAATAAACCGCTGGCGAGAGGTCATCGTGGTCCGGAATGTCCGGAAGGGTGATGCCGAAGTCATTCTTCAGACGCGTCTTCAGCGTCAGATTCGTCTCGATCTCGCCTTCATTCCATGCCACGGCATAGCGATGCCCGGCACGTCCACGATCCAGAGTCACCGGAACCAGAATCAGTGGAGCATCCCGCTGATTATCCGGCGTCGCCGGATCAATCCACTTCAGAAAGCCAAGCGCGAGATACAGA
This sequence comes from Planctomyces sp., assembly GCA_046345315.1. Classification (GTDB taxonomy): domain Bacteria; phylum Planctomycetota; class Planctomycetia; order Planctomycetales; family Planctomycetaceae; genus F1-80-MAGs062. The sequence continues at coordinate 11,176 of JBKDKA010000015.1, forward strand.
ACGTTGACCCCCTGCTCCTGCATGAGCGTCGCCGCATCCGTGATGAGCGCCTGAAGTCTTCGATCCAGCTCCGCAGGTGCCAGTATGGTATGCAGCACCTCATCTGTGGCAGACACAGGCTCAGCTGACTTACGATTTGCAGACGCATCTTTCTGCACGCCCGGATCCAGGGTACGAATGGGTTCGTCGTTCGTACTATTGCCTCCGCCGTTCTCTCCGCTCAGCTGATTCACCGATCTGACTGTGGAGACGTCAGACTCACCACCGGATGTGCCGCTTTCTGAACCATCATCAGCAGAGGCTTTTCTGGTTTTCTTCTTCGTCGTTCGTCGTCGAGCTGTTCGAGGCGCTGCGTCTCGCTCTTCAGCACCTGCGACAGTTTGTGAATCACCGGAAACACCCGCTGCATCATCGTCTGCCAGTTCCCCTTCCTCGAAACGCATCGTGGCGTTTTCAAGCACGAGCATGCGGTAAATCTCTGTTGTAGACTCATCCACGATTTCGATGGCGGTGCCCTCATCGCTGTGTCGTGGAGTCGTGAGCAGTCGGTTCGTCGACGACAGTTCCAGAAGATCTCGACGAGCCAGTTCCAGTTGCTTCACCAGTTGTTCTGCCGCAGTCATGATGCTCCACCCGAAATTCTTCAGTCCGCAATTGAGATTCTTTTCCGCATCTGTCGTCGAGTGATGACTCGGCGAAATCCATCGACTGGATCCATTCGCACTTTATCGATCAGAGACCGCAGTGAGTAGTGCCAGCGTACAGACCGAGCCAACTCCGTCGCTGCAGCCGACTCAGGACACGGTGCGCTGACAACTCGTAGGGCGCCGGCAACCTCAGAGTGGCTGCTCAGCACTCTTCACTCGCCCGTTTCAACCATCGATTCATCCGGATCTTTCGGAGATTTTGACCGTTCGGAAGACTTCGACTTGCCATTCACGGCAGACGAAGAACTGCCATTGCTTCCGCAGCCAGTGCAACATGGATCGGAGATCATGCAGAACCCCAGATCTCCAGAAGTGAGACAACACTCGGAACACTCCGCAGCTGCGCAACAAGCTTCGCAGCCATCGCAATGCGCGTAGCTATAACCTCGCTGTCGGATGAATCCCCAGCGTTCCAGCTTCGATGCCGAACATACCCGACCCGGCGTCACTGCCCTTTCGGCAACTCGGTCACAAACATGCAGCAGAAAGCTGCGACTTGTACTGCCCTCCGGACAAAGAGATGCCGCTGAACGGATCTCATTCTGGCAGACACTGAACGCCTCGGAGACATCAGCCGACGACGTCAATGGATTGAACTGGCCCAGAGCCTGATCGTTCTCAACGTCAACGGCACAATCCCAGGCAATGATTGCACGACCGATATGGCGTCCCGTCTGAGAGAATTGATTGACGTCGATCAACGCTGAGCGCCCGTGAACATCAGCACCAGATTCAGGCCTCCGAATCGGAGAATCCGAAATACCGTAAGCAGCCTGAAACACAGCAGCGAACGCATCTCCTGTCGGCTGCATCGTCTGCTCGAGTGTCACTGAGGATTGAGCCTCTTCGAGTTCAGAATGTTGTTCCAGACAGATCGAAAGACTTCCCCTGAGCCCAGGTGACATGAGCTCAAGCTGCTGCTCCGCATGCTGACAGGATTCACGGCAGAGCCACCACAGGAGACGGTGGATCATGCGCCCTGAATCTTTCAGATCATCTTCCAGTTTGACCTTGAGAAGCATCATTCCGAACGCAGAAACAAACTGTCCGGCGTACTCGTCCGCAGGCGAACACTTCGAACGTCTTCGCAGACGGCAGCACGTGGGATCATCTGCATCGAGTGCTGGCACCATCCCCGAATCAACCATCAGCTGATACAGAAAAACGGCTTCGTAACTCAGGAACGGTACAGCGATCAGCCCGAAATTTTGCCTCTGATGCTGGCAGACCCGCGCGTAAGCCTGCCGCCATTCTCGGGGAGGACAGCGGGATGACAGGAACCCAAACACGCGATGACTCCTTCGAACGCCTGACAAAACCGGGACTGGCTCCTGACCAAAGCTGAAGACGCTTACGATATTGCTGGGAGCAGGAAGCCTGTCCCGATTTTGTCAGAGCTTCTCAATTGAAATGTCAGGAACAGGACCTCCAGTGTAACCGGAAACACCACCGTCCCGCGAACACACCCAGAGCAGCCGGATTCTGTTCCTGATCAGTGCTCGATGAGTCAGCACCTTGCATCCAGCCGCATCCTCTGCCATATTTCCAATCAGAGTACCGGGGCAAGGAGTTCACCAGAACCTGGCAAAACAGAATCCATCTCAGATCAATCACAGACTCTGTCCCCGGACGCACGACAATCCTCCCTCACGGGGCTGTAGCTCAATCGGTTAGAGCAGCGGACTCATAATCCGTTGGTTCTCGGTTCAAGTCCGAGCAGCCCCAATGTTTTTGCTGGCTTTTTCATCCTGAAATCCCTCTTCAGCGGCAAGTGTCACCTCAGCGGCCTCGAAAGACTCTTTCGCGGGGGTCGGTGTCACTTCACCTGCGGTCATCAGCCCAGCCAACAGTGCTGCGGTTTCATCGGCGTTGATTCCGACGTAAAACGCTTCGGTGGTCGTCACAGACGCATGGCGCATCAATTCCTTCAGGACCATCGAATTCACGCGACGGGACCACCGGAATCCAAACGCTCGCCGCAAATCATGTGCAGAGGCCCAGATCGGGGATTCTCCCTTCTGATCCACCTTCACCTGTGCTGCTCGTCCAATGTCGCTGATGGCCTTGGAAACGGTATCCGTGCGATGACAGACACCTCGGTGAAGGATTGGTTTAAAGACAAACCCGCCACGATCGAATTCTGGAACGCTTCGCAGAAACTCCGCAAAATCCGGTGTCACTGGATAGATTCGATCCTGGCCGCCTTTTTCCGACTCTGCCGGTATCAGGAGCTTGGCGAATTTTCCTGACAGATCGACTCTGATCCCGTCGGCCCACAGATCCCACGTCAGGTTGAGTGCCTCTCCAAGTCTGAGACCAGAGAGCCAAAGTCCACGAAGGAGGAATTCGAATGACTTCACCTGTAGATCCAGACTCTCAGATGAAGCACTTCGAGAGGGTGAAGAGTTCAATTTGAAAATCATGTTCTGGATGATCGTTGTTTTCATACTCGCGGTGTTCGGAATCATTCAGCTGATTCCATACCCGAGAAAGTGAAATGAAAGCCATCGGATTAATGATCAATCCGGTGCCCTCATCGAAATGCCAACATCTAAGATATGCGTTGCGATCTGGATCGCCTCGGCCGGCAGGCCGGGGTTCAACTTGGTGATCGCTGCTCGCAGGCGATCCGTCAGCACCACCTCGCCTTGGGTCTCACGCCCGAGCGTGCTGCCCGCACCAAAGGTCTCCTCCAGCGCCGACATGGTCTGCCAGCCGAGCGCCGCAGACAGCCCGATTGCCGGCTACTCGACGAGCTGGTCTTCAGTGTAAGCGTGGGGACTCATAGGGCTCCCCTTTGATTGTGGAGTTCGCAAACTCCACCAATGGATTTGTGGAGCCTGCTTTTCAAAATGAGCTCCACAAGTTCGATTATTCCTATTTGAGACTCCTCAACAATCTCAGAGAACTTTCCGACCTTCGGCCAAATTGATCAGCCTTGGGAAGCATAGCGTTGCAGGCCGTCGGCCGCTGCCAGATTGCAATTCGCGCAGAATGCCAGCGTCGCGTATCTGTCGAAGCAAGCCCTGCGCGGTTTTCTCGTGAATCCCATACTCCCGATGCAGTTGCTGCGCCAAGTCAGAGGATCGAAAGACTGGCTTACTGAAGATTACGTCCAGAACATGGACGGTATACTGAGAGTGGGTCGCCTCCTGTATGGCCCGTTTCATTTCTTCGTAAAGGGTTTGAATTGCAGCAACACGGACACTGTTCTGCCCCGCCTGGGTCGCAACGGCCTGCAGGAAAAAGGCAATCCAACCGTTCCAATCATTCTCTACCGAGATGGCCTTGAGTCGTTCGTAGTGGTCTTCTCGATGAGTCTCCAGATACTCGGAGAGATAGAACATTGGCTGGGACAGGGCGCGCTTTTGAAAGAGGAACAGAGGAATCAAGATTCGGCCGATACGGCCATTGCCATCCTTGAAGGGGTGCAGCAGCTCAAACTGGGCATGAACGATGGCCGTCTGAAGCAAAAAATCGATATCGTTACTGTCCAGATATTCTTCCCACGCCTGCAGATGGTCGGGCAATTGCAGCGGGTTGGGTGGAACAAAGGTCGCTTGTTCAATCGAACAGCCGTGGGCTCCGATCCAATTCTGGTCTTTGCGAAACTCGCCCGGTGTTTTGTCCTGGCCGCGCACGCTGCTCATGAGGATGCGATGCAGCTCGCGTACAAAGCCAAGACGGATCGGATAATCCTTCAGTTGATCCCTCGCCGCATACAAGGCTTGGCGGTAATTTGAAATCTCCTGGATGTCCCGAAACTTCTCCCCTTCCTTCAACAGTCCCGCTTCCTGCTCAAGCACTTCATCGATAGTCGCCTGCGTACCCTCGATCCTCGAGGACAACACCGCTTCCTGGGTTGTCAGCGGAGACAGCATCACGGCGGGATTTGGAATGCTTTGCAACAAACCGTCGTAGCGAGCCAAAGCGGCATTGGCCTGCCCCACCAGAGGAAGCAGCAGACGGTAGTCCAAATTGCTGAGTGGCAAAGCGTCAGGAATGTAGGGCTGTTGGCTCATGACGGCAGCGCCTCCAAATCAATCTGGCCGGAGAGCGGTCGCGGCAGCAGCAGGTCGCGGGTACCGCCGAGGTAACGCTCAATCACCTGAGCAAGCAACTGCACGATGCTGGCGGGTGTGTAGAACTCGCCACCGCCTTGTCCTTCGCTCATCACGAACTCACCAAGGAAATACTCGTAGATATGGCCGAAGGCGTCGAACTCCCGCTTGGCGCGTTGGGCGGCAAAGCGCACCTTGGCGAAACGCAGGAAGATCAGGCCGAGGATCGGGCCGGAGTATTTCTGGGCCTTGCGGCCCGAGTTGGCGCGGAATTGATCCGCCGAGTCCCACAGTCGCTTTTCAAGCGAGGTAGATGCGGCGTCTTTTTCGGAGGGGGCGATCCATTGCATGTAAGAACAATCACTGTTCGTTCATCAATTGAGATAGGATTGCAAAGAGAATAGCCGGTGAATCAGCTTGAGAAAAGCAACGAAATGATCGGATTACAAACGAACAAATTCCCAAGACCATGCGAAAGCATCAAGGTTGCCCATTCACGAGGCGAATCTTTTCGCTTCGATACAATCAAACGATGCCCTGCCTCCATGAGTCCGCCGCGAATATCGTCCGTGAACACATTGAGGCTTCGCCATTACGATCTGAGCGAGAGACCATAAACTTCCTCGAAAATCTGGAAAACGAAAAAATCCGGGAATGGACCTAAGACAGGGTGACACAGGCACGGGGCGAAGTGCTCCCCCGGTACACCGCCCTTTTCCGAACAATCGATGAGCTATTGCGGAATTTTCATCGGTCGATTCTTGATGCGGACTCCTGCACCTGAATAACGTTCGATGATGCAGTCCCTCTGAGCGCACAGAGTGCGTCAGAACGCTTGATGCAGATTCCGGCACGATACCTGACCATGGACGAGGAACGCTCTCACGAATCGCTTGGTGCGTTTCCAGAAGCCCGTGATGAGAACGACGTTCAACGGCCTTGCAGACTCTTCGCGGACAACTCCAAAGCATTCAGGAGAAGAGCACTTGGGGGAACGCTCTCCAATATCAGGTGTCACCTGAAGTGTCACCTCGCTCGTCAATCACGCGACACTGACACCACATGGCACCGGAATTGAAAGTCCGGATTTTCCGCGATTCAAACTCTGATCAGACATCAGTCTGACGGTCTTTCTGGACTCATAATCCGTTGGTTCTCGGTTCAAGTCCGAGCAGCCCCATGGATTTTCAGGGGTTTCCGAGTCATCGGGAGCCCCGAAATCCTGAGCTACCAACTTCAGTACGACATCAGGCGGTTTCGTTGGAATTGATCCTGTCAGCAATGCTGCCGTTTTGTCGGCATTATCGCCGCGCAACCGGCACGGGTCGCAGGAAATCGGCGAAATCCGGAGTGACAGGATAAACGCTTGCCTGCACTCCTTTTTCGCCTTCGAGAAGAATCAGCTGCTTGCCCGAGATCTCGACCTGAATTCCGTCAGTCCATTGATCCGGCTTCAGGATGAGTGGCTCTCAGATGTCGGCAGATGCTTTCGAGTGTTGCTGGACTCCGTCCGGCGTCCGAGAGTCGTTTCTGCAATGTCGTCAGCCACTGAGGAGTGATCCGGTACACGTTGCTCGAATTCATCACCTCTTCAACGACGCTGAACATCGAAGAGATTTGTCACGATGTTCCGCGCCGAAATCCATGGACTTTGCCATCTTCGTCTTTTTCGTCTTTCTGGCGGACCCCTCACTGGGTACCCGGACGACCCATCGGAAGGCATTTCTCTACTCGTCTGAGTCAGGCATTTCTGGCTCTTTCACGGATAGCTGATCCAACTCAAGAGTCCGGGCTTTCACAAGCGCTGCGGAAACAAGACCAGCTGGAATTGAAACGATCCCCAGCCCTACCAGAAGCACTGCAAACGTGAAGCATCTTCCTCCGAGGGTTACGGGAACGACATCGCCATACCCAACCGTCGTCAGCGTTGTAATTGCCCACCAGAGGCTGTGAAACACCGACTTGAATTGTTCAGGTTGTGCCTCATGCTCAAAATGGTAAATCCCGACCGATGCGAGAAACAAAATGATCCCTGTCAGTGCGAGGAACAGGATGATCTCTTCTTTCGCCAGCAGAATAGCCACATGAAAACGACGAGTTGCTGCATTGTACCTTGCGAGCTTCAGAATTCTGAACAACCTGATGAGTCTCACCACACGTGCGAAACGCAGGTCGAGAAATCCGATGAGAAACAACGGCAGAATTGCGAGAAAGTCAATCAGTCCGAAGAAACTGAAAACGAATTTGAGGGGCTTCTCCGCAGTGATGATGCGAAAGAAGTACTCAATTGCGAACACCACCAGAATGCATTTCTCCGTGATATCCAAAGCCGTCCGAACATTCTGGGACAGATCAGGAAGCGTTTCCACAGAGAATGTCAGGAGCGACACGGCAATCAGGATCTGAACCAGAACTTCAAATCGACGACTGATGGCTGGTTTCATTGAACACTTTCGATTGAATGATCGTACGTCGCCATTTCAGTGGCCACGCAACCCGGACTATGACGACGATCTTCTGGCAAACCTGCGGCCAGTTTCAAAACGGATTGCTGCGGGCTTCGTCCCCCAGTATCCGAAAGAGGCAAAGCCCCCTTCACCGATGCGTTTGTTTACAGAATTCCGAACGCTTAATTGGCCAGGTCTTGCCCCCCGCCGCTCAACAGAAACTCCATGAACGACTTCAGTGAGATCATACATTGCTGGAAGGCATTCTCTTCGGCATCGACGCACACATCATTGAGAATCAGGCACGTGCAATTCTGGTGATGTGGCCCCATCCTGCGATGCAACCAGAACACTGGATCTATCGCAACTCATTCAGAACGCTTCTTCAGACGAATTCTTCACCAACCGATTCATCAATCACAATCAGATCATTTTCTCATGAAAAGACTGATATCTGCTACTGACCTGTTGATCGAGATGCCCTGTCAGTAACGTGATGAAACAACACCGTCCGTAGTTGAATTGACGATTATGCTGAAAATGGTGTTGGACAGTTGAGCATGAAAGTGCTATGCTTCAAACGTAACATTTTCTCGAAGACTCTCTGTAGTACGCATTTGCTTTGACACGGTTTGATCTGCTGACAATTCAGCGTGTCCCGCCCGTCAATCTGCGATTTCGGCAGACTCTCAACGACGGCCGTGTTATCTGAGGCAGTCATCGTGACTGCCCGCTCCGCAAATTCTCTTTTGGCCGAGGCATCCACGCGAATTTTATTACCGGCGTCTTTATGCCGTGTCGCGTCGTTTTTCGCCACGGCTCAGAGAGCTGCTCAGACTGCAGGTCGGTGTCTGATGACTTCAGTTCGCCCGATGAGCGAATTCTCTTCTCTCGCGAACTGTCATCCCTTTTCCGGCTCGGTCCTGCGCACATCATTCCGGCTCCGGAATACGAACGTTTTTCATGGCACAGGTTTTTGTTGGTAATCTGCCTTATACGATCACAGAGTCACAACTCTCATCGGCATTCGGGCGTTTTGGTCGAGTCAGCTCTGTTCGAATCGCTCTTGATCGAAGCACCGGACGTCCTCGAGGTTTTGCATTTGTGACAATGTCGAGCTTCGAAGACAGTGACGAGGCGATCGTTCGTTTGAATGGATCACAGATGTCCGGAAGGACAATCGTTGTCAATGCGGCTAATCGGGATGACGGAAAGAAATCGTCTGTTCCGCATATTCGTCCAGTCAATCTTCTGGACCTGCTCTGAAGTAGTCTGGTCAGAGAAATCTGACTGAAAGAGTGATTGATCAGCTTTGCTGAGCAATCCATGGTTGTTGTTCGAGATGCTGTCATCGTGGCAGTATCGTTTTACGGTGTGTCGTCTCGCCGGCCTGTTCCTGAGAATGTCGGGTTTCGCGGACGAAAGTAAGGAACCGGTTATGTCGACGAAGTTGTATGTTGGAAATCTGTCCTACGGAATGACCGATCAGTCTCTGGAACAGCTGTTCCTTGAGCATGGTGAAGTACGATCTGCTCAGGTCGTGACTGACCGTGACACAGGTCGTTCGAAGGGATTCGGATTTGTTGAAATGAGCGATTCGCGAGCCGCTCAGGTTGCAATCACCGCTCTGAACGGACAGGAAGTTGACGGCAGAGCACTGACCGTCAATGAAGCTCGTCCACGCGAAGAACGCAGTGGTGGCGGTGGCGGTGGTGGCGGACGCCGATCGGGCGGCGGTGGTGGTGGTGGCGGCGGTTACGGTGGTGGTGGCGGCGGCGGCGGAAACCGTCGCTGGTAATCAGCCATTCCGCGTTGATTCAGAAAACGACTAACCGCTGCTAGCGAAAGCTTCGGCGGTTTTTTCATGCCGTTCGCGAAGCGCAGGGATATCGAGGTCAACTGGTCTTCTCGGGATCTAATGCATCGCAGACCGGGTCACTCGTCCGCCTTCAGCACCGGAAAGCGGGTGATAGACAACAAAGGCGGATTCATCGACATCGCGAGCAATGTTTCTGACTTTTCCGATCTCAAGCCGCGTGACCACACAGCAGAGAATGTTCAGATCGGCACCGCTCAGTCCCCCCTGCCCCTTATACACCGTCACACCACGTCCAAGTTCAAGCGTAATTCGTTCGCGAATCGCATCACTGCGTTGAGAGATGATCGTGATGGACGTGTACTGATCGATGCCGTGCAGAACAAAATCCAGTGTCTTCGCTGCCGATACGTAGGTCAGAATCGAGAACAGTGATTCTTCCACTCCGATCACAAAGAGCGCCGACAGAAATATCGCGACATTGAATCCAAGGATCACGTCGCCCACACTGAACAGACTGCTGCGTTTGCTGATGAGCAGAGCCGCCACTTCGGTACCGTCAAGTACTGCGTTGCCCCGAACAGCAAGTCCGATTCCGGCGCCGATGAAGAAACCACCGAAGACGGCGGTGAGCACAGAGTCTCGAGTCACATCAGGATAGGGTACGAACGCCAGCGTGAGTGTCAGCCCGATAATGGCGGCGGTACTTCGAAGAGCGAATCCTTTTCCGATATGTCGATATCCGACGGCGATAAAGGGCAGGTTCACCAGAGGCAACCAAAAGGCCAGCGGAAACCGTGTGACCTTCGCAAGAAGCATGGAAACTCCCGTCACGCCCCCATCGATGAAATTGCTCGAAAGCAGAAACCCCTTGAGCCCCATTCCTGCGGAAAGAATCCCCAGAACAATCAGAATGAGGTTGGTCGTTTCACGCAGGAATCGGTTTGTCGCCACAGAATTACCTCACCGCTGACGAAAGACGTCGCACCTGTTCACGAACCCCGTCAATGATTTTTTCTTCGAGCCCGGGAGCGAAGGGTGCCGGGAGATGCGAGTAGTCCATCGCGCTGCGGCCTTCGTAGCCCCCTTCACGAAGAACACGCTCCGAAGGAAGATATCCGAAGACGTCATGACTGTATCCCGCGACCCAGACCGCACGATGAGGTTCATTTCCCAAAGCAATTTCTTTCTTCAGCCTGATGGAATAATCCACCACGACTTCCCCGGCAACAGCGACCAGCACCAGGTCGTTGCCCAAAAAGGCCGTCTGGACAATGACGGGATACTCCGTCCGGACTTTTCCGGTCTGATTCCATTCGTCCCGCAACAGTTCTCCTCGACGGCGGAACCATGCATTTGATGACTTCATCAGGTTCTCAAACTGCTCGGGCCCTGCCGGCATCAGCGCGAGAGGGATACTGTCTTTGGTCGACAGCAACGGTCCCTTCAGTGATCGCAGCGGCCCGGAAAGTCCCGCACGCACTGAATTCGCCAGCGTACTTCCATGATGCTCAGCAAGCTCCAGTGTACCGCGCGGCTGTGGATTCTGATCACCTCCACATCCGGTCAGAAACAGAGCTGTGGTTCCGGGAAACTGCATTTCAAGATCAGCCTGAGCGAACCCGGCATAGTCACCACAGATCTTCTGAAAGCTCAATGTGGTATTATGACACGCGTAGCCGAACAACAGGGCCAGCATCTGCTGATCATCAGATGCCTGAACCTTCAGAATCGGGACGTCGTGATCAACAGCACCATCCGGGTAGGGAGCGTTTACCGGTTCGGATGCTGTGGGCTGTCGTCGATTCATCGCGAAACCACATCGAGCATGCGTATAAAACAGCTCCGCCGGCTCTGCACTGCGGACAGCATCATCAATTGACTGCAGGATTCGCTTCTTGAGTTCTGTCTCGTACTCAATGCATCGAGGCTGCTGGTCTTCAGGGACCCCGTAAAGCTTCAGTCGCGAACTCCGAAACTCCGGACCACAGTGTGTGTGCGACGCATTGATGAGCAGAGATTCCGCCGGAATTCTGTGTCGTTCCTGCAGCTCTGCCACCAGCCATTCCCGCAGATCGACAGGAACGGCAATCAGATCCAGCGTGACAATCAGGAATTGATGTCCGGCTGAATCCTGCAGATAGAGCGATTTCGTGAAGAGGTCGTGTACATGACCTTCTGAAGGAGCCGTTCGGGATGCATATCCTGCCATCCAGATGGGGCCATCCGGCGTGATGACTGCTCGCCCTGTTCCGGCCTTCCATGGTCCATCGGCAGTCGCTGCAGCGGAAAACGCAATGCAGATCATCAGGACGACTGCAGAAACTACCGGGCGCCGGAATGCAGCCATCATTTCTTCTCCTCAACGGCCTGAGGTGCGAATCCGTGACGCATTGTATTTTCGGTGATATTGATCGGATGAACATACTGAATCAGATAGTCAGGCCCGCCGGCCTTGCTCCCGATACCGGACATCCGATATCCACCGAACGGATGGCGACCGACCACAGCACCCGTGATCTCGCGATTCAGATAGAGGTTACCCACCTGAAACTCATTTCGAGCCCTCTTCAGAGTGACCGGGCTTCGACTGTAGACACCACCAGTCAGGGCATATCGGGTGCCATTGGCGACTGAAAATGCCTGATCCAGAGTACGAACTCGGATCACAGCAAGCACTGGCCCGAAGAGTTCCTTCTGTGCCAGTACGCTGGTCGGATCGACTCCCACGAAGATATGTGGTCCGAGAAACGTCCCTTTCTTTGCTGCGGGCCCGGGATCCATTGCCAATGCAAGAGCACCATCGATTTCTGGATCAGCCTTCCGAATCACCTGAAGGATACGTTCGCGAGCCTCTTCATCAATCAGCGGTCCGACTCGCGTTGCCGGATCATCAGCGGCTCCGATTTTCAGACTTTCCGTCGCTTCAACAAGTCTCTTCACAAACTGATCGTAGACACCTTCGAGCACAACGACTCGTGAACAGGCTGAACACTTCTGCCCGGAGTATCCGAAAGCACTTCGAACGACCCCAAGGACGGCTTCATCGAGATCCGCATCATCATCCACGATGATCGTATTCTTCCCACCCATCTCCGCAATGACACGTTTGACGTTCATCTGCCGACTGTCTGTATCCGCAGCGACACGATTAATCTCGAGACCAACCTCCTGCGAACCGGTGAAGGCAATCAGATCAACATCAGGGCTCTGCACAAGTGCCGGACCGATATCCTCACCAACACCGGGAAGGTAGTTGATCACACCATCGGGAATACTGGCATTTCGAACAATCTCCATGAGCTTTGCAGCGGTCACCGAAGCCTGCTCCGCCGGCTTCATGACAACAGTATTCCCGGTCACCATGGCGGCTGCGGTCATGCCGGTCAGAATTGCCAACGGGAAATTCCAGGGTGCGATAACAACACACACGCCACGTGGGCGGTATTGATAGGTATTCTCCTCCCCTTTCAGATCACAATGCTGAGGCTCCGAAAGACGCCGTGCCTGAGCTGCGTAGTACATGCAGAAATCGATCGCTTCGGCGACATCGGCATCAGCCTCCGTCCACGGCTTACCGCATTCGAAAATGATCCACGCGGCCAGTTCGAATCGCCGCTCTCGCATCTCCGCGGCAATCAGTTCGAGATATTCGGCACGCGTACCTGTATCCAGCGCTGCCCACGCCGGAAAAGAACGTCGAGCTGAATTGACGGCATCAAGCGCCTGTTCCGGACTGGCAGATGCGATCCGCCCGATGATTTCGGAAGTGCAGGATGGATTTCGTGACACGATCGTGGCACGACTGTCACAGGATTTACCGTCAATCACGAGCGGATAAATCTGACCGAACTGATCCTTCACATCAGCCAGCGCCTGAACCATGAGGTCTCGGTTCTCGGCGACAGAAAAATCCGTCAGCGGCTCGTTGCGAAACTGACTGCCTGAAGTTTCACTGGCGACAACAGCAGACACAGCACGACGGGATGGCTTCATAAGGAGTTTTTCGACGGAAAGATGATCTGTAAAATTCTGGCGGAGGAAGGAATCATTGGATGTATTTTCAAGCAGTCGACGAACGAGGTAAGACATCCCCGGAATCAATTCTCCGAACGGGGCATAGATTCTGACACGACACCCATGCTCCAGAAACAACTGAGCCTGTTCGTCGCACATTCCATAGAGCATCTGGATTTCAAATGCACCGTCCGGCAGAGCGTTCTGTTCTCCACAGGCCAGCGCGTGGGCCAGGCTTCGAAGATTGTGGCTCGCAATCGCGGGACGCAGCCATTCCTGATTCGTCAGCAGGATGTCCGTCAGCTTCTCAAAACTTTCGTCAGACTCCCACTTCTGCTGAAACACCGGCACCGGCCAGTTGCGCGATTCAGCAACAATTGTTTCGTAGTCCCAATAGGCTCCTTTGACGAGACGAACAACAACCGATGTCCCGCGCTTCTTTGCCCACGCCAGGAGCTCCCGGAGGTCTTTCTCCGAATTCTGAAGATACGACTGAACCACGATCCCGGCATCCGGCCAATCACGAAACTCCTTTTCCATCAGAATCCGCCGGAAGATCTCCAGCGTCAGATTCTTATAGTCGTGCTGTTCCATGTCGAAATGGATATGAGCCTGATGTTCGCGGGCAAGGCGGAGGATCGGGCGAAGACGAGCCGCCACTCTGGAGATCGTTCCTTCGGCGTCGACCGGACTGAACTGGCTGTCGAGAGCGGATAACTTGATGCTGAGATTAACCCTTGGAATCGGGCCAATGTGATCGCGGTCCAGCAGAACATCATCAGGCCAGTCGTTGACCTGTGGGGCGAGTGAACTCAGGAGCTGCAGATAGTCCTGCTGATAACGGTCAGCCTGACGGTCGCTGATCACCGATTCGCCAAGCAGATCCAGGGTGAATGCATATCCGTCATTTCGAAGCCGGCGGACCGACCGAAGCACTTCTTCCGGACTGCTTCCGGCAATGAACCGTCGCGCCATTCTGGCGGCGTTCGTACGTGCGTTATACGCCAGAGCGCGGCTCAGAATGCTGTTGCCGGTCGTCATTTCAAGCCCGAGCCTGGCTGCCCACGGAAGCCGATCTCGAACGTCTTCAAAGTACTCTTCGAGATGCCTTGCGATCGACGCATGATCGCGAAGCATCGGCAGCACATCCACAAAGCGGAACATCTGGACTCTGACCGCTTCATCCGTCATCGCCCACGAAAGCAGTCGATCTTCCCACCATCGCCCGTGAAAAATCGACGGACCTCGCCGGTCCAGTCTGTCGAACAACTCCCGACCGATCTCCTGCGTACGATTCTCGATCTGGTCGACCTGTAACGCCTTCTTGGCCATATCTGATGTAGTTCTTCCGAACGGAGGACCGAGAAATCAGCCCCGGAGACAGGTGCTGTCGGGATGGAATGATCAGGTGTCAGGGCGCAAAACGCCTGACAGCGGACGCATGTCACAAGGCACTTCACAGGACACAGAGTGACGATGATTCGCGCGAAACAGGGATTCTAGGAAGTATCCGTCAGACAAGAAACACGCATCTGCGGATTCTCACGACTTCGCCAGCGCGTGAAACGCCCCGAAAACTGGTTTCGAATCCAGTGAAATGTCAGGTCGTGTACTCGGAATTGAGCCGAACGTATTCACATGTCAGATCCGATGTCCAGAATCTGACCGATTCAGATCCTGATGACGGCCCTCCGCTGACAGTCAGTTCAATATGAACGTCTCTCTGCGATTTCAGAACTGCAGAGACTGCCGCAGCATCGAAACGCATCGGAACACCTGACCGATAGACCTCAGTCTGGTTGATTCGCAGTGAAACGAAGGCCGTATCAAACTCCACGCCGGAATACCCCGCAGCAGAGACGATGCGTCCCCAGTTCGGATCGCCACCGGCAATCGCAGTCTTCACCAGCGGGCTTTCTGCGATTTCCTTTGCCATGCGAAACGCAGCCTGTCTGGAAGCAAGGCCTGTGACATCGACCGTGATAAAGTGGTCGGCACCTTCAGCATCCCGAATAATCTGAGTCGCCAGGTACTGACACACTTCCTGAACGGCATCTCGGACTCGATGAAGTTCTTCTGAGTCTCTGCAATCAACACCCGCAGCACCATTTGCGATCAGCAGAACAGTATCACTTGTGCTCGTATGCCCATCGACACTGATGCAGTTGAAAGTTCTTTCAACAGCATGACGCAGGATCAGATCGCACTGCTCCGGCGACAATTCCGCATCAGTCATGATGACAGACAGCATGGTCGCCATATTCGGAGCAATCATCGCAGCTCCCTTGGCAGCGCCGGCAACATGGACATTGCCGCTTGACAGACCGACCACAGAGGACGTCAGTTTCGGGAATGTATCTGTTGTCATCATTGCGGTCGCCGCATCGAGAAAACTCGCTGATGATCGATTCAGAGCTTTCACGGCGTTCGGAACTGCATTGACAATGCGTTCGAGAGGCAACGGCACTCCGATGACACCGGTCGAACACACGAGCACAGAATTCGATTCACACCCCAGCTCTTTCGCAACGGCAGCTGTCATGGCTTCCGCATCTCGGATCCCCGGCTCACCGGTACATGCATTGGAGTTTCCGGAATTGATGATCACAGCCCGAACTGAGGCAGATGGCAGCCGTGACCGTGACACTGTCACCGGAGCCCCGCAGACGCGGTTCTGAGTAAAAACTCCGGCCGCACTTCCCGGACGGTCGCTGGAGAACAGAGCAAGATCCGACTTTCCACTGGCCTTGATGCCACAGGTCATGCCGGAATATCGAAACCCGGCTGGCAGACTGCTGACAACGGGGGCACGTTCCTCGAATGCATTCACAGCGACGGTTTCCTGCTTTCCACGAATAGATCGACCGAGATTCAAACAAAAATGCCGCAGGATGTCCCTGCGGCATTCGTGTTTTACATCAGAACGATTCGAACGTCGACAGAACCGCTTTTCAGACGAAATCAGGCGACGTCGAAGGATTCAGCATCGACAACATCTTCAGAAATCTCATCATCCACGATCAGATTACCCACACTACCCGGACCATGATCATAGCAGTCATCATGGTGCCACAGAGGCAGGCCGGCGGCATAGCGTGCGGCCAGCATCATCACTTTTTCTTCCGATCCCGGTTTGGCTGCAGTTGGAGCCGATGGATCAACGCCGAGTGCCTTCAACTCTTCTTCAAAACCAGCATCCAGATCGCTCAGAAACTCATAACCTTCAATGTCCGAAAGAGATTCAAGACCAGCGTCTGTGTCAGCAAAATAAGACGACATTCAGAAGACTCCAGTGGGGGTGCAAACCAGTTGCAATGACAGAAAATTCGCTCCATCGCTTCCCTCCCTGGACGCCGCAGTCGGGCAGGCTTACCGCGCTAACCGCTCTGTCAAAGCAGATTGCCGTCGTGACAGAAACATCGGTGGGGTCGTGGCCCGATACGACCGCTGAAAACTCGAATCCTTTCGAAACCTGATTGTCATTTCGATGGGTCGAAATGTCAACAAAATTTCACAATCCTCGAAGTCGTTTCTACCGAAACCAATGAAAACACTACGATTATTTTTCGTCCTGTCGCGATGAGTCATGAAGGTTCAAACAAAACCCTGGGCAGGCACCCTTCTCCGCCAGGATGTGTGAGATTTTTCAGAGTTGTGCGTGAGCCAGTCCCGGGGTTGTCAGGCGTTCTTAATCCGTCAGAGGCCTCGGCAGATGGTATCGCTTCAGCTTGCGATCAAGAGTTGAACGCTCAATTCCGAGAATCTGCGCGGCTCGTGATTTGTTCCAGTCGGTATGCTCCAGAGTTGCCATGATGTGGTCCTGCTCCACATCCGCCAGCGGCACAGGACGATACTCTCCGGTGGTGACGGGTTCTGAGATGATCGGTGCTTGTCGATTGCTCAGCGTCGACAGCTGGATGTCGGATGATCGGACCACTTCGTTTCGGCAAAGGATCACTGTTCTCTCAATGGTGTTCTGAAGTTCTCGAACATTCCCGGGCCAGTGGTACTCCTTCAGAAGCACCAGCGCATCTTCAGTGAAACCGGTAATCACACGCCCTGTTTTCTGAACAAACTTCTGCAGAAATGCTCGGGCCAGAAGTTCAATATCTTCGCGACGTTCCCTCAGTGGAGTTGCAAAAATTTCCGCCACCTGAAGTCGAAAATAAAGATCCTTTCGGAAATCGCCATCTTCAACAGCCTCCTCGAGGTCGCGGTTCGTAGCCGCCACCAAGCGCACGTCGACCAGAATCGGCTTCCGGCCACCAATTCGCTCGAAGGGATGACCTTCGAGAACGCGGAGAAACTTTGCCTGAATCGACAGACTCATTTCACCGACTTCATCAAGAAACAATGTTCCGCGATCAGCCTGCTCAAAACGGCCGATCTTTCTGTCCGTCGCTCCGGTAAACGCACCTTTCTCGTGCCCGAAGAGTTCGCTTTCGAGCAGACTTTCATTGAGCGCGGCGCAGTTCAGGCAGACAAATGGACCGTCGCGGCGAGGACTCAGATTGTGAATGCTCCGTGCAATCAATTCCTTCCCGCAGCCGCTCTCACCGCGGATCAGCACACTGGCGTCCGTTTCAGCAATCAGCCGAATCCGATCTTTCATATCACGCATCGATGTGGTCTCACCGATCAGAGTCTGTTCGGTGGAAAGCTGTTCGCGCAATGAACGATTCTCATTGCGAGCCTGAATGAGACCGGACTGGAGCCGATCTCTTTCCTTCAACTGTCCCAATGCAACAGCCAGCTGACTGGAAATCGCAAGCGCGAATTCCAGATCATTCCGATCGAGAGGATTGTCCGGGTTCGTTGAGTAGAGGTGAATCAGTCCGTGCACTCGATCAGCGGTGTGAATCGGAGCACAGATGACGCTGATGGCCCTCATCTCGCCGAGACTGTCAAACACCGACAACTGTTTATCATCACTGACATCGCGAGCAAGAATCGCCTCGCGTCGTGAGAGCACAACTCTCGAAAGGTTATCCGAAACTCGCCGATACGGCAGATCTTTCAGACTGTGATAGGCAACAACCTGGAGGTCTGCAGGCGCCGGTATTCCCGGATGATCGTGTGGAACCAGCAGGATTGCACAGATATTCGCAACGGTTTCTCTTGTCAGACTCTCAAGCACCACATCGGTGAGCTGCTGTCGAGTCTGAGCACTTCCCATTTCCAGCCCGAGCCGATAAAGCTTCGCCAGTTCATTCTTCTTCGCTTCTTCCTTTGCCTCTGAAACCGCACCCGCAAGAAATCCGGGTGTGGTTGCTCGATGAAGAATACTGGGCTCTCTGTCTCGAGCCGGCGATTGCGACACATTGGTTTCCCGATCTCCTGACAGAGGTTCCTCGGGAGACGTCAGAACGGTGTCGAGACTTGTCGTGAACGCAAGACGGCAGGCTCCGATGACTATCACGTCTCCGGATGTCAGCGGAGCATCACCACTGACAGCTCGACCTCGCAGCAGCGTTCCATTCCTGCTGCTGAGATCTCTGAGTCGCCATTCACCCTCTGAGAAAAACACTTCACAGTGATTGCGACTGCAGGAGTCGTCTTTCAGGACAATCCGATTCGTCGCCGAGCGACCAATGGTTGTGACCTGCCCCTGCCGCAGTCGAACCACATCGCGCCAGGTTGCGTCATCCCAGGTCAGCAGGAATGCAACGTCACCAGCCTGATCCGCGTGTGTTATCGCGTCGTTCGTCATTGCCGTTTCAAAACCAACATTACAGAAGAAAATAATTCCGAATCCGTAAGTCTGCCGGACTGCTTGCCCCAGCAGGTCATTTGCGTCATGTTGACAATTTACTGATCCCCTGTCACTCATAATTCGAATTGAACGCTGATTCGTCGCTGCCTGTCGGTACAGTTTCTACCCGCTCCGGTTTCAATGTGACAGTCCCCCCGAATGCTGATATCTTCTCCGCTGAGAAGCCCTTGTTAATTCTTGCTCGCACCGTCTTACGTCAGCGCTGTCCCGGAACAGTGACCGCGCAATACCTTTATCAGCCCGGAAAACGACCAATGCGAATTTTCTCCATCTTGATTCGATGTGGACTCGTTCTGTCGGCGCTGCTGCTTTCTGAATGGAGTCCAGCCTCAGCAGTTGCTCAGAACTGGCCGAGGTTTCGCGGCGAAAACGGTCGAGGCATCAGCGATCTGAAGGGAATTCCGGCGACCTGGACGAAAGAAGATTTCACCTGGGAAATCACTCTGGAACATGAAGGTCACTCCGCTCCGATCGTCTGGGAAAAGCGTCTCTTCGTCACATCAGCGTCGTCAGGTGGCACGGAACGGTTCATCCACTGCATCGACGCTGACCATGGAAAAGAGATCTGGAAATCCACGATTCAGCTCACAGAAAGTCCGAAGCACCTGAAGAACTCCTGGGCGACAAGCACACCCGCGACCGACGGAGAAAGGGTGTACACGATCTTCGCAGACAATCAGTCACAGATCGTGACGGCGTGGAGTTTTTCTGACGGTCAGGAAATCTGGAAACGTGATCTCGGTGAATTCGGAAAAGACCACGGTCAGGGTGTTTCACCGGTGATTGTCGGAGATCTGCTGATTGTTCCCAACGATCAACCAGGGCCGAGTTCGATCATTGTTATGCGAGCCAACAACGGCGAAACGGTCTGGGAAGCCAAGAGACCCAGTAATCACACGTCATTCTCCACCCCTCTGATTCTTCCCGGGAAAGACGGGACGACGCAACTGCTCTGCCTGAGTCAGCCGTCGGGTCTTGCAAGCTTTGACCTTCAGACGGGCCAGCTCAACTGGCAAACGCCCCCAATGCCACTGCGAACGGTGGCCTCCCTGATCGAGAGTCGCGGGATTGCGATCGCCTATTGCGGTCAGGCCGGAAACGGAAAGTACCTGATGGCCGTTAATACTGCGCCGGAGGTGCCGACGGAATCTCGCATCGTCTACGAGCGAAAGACTCAGCTGCCTTATGTCCCAACCTCGATCGCGAAGGACGACCTGCTGTTTCTCTGGGGTGACTCCGGCGTCATCTCCTGCCTCGAAATGGAGTCCGGTCAGGAGATCTGGACGAAACGGCTCGACAATGTCTCCTTCAGCGGTTCCCCGATCTGCATTGATGATCGCCTTTACGGAATTTCTGAGTCCGGCGAAGTCTGTGTCCTCAGGGCGTCCCGGGAATTCGAAGAACTGGGAAAGGTATCGCTCGGCGAAGGAAGCCACTCCACCCCCGCAGTTGGCAACGGACACCTCTACCTTCGAACATTCCACCGGATTATGGCACTTCCCGCAGAATAAAAGGCTCTGACAAAATCGGGACAGGCACCCTTCAAGCAACGAATTCGTTGGCATATTCAGATTTCGTCGGGAGCCAGTCCCGGTTTTGTCCGCCGTTTTAAGCTGAAGCGTGGCATATTCCGGCCTTACTGATCCATCCAGGCAGCATTGAACGATTTCGGCAGACATTTTCTGTAACTGTCTACTGACATCGTTCCGATATCTCCGGTAAAATCCTGACGCGGGGCACTGAGCAGATTCACAGAACCAGTCGGGATGCATTCCGGATGTTCAAGGATTCGGGGCCGGCAGAAACCGAGTGGTGCTGAAGCGTGAAGCTGCAGGCACGAGTTTCATTCAGTGAGGTCCGACAATGAATGGTGCATGGCCCGGTGGCCCCTGTCCTCAATGCGGAGACGACATGCCGGCTCGTCTCATACACTGCCGTACCTGCCGAGCTCTCCTCAACACAGAGCTGACCGAAGACAGCGTTGAAATGCCCGTCTTTGTTCCATTACCGGAGATTGCAGTGATCGCAGCCGCGCCCGCTCGAGGCCACTATGTTCAGTGCCCGGGATGCCATGAAGAACTGCGAATCCATGCCAAGTATCGCGGACAGAAAGTTCAGTGCAAACACTGCAGTCAAACGTTCCGATACGATGAATCAACTCGAGTGATGGCGATGTACACTCAGTGCCCTCACTGCCGGAACGAGATTCGTGCCGGCGCCAAATACATCGGCGCAAAAGTGTCCTGCCGATTCTGCAATGGCCATCTTGAACTGATCAAAAACCCCTGAAGGGCAACGCTGTGAAGGATTTTTACTCGGGATACACGTCGCTTTAGCGGCTGGGCGCAAGCCCACCGGTCAGTCCGCAGCATGAATTCACCGGATGGCTCGCGCCATTCCGCTTCAAAATGCTTCACAGCATTGCCTGAAGGGCCGGACCAGATCCGCTCAGAGTGAGTTCAGGTCCAGCCGACAGCAGTGGCACAGATGAATTCACCGGCAGCAGGCGTCTTCGGAACTGAAGCACAGTCGCTGAGCCAGCGTCATCAGTGGGAGCACTGAGACGATCAGAACTGAGAGAGAAATCTCACGTCGTTCTCGTAGAATCGCCGGATGTCGTCGACCGAATAGTGCTTCATGCAGAATCGCTCGATCCCAAGACCGAATGCAAAGCCGGAGACTTCCTCAGGATCGTATCCAACGGCTTCAAACACACTGGGATCAACCATCCCGGCTCCACCGATTTCCATCCACGAATTTCCGCGCTTCACGTCCACTTCAACAGACGGTTCCGTGAACGGGAAGAATGATGGTCGAAATCGAATTTCAACATCCGGCCCCAGAAAACTTCTTGCGAAGAGGCTCAGAAGCGTCTTCAGCTGAGCCATGGTGACATGGCGATCGACCATCAGCCCTTCCATCTGATGAAACATACAGGAATGAGTCTGATCGATGGTGTCTGGCCGATAAACACGCCCCAGCGAAACAATCCTGACCGGCGGGCGAGTGGTCTCCATGGTTCGAATCTGTACCGTGGATGTCTGACTTCGCAGCAACACCGGACGTCCGGCCACCGCTGCCGCGCACGACACATAGAAATTGTCGAGCGGATCTCGAGCCGGGTGATCTTCCGGGATGTTCAGCGCTTCGAAGTTGTGCCGTTCGTCTTCCAGCTCCGGACCTTCAACAACGGTAAAACCGCAGCGCCCCATCAACTCACGAAACTGTGTTATCGTCTGAGTAACGGGATGAACACGTCCGATTCTCGGCCATTCCCCTGGTAGAGTTACGTCAAAATCCGGAGCCTGAGCAGCGACATGAACAGCCAGACTCGCCTGCCGGGCTTCAAACGCAGCCGTCACAGACATCCGCACTTCGTTGAAGCGCTTCCCGACCGCTGGCTTCTCATCCGGAGTTGCCTTCCCGACGAGTTTCTGAAGTTCTCGAATCCGTCCGTTCTTCTGACCAAGAAAATCGATGCGTACTTCTTCAAGCCGCTGATTGCTGTCCGCTTCAGAAATCGAGGCGAGCGCAGCCTTTTCAAAGTCGTCGAACGCACTGAGGATGTCCATCTGTTCCATCGCTCCGCAGAATCACCGTCGAAATTCAGAGGCACAGCGTGAATGCTGAACCATCGAAACGTGACGCACATGAAAAGAAAAAAGGCGAGACATCCGTGAAGGATACTCGCCTGTAGAATCATGTCGAGCCAGGAAGAACAACGCCAACACCTTCAGAACAATTCACTGAAGTCCTGAAGAGCGGCATCATTCGTTCACATCATTCAGGCGTTCGTCCGCCCGGCAGCGGCCTTAGCGGCGGCAAAAATCTCGTCAAAAATCGCTGGATGTGAAATTGCCAGTTCGCTGAGCGACTTGCGATTCAGGCCGATATTCGCTTTCACGAGCCCATTCATGAATGCGGAATAAGACAGTCCACGCTCGCGACAGGCGGCAGAGAGACGTGTGATCCACAGAGCACGAAAATCACGCTTACGCAGACGACGGTCACGTGTCGCAAAGGCTCGCGCACGGACCAGCGTCTCCTTGACGGTTCGCAGAAGCTTACTCCGCCCGCCAACATTTCCACGCGCTTCTTTAAACAGCCGATTCTTCGAGCGACGGCGAGCAACTCCCAGACGAACACGCATCTTACCAGGCCTTCACAGAAGACATTTCAATTGAATCAACTTACCCGGGAAGCTTGTGCCCCGGGACATCATCCGATTTTATTGCCCATGCCCCACCAAAAGCAGCGCCAAGAGCAATCACTCAACCTGCCGTCCCGGAAACTCGACCGGAAACTGGCCTCTTCACACATCCACTGCGAGACACGTCGGACCTGAAAAAAATCAGGAACAGCGTCTGTCGGCAGACCCAAAGCCACTACAGGCTTGGCCGCAGAGCCTCAACAATGTTCCATGCGTCTTTGCCTGAGACAACACCGTCCTGACGCAGGCTGCGACCGCGTTTTCCACCCTTGTGGCTCATCAGGTGACCACGAAAGGCCTTACGGTGCTTGGCTTTACCAGAAGCAGTGATCTTAAATCGCCGCTTCATTCCTTTATGAGTTTTTTGCTTTGGCATATCCCGAGACCAGACTACAAGTGAACTTGTGTATATTTTTTAGCCAATTGAGGCGGAGAGCATAACTAAAAGCTTCCCGTGTTGCAAAGGAGCTTCAGCGTGTTCCCATTGAAAATCGGTTTTGAGACCCGTCCGAACCATACAAAACATGAATTGCCGGGAGAGATTGCTGCGATCTCAGAAATTTCTGCACCATCCGAAAAAACAAAGCCATGAACTGAAACTCATCGGCCAATCCCCATACCAGCAATGCGCCCAGACAACACATTTCAGCAGATCCACCAAAAGCCACAGAACCACCCCCATCACCGCATTCTGCCGTGAAGAATCAATGCAAAAGTGTCATTGGGGACTCGCCTGAAACCCCGAGTTCATCAACCCGGCCCCGCAAAAATACTCCTCCGGCCTCAAAGACGTCCGCCGTTCAGATTTTTCTGGTCTTCCAACTTTCACGGAAGGAGACTGGCGGACAGGGAGGCCTGCTGACCGAATCGATCCTGTTTGACCGGGAGCTTCACTGTCATCGTCAGCCACGCTACTGTCGCCACGACAACAGGAACGCACACCCAGGCCAGCAGATGCACAACGCTGAGCATCCAGAGGTCTGAGCTCGCTGGCGTCTGATTCTTTGTACCCGAGTCGCTCTCCGCCTTCGGACCAGGATCGGTCACCGTCAGCAGCAGGAACGTCCCAATGATCAGTGCAAGAAAAAACATGAGCGAAGTCGGGAGACCAACTCGTGGAAGCATCATGTAGACCGCCAGATCCATCCACAGAAAGACCAGCGTCAACAGGAGGCCTCTCCCATAAAGAGACTGAGGAACAAGGTTCAGATACCCTCGCCGTTGCCGCCACAGAGCAAACGCGAGCAGCCCCAGTATGAGACAAGCGACCACAGAAAGCACCTGGCCAACCGGCAGACCAAGTGTCTGATCAGAAATCAGCTTCATCTCACTCCAGTGTCTGAAGTTCGTTGGAAAGTTGAATGTGAAAAGCAGCCCGAGCAGAACGAAGACCGCGAATGAACTGAACCAGCTGGATGGTGAGTCCTCTTCAACCTCCTGAAGACCGCCATGGATGAGTTTCAAAGCTGCAAGCGATACGCCCAGCCCCATAAATCCACCCAGCGTCTGCTCCATGACCGTCCAGTAACCGAACTCCTGCAGGGACTCAAACTGACCGATCGGTCCCCATCGAGCTCTTCCCAGAGCCTGGATCAGTTCCCCGACCACAAATCCAAGCCCACCGGCAAGTGCGCCGAAGGAAATCAGCATCACTGCAGCTCGATTGGTTCTTGAAAAATTCCATCGGACCAGAGCGATCAGCATTCCGAGACAGCCGGCCCAGGCGTCTCCTCGTGACGGATTGATCCGAAAACCTGTCAGACGTACGAGCAGGAACATTCCGAAAAACCATGATGCCGACAGAAGCACAATGAGTGACGCTGCGCCTTTCCAGCGAGGCATCATGATCCAGATGATGATCCCAAACACGAGAGCAACTGCGGCATCCAGCCAGAGAGTGTCATATAGCCAGAGTGTTTCCAGAGGCCGGTCAGGCACCTTCGCGAAAACCTGTAGACTCCAGGCCGTTGCCCCCGTCCAGTCCAGCAGAAGCCAGGTTGAATAGATCAGGATCATTGGCCAGAGAAACTGATCAAGAAACGATCGCTTCTCGGTCAGGCCCATGGCCAGCATTGCGGCACCGATTCCACCGTAAAGACTGCCGACAAGAAAAAGCCCGCTGTAACCATAGGCGCTGTTGATCCACGAACCTCCCTGACTATATCCGATCAACAGTCCGTAACTGGCTGTACCGGCAAACGCCCAGCCGACTGCCGTCAGGAATCCGATCACTGCGATTCGACGCCACCAGTCAGAACGAAGACTGAGAAGACAGAGACTGAGCCCAAGCATGGCTCCCGGCATTGCGGCACCACGCGAATGCCCGAACGCCCCTCGAATCCCCCAGCCCGCCGCCATGATGAGCGTTACGGCCACGATCAGCCGTAGTCCGGACAGACCACTGAAAGCTGGGTTCTTCGCTGTCGAATCATCTGAAAATTCAGGGGGCATTGGTTAATCCAGCTTCCACGCAGGCCTGCATTGCGACTTCAATGATCGATTCTGATCAATGAAACATCGACGTCGTTCACACTGAAAACAAATCCCAGCACCCGCAGCATAGCTGCTCCCGGGGCAACGTTGAATCCCCTCACCAATCTGTCTGCCCGTAACGCTGATCATGTGTGGACGACCGAACCACAGAAACGCTGAAATCAGTCCAGGAACGCCTGACAAAACCGGGACTGGCTCCCGAACAAAGCTGGATACGCCTACGAATTCGATGGTTGAAGTGTGCCTGTCCCGTTTTTGTGAGAACCTCCAAGTGCCGAACCGATTTTGTGTCCTGAATTCTCCCGAATTTCCTGCGCCGCTCATTATTCCGACTCTGGTACTCGAGATCCCACCACTCGACAAGGCGGCGTTTCCGGATTTCGGTGACTGGCTTCTCTGAGATGCTGACAGCCTGTGGCTGGTGAGCACCATCCTTTAGAATTCAGAAACGCAGAACATTCGTACAATGATGCCCACGCAGCGATGACTCTGATCTGTCAGGTGAACAGTATGAACAAAAAATCTCTTCGAATCGTGATTGTTGGTGGCGTCGCTGCAGGAGCCTCAGCAGCAACTCGCGCACGGCGATGCAATGAAGACGCGGAAATCATTCTGCTGGAAAAGGATGAGTACGTATCCTTCGCGAACTGTGGTCTTCCATACCATATCGGCGGAGAAATCGCCGAACGATCGCGTCTTCTTGTTGCAACGAGGGAAATGCTGCAGAAGCGTTTCCGACTTGATGTACGAACTCGCCATGAAGCGATGGAAATTCAGCGCACTTCAAAAACACTTCGAGTTCGTGATCGCTCATCGGAATCTGAGTATGACCTGGCGTACGATAAGCTGATTCTCTGTCCCGGCGCATTTCCGCTCGTGCCAGAGATACCCGGAGTCTCCGCATCAGGCGTGATGACTCTCCGAAACATCGCCGATATGGACCGTATCATTGCCGCTTCCTGCAGTTCCAGGACAAAACAGGCAATTGTGATCGGAGCGGGTTTTATCGGCCTTGAGATGGTCGAACAGCTTGTCCGGATCGGCTTTCAGGTTTCACTCGCAGAGATGCTGAATCAGGTACTGCCTCCGATGGATCGTGAGATGGCGATTCCGCTTGAGGAGCAGCTGAAACAAAAGGGTGTGACGGTCTGTACGGGTGACGGAATTCACAGCGTTCTGGCTGGTGATCAGAACCGAGCCGTGGGTGTTGAACTGGCAAGCGGTCGACAGCTTGCCGGAGATCTGGTCATCCTTGGAATCGGTGTTCGGCCTGCCACCAGCCTGGCCATTCAGGCGGGCCTTGAAATCGGAAAGACTGGCGGGATCCTGACCAATTCCTGGCAGCAGACTTCTGATCCTGACATCTACGCAGCGGGTGATGCCTGTGAGTATCTGTATGGCCCGACCGGTCATCTGATGCGAGTTCCGCTCGCAGGGCCGGCCAATCGAGCAGGACGTCTCGCCGGAGAGCACGCAGCAACGGGTCGTGGTCAGTCGGCAGCGCCGGTTTCCGGCACCGCCATCGTACGTGTCTTCGATCAGACCGCTGCCATGACCGGGCTCTCGGTGAAAGCAGCAGAACGACTGAAGAAACCTGCTCGATCAGTCACCATCATCGCCGGTCAGCACGCGGGCTATTTCCCCGGAGCAACTCCCGTCACTCTGAAGCTCGTCTACTGCCCCGAAACTGGCAGAATCCTCGGAGCCCAGTGTGTTGGAAAAGATGGGGTCGACAAACGAATCGACATCATCGCGACGGCCATGTCTTTCGGCGGCACGGTACAGCAGCTCGCGAACCTCGACCTCTGCTATGCACCTCCCTTCGGTTCTGCAAAAGACCCGGTCCATCAGGCTGCATTCGTGGCAGGCAACGAGATGGCGGGCTTTTCCGAAATGCTGAATGCAGATGCCGATCTGAGTCAGTTTCAGGTGGTGGATGTTCGAACTTCAGAAGAAGTCCGGAAAACGCCTCTCGCAGGATGCAGCCACGCGATCAACATCCCCGTGGATGAGCTCAGAGATCGGCTGCAGGAACTTCAGCCTGATCGTCCGACGGTTGTCAGTTGCGGCGTCGGAATTCGTGGCCACGTGGCACTGAGAATTCTCCGTCAGCATGGTTTTCCACGCGTACTCAACCTGACGGGAGGCGCAACGCTCCGCAATCGCATCCTTCAGGGAACTCGCAACTGAATCACGATCAGCTGCTGATCGCGGGTAATGGTGAATGAGATCGGCTGCCCACTCCGGCGAGCAGCCAGCTGCTGCTGAAGATCGGTCACGCAGGTGATGACATCACCATCCACTAGAACAATGAGATCCCCTCGACGGAGCCCTGCTTCATCAGCCAGACCGCCGGAAGTGACGGCGTCTATAAACGCCGGTGTCTTCTCAACAATGTTTGGTAACAGAGTCAGGCCGAATCGTTTTGTGATCTGACGGTCTGACAGCATCGGAGCATCTTTCGGACTGGATACTTCGTCCACCAGTGGTTTGCCGCTGATAATGGCTTCGGCGACATCCGCCAACAGCGTCAGAGGCACGGCATAATTGACCCACGTGTTGCTGACTTCGTGCCGAAGTTCGCGTCCGATCAGACCTACCGGACTTCCGTCTGCCAGTGTCAGCAGTCCTCCTGCAGCGCCAGAGTTATTCGTCACAGCATCAACGATCAGGACCGGTTTCTTCAGCGGGAATGACCAGCGTCCCTGCCCTGCTGACAGAGTGGTTCTTGCGGCAACAACACCGTGAACCACAGAAACCGGTTCGTTACCGGTTGCTACGTGAAACATGTTGCTGAACGCCATGACCGGATCACCGGGTTCTGCACTGACAGCCGATTTCAGATCCAGCCAAGAAAACGGGCGATCGTCGTCTGAACGAAGCTTCAGCACCGCAACATCATGCTCTCGGTTCGTTCCCACAACCTCAACTGAGAATCGTCGCCCGTCCGATGTCACGGCCGTCAGAAATCCGACATTGATCAGATGATTCCAGACAGTCAGCACATGCCCTTCCGCTGAAATCAGAACTCCGGAACCATACGAATCGAGATTCCCGACACCAGCACCGAATAACTTCACAACAACGCTCTGTCGAGCCTGAATCATGGAACTCACGTCGGAACCGGCGGCGGCAGACGTCTCCTGCGGTTCCGTCACAATCTGAGACATCAGCATCCGTTCCGGACGAAGCTGATTTCTGATTTCGAACAATGTTCTCAGAATACCTGCTGGCTGCTGACCGCGCTGGTGATCGATGAAAGTCTGTTTCTCGGAAGCACCCTGAGCAGGAGGGACCACTGGCTGAGGATCCGCCTCTGTCTTCTCTTCTGCAACGGTGCGCGAAACGTTTTCAACCTGCAACCAGACGACCACTTCTGTTTCCGGACTGGTCCAGCCGATGCGATCCGGAAGTGGAATTCCATTTTTCAGGTTCCAGGAATCGAAGGTGATTCGAGCCTCATCTGAACCCTGAGCGTACTCGTAGTCCAGTGCTGACGGAAATGGACTTTTCCGATCGAAGTGCCACCGGCCTGTTTTCCCTCCGTCTCGGATGATCAGTCCCGGAGTCAGCGACGACAGACCACCGGATCCGATGTGTGCCGTTGCAGAAACATCGTCAAAACCCACTCCCTGACGCGTCAGAAAAGACTTCAGATGCAGCAGAGCAGCCAGCAGTCCTCGAAACTCAGGAGGCTCGTTCTGCGCCTGAACATCGTCAGCCGACTGATACCACTGATCACTTCCGAGGGTCAGACTGGATGCCGTATCACCAATCACAATTTCACCGCTGACTGGTTTCACAACGACACTGGAGTCAGCAGAATCAGCCACAGTGTTCTTTATCTCACCTTTTACTTTCAGAACCCAGGTTCCGGAAACATCAGGCGTCGCTTTCATCGCTTCTTTCAATGGCAAAAGCAGCTCGTTCTGACGAAGCGCGTTGTATCGGAAGTTTGCATATCCTTCCCGTTCTTCAAACAGTTTCAGCAGCTCAGGAGACACTTCCGGCATCGGCATCTCGGGAGCTGGATCCGAATCATCCTCCGGATTCGGAGGGCGGGGCGGCTTTCGTTCCGCCGGAAGTTCCGGCGCCTTCTGGAACGCATGCAGCGGCCGAAGCCGAATAGTTGCCGTTCGAACCTGATCGACATCGCGCCAGCTCAAAGCGACTCGCGAACCTTCCGGATAAATACCCAGCACATTCTGAAAGTCGTTGGCGCTGGTGATGACTCGCCCGGCAAATGACAGAAGCTCCTGCCCGGGACGAAGACCTCGCCGCCATGCTTCGGAAACCTCGGACACCTCGTCGATATCCACACGGCCATCTGCTGCGGTTCGAACTGTGAAGTCGGCCACTCCATGATCAACGATCAGCCCGCATTTCAGATGTTCGAGAAACATCTGAACCTGATTCAGTGAAATCGCGTAGGCTGCCCCGGAGTTCACTCGTCCTCGCTTCTCGAAGGATGCACGACCGTTGATTCCGATCCATCGCCCGGCACTGTCAAACAGCGGACCTCCGGAGTTCCCGGGATTAATCGAGGCATCGATCTGAATGCAGTCGGTATATTCCAGAAATGAGTTCGCGGGATACTGATAGCGATGTACTCCGCTGACGATCCCGAAGGTTACTGTGGGAGTGAAATCCGAGGCGAGCAGAAACGGATTTCCCAGCGCCATGACTTCATCACCGACCTGTACCTGATCACTGTTGCCCTGCGTCGCCGCCAGGAAATCGGTTCGGCCAAGCAGCTGGATCATGGCCAGATCGCCCGTCGGGTCGATCCCCACAATGACTGCGTCATAAATGCGGCCATCACTGAGCCCGCACTTCATGAAACTTCCGCAGGCCGACGTGACATGATAATTGCTGATGGCAAGGCCATCTGCAGAAATGAGAACACCCGAACCGCCCCCCTGCCCGTCCGGAGACATTACACAGACAACAGACGGCGTGATTCTCGCGATCGTTTCGACTCGAGCCTTCTCTCGCTCAAGCACAGCATCGTCAGCAGAACAGGCTGCGCCACTCTGAAGGAATGAACCGATCATCAGCAGGACTGAACCTGCAGAGCACAGAACGGACCTGATCCGTTCCGCAGGAACGTGGAACAGAGTACTCATATTCACTTTTCTGTTCTGAGAATCAGGCGAGCGTCTGCAAGGTCAAGCCAGTCGCAGCTGCTGTCACCGTCACCAAAGTCAACCAGAATTGTCAGCGTTGCAATCTGATCGACAGCAAGTTTCAGCGGCTGAGGATCATCCGATGTTCGAATCTGCTGACTATAAAGTGACTGTCCGTCACCCGTGATCGTCACCAGAACGGCACTGTCCTGATTACCGGCCACTTCATCGTCAATTCCGATGACTGCTTCGAGCGACTGATACCTGCGATCCAGAGCATACGAAATCTCCGTCCGCGAATGAATGCAGAGACCTTTATTGTACTGTCGGCCTCTCAGGCGGATCGGAACCCTGACATCAAGTGTCGAATTGCGTCTTGGTCCGTACATCAACTGCAGGGATTTGTCGTCGACAAGTCCTGCGAAAAGCGAATTCTCGGGATCAATCCCGCTGAAGATTTCTTTCAGAGGTTCAAGGTCGGACAGATAACGAATCCGTCCCGCGCTGAAGTCCAGTCGGCTGAGATTCTCTGCATCAATGCTGACTGATTCCCCCCAGGCAGTCTGAATTCGAAAACGTCCTTCGGCAATCTCGACTCCCGCAGCACCGATCTCATCCCCACCACGAGTCACGACAACGATCGCCCGAGCAGTAGTTGCGGACTCACGAACCTCCGGAAAGATCACACCAAAAGTTCGAGCTGCCGGAACCGGGATGGATTCATTGTCCATCAGGAACACAATCTCGTCGGGCGTGATGGAGCTGACGACACCAGAAAGAAAATCGAGCCCATCGCCGTCATCCTTCGGAACAATCAACAGATCCTTCGTTGTTTCACGTTTCAGAAAAGCAGACCAGGATTCCGTGAAACGTCCTTCATCCGACATCAGTCGCACAGATCGCAGCCACTGAACCGGAATCGTAAACTTCGTTCCGTCAATTCCCTCAGCAGTCAGAGCCTGTGCATTTCGCTGAACATTCCGGCATTGAAGTCGACTACCGTCGGTCAGCGTGACTTCCTGAGTCAGCTCACGATCTTCTGCACTCGCATCCGGAGTTTCTGTTCCTGAGGGATTCTTCGTTTCACCACCGGTTTCGGTCTCTCCGAGCTCGATCTTCATCAGCTGTGAACGCGGAATCGTGACTTCCTGCCCCTGAACATCCAGAACAAGTTCCTGCGATGTCAGCCGTGTCACGAGCCCCTTCTGCGATGTTCCATCCAGCATCTCTGCTGTCACTGCAGGCATCGCAGGAACCACTGAGGGTGCTTCCGTCGTAATCGCCGAGAAAAAAAACAGCACCAGAAAACCCATGAGTCACACCTTTATTCAGACTCCTGCCGATTGTCGTTAAGATCCCGGTTCAAAGGGTCGGCATTGCATCCGTCATTATTTCTGTTCCGCAAGCTTTCGCGTGTAGCGACTGATGGCATCAAGATAGTTCGGCGGAAAATTCTGGCGAATCAGTTCCCGAGCTCGAGACTCCGTCTTCGCATCCAGTAGTCCCCAGGAACCAGCTCCATCCAGATCTTTCCGGTCGGCCTCGCCTTCAGATGCAGACCCTTTCACCTGACTGGAACCTGCCGGAGTGGCCTGACCTTCAGATTCCCCGCCATCAGAATCGCTGTCGGAGGATTCTCCCTGCTGCTGATTCTTCTTCTCCAGATCTGCAAGCAGTTTATCGAGAATCGAGATGACCTCTTCCTCCTGCTGACGTACTTTTTCACCGGACCGTCCGAGGTCAAGCCGACGCTGCACGTCTGACATGACGCGAGCGGCTGCCGGCAGACCATCGCTCTCCGCATCATCAGGGCTGCCGGAAAGCATCTCTGCGACAGCGCGAAAACGAGCAGGGACATCCACCGTATGTTTGAGCAGCAGTGTCAGGCTTTCCGAAGCTTCCTGTCGCAGATTCAGTTCTCTCTGACAGACAGCGCGGTAAAAGAAGAGCCCTGCCGGATCAATGCTGTCTTCCGGATTCATCTCCAGAAATATCTCCAGAGCTTCGTCATAGAAGCGATGCTGAGTCAGCCAGCGTCCGAGATACAACTTCAGACACTGGTCGCATAACGGGTGACCTGTCAACTTCTGAGGCTTCGTCGGAACCGCAGACGCATCGTCCGTCAGGAGGTCGAGGAAACTCTGAATCTCCGGATCGGCGAGGGCACAACTGCGGACCACGCGATCAACAAGCTCTTCAGCAGTTGCTTCCGAAACGGACGCGTCGCTCGGCATCCACAGCTTCTGAACAGCAGCCTTCCTGTCTTCGTCTGCAGCGCCCGCACTCAGCCACGAAAGCACACTTTCACGGATCTGTACTTCCGGAACCGGGCGAAACGACGATGCCAGCGGAGCCTCAGGGGCGCTGGGGCCCTGAAACGCCATCAGCCCCGCATCACAAGGCAGCCCTCCGATCAGAATCAACGCATAGAACATGTGTCTGATCAAAACACCAGCCCGCCTACGGCTGCAGTTTTTCCAATCCCGGAATTCTCGCTGCATCAGTGCGGCTCCATCTGTCGGCTGAGTTCTCGAGCAGAATCAACGAGACGTCGCTGGCGAGCCGCGAGGTCTGTCAGCTGCAGAGCGAAAGTCTTTCGCTGCTCAGCCTCAGTCGTCGCCTGCATCATCTGATCAATCTGAATTGTTCTTCGATTCACTCGTACCTGCAATGCTCGCAGCACTTTGATTTCTGCGATCAGTGCCACCAGCGGAGGCTTCTTTTCGCTCGGCGGCGCGTCTTTCGGTTCACTCTGCTGCTGCTCCTTCATCTGCTCCATCTCTTTCTGAGCGGCCTCAATCAGCTGCTTGAGCGATTCGACGATGTCATTCTGGAGTGTCTGCGTCAGCGTGCTCACGTCTGTTTTTCGAAGGAGCCCTGAGACCGTGTTCATGTCAGATTCAATATCCTCCATCGCCATCAGGATCGAAACGGAGGTTCCATCTTCCCGAAGCAGACCTGTTGTCATCGCACATTCTGATGTCAGGTCTGTCTGCTGCTGTGAAAGCTCCCGACATCGATCAAAATAGCGATCCAGCCACTGATCTTTCGGGGTCGCTGCCAGCTCTGTTGTCGCAGACTGGATCTGAACCTGAACTGCCAGCAGCTTCTGAAACCTCGCTTCGAGAGAAGCCAGAAGCATCTCCTTTTCTTCTTCACGCAGCTGACGCAGATTCTTCTCGAGGTCTGCAGCAGCCTTCAGGAGCTCATTGATTGCCTCATCCTGTTTCTTTCCGGCAGGATCTCTCTGCTGCTGCTTCAGCTGATCGAGCGCCTCCATCATCAGATTTCTGGCCGCTTCGATCATCTTCTTCCCGGGCGTCCCTTTCGGCTCTTCTTCCTTCTTCTGAGATCCACCTGAACTGCCGGAACTCTTTCCCCCGTTTTCTGACTCCGAACCTTTTTCAGACCCCGAGGGATTCGCCGAATCACTTTCTGTTTCTGACTTCTCAGCATCGCCGTTCTTTCCGGCAGGCTGCTCGGAATCAGAACCTTTCGCCTCACTCTTTCCGGGCTCAGCAGATTCAGAAGGTTTCCCTTCAGATTTCTCAGAAGCTGGCGATGGCTCTTTTTGAGTTGCCGGATCTTTCTCTGATGCTGAGCCTTTCTCTGATGCTGGATCCTTCTCCGCCTCAGCATCCCCTGACTTCCCGGATTCTGCCGGATCGCTCGGCTGATTTTCGGACTCACCTTCGGTCGACTTACCTCCCGAAGATTCTTCTGACGACTTACCTTTGCCGGATGAGTCTGCATCATCATGCTGACGAATATCATCGAGCAGCGAATCTGTGTTCTGGATTGCTTTCTGCTGTGGAGCCGCAGCGTTCGACGGAGCCGGGGAATTCTGCGTCGCGGCCCTGGCAGCTCGCTGCTGAGCCAGCGTATCACGCACTCCCAGCAACAGCTGATTCAGACGTTCTCGTTCTTTCTCGACACTGCTCCGTCGATCTTCGCTCTGCAGAAGCTTCAACAGCTCTTCCAGGCCATCTCTGACGGCCTGCTGCTGCTCAACAGCCGTTCCGAAATCACGATCCTTCAGAAGACCAACAATCTTTTCGACACGATCGCCGATCTGCTGCTCTCTGCCTCGACTGATGGCACGTCGCAGAAGATCACCTCGCTCAGGATCGTCACGACTCATGACATCGGCCATCTGCGAGAGCAGTCTCTCAAGTCGTGCATAACGTCCGCTGACGGAGAGCTGGTTGTCGGAGAGGCTCTTCTCGGTCACCTCTTTTGATTCCGACTCTTTCTTTTCAGACGCAGCGGGGGTCTGTGCTGCATCCGGCGACAGAGGCTTCGATGTGAACTGGTTCTGCCTGGCAGCATCTCCCCGTGCTGATGCCGGAGAAGCCGATGATACAGAAGTCGATGACACGAAAAAAAGACACACTGCAGGCAGCAGAACAGCCGAAAGCAGATAAGTCGCTCGTGAAAGGATCACTCGTGAAAACGAGGATGCTGCGGCAGCTGTCAATGAACGCTCAGAATTCATCATTCCGTCACCTCAGTCTTTCGCGGTACAGTCACTGAAGTTTCATCACTGAGCAGGACGAGGGGATCCCTTGAAGAGCCTGCGATCGATTCGTGGGCTGTAAGGAGTCCAGGCGGATTCCCCATTCATGTCTTCTTCGATCGCTCGTGTGAATTCATGGAGCTTCGCATCCAGGTTATCAATCTGATGCAGGGTGATGGCTTCGGGTGTCATCGGCACACGAGCACTTCCGAATTCGAGTGACCCATGGTGGCTGAGAATCATGTGTTTCAGCCGGAGCACCTCTTCCAGCGAAATCTGGCTTCCGTTCGACCGAGCTGCAGCCTCCAGTAATTTCTGATTCAGGATCTCCACAGCAATATTCATGTGTCCGAGAAGCTGCCCCTCATCGGTGTATGATAACGCCGGGTCCCACGAAAGTTCCCGAATTTTCCCGAGATCATGCAGAAGGACTCCAAGAAGCAGCAGGTCACGATTGAGTGACGGATAAATCTGACAGATCCGATCCGCGATTTCAGCCATCGTTACGACATGCTCAATCAGGCCTCCATGATATGCATGATGAGCCTTGACGCCGGCAGGAGCGATGCAGAGGTCATTGACCAGTTTTTCGTCATCCAGAAAACAGTCAGCGAGCACCTTGAGAGGCGGGCTGGACAGCGTCTGAAAGATCTCCCGCAGGCGATTCAGCATCGGAGCGGCAGTAACCTGAGGCTTGATCTCAAAATCTTCGGGAAGAAACGAAGACGGCAGTGCCGGGTCAATCTGAGCCACAATCATCTGCAGCCCGCCCTGATAAACCTGCACTTTTCCCCGAACACGCACCATGTCTCCGATGCCGATATCCTGAAGCCCGGCTTCGGTCACGTTCCACATCAGCCCGCTGATGACACCGGTTTTGTCTCGAAGTGATGCCAGTAGATACAGATTGGCGTTGCGATTTGCTCGAAGCTGTTTGTCAGCCAGCAGGAAAACATCATTGACGGAATCACCGTCCTTCAATTCCCTGACATAAGTGCGGGCCATCGGGGGTCTTTCAGCAGGATTCGGGCCGTTTATGCGAGTCTTCCACCGAAGAATCGCCTGTGACCCGGGATCTTACGGCGTTCCCGTTTGCTCAACAACGCCCTCTCGCCCGGAATTCAGACGGAAAAACCCAGGTTTGCCGAATTCGCTGGTTTGCTAGAATCCCGCCAATTTCTGACCTCAAGGTTCTTTTCCACTCAGTCGAAAGTACACCGATGCGCTGGTCTCAGACGTTTATCCCGACAATGAAAGAAGTTCCCTCGGAAGCTGAAGTCCCAAGCCACCAGCTGATGCTGAGAGCCGGACTGATCCGACAGCTCATGGCAGGCGCCTACACTTATCTGCCGCTGGGATATCGGTCGGTCAGAAAGGTGTCTGAGATCGTTCGGGAGGAGATGGACAAGGCCGGTGCCGTGGAACTGTTCATGCCGGCCCTGCAGCCGATCGAGATTTTCGAACGAACAGGACGGCGCGAAGCCTTCGGAAACGTTCTTTTCAATTTTGAAGTCAAACGAGGCGATCGAAAGCTGCATTTCGCACTTGGACCGACTCACGAGGAAGTGATCACAGATCTTGTTGCACGACACGTCAGCAGTTATCGCCAGCTTCCGATCACGCTCTATCAGATTCAGACGAAATTTCGAAATGAAGAACGCCCACGTTTCGGCGTTCTTCGGACGAGCGAGTTTCTGATGAAGGATGCGTACAGCTTCGGAACCTCACTCGAACAGCTGAATGCCGCCTACGATTCCATGTATCAGGCTTACTGCCGAATTTTCGAACGCTGCGGACTCACCTACCTGCCAGTCGAGGCAGAAAGCGGCCCTATCGGCGGTGACGCGTCTCATGAGTTCATGGTCCCGGCATCAAATGGCGAAGACTTTGTTGTTCACTGCGAAGCCTGCGGATACGCGGCAAATCAGGAACGAGCTGAAACCGGGCTAACGTTTGCGCCGCGAACCCGCGTTGAAAATGCCGCCGCCCCTGTGCTTGTGGATACACCGAACGCCGGCAGTATTGATCAGGTCAGCCGTCTGCTGAAATCATCACCGACGGCATTCATCAAGACACTGATTTACAAGGCCGATGGCAAAACAGTCGCAGTACTTCTGCGCGGCGACCACACCGCAAATGAAGGCAAGATTCGGCGAGCAACGGGAGCAGCCTCCGTGGAGCTGGCCGATGAAGCAACGATCCTCAAGGTCACGGGAGCACCAGTGGGATTCGCCGGTCCGATCGGAATTCAGTGTCCAACCTTCGCTGATCATGACATCGCAGGCATCAGCTCAGCGATTGTCGGTGCAAACGCGAAGGATGCTCACCTGACGGGAGTCATCCCCGGAACTCACTTCCCGATCTCACAGACCTGGGACCTGAGAAACGCCGAAGCGAGCGATCCCTGCCCGAAATGCGGAAAGTCACTCCGTATTGTCCATGGAATTGAAGTCGGCCATGTGTTCAAGCTCGGAACAAAATACAGCGTTTCTCTGGACGCGAAATTTGTGGACGACAAGGAACAGTCACATCCGATCATCATGGGATGCTACGGAATCGGCGTCACACGAGTGGTCGCATCCATCGTTGAAACCTGCCACGACCAGAACGGAATCGTCTGGCCACTGAACGTCGCTCCATACACCGTCCATCTGATTCCACTGAATGTCACAGACGCCGAAGTGATGTCAGTGACCGATCGGATCTATCAGGAGCTGACAGCCGCAGGTATCGATGTACTTATGGATGATCGAGATCAGCGCCCTGGTTTCAAATTCAAGGATGCAGACCTGATCGGTCTGCCACTCCGAATCACCATCGGTGGAAAAGGGCTTGCGGACGGAATCACTGAAGTCAAATGGCGATCTGACGAGGAAGTTCAGAAGGTTGCCGTCGGGGACACCGTCGGTTATGTCAAAGACCTGATTGCCGAAAAGAAAATGGGATACCGCTGAGTCCTCTGCGGCGAACAGGGCGGCACACCAATTCAGAATGTCACATGCCATAGGGTGTGACAAGCAACGCGCAGGCACACCAATGGACAGCAGAATTGGTGTGCCTGCGCTCCGCTGGTCACACCCTACAAAATTTATCGCAGAAAAGAACATCGGATGCCTCTGAGGCAGCGGCAGCGAATAGCGCGGCACACCATTTCAGAATGACATATGCCGTAGGGTGTGACAAGCAACGCGCAGGCACACCAATGGACAGCAGAA
>JBKDKA010000016.1:0-38672 GCA_046345315.1 Planctomyces sp.
CCCGTCGACGTGGGACAGTATCTCGATCAGGTCGATCGCGACGGTGCAGGCACGAATATCGCTCATCTGCTGCCTCAGGGAAGTCTTCGAGCTCGCGTGATGGGGCCGCAGTCGGGGCGAGCCACCAGCGAACAGATGATGACAATGCTTTCACTCACCGAGAAAGCAATGAAAGAGGGAGCCTTCGGGATTTCCACGGGGCTCATTTACATTCCGGGAACGTTCACGGAGACCGAGGAGCTCATAGAACTGTCACGCGTCGTGGCTGCTCATCACGGCTTTTACGCGAGTCATATTCGCAACGAAGGCGACGAACTCTCGGCCAGCCTGGAGGAGGCCATCCGGATCGGAGAAACTGCGAATCTGCCCGTTCACATTTCGCACCTCAAGTGCAGTGGAACAAGTAACTGGGGACGGATGCGACTGGCTCTGGAGCAGATCCGCAGTGCTCGTAGTCGTGGTCTCAAAGTCACCGCTGATCAGTATCCGTATGCGGCTTCCAGCACGTCGCTCGACGCGACGCTGCTTCCGTCATGGGCACGCGACGGCGGTCGACCGGAACTGACAAAACGTCTGAATGACCCGGCCATCAGCGCGAAGATCCGTGACGAACTCGTACGGTCGCTTCAGAAAGCGTCTCGAATTCAGATTGCAGCATGTTCGGCGTTTCCGCAATTCGTCGGAAAATCTCTCGACGAGATCGCGGCGGCAGAGAATGCGGAGAATCCCGATGTCGCGGAACTGGTGCTTCGGATTGAACGAAACGGCGGAGCGGCCGTCGTGAACTTTGCCATGAGCGAAGAGGATGTTCGGATGGCAATGCCAGTCGACTGGGTTGCAACGGCCAGTGATGGCGGATCCAAAGTGCCCGGTCCGACACTTCCCCATCCGCGGTCGTTCGGAACATTTCCGAGAAAGATTGGTTTGTACGCACGAGATCTGGATGTGCTGACTGTTGCCGCAGCAATTCGGAGCGCCACAGGTCTGCCCGCGGAAATTCTAGGACTCAAAGAACGCGGAACGCTGAAGAAGGATTCTGCCGCAGACATCGCTGTGTTTCATCCGGATACGTTCATTGATCGTGCAACCTACGATGAGCCATGGCTACCGCCCGAAGGGATGCGATACGTTCTTGTGAACGGTCGATTCGCTGTTTACGCAGGACAGGCAACCGGAATTCTGGCTGGCAGATCGCTTCGAAAGCAGAGCCAAAAGACGTCG
Organism: Planctomyces sp.; assembly: GCA_046345315.1. Lineage (GTDB taxonomy): Bacteria > Planctomycetota > Planctomycetia > Planctomycetales > Planctomycetaceae > F1-80-MAGs062. The sequence goes on from JBKDKA010000016.1 coordinate 1,222, forward strand.
GAATCGGGTGAGTCCTGACATTTCACGAGTGTCCTGCCAAAGATCAATTGATGTGTGCCACTGGCTATGCCAGTGCTGCTGGGAGGAAAACACTGGCATAGCCAGTGGCACACAGGCGATCATTCACGGGCCGATGGATCCTCTTCGTCCACCCAGAGCTGCAGGCGGTCGATGAAATCCGGGGACAGCCCGGCGGCAAGGCGAGCTTCACGTTGAAATCGCTCACCTTTTGCGCGAGACGGACGAATCGGCCAGCGAAGGCTTTTCTGCCAGAGTTCCCAGTCGGAAATCTCCGCAGTGTTCCATCGTCGCAGCCATTCGATACCGAACCGAACGTGTCGGATCTCATCACGGTGAATCGATCTCATGATTGCTGCACTGCGTCGATCTCCTGCCGCGACGAACCATTCCTCCAGTTCAACGGTATGGTCGAGATTGGCGCCTTCGAAGACGAGCGGAAGTCCGGCGACATACTCCAGCGTGGACTGATACTCCAGTGCCTTTTTCCAGATCCAACCATTGACCGGATAGTCTCCGAACGCTGTTCCAAGCTCCGCAGCTCGCTGGATATGCATTCGCGTATGACGCTGCTCGTCACGCATGATTTCGCCCAGCCCGCGCCGAAAGTCGGGCTCAGCGTTCGGAAAGGCCAGTATGACACGAGCCATCACTTCAAGAGCCTGGAGCTCGTGATTGGCCATGATGTGATGAGCGACAGCACGCTTCTGTGGAATACTCAGCGAGACGGCTTTTGGCATTGCGGGAGCAGTTCGGCGCTGAGCAAACTTCAGTGCACTCGGACGTGCCGGAACATCGATCGGTTCCGGAGTTCCCGGATTCAGATCGGTGAGTTCCTCACGGACCGGCGTGAGTTTCTCCTCGATGACATCGGATTCAAGAATTCGTTTTGCAAACGAGCGGAGTTCCATGGAGCAATCTTTCAGCCGATACAGCCTGAATCTGCAGGTGATCTGAATTTGCAGGAGATGTTCATCTGCAGAGGACACTCTCCGCGTCAGATCCCGCACGCAGTCAAATCCCGGCATGACCCCACGAATGTTACCGGACGATACCAGGAACGGGAAGAATCTGTTATCATCAGCGGGTGGTTTGATGGCGTTGTTTCTTGTTGGAAACAATGTTTTTTCTCTTCTGTTACGGTTGGTTCCATCCGCACTGGTGGCTTATCCATGCAGCTTTCGTGTGATCGTGTTCTGTTTTCCAATGCGTTCATGGTTGCGGCCTCCGCAGTGCCGTCAAGAACTCCGAAAGACGTGCTGAAGAACGTCTTTATGTCCGTGAGCGGCACGGGCGTTGAGCTCGTCGGAACCGATCAGGAGACGGCCATTCGATATCGTGTCGAAGGTGTCACCACCAGTTCCGCGGGAGACGTCCTTCTTCCGACTCAAAGAGTTTCATCGATCCTTCGGGAGCTTCAGGATCCTTCGCTCGAACTGAATATCAACGACCGCACGATCGTTCTGAAGGCGGCATCGTCCACGTTTCGACTGACGGCAGAAGATCCGGCAGAGTTTCCTCCCGTTCCGGAGTTTTCCGGGCAGGACTGCTTTCGGGTCGCTGCACCAGTCTTCCGGCAGATGGTTCGACGAACAGCGTTCGCAACCGATTCCGAAAGCACGCGTTATGCTCTGGGTGGCCTTCTGCTGGAATTTGGTGAAGGCACCGTAACGCTCGCTGCAACTGACAGTCGACGTCTGGCTGTTGCGACGGCTGTCTGTGAACAACATGGCAGTCCTGCCGTTCCGACAAAAACAACAGTGGTGCCGACAAAGGCGATGCTACTACTGGAACGATCGATTGATTCGTCCGCGGAGTCTGTTGACATCGTGGTTCGGGACAACGATGTGATGATGAGATCGGGGGCCTGTGTCGTGTACAGCCGGCTCGTGGAAGGACGTTTTCCTCGATATCGCGACGTGATTCCTCGCACCGGCAGTGTGAATATTCCGTTGCCTGTGGCCCCGTTCCTGTCGGCAGTTCGTCAGTCTCAGATCATCACAGATGAAGAGAGTCGCGGTGTCGACTTCGTGTTCAGCAATTCTCTGCTCACCCTGAGCAGTCAGGCGAGCGATATCGGTGAGTCGCGAATAGAACTCCCCATTGAGTTCGATCACGAAGATCTGAAGATCACGTTCGATCCGAAATATGTTGCGGAGTTTCTTCGAGTGCTCTCCCCGGAAACGCTCGTGGATCTGCAGCTTGCCGATTCAGATACGGCAGCCGTGTTTCGCGTCGAGGATTCATACACCTATGTGATCATGCCGCTGGCACAGGATCGATAAGCTCATTCGCTCAGATGTCAGCGAGAATCAGCAGGCTCGTCATTCCGCACTGACTATTCAGGGATTTGTGTTCAGCAGGTGATTCATCAGATGCATTCAGGGAAGAATTCACTGCCGGAATCTGAAACTCGTGGAGCACCATTTCAGCTTCGCGATGTGCTTGCCGGGCTGATCCGACGGCGTGGTCTGGCTGAGACCTCCGCGACTGATGAACTGAATACGGTATGGAAGGAAGTGGTGGGTGCCGAACTGGGACAGGTCAGTAAGGTGAAGAAGGTTTCGGCGGGGGTTCTGGAAGTCATGGTCTTCAACGGACCGGCACTCGAACAGCTTCGAAGCTTTGTGCACCAGACTGCGTTGCTCGCGATGCAGCAGAAATTCCCGGATTCCGCGATTCGCAGTATTCGATATCGACGAAGTCGTTAACTGTTAACTTGTGACGAGCTGGCAGCGGTCATTTTCTGTCATTGTTCATTCGTTCTCGAAGGTGATGTTGTGTCCGTAACAAATGTTTCCGACCAGCCTGATGACGGTTCTCAGGGTCAGTCCAGTGGTGTTGCGTCAACTGATGAGAAAGCCACTCAGCAGTATGATGGCTCCAATATCCGGCACCTGAAAGGCATCGAAGGGATTCGTACGCGTCCGGCGATGTATATCGGCGACACGGGACTCGCCGGACTTCATCACCTGGTGTATGAAGTCGTTGACAACAGTATTGACGAAGCCGTGAACGGACATGCCAGTGAAATTCTGGTGCAGATCAATGTCGACGAAAGTGTATCGATCATTGACAACGGTCGAGGCATTCCGATCGGTCCGGTCAAGGGCGACAATCGCCCGGCTCTGGAAGTCGTTCTGACGGAAATTCACGCGGGCGGAAAGTTCGACCGTGACAGCGGATACAAGACTGGGACCGGGGGTCTTCACGGGGTCGGTATCACGGCGGTGAACGCGCTGAGTTCCTGGCTCACCGCGGAGATTCGACGTGAGGGCTTCACCTGGGTCATGGATTTTGAAAAGGGAATTCGAACTTCCGAACTTCGGCAGCTGGCGCGTTCAGAGACCACAGGAACTCGTCTCACGTTTCTTCCCGACCCGACGATCTTTCCGGAGACAAAGTTCTCGCTGGATACACTGGTGCGGCGAGTTCAGGAGCTGGCGTTTCTGACTCCCGGCATCCGGATTACGCTGCAGGACGATCGAGTCGGACGAACGGAAACATTCTGTTACGAAGAGGGGCTCGTTGAGTTTGTTCGATTCCTCAACCGGACACAGACTCCGATTATCTCCGATGTGATTCGCATCCGCGGCGAGCAGGACGGCATGCTGGTTGAAGTGGCCGTCCAGCAGAATGATGGCTACACGGAGAATGTTCGGGCATTCGCGAACAACATCTTCAATAACGAAGGCGGTACGCACGTCAGTGGTTTTCGAGCGGCACTGACTCGATCTCTGAATCTGTACGCAAAGAACGGTAATCTCTTCAAAGACATTACACCGACAGGCGAAGACTTTCGCGAAGGTCTGACAGCGGTCGTCTCAGTGCGTATACCTGATCCGAAGTTTCAGGGACAGACAAAAACAAAGCTGGCGAATCCCGAGGTGGAAGGCGTTGTTCAGACCATCGTCGGCGAAGGGCTGACACGATATCTCGAAGAGAATCCGTCGGCGGCGAAGAAACTGATTGCGAAAGCCATCAATGCCGCAGAAGCTCGTGAGGCAGCTCGCAAGTCTCGTGATATGGTCCGGCGGAAAGGTGCCATCACCACCGGTGGTCTTCCGGAGAAACTTCGTGACTGCCGAAGTCGAGATCTTGAAAGCACGGAATTGTACCTCGTGGAAGGGGATTCTGCGGGTGGTTCGGCTGATACAGGCCGCGACTCCAACATTCAGGCAATTCTTCCCCTTCGCGGAAAGATCCTGAACGTCGAGAAAGCTCAGCTGGTCAAAATTCTCGACAACGCCGAGATCTCCAATCTGTTCCGTGCCATCGGGCTTTCCCCGGAAGCCGGTGGTGACGAGATGGATATCAGCAAACGTCGCTACGGCAAGATCATTGTGATGACCGACGCCGACGTTGACGGAAGCCACATTCGAACGCTGCTTCTGACGTTCCTGTTTCGGCACATGCGCGATCTCATTCAGGGTGGGCACGTCTATATTGCTCAGCCACCGCTGTACCGCGTCGTACAGAAAAAGAAAATTCGCTACGTCCAGACTCAGCAGCAGATGATGACTCAGCTGGTCAGTCTGGGAATGGACGGGGCGAGACTGGTGGTCAAAGGAGATGGGGCTAGCTTCGAAGGCGAGAATCTGAAGCGGCTGGTCGATATGGTTGCACAGATGGAAGCTCCCCTGGAGCTTCTGGAGCGTCGCGGGATTGACATGCGGTACCTGCAGCGTCAGCCGAATGCAGAGAAAGATCGTCTTCCGCGATATCGAGTTCTGTTCGGCGATTCAGAACGATGGTTCATGGAGCGTGAGCAGGCCGATGAGTTCATCAAATCGATGCAGTCAAAAATGGAGTCTGACGCAGCTGCGGCACCCACTGATGCGAATTCGACGGAGGAAGTCAAACGCGGACAGATTTTCTGTCAGCTGGTCGACCTTCACGAGATCAAGACACTGAATGATGTCTTTGTCCAATTGAAGGACTTTGGATTCTTCGTGAATGACTTTGTCCCGGCCGGGATTCGGAACGCGGAAGTCATCTGCCCGTTTAAGATTGAACGCGAAGATCAGGTTGTGAATCTGACCAGTCTGCGAGAACTGCTGATGGAGTTCCGGCGGCTTGGAGAGAAAGGCCTGACCCTGACGCGATTCAAAGGTCTCGGAGAAATGAATTCCGAGGAACTCTGGGATACCAGTATGGATCCGGAGAAACGTACGCTGCTGAAGGTCAGCATGACGGATGCCGTTGCTGCGGATGAAATGTTTCGCGTTCTGATGGGCGATCTGGTCGAGCCACGCCGTGAGTTCATCGAGAAGCACGCGCTGGATGTGAAAGAGCTCGACATCTGACAGCGGTCTTTCAGAGCAGTACCGATACCAGAGACTCAGCCTGTCGGACTCAGAGCTTCATGCAGTTCTGCATGCAGTCGGTCATCAGATGGTCAGCTCTCCCGGGCGTTCTGCTGCTGTGTTTTCAGTGTTCAATAAACGGTTCCACGATTCTGCAATCTGAGTGAGGAGTTTTTCAGACCATGGAAATGAATCTTTCACTTCTCGAAACATTGACACAGACACCGTCAGTTCCGGGACGCGAAGATCGAATTCGTCGAGTCATCCGTGAAGCGATCGAGGCTCGCGGACTGTTTGATGAGATTCGCACGGATGCGATGGGGTCGCTGATCGCTGTGCGTCGCCCGCGACCTGCTGTCGGACGTGCTCCGGAACGGCCCGTTCGAGTGATGCTTGCCGCTCACATGGATCAGATTGGATTTCTTGTTCGTCACGTGGACGACAATGGATATCTGCGAATCAATCCGGTGGGGGGATTTGATACACGAAATCTGTTTGCGAGACGGGTGCGTGTGTGTACCTCGTCGGGAGACTATGTGGGGATCATGAATCCCGGCGGGAAGCCGGTTCATATTGCAAGTGAAGCTGACAAGAAGAAGGTTCCGGAAGTCGGAGAATTCTTTGTGGATCTCGGGATGACGGGTGAAGAAGTCTCACAGAAAGTACGCATCGGCGACATGGTTGTACTGGATGGTCCTTATTCTGAGATCGGGCACAGCGTAGTGTCTCAGTGTCTCGACAATCGAGTCGGGTGCTGGGCTCAGATTCAGGCTGTCGAGAATCTGAAGAACCATCAGTGTGAAATTCATGCCGTCTGGACTGTTCAGGAAGAAGTCGGCCTGCGTGGTGCTGAGCCTGCGGCGTTCGGTGTGGAACCGGACATTGCTGTCGCGTGCGATACGACACTGTGCTGCAAGACACCTGGGGTGCCGGACGAAGATCGGGTGTCAGTGGCCGGTCAGGGGGTCTGTCTGCATGTGATGGATTCTTCCATGATTTCTGATATCGGACTTGTGGAAGAGTTTGAAAAGATCGCGAAGACTCACGGGATACTCTGTCAGCGAGCGATTCTGCCACGAGGTGGTCAGGACGGCGCCGTGATTCAGCGAAGTCGAAGTGGAGTGCGCACGATTTCCCTTGCCTGTCCTGTGAAATACATTCATACCGTGACGGAAATGTCACACAAAGCAGATCTGAATTCCTACCATCAGCTGCTGACTCGCTGGCTGGAATCGGTGGGTTGAGCGTAGTTCAGGTTTCAGAACCGGGACCGGAGCCCTGACCGCTTCTGAGTCGGCAGGAATAGCCGTTCCAACGGGGAGCCAGCCCCGGTTCTGAAACGACCTGCAGGAAGCACCTGCGATCATGATGTGGTCCTTGGTGTGTCGTCGTCGGGGTTCATGCCGAGTGATGCCATCAGGCGATAGAGTTTTGGTCTTGTGAGCGACAGACGTCTTGCGACTTCGGCCTTATTGCCACGGCATTCACGCAGCATGGATGTGATCAGTTCCCGTTCCATCTGCTGAACGACTTCTTCGAGCGAAATCACTTCACTCATTCTGGCCACTGGATAACGCTGAGCGTCCTGACCGATTCGGAACTGCATCGGCAGATCGGCAGTTCGAAGTTCTGACGTTCGACTGCCCGTCGCAGCGGTGGTAATGACAGTTCTGAGTTCCCTGACATTTCCCGGCCAGCGATATTCGAGGAATTCCTGACGCAGTTCTGATGACAGTTTCTCGGGAATTGTCCCCTGATCACGCCGAAGCTCCTGCAGCAGCGACTCACTGATCAGCAGCACGTCATCCTCTCGATCATGCAGTGACGGCAGCGAGATCTCCAGAGTGGAAAGCATCTCGGCAAGCTCAGGAATCAGCAGATTCCGATTGGTAAGGCCCTGGATGGTGTCGACTGAGGTTGCGGCAATCCGTATGCCTCGTTTTTCGCCGGACGCTGTCTGAAAGAGAGCGGTCTGAGCTTCGCGCGGCATATGTTCAAGACCGGCCAGTACCAGCAGGCCAGGAATCTGATGATTCGTTCTGGAATGATGATCGGCCACATGAATCAATTGTCGCCATGTTGCAAGGAGAGCAGTCACGGTCAGAAGATGGCAGTCGATCATTGCGAGCGATTCTTCTGCGTGTTCGCCGGCGTGATGAATAAGCCGAGCGAGATGTCGCCTTCCTGAGCCTTCGGGGCCTGTGATCATGAAACTGTGACTGGAACGTGCCGCGAGTTCAGCCTGACGGAGAGCCTTTCTGATCGCCGGGGAACGACCGAAGAAGGAGTCTTTGCGAAAACGCTTTCTCAGGTCCAGACGCATCGCCTGAATCTCAGCGTAAAGACTTCTTCCCGGTGGCGGGACGCTGGGTTCCGCTGCAGCCGGATCTGCAGCTCTTGCAGACACCATAATCGAACAGATTGAATGATCCGGCTGCAGGAGCGGTATGAACTGGACGTGAAGATTCAGGACTCGACCATCGCGATGAGGAATGACAGCGGATTCATCCATGAATCGCCCTTTCCAGCATTCCGCAGGCGGAGCGAGTGCACATCCGAGGATATCTCGCGGGGCGGGACCGACGGGCGCTCCTCGCCGATATCGCAGGTTCTCGTACGTATCGCGGTCCCAGCCGGTCAGCTGGATCAGGCCCTCACTGACGAAACTGGTTCGTTCGTCATCATCCACGATCAGGACCGGAGTCATGCCTTGTTCAAGAAGATTCGGCAATGACAGTCGACGACCGCGGGCCACAGCTACCGGCTCCCCTCGGCAGAATGCGATTCGATCGTTACGGGCTTCAGGTACCGTTCCGCGAATCGAGTCACAACCATTGGCTGTGGAATCAGTCGCAGACCAGCCCATCCGAGCAGGCAGCTGACGACCGGAACTACCACAAAGAAAAGAAGTTCAGCTGATAGCCCCATCTTCAGCAGTCCTGCTGCAAGGCCGCAGAGAAGAGCTGACAGCATGGCACCAGTGCTCTGGATTCGATAGCTCGCTGAGGTGATGCCATGATTTCCGATTGTCTGTTCATCGGCCGACGAGTATGACTCTCGAACGATTGCCAACAGTCCATCAAAACTTCCACTGACAGCTGTCAGACTGCAGATCAGCAGCAATGAAATCAGGAACACTGGCGCTCCGGCCCAGTCACAAAGTGCGAATGTCGGAAAAAGAAAAGCAGCAGCGAGCAGAAACAATGGGAGTGCAATCGCGTTTCCGGTGAGCCCTGATGATCGCCGATACATCCAGACACCTGCCGTCAGTCCGAACCCCGAGAGCCAGAGAAAGCCCCATCCGAAACGCTGAGTGATGACGGCTTCACTCAGACCAGTCATCAGTGGACCGAACAGCAGCAGAAAGCCGGACACCACAAAAAACAGGCCTGCGCGAACCGGCACTCGCCCTGCAGCGGGTTTTTGGCCGCCGCAGCACTCACCGGAAACCTGCCCAGCTTCGTTTGGGGCGACACCACAACTCGCATCATCACTGTGGTCATGGTCATGGTCATGATCGTGATGAGAATGAACGCTGTCACCGATGTCGTCACAACTGCCGGAGTTGTCTGCTGAGCAGCATCCATCCGCGGTTCTCTGAAACTCGGTGAGGTCCAATGTCGATGAGCCCTGAAGACGGCCGCTGAATCCGGAAAAGGATCGAACGATCAGAGGAATCGGAAGCAGACCAGTGAGCAGGCAGATTCCCAGGATTCCCGACTGTTCGGAAGAAACGATCGTTGTCGATTTGAGAAAACTGCCCAGCGCTGCAATCAGACCGAAAGACATCATCGCTATCCCGGCGCGAAGAGTGACTTCCCAGCGACGATGATTCGGGATTGTGACTCGAATCCCCTCCAGCCAGGCGCACCAGAGAACTGCCAGGAATACGCCACTGATCGTCGAAACGACAACCATCATCCATGCCGATGTCTGCACATTGCGTGACAGAATTGCTGTCAGCGATACCGCGGCCCCAGAGAGGCCCGTGATCCATACCGTGCTCATTCGGAAGATACGTCGAAGTTGCAGAAACAAAAAAAATCCGAGTGAGAATCCGAAAAGCAGTTCGACCGCTGAATACAACTGCTGAACGTGATGACGAACTTCCAGTACGAAAGGTGCAGAAGATATGATCGAGTCGTATGGCCTCAACTCATACGTCTTCAGCAGTGGTAAGGCCAGAAGGCAGCCGGTGAACATCGCTGAGCAGTAAATCGCCAGCAGACCACCGGCCGTTTCCGTCCTGCGAGACTGATCGGGGATGGCATCGTCGGGACGAGGAAGTGAATGGCTGCTGATGATCATGAATGCTTTAGAACGCCTGACAAAACCGGGACTGGCTCCCGGACAACTCTGAAAAAGTTTGCAATATTGCCGGAGAAGGGTGCCTGTCCCGGTCTAGTCAGAGCCTCCAGGAAACCGACTGGTTATTTTGACGAATTGGATGTTTCTGAATCAGGATTCTTCTCGGGGATGTTCCCTGTCGGATTCTCTGTCGGCGATGAATCGCTCGCTTCGTCAGTACCGTATTTCATGGTCATCAGAAAGTTCTCGAAACGCAGTGTGAGTTCGCGTTTGAGAGCGTCAATCCGGATCGTGTGGGGATACAGTGACACTCCGACGTTTTCTGACCTGTGAATTTCCTGCCCTGTTTTCACATCGAACACCTGAGCAAGATAGCGAACCGAAATGGATGTTCCTGCCGGTCGTTTCATTCGTTGCCGTGCGAGAAGAACGAGGATGGGTGCGTTCGGAATCGTTGTTCCGTTGACAGTGCCCGGAATTCGAATGAAGCGATGCTCAAGCGGGTGATCCCAGACCAGCTGCAGAGAATCACGGTCAAGGCCATACATTCGGCCAAAAACATGCAGTCCATCAGCGACCGGATCCAGGTCTAGTGATGGATCATCCACAGCTTCGGGAAGCACAATCAGTCGGTCCAGGGTCGCTCTCAGATACAGCTCCCGTGGTACAGGCACTGCCGTGACAGTGTGACTGGCAAGTTCTGTGCCTGTATCAGTTCGGAAGACACGAAGATCCTTTCCGTCGCTCAGTGTTGCAACCATATCTTCTGCGACATTCGAAAACACCGTATTCACCGGCAGGTGAATCTGCCAGAGAACCGTGTCGTTCAGAATACTGCGTCGCTCCAGAGTTGCCTTCTCCGCAGAGAGGCGAAACAACAGGCAGGAGTCTCCCTCTGCTGCGATTCTCCAGAGCAGATCCAGACCTGCTTCCAGCTCGATATCTCGAACAGAGGCACCGACATTCTCATTTGCTTCCACCCACCATTCGGGAAGGCCACTGACAGAGACGATCTCTCCGTCCAGCAGACTGCGAGTTTCGATCTGCCCGGCAGACTCTGAAAGAATCATCAGAGTCTCGGAGGTTCCCAGCAATACGGCATCGGATGCGATGCCGTTGATCTGCCAGAGCACAGTACCGGTCACCGGGTCGAGAACGCGGAGCTGCCTGCCACGAATGATCGGCAGAGCACTCGAACTCAGCGGTCCGCAGGGGAACAAACCCGCAGGTTCCGGAGCGTATGACGGTATCCGTTCCCATCCCGGTGTAAACTGACGGATACCGGCGGTCTCCGGATCATCATTCTCGGCTCGCAGATCCGCTTTCCAGAGCAATGTCGGTGGAGTTTCAGGCGTCGCTGTTGTGCCGTCGAGAACGAACAGTCGGTCTCCCAGCTTCATGGCAATGAGATGCCCGAAGGACATCAGATAACGCTCGGTGACTCGTCCTGCGGAACTGGTTGGATCGAGTGTGACGGGCGGCTGAAAAGACCACCGTCGAAATCCGTCGCGGTCGTACGCTGCCACTGCGGTGTGTTCAAATTCCTGACAGAAGGTCCAGCCTCGATAGAGTCCGATTGTACCGAACTGTGGAATCGTGCGCATCGGCCCCCTGGGAGCATTCTTGTCAGGTGACAACATGGTGCTGTCAGCCGAAGGCTGAAGCACCGGCGTTGTGTTCCACACGTCGGATCGTGACAGTTGCAGATCCGGATTTTCCTTTAGCCATTGCTCTGTGATCGTGCCTGGATCCGGCAATCCCGGAACGGAGAACTTCTGCGTCGCGAATTCGGAATTTCCATCGACTGTACTGATGTCATGAACAAAATTTCGGATCGCGGAAGAATCACCGGCGTTCTTCCATTGATTCAGCAGATGAACAATACGACTCTCGGCGCCTCCTGCTCCGGAACGCAGTGAACTCAGCAGGATCAGCTCTGTCTGCAGACGTACAGCGGCCATGGATTCCGGACTGAGATCCTGCCGCTGACTCATCGTCATGGCGAGCTTTCCGGCCGCCTCGCTCATTCCTGCATTCCGAAGATTGCGGATCAGCCGCAGCAGCTGTTCGGAATCTCCCTGAGCCGCCTCAATCATCTGATCAGCGGACTGAGCCAGAATCGATTCGATCTTCTGTTTGTCATCCGGAGTTCGTGAGCCGAGAATTCGACGAATCCCGGCGATCACGGTCTGTGATTTCTGCCGCGTCAGCGTTCCGGAACGGACAATCTGGTCGTCCTTCGGGCTGACTTCCGGCAGCAATTCTGCCAATGATGCAGCCAGTTTATCCACGGGCAGATCTTTGGAATCCTGCAGCCCCTGCAGAATGAGCTCCATCAGCTCGTTCATTCGCCTGCCGGACCGATCCAGCTGTTCCAGCTGCGAAGGAATCTCCGCAGCATCGCTCAGATTCATTCCAAGTCCCGCCTCCAGCAGTTCTGAAATCTGATCTGTGTCGATGGCGACATTGCTGATGAGTTCACGAATCTGCGGGATATGTCTGCTGTTGGTTTCGAAATCGCTCTTGAGCGACTGCATCAGAATGTCTGTCAGCATTTCGCGAGATGCCACAGAAGACGGATTGCTGCGAATATCTTCACTCAGCAGAGCGATGGCGTCTTCTTCTTTTCGATTCAGCAGAAGCGATCCGGCGCGATCCGCTGCAGTCATAGGCTCGGCGTCAGATGCGGGTGCAAGAGCACAGATGGAGGTCATTTCCTGAAGGTAGATCCGGCCGTGCATCATCAGCACATTACCCGCTCTTGTGCTCGCCGGTAACTGCCCCGAAAACAGATACTTGCCACTGGACATCTCGTAATAGTGGATCGCGCCGGAAGTCGACGGAACGACGAGGATGCCGCCGCTGTTTCCGGAAACACCCGCGATCTGACCGTCCGGCAGTTCTGACGACCAGGCGACGCTGCCGTCTTCGACTTTCAGGCCCGTCAGTGATTTATGCCCTGTCAGGATGACAAGTTCATCTGTGACCGCCGCGATGGTTCGAAAGAATCCCCGAGCGGCGCTCCAGACCTGTCGACCGGTCTGAAGATCCAGGCAAAAGATTTCGTCAGAATCCCTTGGAGTGACAATGATTCGCTGATTGATGATTCGCGGAAGTGAATCCGTCCAGCTGTTGTAGAGATCAACACGAAGAGAATGTTCTGCGTTCATCGCTCCGGCAAGCACTGGTTCGTCCATTCCAAGATCCGGAATCCGAACGTTGCCGGCATATCGATAGACCCAGCGAACAGAATGGTCTGCAGCAGAAACGGCGATCACATGATCGTCACACGTCGGACAGATCAACAGGCCACTGGCATAGGATGGAATCAGTCCGGCATGCTTCCTTACCGGGTGACCATTCAGCTTGTACTGTGGATTGGAAAGAAGCTGAGAATGCACAATCGAGGGGTTCAGACTGTCTCGAACTGCTGAGCGGCCTCGTGATTTGACCGGTGGCGAAAGCTGCAGGAGGAAGATTCCCTCGCCACTCTCCGCAAGCACGTAGATTCGCTGACCCAGAACAAGTGGTGCTCCGAGGAAATAAAATCCGGAGAGCTGGTTACTGCGGCGATCGGTCAATCTCTGGCCACCAGCTTCCCAGATCAGTTTGCCGGAGACTGAGCTGTAAGCTCGCAGGTAGTTTGCCGGAATCCGTTCATTTTCCTGCCCCTGTCGGAAGTCGCGTGAGGAGTTCCACGTGACCGAAGAACTTTCCTCGCAGACATAAAGAGTCGTCCCATCGGAGGAAATCTGTCCTGCCGGATTCGTACGGCTCAGCTGAAAATACAATTCCTTGCCCACCAGTTCCGCAAGTGCGGGATTGACTTCTTTCTTCGCGTCTGGCACGGCGCCCGGGGTTTGGTCGGGAGGCGTGGAACCTGAGTTGTCTTCGAGATCGTCGAAACGCGGTCGCCGCGCACTCTCTGCTGTTGACTCAAGCATCGTGTCGGGATTCAGTGACTCCCAGAGAAGCTCTCCAGTACCTGCATTGACTGCTCGCAGGCAGCCCGCAGCAGTCCGGTAGATCAGGCGATCTTTCAGCAGCAGCGGGTTGAAGACGGGGATGATCGACCGGAACTCCGCATCGGAGCGTCCGTTAACCATGCGGAGTAACTTCCCTGCCTCAGAAAGCATCGGATTCAGCGACTCGCCGTTCTCTGTGACATTAAACAGATCATCACACCACACTGACCTCAGCGATGCGACCGGAATGCCCTGCTTTGCTGAGCGGCGAAAGTTTCCCAGTGGCTGCGCCCAGTCTGCCTGCGTCGTCTCCGGACTCCGCCCGGAGACAGTCACCAGCCAGGCCGAGATTTCGTCAGAGCCTTTTGGAAGGACGATCTCTTTTCCTGCGAGTCGAACAGATCCCCCCGGATTTTCTGCGACAATCTCTTTGATCGTCTCGACAGCATCGTCAGTCAGACCTCCGGTCCAGGCTGCAATGGCAGACTGAACAGCCAGCTCTGCGGACGGCTTCTCTGTCATGCTGCGAAGCATTCCCAGCATCAGCACAGCATTCAGTGAATCGCCCCGGTCCAGAGCCGTACGAGCGAGCACGCGAGCCGCAGTCTGAGCGGCGGGCAGAAAACGATATCGAAGGGCGAGCGACTTGAGCGATGGCTGATCGGCGTTTCGAAGCGCCAGATTGACTTTCTGTTCTGCAAGCGCTCCGAATTGCCGTTCATACTCTTTTCGAAAATCTGCATTGGCCGAACGGAACATCAGAATCAGTCGCGAGCGAACACCGGGAACAACTTCATTTCTGCCGGGCGCTAACTGATCCTGGTCACCCGTTGATGAAATGATCAGTGGATCTTCTTTTCGCGTTGCAAGTTCCCAGGCTGCATCAAACTGCTCAGCAGCCTGAACCCACCGGGAAGAACCCAGAGATTCCTGCGCTTCTGAAATCAGCTGCAGGATCTGTCTGGTCTGAGCCGCCGCTTCATCTTCCAGAGGAGGTGCGGAATTCGCTCCCTCGGGAATGGCTCCAGGTGCCGAACGATCGTTCTGCCCTGCTTCCTTTGCGGAGTTCTCGACACCATCGACTTTTGATTCGGCCTGTGCTGGTGCGGCTGATGCTGAAGCTGAAACAGTGACGAGTGTTGTCGCCGAAAGAACAGCTGTCAGACTAAAGAGGAACCACCGCCCTGAAATCGGGAAGATTCGTGGCAGAAAACTGTTCCGCAGGGTTCGCATTCCGGCCGAGTTCCTTTCCATCGACAACACCTGGCTTTGGGCTTCCGTTATTCCCGCGGAGGCGGGAATCCAGTGTCGCAATCCGGATTCCCGCCTCCGCGGGAATGACAAGCAACGCCAAATCTGAGTCCTGACATCGCTCTACGGTTTCACCCGATTAAAGTCACCACCGAGATTTCGCCACATGGCGTGAACATGATTGGCTTCGTTCTGGGTGTTATTGTATTCGATGATGAATGAGGATCCCTGAATTACATAGTGATGTCTCTGATTCCGATCCGGGCCGCCCCACCAACCGATTCGAATGTCGTCCATTCCGGATTTTTCAATCGCCTGCATGCGATCTTTAACCACTTCCACCGGCATCGCTGACAGATACTCACCGATCAGTTCTCGAAGCAGTCCCTGCTGTTCGCGGGACATATCTGCGTAACGAAGTCCAACGGCTTCTGATACGACGGGTTGCTCAACACCGGCGCCCCGGATGTCATCCGGGGCATCCATGGAAATCCACATGGACTTCTTCTGAGCCTCAGTGCAGGCTTTGAGAATATCGCGAGCCAGATCTTCACGCCGTCCCAGAATCCGAAGACTTCGTCCCGGGCCACCTTCCAGAACACCCGGATTGGCTCCAAAAAATTCGGGAGTGCTGCTGACGATCACGCCATCTTTGACACTGAAATTCAGCGACATGTGGTGTCCTTCGAATCGCCATCCCCAGAGCCCTTTCTCACCGGGTTCTCCGAAGACAGTGACAAAGTACTTGTGCGGATGTCGCTTGACTCGTCGCTCCGCTTCCGTTCCCCCTTCGAAAAGGTAAAGCACTTCTTCCAGGCTTCGGACCTGAAGAGTCTTCTCGTAACCGGCGGCTGACAGTCCTGCCTTAACAAGGTCTTCAGCAGCAGCGCGAGACTCACCGACGAGATCCCAGAGTCCCACTCCGTTGCGTTCGCGCGGAATGAAGTGCCAGTTCACGCGTTCCGGATCGTCGTACGCGTAATGAACTTTCTTTTTCAGTTCGGGTGTCAGAGTCGCCACGAATCGCGCGGCGGACTGCCCCATTTTCTGCCCCGTGCCCGACGACGTGGTCTCGGCGGATACTTCCATGGCAGTCGCTGCAGTCAGCAGGGCCGCAACGACAGCGAATCGACCGATCACTGAAGATCGTGATTCAGTAAGCCTGTGGGTAAAGCAATACATCGGAGGAAACCTCTGAGTGACAGTGTGTTCGGCAACAGGTGTCGCATCGTGAAAACAGGTGATGACTGCAGGCCGTTTCAAATTCGGGACTGGCTCCCGACGCACACGGTGTTTTCCGCAACTGCCAGGGTGCCTGTGCCGGTTTTGAAATGCGCATTCGAAACAGGAGAGCATTCCACTGAAGAATGCTCGCTGCGAATCGGAGTTGATTCGACAGAACATGCTAACCGTTCATCACCGGAATGGCCACCGAGACAGCACGAACCATTCCGATTCACAACCCGGTTCGTTGACCGTCCGTACTGTCAATCATTCTTTTCCTCAGGTTTGTCTTCTGTGTCTTCCGTCGTCTCCTCCACCGGTGGTTGAACGGGCTCATGCTTCGGAAGATTGAACGGCGTACTGACTCGGCGGCCAGCCGGTGGCTTCAGTTCGCGAACCCAGATGTTTCGAAACTGAACCGGATCGCTGTGATACTGAAGCACGATCGGTCCGGTTTCGGCATGAGGCGTGTAGTGGGGCGCTTCGGTGTAACCACTCGGACCGAGAAGTTCGAAATGATTCAAAACCAGCACTCCGTTGTGAATGGCAGTGACATAGCCCGGCTTTTCGAGATCACCATTTGTTCGGAACTTCGGGGCGTTGAAGAAAATGTCGTAACTGTTCCATTCGCCGGGTGGTCGCATGGCATTCGCCATCGGAGGCGTCTGCTTGTAAATCGATGCGGCCTGACCGTCGAAGTACGTTTCATTCTGGTAGGAATCAAGAACCTGAACTTCATAAAGCCCCATCAGAAAGACACCGCTGTTTCCACGCCCCTGTCCGGAACCTTCGATCTCTGTGGGGGCCGACCATTCAATGTGAAGCTGAATGTCTCCAAAATGCTGTTTCGTCTGGATCTTTCCTTTGTCAGCGGTCGCCACTCCGTCAACTACATTCCATTGCTCGCCACCTTCCCATGCTGCCATGTGAGTTCCGTCAAACAGAATCACCGCATCAGAGGGAGGTGCATCGTCACTGGTGCCCGGCGTCACGACCGGCGGCGCATTCCATTCCACACCACTTTTCCATTCCTGAGCATTCACAGTCAGGTTGGTGTCCGCCACAATGATCGCTCCCACCGCGACGGCTGAAAGCAGTCGGCGAGCCATCCTTGTTGGAATTGAATTCAGTGAGTGAAATGAATTCAGCAAAGAGCCGTTCGAAGGCAAACACCGCATGAAAAATGCTCCCGAAGCAATCTGAGGTCACCAATTTTGAAATTCGCTCGACGAAAAGAACTTCGCAGCCAGGAAAATGATCGCCGAAGCGAACTATGACTCGCGTCTGCGAGCGCTATGATATCGATGGCCGTCCGGCCTTCGAAAGCATCGATTTCTCAGTCGGTTCGGAAATTTCACAGTTCACTGATTCACCAGATCTATCCACTAGGGCCATCCTGATGTCAGGGGCGATGACCGTACTCTTTCTGCTGTTTGCCGGCGTTCCCTCTTTCACGCAGACAGGTTTGCAGCAATCGGCATTGGTTTCGCCGCTGATTGTGTCGGTGTCTGCGTCGGTGTCTCAGGCAGATGCGGAGCCCGATACGAAGCAGGAAAGCCCCGTGATTCCGGCCCTGCCAGTGGATGCCGATTCGCTGAAGAAACTCGTGACTCCCGAAGACAGTCCGCTCTCGGAGAAAGAGATTGTCGCCGCTCAGCAGTTCGGCCAGACATTGTCAGTCGCCGAATGGCTGGGACCGCTCGCGCCGGTGGCATTGTCACCGTTTTTCGGCATTGCCTGTCTCAGCGGCATGTCGCTCTTCGGAGGTGGCTGGATTTCTCCCGGAAATCCTCTGCTCGGTGAAAAATCGCCGCTTCATCATCCGGAAGTGTTCTGGGTCTTTCTCGGGCTGACATTGCTGACCTCCATTCCTCGAATGACCAAGGTCAGCAAACCATTCGCACAGGCAGTCGATCAGCTCGAATCGTGGTCAGGAATCGTCACGATGCTGATGCTGAAGATGATCCTCAGCACGCAGGGGGCTTCACAGCCGGAAACTGCAGAGGTCGTTCAGGCCGGTGTGTTCAGCTTCTCAGCTGACACAGTGCTCATGCTCATCGGGGCAATCAACGTATTCGTCATCAGTGCCGTGCGTTTCTTCTTCGAGATTCTTGTCTGGCTGACTCCGTTCCCGACTCTGGATGCCGTCTTTGAAGTCACCAACAAAGCGGTCTGCGCGGGGCTGATGGCTGTTTACGGCTGGAGCCCGACTCTGGCAATGACTATCAATCTCGTGCTCTTCGCAATCTGTCTGCTGATCTTTGGGTGGATTCAGCGAAGAGTCACGTTCTTTCGCACTCTGCTACTGGATGCCTTTCTTTCACTTTTCATGAAGTCGCATGCTCCTGACACAATTACGGTCTTTCCGTGTTCGCCCGTCGGTGGTATCGCGACTCGAGCGAGGTGTCAGCTGAGTTTCCACGGTGACGAGTGGAGACTTACCTGGCGGCGATTTCTACGAATGCCGGTTTCGGTTTCAATCACTCGTACGGAGTCTCACCCTGTGCTTGAAACCGGCCTCCTGTCCAACACGATTCGCTTTGCTGAACCTGCTGTTGTTCTGACGTTCAGTCGACGCCATCAGTCGCAGATTGCTGAACTGGCGGTAAAGCATCAGCTGCATCGGAATGATTCTTCGCAGCAATCATCAGGAGCGACTCTTCGGATGGAGTTCAACTGATTTGAAGAGTGTTCCTGCAGAGAATTGATTCTGGAGGCGGACTGATTTGCCAGCGGAAGAATCTGATAACGTCTGTCCCGGTTTTGTCAGAGCCTCTGACATTCTGACGGGTCCGATTGAAGAGCTACGGAACGTCGGGCCGAAAAGTAGCCAATGGCTGCGGGACGTCGGGATTCTTACGATCGACGATCTGAGAAAACTCGGCCCGGTTGCTGCCTGGCATCTGGTTCGTGAGCAGCAGGAAGGCGTGACGATCAATCTTCTTTTTGCGCTCGCGGCGGGTCTGAAAAGTCAGGACTGGCGGCAATTGCCGAATGCGGTCAGGCAGAAACTTCGAAGTGAAGCAGATCAGGAATGACGGAAACATACAGTCCCGGCCCAGCCCCAAACACCGTTCGTTCAGCTTCCGGAATTGTCATGACTGCGCCCGCGGGCTGGGTGCTGCTTCCGCCGGGCGATGCCGCGTTGACTCGTCGAGTCAAAGCGGCCGGCGATCACTGGGTTGTGGCGGAGAAGAAGGGAAGAAAGACGTTCTCGCTCGGTGTCTGGGCACCATCAGACACAATCGAACAGATCCGTAGTCAACTCAGCGGGGAACGAGCTCGTCCGGAACACGCGCGAAAACTGGAAACCGCCGCTCGTCGTCGTGACAAGTTGCAGGCTGATTACGTTGAAGACTTCCAGGGAGCTGTTGTTACTTTTCTGGCCTTTCATCCGCGTTACGAAGCGATCGCTCAGCGGCTGGCGAAGGCTGTGTCGGATCATGCCACTCCAGTCGGCAGCGGAACGGTCGCCAGAACGAAACGCATTCCAGTGGAACAGCGAGCTGAAGCTGCGGTGATTGCATGGATGCGACATCAGACGACCGGATATGATTCCATGACGATTCCTCGCGTTGCCGGTATGCGACGCGAAGTCCGCCGAATGCTGGCTCAGAGATCCCGCGAACTCCTGCAGCACTACCGCACCGGCCAGACAATCGCGAAAGACTGCCCACTGCTGCGAGCGATCACTTCCGCTGATCGTCAATGATGTTCCGGGTGTCAGCCCTCCGATTGTTTTTTCACATTGTTCTCCGACACCGCGTCACTGTCTTTCTTCTCACGTTCGGTTATTGAATCGAAGTAATCGCACTCGGTGGGCTGACACCGCACCGCTCGCCAGGTGGATTGATCGATGCCGTCGTGACGAATCGTGTCGACGAAATCGTGGATCAGGTTTCCGGTGTCGTCAGTTTCAGCCATCCGGGAGGGCGAAGCTTCTGCTGAGCCGCTTGCGAGTTGCGACATCAATGCCAGATGCGGCTCGGCGAGAAGCCGCGCCCTCTCGAAGAATCCTGGTGCGTCGCCGCCGCATTCCTTCCGCCGGCCGCGCGCCGGCGGAGCAATAACTGTCAGCTACAACAGAGGCGGCGGCCAGCTCTCCGTCCGGTTTACCCGGGCGGAAGCCGCGAATGAAGCTCTTGATGCGTGTGCGTCGCTGGTTCCGCCTGGGTAAACCAGGCGGAGACCCAGACAGAGGCATCTTCATCGTGTGGGTAGCTGTCAGTTATACTTCCGCCGGCACGAGGCCGACGGTAGCTGTCAGTTATGGTTCTGCCGGCGCGAGGCCGACGGTAGCAGTCAGCAATCATTCCGCCGGCACCAGGCCGAAGGTAGCTGTCAGTTGTGGTTCCGCCGAACCGCTCGCCAGACGGCAATCCGGTGAATTGCGACCTCGGGCCGAAGGCACATGCGTTCTGACAGCCCGGGCTGAAGCGAAGCGGCGGACCGGGACGACGATGTCCAGACGTGGGCAATCAGCTCCCCGTTACGCGGGCGGTGACGACTCAAACTCTCTGCCAGCAAACAGAATCGCAGCTCTGTGTGTGTCAAAATGGTCATCAAACAGGATCATTTTTCCGTTCCGGAAACGCAGGAGATGGGAAACCGGCATCGGCTCCGGCATGGGTTGACCGATCGGATGCAGCCAGCTCTTGCCCCAGACCAGGACATCGGTACCGTTCGCCGTGTACGAGTAATGCGGCAGATGATCGTATCCATCCGGCACCTGAAGGGCGCCAAAAAATCGTCGTGTCAGCTCTCGAACTCCCTCGATTCCGTGGTAAGTGCCAGCGAAAGGAATTACCGCCGGGTCGCCAGCCATGATGAAGACGATGTTTTCGTCGAGAAAGTGCTCAATTACGTCAACCATCTGCAATTGATGCTGATGCAGCGCTGCGATGTATTGCCGAGCCAGCCCGATGGGACTACTAATGAGATCTTCGTAGGTGATTGATTCCTCCGGAAGACTAAGTGCCTCCGCGATGTCTTCCAGTGCCTGCCGTGACGCCGGCTCACCAGATTCCATCTTGCTGATCAGACGCAGGCTGTATCCGGATTTTTCTGCGAGCGTTGCCTGAGTCCATCCGCGCCGCTCTCGCAGTTGACGCATGATCAGAGGATCACAGGCATACGATAACTTGTGGTTCATGGATTCGATCGTGCCGGGTTGTGTTGAGAGATCATTCTGAATGGTGAAAAAGACGACTTCAGGTCAACGTGCGCTAATCGTGCGCGTGGCGAATGTTGACGCAGACAGGCGATTGCGGCAACCATCCCGAAGTAAAAGCAGAAAGAGAACCCACACAAGCGAAACCGCCGCGATATCCCTCGACACTCACATTCCGCACCGTCTGATTATGATCATGTGTCCCCTGATTTCTGATTCGAGATCCTGTTTCGTAACTGTTGTGGGCAGTTTAATGCGCCGGATGCGAATTCAACGGGGACTGACTCAGCGGCAACTGGCAAAAGTTTCCGGGCACACGGAGCGGTTGATTCGGAAAGGCAAAAAAGGCGTGCGTCTCGACAACACAACCGTTCAGAATCTGGCAGAGGCCTTGTCGCAGTTCGGCGAGAACGTCTCCGTTTCCAGCCTGCTGCAGGACAACCCCGCGACCGCAGAACTCTGGGTACAAGGCTTCGACAGATTCGGCAAACGGAGGTGTTCCTGAACCAAGCTCGGACTGTCCTTCCAATCACTGCACAGCGGCGTTCTTGATTGTGCCGTTTTACAGCTTATTTCACATCGTTCCGGTTCCGTTCTTGTTCCGGGTGCAGTGCCTTCCGCGATGCTTTGTCAGCGTCAATTAGTTCTATTACTTCGGGGATGTGTTTCGAGACCAAAGCGAAAGATGAGTTACCTACTGGCGGCTGGAGACTGATCGTTTGTGTTTGTTGCTGATTCAGGAACCTTCCGGCTGGTTGCTGAGTTTGCCCAACTCACAAAATGTTCATCGCCAGCCGCCAGTGAAATCTCCTGACGGCAGGGCGGCAGCCGCCGGTAAGTCACTCACTCATGAGCGTTACCTTCCGTCTTCTGTCCAATCACCGGGAGGGCGAGGTTCTTGCCGAGCCACTGATGAAGAAGATATCACTCCGTTCTTCGGCTCAGCAGCTTCGCCCTCTCGGACTGATTCACCACAAAATGACCGGGCGGACTGTCCCGGATATCGGTTCCGGCGCTCCGTAAACGTCGTTCTTGAAGAACACGTTTCTACGTCTGGACGTAACCGGAGGTCCAGGTGCTGGTGACGCCGCTGAGGATTACGGGGAGCCAGGCAGCCAGATCTGGTCGAATCCAGTTTCCTGAAGAGCCCAGCGCGAGGCATCCCTGAGTCAGTGCGTAGAAAAATCCAAGAACAGCAGCACAGACGGCCATATTCATGATCAGGCTGCGTGATTCCTTCTTCATGATGAGCGGCAGAGCGATCGTAATGCTGAGCAGGCACAGGATTGGTCGCGTGATCCTGGAATGCAGAGTCAGGCTCTGACGCCGCACATGGACCGGGCCGGTCGATGGATTTCTGATTCGATGAATCAGTTGAGAGGAAGAGATCAGTTTCAGATTTCTCCCGCGATTGTAAAGCTGATCAAAGCTGACTGTGGAAACGACGAAAACATCTTTCCCGTTCTTGTGCGGCAGAATTCGTTTTGCGCCTTCCGGGGTCAGAACTTCGGGGTCAAACAATCCTGTCAGATTTCGGAGATACCATCCGGAGGGATGAGTGGATGTTTCGGGTACAAAGTACGCAGTTTCCGACATCAGCGTACAAACCTGCGTGACGAACTTCTTCGGCAGTGTGAAACTGGCTCCGTGCAGAGTCTGGTCCTTGATCACGACATGATCGCCGTCGATGTGCATGTCATGATTCGGGACGTCATAAACGGGCTCCACCAGCTGAACCTTTTCCGCCACGTTTCCTCGTGGCGTCTGAAGAGGAACGGCAATGGCCGGAATGATGAGTTCCTGATTGATGATGAGCGCCAGATTCAGAAGTCCGGCGGCAACCAGCATCGGTTTCAGCAGCCTGAACGTCGGAATTCCTGCCGCAAGAATCGGATAGGTTTCCGAGTTTTTCTGCAGCAGCCCGAGCACTGTGATGACGGCAATCACAATCAGCACCGGCCCGGCCATTTCAAAGAATTCCGAGGTTCGGTACAGATAATATTCGCCGATCCGCAGGAAGAGCTCCGGAATCGATGATGCCCCGTGCTGAAAGTCATCAATGTTGGTAAACAGATCAAAGACAACAAACAACCCGTACGCAGCAATGAATATCATCGCAAACGTGTGCAGCATTCTTCCCAGCAGGTATCGGTCAAATGTGGTCAGCATACCGGTTTGAAAGCACAGATCAGTAAGATACAGTCGATTGAGGGAATGATGGAAATCATGCCTGAGGACGGCCCCCCAATCGTCGGATTCGATCGTCTTCGTCCGCAGAGGAATTACAGTTCAATCGGGCGATCGGCGTCAAGGTGGCTATCTGCACCTGACGCAGCCATTTCATGGCTCCTGAAGTCGCAATACTACCCAGGTTTCCCGGCCTTACAGGAAGTCGGTCACGGTTACAGAAAGTCGGTCACAACAGTGTCGCCCAGCAGCAGACCGGCTCGAGTAAGCCGCAGCGTGCCGCTTCGGTGTTCAAGAAGTCCATCACGCTGATGACGTTCGACGGCGTCAGACGCGAGTTCACTCAGAGACACCTGGAATCGCTTTTCGAATGACTCCACGTGGAGCCCGGCAGTCATTCTCAGAGCCAGCATGATGGCTTCGCGTGCTCGATCTTCATCATTGAGCGTCTCGGTTTCGTGAACGCAGGGTTCGTTTTCCAGCCACGATCGAATCCATCGAGTCACACTGCGGCAGTTTGTGGTACGGACGCCATGCAGATACCTCGCAGCGCCGGGACCGAATGCCTCGTATTCGTTTGCGTTCCAATAGGTCTGATTATGACGACACTGAAAACCGGGCTTCGCGAAATTCGACACTTCGTAGTGTTCAAAACCGTGATCACACAGATGATCCATCGCGAGAAGATATTGATCGCGTTCGAGGTCATCCGGAGCTCGTCGCAGTAAACCATCCTTCTCACGCCGAAAGAATGGCGTCCCCTGTTCGTAGGTCAGTCCGTACGTGGAAACATGTGTGACGGGCAGAGAGGTCACCGTCTGAAGTGTGTGTTTCCACGATTCGATCGTCTGACCAGGGACCCCGAAAATCAGATCGACGGAGATATTGTCGAACCACTTTTGACAATGCTGAACCATCTCGACTGCCTGAGTGGCCGAGTGGCGACGTTCCAGAGTTCTGAGGCAGTCATCGTCGAACGACTGAACTCCCAGACTCAGTCGATTGACTCCATAATTACGAAGCAGATTCAGGCGTTCATCACACAATCCGTCCGGATTGGCTTCGATCGAGAACTCTGAGTCGTTGGCGGGGGCCCAGTCCATCAGGAATCGATTGAGCAGCGACGACAGGTCCGAAGGCTGGAGATACGTCGGCGTGCCACCACCCACAAAGATCGTCTTGACGTGTCCTGCACCGGGGCCCGGGCGGGATATGAGTTCGTTTTCGAGTGCCGTGAGATAGTCGGGAACCAGTCGATCACTTCCTGCAACCAGCGTAAAGTCACAGTATCCGCAGTGATGCAGGCAGAATGGAACATGCAGATAGACGGATTGCGGACCCTGCTGCTTCATCCGAGTCATCAGAACTTCTTCCGTCTCCCGAAACCCGTGGTCCCGGTGTTCAATCCTGCACCGACAGTTTGTCGAATGTCTGAGGTATAGCCGATTGGAACACTTCATTCCATTCGGAATCGATCAGTATACTTGGCACCGGAGCCTCGCGTTACTCATCACGACGCTTTCACTGACGCACGATAAAGTGAATATTGAATTCCCGGTTGCACCAATCCTGTGATTCCGGAATCTGACTGACACACCTGATCGGGACTGACATATGAATACAGTGCTGCAAGTGAATACAGTGCTGCGAGGCATTTTGATCCTCATCATTCCTGTTGTCACAAACAGTCTTTCTGTGAGTTTGCTGTCAGCGTCGGAAGAGAAAGGGGCGGGCGAGGCGACGGCTGTTGAAAGTGCTGCTGCCACATCGCCATCTCCACAGACCGCTGAACCCTCCGTTGGAAGTCGGAGCACGGTTATTGGCCCGGGAACATCAGCCGGGGAGATTCGGATCTTTACTGAGATGAAGATTCCGTTCTGCTGGTGTCCACCCGGAAAGTTTCGGATGGGTAGTCCGCCGGATGAGCCGGGGCATCGCCCGGAGGAAAAGCAAACGGAAGTGGAGCTGACACAGGGGTTCTGGATTCAGCAGTACGAACTGACTCAGCAGAACTGGAACAACATCGCACGCCGACGTCCCTGGGAAGATGCCGATCCTTATCGTTATCGGACAGGTAGTCAGATCCCCGCCGACTATATCGACTGGTACGAGGCGATGTCTTATTGTCAGACGTTGACCGATCTGGAACGCGAGGAGGGTGGGATTGTCGAGGGACAGAGATATCAGCTGCCGACTGAAGCGCAATGGGAATATGCGTGCCGCGCAGGAACCACCACGGCTTTCTCATTCGGGAATGATATCTCAGTCCTGAAAGACCATGCGTGGTTCCTTGACAACACTTGGGATGCCGACGAAGGGTGGCCTCATGATGCAGGAACTCGAAAGCCAAACGGCTGGGGGATTCACGACATGCACGGCAACGTCTGGGAATGGTGCGTTGATCGTTTTGTGGTCAATCCGCCTGGCGGCATCAATCCTTATACAGTCGGAAGCGGGCGTTCTCAAAGAGCATGTCGGGGAGGATGCTGGAACACACCGCCGGAAAGCCTTCGCTCAGCAGCACGCGGAGAACTGTCATCATCGGGTGTTCGCTTCAGCGGAATCGGATTTCGAATGGTGCTCGTGCTCCGTGCTGATATGGAACTGAAGAGCGGACGGACTGAGTCTCTCCGATGATCCCTGCATGACTGACAATGCACTCAATCGCATTTCAGAATCGCGGCTGATGTTCAACGTGTCATGATCTCTCTGGCAGCGCGAATTCCGGAGAGCCAGGCACCGTGAGCGGTACCGAAGTAACGAACTTCTGTTGCCTCGCCGGCAAAGAACACTTTCCGCGCCAATGGAGCTGCCAGTGCCTTTCGAGTCTCCGGTGATGTGCCGACAGGATTGTACGAGTAGGAGCCATGGGAGAACGGATCAGCGGCCCATCGAGTCAGTTGATAATCAACGGGGGCGGGTATTCCCGGTCCGAAAATCGTTTTCAGTGTCTGCAGTGCACTGTCCACAATCTGCTGATCAGTCCACGCTTCGATTTCCTGCCCCCGATCGGCGGCATTGAATCCCAGTAGAACCGGTACCTGTGCCGTTCTCAGAAAGCTCACCCACTCCGTCCATTCACCATGTTTCTCCGGAATATATTCCAGCCAGTCAACATCGTCAGGCCAGAACGCCTTCTCAAACCGCAGGTAGCACTTATTCAGAACTCCCATTCCAATTCGGGAAACAGCCTGTAGTTTTTCGGGAGGAAGTTCCGGTACGAATTGCACCTTCCCGGCCTGCAGAACACCGAGAGGCAGAGTCACAATCACATGATCTGCTGTAAACGTCCTTTTTTGCGTGATCACGCTGACGCGACTGTTGTTCCAATGAATCTCCTTCACAACCTGCTGAAGTTCAATGGCCAGTTCAGTTGCCAGATGCTGCGTCACCACGTGGAAGCCACCGGCAAACAGAACGTCGCCACCATCGAATTCCTCGGCGCTGTCATACCAGTGCGCCGAAAGCTTCTCGGCGCTGCCGGCGTACTCCTGCTCAATCTCACCACTCAGAATGAAATTCAGCAGGTTCAGCGAAACCTGCGCCGCGTCGTTTTTGTGATCAATCGCTTCGTTCTGCAGTGCTTCGATCTCTATCATCAGAGGTCGAACAGCCTCGCGGACTGAGCGATCATGCTCCTCCGCCTGAGCGGCCTTCAGTGTGCGGAAGATCTTCTTTCGCAGACTTCTTCGTATCGACTCCTCGGATTCTGTCAGCGACCTGCCACCCGTGCTGTAAGTCACCGACCGATCGTAACTGGTGGTGAGCCGTCTGGCAGAAATCTGATCTGCGATCTCAGTCAACGGATTGTCAGTGACTCCGTGAATCCACGTGGCACCGAAGTCGGCAGGAAGATCATCCCAGCGTTCGCTCGTCCAGATCCGGCCACCGATACGATCACGAGCTTCGACGATGATTACGTCATGGCCGCGTGACTTCAGTTCCCTTGCCGCTGCCAGCCCGGCCAGCCCGGCACCAATGATCAGGATCTGTTTCTTCTTTGAATCTGACGAAGCGTCTTCGTTCAGGGCGAAGGTGCTTTTTGTCAGTCCGATCAGCGTGGCACCCGCCAGTTTCAGAAAATCCCGTAGATGCATAGAAGCTCCCTGACAGATGAATTCAGCGCAGACTCATGCTGAGGCAATAACGGTCTGAATGGAACATCTTCAGCAGGTCAGCTCTGAAACCGATCAATCACGGTGACTCCCTGACCGGGAAAATCATGCAGCTGTGGCAGCAGTTCAGCGGCACGCGACAGGGTGACAGTTTCAGAAATGAGCTTCTCCGGATGCAGAGTGCCCTGGGCAATCATTCGCAGCATTCTGTCATACTGATGAGCCTGCATTCCGTGACTTCCGAGGATTTCGAGTTCTCGGCCGATCACGAGTCCCATGGGAACAGGAGGATTTGCATCCTTGCCGGCCATGAGCCCGACCTGTACGTGGCGGCCGCGTTTTCGGAGGCTTCGGACGGAGTTCCAGCAGGTCCGTTTGCTGCCGAGTGCATCGAGCGACACTTCGGCACCGCCACGAGTCAATTCGAGGATCGTATCCACCGGATCTGTTTCGGAAGCATCGATCAGGTGAACAGCTCCGCAACGCCGAGCCATCTCGAGGCGATCCGATCGAATGTCAACAGCGATCACTTCAGCTCCCACTGCTGCCGCGATCATCACTGCCGACAGCCCGACGCCGCCACAGCCGTGAACTACCACTCGATCGCCACCGGTCACGCGCCCCTGATCCAGAACAGCGCGGAACGACGTCGCAAAACGGCAGCCGAGCGAAGCAGCTGTGATGAAATCAATTTCCTCCGGCAGCGCCACGAGATTTACGTCGGCGAACCGGATCTCGACGAACTCGGCGAAAGCACCCCATTGTGTAAACCCCGGCTGAGTGTACTGATCGCAGATGTGCTGCTGTCCGGATGCGCATTGGTCGCAGCTTCCGCATCCACAACAGAACGGCACCGTCACTCGAGCACCGAGCTGCCAGCGTGTGACCGAATCACCAACCGCCACGATCTCCCCTGACAGTTCATGGCCCGGCACATGCGGCAGGTGGACATCGCTGTCATGCCCCATCCAGCCATGCCAGTCGCTGCGACAGATACCACACGCACGGACGGCAATGATGGCGGAATCTGACCGGGGCGTCGGATCATCGACCGACCGGACCATCAGCGCACCCTGAAAAGCCTCGAAAACCGCCGCCTTCACGTCTGAATCCTCTGAAAAACAAGCCGGAAAACACTGCCGTCGAACCACGCCTCAACCGGATCATCCCCCGAAATGATGCATTTTGGCAACACAGGCCACTTCGTGTGGTAGAGTGTAACGGTTGAAAAAACTACGTCAGATGCGATTTCCTGATAATATTCGGTCAAAATGCGTCCTGTTGCGATGCTGATTTGTTGCAGATACTTTCATAACCGGTCATAATGTGTCATCCTGAGTGATTGGTTATTGCTGGAACGGTCATGATTCTGGAAGAACGTCGGTCACGAATTCTGCGGATCACCGAGCAATCGGGGTTTGTTTCCCTTCAGCAGCTGATTGCTGAAGTTGGGGCAAGCGAATCCACGATTCGACGGGATCTCGAATCGCTGGCCGCAGCGGGCCAGATTCAGCGGACTCGTGGGGGTGCCTCCTATCAGGGGGAATCACTGACTGATTTTGACGCTCGGAAGCACACAGCATCTCTGCAGAAACAGCTGATTGCGAAGCGAACGGCGGAGATGGTTGCCGCGGGGGAAACCATTCTGCTTGATGGTGGAACGACAACTCTGGAGGTGGCTCGTCATCTCAGCGGAAAGCCGCTTCAGGTGGTGACGAATTCATTGCCAATTGCATCGCTTTTGATGAATCGGCCGGAGATTGAGCTGATCTTTGTGGGGGGGTATGTCTATCCGAAGACCGGTGTGGCTCTGGGCGATCAGGCGGTGGAGGCACTGAAGGCGATCCATGTTGGTCGGCTGATTATGGGTACGGGAGGAATTGTCGCGGAGGGTCTGTTCAACAGTAACGCGCTGCTTGTGGAAACAGAACGGCAGATGATTCGAGCGGCAGAGCATGTGACGCTGGTGGCTGACAGCAGCAAGTTTGGTCAGCGAGCTCTGTCGCACCTTTGTTCGCTGGAAGTCGTGGATGACATCGTGACGGACGACGGCATTTCCTCCGAATGGCGTCAGCAGATGCAGGATGCCGGGTTGAAACTGGAGATCGTAGAAGTGGCAGCTGGAGTCTCTCGAGCTCAGTGATTCAGCGAAAACAGTGATTACAAGAACAGTGGTTATTCGTCAGGGATGGTTTATCTGAGCAGGGATGTGCTGAGGTTCTGTGAGTGACGACGGTAGGAGAACGATTGTGGCAGCGGCAACATTGAATCCTGCGGAAGTGGAGAAGGTTGTTCGGGAAGTGCTCCGGCGACATCTCTCCGGAAACACGTCCGGGACCCCTTCCGGTAGCGCACCATTCGCCGGTATCCCGGTTCTTCGTTCTGCACCGGCAGCTGCCAGTGCGGAAGCGAATCGAACTGGTCAGCGGAATCCTCTGGTCGTGAATATTTCCGCACGCCATGTGCATCTGACACAGGCTCATGTGGAAATTCTCTTCGGCGCCGGAGCAAAACTGACACCGGAGAAGGATCTGTATCAGGATGGATACTACGCGGCTGTAGAAACAGTTGCCGTGGTGGGGCCTCGCCGTCGCATGCTTCCGAACGTTCGAGTTCTGGGACCATGCCGTGATGATTCGCAGGTGGAACTTGCATTCACGGACGGAATCTCACTCGGGATTGATCTTCCGGTTCGCATCAGTGGTGATGTGAAAGGGACTCCGGGGTGTGTTCTGGTGGGGCCAAAGGGAGTTGTGGAGCTGCGTCAGGGAGTCATTCGGGCGATGCGCCATGTGCACATGGGTCCTGAAGATCTGGCGTTTTATGGTGTGAAAGATGGAGATCACGTGAATCTTCGTGTGGAGTCACCGGGCTGCACGACGGTTCTGGAGGATCTGGCGGTGAGAGCCGGCAAAGGAATCAAGCTGGAAGTACATCTCGACACGGATGAGGGCAATGCGGTGAGTCTGGATCGTGCCACGAAAGTGGAACTGGTGAAAGCGGAACCCTGTCAGTGTCAGCACTGAGCTGAGTTGAATTGACTGTGAACACGGCATTCGGAGTCTGAACAACAGCCTCGGAATTCCGGGACCTGAAGAAGAAAACTGATGCGGCGCGGAGCGGCCGTTTTTCCTTGTTGCTGGTACTGCTTCGGGATGAATGCAGATACTGGCTGGAGTGATCTGAAATGGCAAAATCGATGGAAGCACTCGGAATGATTGAAACGAAAGGCTTCGTCTGCATGATCGAAGCCATCGATTCAATGCTGAAGGCTGCCAATGTGCAGCTGGTCTCCTGGGACAAAATCGGCAGCGGTCTCGTCACGGCGTTTGTCGTCGGCGACGTTGCGGCTGTGAAGGCGGCTGTTGACGCAGGTGCTGCAGCTGCAGCTCGCCTGGGTCAGGTCGTCTGTGTGGAAGTGATTCCACGACCGAATGAAGAGCTTGTCGCTGTTCTGCCGAAGGGCAAGACAGCTCCTGCTTCGGCTCGCAAGTAATCACTGCCGGTTCTTCATGAACCGATCCGGGCCCTGATGCGTAATCGCTCGGAGTTTCCATGAATACCACTCAACTGGAACTTTTTTCGGAACAGATAATCATGAACGAAGCCATTGGAATGATTGAAACGAAGGGTCTCGTTTCCGCAGTGCAGGCATCAGACGCCATGCTGAAAGCTGCCAACGTGACTCTGGTCAAGCAGCTGAATATCGGTGCAGCCTACATCACCACCATCATCAAGGGTGACGTCGGCTCAGTCCGCGCCGCTGTTGATGCCGGTGCTGCTGCTGCAACTCAGAGCGGCGAGCTGGTGTGTGCTCACCTGATTCCGCGTCCGGAAGCGTCTCTGCTGGAATCGATTCTCTGAGATTCTTCGGACCGTTGTTTTGTCGGAGGCTGCGTACGACAGGGTGGTTGTCAGCAGCCTGAGGAGTGATCCGGTAGGCAGGATGCAGTCATCACACGGAGTGTGGTGACACTTTAATCATGGAGATCATGGGATGAAGGTTCTCGTCGCCAATCTTGGTTCTACAAGTTTCAAGTATCGTCTGTTTGATGTTTCCAGTGAGACCCAGCTTGCGCGGGGGGGCATTGATCGCATCGGACAGCCGGATGCACTGAGCTCCTGTTCTGTGGAGATCGGAACTCACAGATCAGAAACAAAACAGCCGGTGCCGGATCATGCAGCAGCCGTGGGCATCTGCCTGCAGCAGTTGACAGATCCGCAGCATGGATGTCTGAAATCAGTTGAAGAGGTTGGCGGAATCGGGTTCAAAGCGGTCTTCGCAGGAAATCTCAGCGGCGTTCGTAGAGTTGATGAGACACTTCTGAAGAAGATGGAGGCTCTGTCGGACATTGCACCGGCGCATAACCCGCCCTACGTTCGGGCGATGCGTCAGCTGCAGAAGGCGTTCCCTCAGATTCCTCTGGTCGCGGCACTCGAAACCGGCTTCCATGAAACGATTCCGTTTGAACATCGCGCCTATGCGGTTCCTTACGAATGGTACACCGATCTGGAGATTCGTCGGTGGGGATTTCACGGTGCCAGCCATCGTTTCATTGCAGGTCGTATCGCTCAGATTATGGGCCGAAACGATCTGAAAGTGATCAGCTGTCATCTGGGAGGAAGTGCATCGATCTGTGCGATTCGCAACGGTGAAAGCATTGCGACGTCGATGGGAATGAGTCCACAGGGAGGACTGCCGAACAACAATCGAGTCGGAGACTTCGATGCCTATGCCATACCCGTCATCATGAAGGCGACGGGAATGACATTCGAGCAGATCCTGAAGGAAATGTCGTCGAAAGGCGGACTGCTGGGGATCAGTGGTCTGAGCGGAGACTGTCGCGATCTGGAGGAGGCGGCAGCAAAGGGACACGATCGTGCAGAGAAAGCACTGAAGCTGTTCGAAGCATCGATCCGATCTTATGTCGGATCGTATATGGCTCTGCTGGGAGGTGCAGATGTCCTCGTCTTTACAGGAGGCATCGGCGAAAACAGCGAACGGATTCGCACCAACGTCTGCCGCAGTATGGAGTGGGCCGGCGTGCAGTTGTGTTCGGAACGGAATTCCGGTGTCAAAGGAGAATCGCGTCTGAGCACTGACAACAGTCGTGTTCAGGTCTGGACGGTGCCCACCAACGAGGAACTCGTCGTGGCCCGGCAGACAGCTCAGACAATCTCAGGCGGTCGCTGAACAGTCAGCAGCCTGGATATCAGCAGCCTGAACAGGCGGCACCCGTAACAGTCGGTGAAACGGACAAGAGGTGGATCCATGTTTCTGGCAAAAATAACAGGCAGTCTGGTATCGACTCAGAAGGTCGAATCACTGGTCGGCCAGAAGCTGCTTCTGGTGGAACCGCTCCGGGTGGACGAAAAGGACCAGAAG
Source organism: Planctomyces sp. (assembly GCA_046345315.1). Lineage (GTDB taxonomy): Bacteria > Planctomycetota > Planctomycetia > Planctomycetales > Planctomycetaceae > F1-80-MAGs062. The sequence continues at coordinate 34,152 of JBKDKA010000016.1, forward strand.
AGCCTGAAACCAACCGGACGTTCCTTTGTCGTCGTGGACACCGTCGGGGCGGGTGAAGGCGAAGTGGTTCTCTGCGTTCAGGGATCAAGTGCTCGGTTTACGCCCGGAACAAAGGAACTGCCGATCGATGCCGCGATCATCGGAATTGTCGACACCGTCCAGGTGAAGTCGAAGACGATTTTCAAGGCGTGAGCTCGATCGATCTGAACATGGCGTCGAAGAACATGAAGGAGAAATGGTTTCACAGGAGGTCGAAAGCATGAAACTCGTTTCGGAAAACTGTGGTCAGGCAGCGGATGGATCCGAGGCTGGCGAAGAACAAATTCTGACCAAGGCAGTCAAAACTTCGACATTGATTGCACTGGGAATGATGTCCGGTGTCATCGGTTTTCTGGGAATCGCGGTAGTACTCACGGGGGGCAACTTTTCGACGGAGATCGGAGTTCTCTCCATAGTCGCTGCCGCAGTGGCATTCGTGATGTGCGGTGTACACCTTCTGATTCCCGGCGTGATCGCTCGTTCTCAGATAGTGAAGCTCGTCACCGACGGATGGAAGGATCGAACGGATGCTGAAAGGATTCGACTGCTCTGTCAGGTCTGGCAGACGCAGCTGATTGTGGGGATCGCCGTGCTGGAAGGTACAGTGTTCTTCAACATTATCGTGTTGATTAGAGAGAAGAGTTTTCTGAGTGTGGCTGCCATCGCGGTGCTTCTTCCGCTGATGCTGGCAAAAATCCCGAATCGACTCAAAGCGGAATGGTGGGTTCAGGAACGTCAGAGAGAAATTGAATCACAGTCCGGATTCTGAATCACGGCGATTCAGTTTTGGTGGACCGATTGAAAACAAGCCTTCGATCATGGAACGTCGAAGTCACAGGCAGCGACAGGGATCAGTCGCGAAACAGAGAGACTGATCAAGTGCAGGCATCGACAGAACAGACAATTCGTACGGTGGTTCAGGAAGTTCTCGCACAGCTGACGGCTCAGGGCGCCGTGTCCGGACGAGTTTCCGGTTCCGGAAATGTTCCTGACAGCCGGTGGGGAGTTTTCGATACCGTTGATCAGGCTGTTGAGGCAGCTCAGAAGGGATTCGAGAAGCTGGTTCGTGCTCCGCTGGAGCATCGTAAAACAGCCATTGAAATCGTCAAACGGATCTGTGACGAGCAGGCCGAAGAACTCGGACGACTCGAGTTCGAGGAAACAAAGATCGGTCGGCTCGACCACAAGATCGCGAAACTTCAGGCAATCAAGACTGTCCCGGGAGTTGAATTCCTGAGGACTGACGCGGTGAGCGGCGGTCATGGTCTGACGATCACAGAATACGCACCATTTGGTGTCATCGGGGCGATCACTCCCGTCACGCATTCACTTCCGACACTGGCCGGCAATTTTGTGAACATGGTGGCTGCTGGCAATACGATTGTCTGCAACCCGCATCCGAGCGGAGCTCGAATCGCCAGTGAAGGGGTCCGTCGCTTCAACAAGGCCATCTTTGCTGCCACCGGACTGCAGAATCTGTTGACAATCATTGGTAAGCCGACCATCGAATCCGCACAGCAGGTGTTCGATCATCGTGGCACGCGACTGCTGGTTGTGACTGGCGGGCCAGCTGTCGCACGAGCTGCTCTGCGAAGTCCGAAGCGAGCTATCGTCGCGGGACCGGGCAACCCACCGGTTGTCGTGGACGCAACTGCTGACATTGAGAATGCAGCGAAATCCATTGTGGCCGGTGCAGCATTTGACAACAACCTCCTGTGTATCGGCGAGAAGGAAGTGTTCGCCGTGAAGGAGATCTTTGATTCACTGATGACCGCTGTCGGAAATCATGGCGGATATCGGCTCAATGCGGCTCAGGTCGCCGCGTTCACAGCCAAAGCATTTGGTCCTCCGAAGGAACCGGGCGGGCACCATGTTCTGAATCGCGATTTCATCGGCAAAGACGCCGCATGGCTGGCGACTCAGATCGGTCTGAACATCCCGGCAAACACTCAGATTCTGTACGGCGAAACGGATGAACACAATCCGTTCGTACCGGAAGAGCAGATGATGCCGTTCGTTCCGTTCGTCAAAGCGAACTGCAGCGATCACGCGATCTCTCTGGCCAAGAAGTATGAACACGGCTTCGGTCACACGGCGATTATTCATTCTCGCGACGTGCATACGATCACGAAGATGGCTCGTATCATGAATACGACACTGTTCGTCAAGAACGGTCCCTGCATGGCGGGGCTTGGTCTCGGCGGTGAAGGTTATCTGTCCTTCAGTATCGCGACGCCGACCGGCGAAGGTGTGACCAGTCCGATGACCTTCACACGACAGCGTCGATGTGTCATGGTCGAAGACCTCAGAATCATCTGATCGAGCGATTGAATTGAAGGGGTTGATTCGTGCAGACGGCCAGAGTCATCGGACATACAACAGCCACCGTGAGGCATTCCTCACTGGACGGCTGGCGTCTTGTCATTCTCCAGCCAATGGATATCGAGAACGAGCCGGATGAGTTTCCACAGATTGCGATCGATCCATTGGGAGCTCGAACGGGAGATCTGGTGTTCTTCACAAGCGATGTGAAGTGCATTCAGCAGTTGACAGGAAGAAAGGATTCGCCTCTTCGGTTTTCGGTTCAGGGAATCCTGGACGAACAGCCGGAAGTGAAAAAGAAACGACGACGTTCATGACCATTACTGTTGAGTTCATCGATCAGATTGTTCGCACTGTGCTGCGTGAGATGCAGTCTCGCACGGTCAGTTCGCAGTCTGCGCCGAACTCCACGGAGCATGCTCAGCAGTCAGCCGATGGCTCCGCGGAGCTGCTCCGAATTCACGAGCCGGTCGTGACGGAAGCTGTGCTTGTGCATGCCGGTGCCGCAGGACGTGCGATTTCATTGATTCCCGGTGCTGTACTGACACCATCAGGTCGTGACTACGTTCGGAAGAACAACATTCGGCTCAGCAGTTCTGTCAGCAGAGCATCTCGGAGTGTCTCGCCGTCAACTATGCATGTCGCGGAAGTTCAGGGGCTGCTGATTGCTCTGCCTGGATCGGCGATCGCTGTGTCGTCGGCTGCGGCTGCCGGATGGGGATCGATCACCGTGCAGAATGATTCCGAGGCGGCAGCGAAAGCCGCAGAGCTGGCACGTGTGCGAAGCGTCGTCTGTTTCGGAGGTGAAGCGTCGCTGGTCGCCTGCCTCCTCAACCGCAATGCTGCAATTCGCGCTGCGGTCATTGAATCATCGACTGATCTCACTTCACTGAATCAGGTCATGGCTCCGAATGTCCTCTGCCTGAACTCGCTCGGCTGGTCATTCGGATCACTGCTGCGACTGATGAGAACATGGAACCGGAACACTTCAGGAGGAATCCGATGAGAATCATGGAATGCATCGGCCGAGTGACGCTGTCTCAGTGGGATCCGACGCTGGACGGAGCCATCTGGAAACTTGCTGTGCCTCTCATGCACGCAGGTCTGAATGGGGACGAATCGGGAAGGACGGAACCGATCGTGATCTATGACGATATGGGTGCCGGCATCGGAAGCCTGATGGCGGTGACTGAGAGTGCAGACGCTTCGACGCCGTTTTATCCGAACACAAAACCGATTGACGCTTACAACGCAGCCATACTCGACACCGTCAGTGTCGAATAATTCACACAACGAAAGATCTCCGACAACATTTTTTTGGGAAGCAGAGTCACATGGCCGGTAAATGGAACAGTGGAATCAACGATCGAGCACTCAAAGAGGAAATCTGTGAGATCGGACGACGCGTCTACGACAAAGGATTCGCTGCTGCCAATGACGGTAACATCAGCATCCGTGTCGGCGAGAACGAAGTCCTGTGTACTCCCACGATGATCTGCAAAGGCTTTATGAAGCCGGATGATATCTGTGCCGTCGACATGGAAGGCAAGCAGATCGCAGGAACTCGCAAGCGAACCAGCGAAGTTCTCCTGCATCTGGCAATCATGAAGCACCGACCGGATGTCAAGGCAGTCGTTCACTGCCATCCGCCTCATGCCACAGCATTCGCCGTTGCTGGCGAACCGATCCCGCAGTGCATTCTGCCGGAAGTGGAAGTCTTCATGGGTGAAGTCCCGATTGCTCCTTACGAAACTCCGGGAGATCAGCGATTTGCCAACACGGTGGTTCCTTTCCTGAAGGCCACCAACACCATCATTCTGAAGAATCACGGAACGGTGTCTTTCGGCAAGAGCCTCGAAGATGCCTACTGGAAAACAGAAATCCTCGACGCCTACTGTCGCATCCTGCTGCTTGCTCGTCAGATCGGGCAGCCTCAGTATCTCAGCGAAGAAAAGAGTCGCGAACTGCTGGATCTGAAGAAGAAGTGGGGATTTGACGATCCTCGTTTCCACAACGAAAACTGTGATCTGTGCGGTAACAGCGCATTTCGCGAAGGGTACAAAGAGAACATTCCGGTTCAGCGAGCCTTCGAAAAGGCTCCGGATTACCCGGGATTTCTTCAGAAGCCCTGCGGTGAGCCCTGTGAACCAAAGGCAGCGG
>JBKDKA010000017.1:0-13555 GCA_046345315.1 Planctomyces sp.
CCGCACAAGGAGCTATCGGCAATGATTGCCGCACGGACGAGAAAAATCAATACCGATTCAACGACTGTTAAGTCTTCTGCCTCTCACTACCTGCTGACTGGCGACAGTGCGGAAACTTCCGCAGAAAAACTGACACCGCCAACGGTCAGCATATCGCCTGCCATCACACAACAGATGAGGCGACGGACAGAGCAACTGCAGGCCCTTCAGACATGGGCTGAGGCTCAGCACGAAATCTGCGAACTCGAAGCACTGATTGCAGACCACAACGTTTCTGAGCGTCAGGCGGAGCAGCTGCGACTGTATTTCTCCATTTCGCCTTATAGCGCGACTCATCGCAACTGGCTGCGACGTTCATACCGGACCACTGACGGCGTATGCCTCGTCACTCGCCGAACGTTCGCAGAAGCGGTCAACTGGATGGCGCATTGCGATCGATGCGGCGGAGGGGCGCGACGATGAGCACTGCAGAAGCAGTAGAGGTTGTGGGCGTGGATGATCAACAGGTCCGGAAATACCTTTCCACATTGTTGGATCCGTCGGACCATGTAACGTTTCGCCCCATCGAGACGTGGACGGATGGCGGCAAAAAGAAATCGCGGGTGCTCTTTAATCACATCCTGACAATTCCGGCACATGCTGCAATCGGTGGCGTGCTCGCCAGGAAGGCAACGGAGATTGCAAGCGAGCACGCGAACCCATTTGTGGGCGTATGTCCTCGTCAGTCAGGTGCTGGCACGTTTGAACTCGCCTGGCAGATTCAGACCGTACGTTGCCTGTGGGCCGATATCGACAACTGCACGGTGGAGGATGCTCTGCAGAGAATCAGAGATGCGGGTCTGCCTGAGCCCACCATGATCGTGAGTACCGGCAATGGAGTTCACATCTATTGGATGCTACTGGAAGCGATAGTCACGGGTGCGCCGTCGTTTGGTGTCTTCCAGGAATGGACGGAGATCAACGGTAAAAATCGTCCGATCAGATTCATAGTTGTGGACGGGGAAAAAGTTTGGCTCGACAACGTCGCAACAGGAAAGCCAATTCACTCTAATCATCCGAAGCTGACTGACGTCGCACAGCGAGTTCAGGACACTTGTCAGGGTATCGCAGCGGCCATTGGCGGAGATCACACACAGGACCTTTCTCGGTTGCTCAGACTTCCGGGAACGATGAACCGCAAGAACGGGCGGAATGGTGCTGAACCGAAGCCTTGTGTTCTCGTGAAAGCAGATTCATCGCTGTGCTATCCGTTCGAATCGTTTGCTCGATTCGCTGATGTGGCACCGTCAAAAAAGAAACGGGAACTTATCGCGAAGATTCCGCTTCCAGTTACTCGGCCGTTAACGGCGGCAAGAATCGACACCCTGAACGGCAAAGTTGTCGCTTGTGCAACTGCTGCAGACCGATCAGCGGCAGATTTCAGTTTGTGTTGCTGGGCGATTGAGAAAGGTGTATCGAAGGCGGAAGTGTGGGCGGCTTGTCAAAACGTCGGCAAGTTCGCGGAACGCGGTGAGTCGTATTTTGAGACAACGTGGGCACGTGCTGCGGATCATACCCGTGAGCAGCGCTATGAAAAATCAGTCCCGAATGAACCCCGTGTTCCTACGCGTCCGGTTGCTCCTGCCGTGGATGGTGAACCACCTCCAGAAGTTGAGCGTTCTTATGATTGCACGGATCTGAACGACATCGGCAACGCGCAGCACTACGCCTCAACTTATGAAAATGAGTTGCGTTATTGTGCTCCCTGGAAAAAGTGGCTCACATGGGATGGTTCGCGGTGGAAGATCGATGACGAAGGCCGGCCGTTGAAGCTGGCGAAAGACCTCGTTAACAAGATGTTCAACGATGCCATGGAACTTCGCGGTGGGGAAGTGTTCAAACACGTTTGTGAAACCGCTCAGCTGTCTCGGCTGAAGGCGATGATTGCCCTCGCAGGTCCGGAGCTACCGATCACGATTGAGGAACTCGATCAGGACGGATGGATTCTGAATTGTCGAAATGGTGTCGTGGATTTGACATCAGGTAAGCTCAGTCAACACGATCGAAACGAAGGCATCACGAAACTCTGCCCGACGGAATTCATTGCTGATGCAGAATCACCGGTGTGGAACCAGTTTCTTCGCGACGTGTTCGCAGACGACGAACTGATTCAGTTTGTTCAACGGCTGTTCGGTCACTTCCTGACTGGTGACGTATCAGAACAGAAACTGGCGCTGTTCTATGGCACGGGTGCGAACGGCAAATCAACGCTCCTGAATGCGTTCATGGACACCATCGGACCAGATTACACGATGCAGTGTCTGCCTGATTTCCTGATGGAAAAGAAAGGCGAATCACATCCTACTGAGAAGGCGAGTTTGTTCGGAAAACGATTTGTGTCATGTGTGGAAACTGAGGCATCACGCAAGTTGGCTGAATCAACTGTCAAAATGCTGACTGGCGGCGAAAAGATCATGGCTCGGCGAATGCGGGAAGACTTCTGGGAATTCAATCCCACACACAAGTTGGTTCTCTGCACGAATCACAGGCCGATCATTTCTGGAACGGACCATGGAATCTGGAGACGCTTGCTGCTGGTGCCATTCCTTCAGAGATTTGACGGAGCACGACAGGACAAGCAACTACCGGAAAAACTGAAGGCAGAACGGGCGGGAATTCTTGCGTGGGCTGTTCGTGGGTGTCTGGAGTGGCAGCGGATTGGGTTGAATCCTCCTGCCAGTGTCTGCAGCGCCACCGAAGACTATCGCAGTTCTGAGGACATCTTCGGACGTTTCATCGCTGATTGTTGTGTGGTGAATAAGGCCACAGCGGTGAAGTTTGCTGAGCTATACGAGCGGTTCGAAAAATGGGCCGATGATGCTGGCGAGTTCCTTCCGTCAAAGCGAGTTGTTGGCGCGTGGCTAGATGAAAACGGATTCGAAAAGTATTCGGCGAACGGGCGATGGTATCGCGGCTTAATGCTTCGAAATGTAGACCACACAGTTGACGTTGAAGACTCGTTCTTACGTTCCTGAATGCTGTCTATGGAACGAACGGAACGATTGGAACGAACTTTCGGTATGAAAAATTTTCCCCTTAGGGAATTGAAAAATATACGGAAACCCCGTTCCGTTCGTTCCGTTCGTTCCATAAGCCTCAAAAACACAGGGAAAAATGTCCGTTTGGTTTCAGTTGGCATGGAATGAATGGAACGATCGATGGCATCCAACACCCCGATGATGATGAACAAAAACACATGGCACGGAATCGCAATCCCTGATTCTCTGACGGTGACCGAGTCGTCAGAACGGTATGTGAAGCTGAAACCGACTGACCGGAATCTCAAGCTGAACACTGACCTTCAGGTGACCTGCACACTCAGTGCGAAACGCTGCGAAGTGTTCCTGTTCTCAGATGCTCGATGGGGGCTGCAGATCCCGAACCCCGATGTTTCAACGGTCTGTGCTGTTGCGAAAGAACACTCAGTCCCACGTGCTCAATGGTGGTTCACTCCCTCCAGTTTCTACGCGACAGGGTTCGAACATGCGGGCGGGCTGAAAGTTCTGCAGGCATCGATACAAGCTGCTTCCGGTCTGATTCAGAGCATACAGCAGGAGAGTCTGCAATGAGTCAGGCGACCGAAACGGCACCCACAACACGGCGAAAGGATCCAACGCTCGAAGAGATTGCGGCTGCACGGCTCGAAATTCAGGCGACGTGGAGCGATGACGAACGCATGAAGCGGATGCGCAGTGATTGGCGGGCGTCATTCCGGCGATGCGACGGCGTGAATGAGGATATGGAACTGGAAACATACTCGCAGCATCACATCGAACGGGAAAGGCTTCAGGAGGTGGCCAAACGATGAAAAACCCATCATTTTCTGCAGTTTTTTGGATGGGTCCTTCCGGCGGCTTAGCGGCCATTTGCGGTCGGGAAAGCCCAATTTTCTTGAAAGAAAGTGAGTGCGTTCTGGCCATGTGTTTGAAATTCTCAGAGCGAGTGTTCACCGATGCGAACTCCTAAGTCATGCCAGAGCTGCAACGGTCCCAGCGTGACCTATTGCACGGTGCGTGGCGAAACGTTCGTCACCAGATACCGTCGCTGCCGTCGCTGCGGCCAGACATCGAAGGCGATTTCTCTGAATCCGGTTTTGTTTAGTAACGACTTTCAACACTCAGACCGGTCCCCGAAGACAATGAGCGAAACGAACTCCACATTCAACGAAGGGACTGACTGTCATGGGGGCATTGGCTGAACTTGTGCAGAAATTGCGAACGAAGAAACAGGCGGCTGAGCGATCAGGGTTCGGGCACTACGTCGAACTTGTCAAAGCACTTGCCAAAGGTGAAGAAGCGGACGCGGATGAAGTAGCGGCCGTACTCGATGCGACCGGAAAAGATGAGATCGTTCTGGAATCGGACGTGAACCTGCAGCAGCTGCGATTCGCCTGGCACTCTCAGCGAATCGCAAATGAGCAGGCAACACGCGACAGACTTCAGGCGGAACGCGAACTGGCGACATCACAGCAGGCCCTGCAGGCTGCATTCGACAAGCTTCAACCAGCGGTTGACGCGGCACGGAATCGTCTGAACGACGCAAGCCACAGAATTCTGATCACAGCAGGGGCGGAAGGCTGGCTATCAGATTCAGCGAACCTTCTGGACGTCGAACTGCTTCAGAGGGAGTCTGCCGTCAATGATCGGCTGAAGGAAGTGAATACAGAACTGCGTCCTCTCCTGCAGGATCGAGAACACAAACAGCATTCACTGGAGAACGCAGAATTCAATCTGGCGAAGATTCGGTCTCGCGATTCGAGGAACGGACTGATTGCAGGCATCGAGAACTTTATCAATCAACCACTCGACCTGCGGCAAACCTCGGAACGTGTCGCAGACCTGAGGAATCAGCTGACTCAACTGGAACAGGGGATCAGGCCACGACTGGCGGAACAGCATCGGCTGCAGAATGAGCTCCAGACGATTCACGCTGAGAAACTGAAGCCGTAAGGAGCACACCCGATGCACTGGTCAGAATCGTTCGTTCAGTTCCTACGTCGCGTGGTTCCTGAAGTCACAGACGTTCCGTTGTATCTGCTGAAGGCCAGCGAGGACGGAACAGAATGGCTTCCGGAATGGATGGCGGCATTCTCCCCGCTCGCTGATCTGCAGGCACAGACTGTTCTCGAACGGCTCGGCCAGTGGTGCGGGCGTGGAATCTGCATCAGGGTTCGTGAAGACTTCGAAACGTGGTCATCACGGTTGAAGGCGGGAACGCTGCTGCATGAGATGGCACACGCAATCGAGTTTCTGAGTGAACCGAACGCTCTCTGCCCAGTAGCGAATCTGTCTCCGGTTGCTCGCGAAATGCTGGACGGCTGCGAATCGGAACTACTTGCAGAAGTCGGAATCAGTCGCAGTGAACTGATGAAGGCACAGCACGGCGCTGAATTTGTTCGCCTGTGCTGTCATCTGCATTGGCGAGCGAGAACAGAAATTCCGTTGTCACCGGCGGACCTGCAGTTTCTGCACAAGGTCTATTCGCTTGACTCGGAACGCTATGAGGACGTTCTGAACGCACTTGCGGGAGAACTGGCGATGAGCAGGAATCTGAATCTGAGGCGTCTCAGACAGGCTCCTGAGTCGTTTACGGAGTTGTTTCGATGAGTACCGCAGAACCGGCAGAGTCTGGCGAGAAGTGGCATACACTCGCTGCGCACGTTGCGGGTGGTATGTCAACCAAAGCAGCAGCAGCGAAACTCGGCATTGCTGAGCGAACAGCGTACCGATGGACCACGGAACGCGGCTTCAAAAACTACGTTTCCGAAGTCAGAGCACAGATTGCCTCCGAAGCGGTCGGACGTCTGACGGCAGCAGTCAGCACCGTTGTTGATACGCTCCTGGAACTGACAGGGCAGGAGCATGAAGCAAAGACGCGTCTCGATGCGTGTAAGTTGATTATGGGCAGCGTGGGACCGTTGTCAGAACACTGTGAACTTCGGCAGCGTCTCGAACAACTGGAGTCCGGCCGATGAGTTTCAAACGCCGATTGTCCAGGCTTGAGAATCAACCGTCACAATTCACAGTCAGGAAGGATGGTTCCTGCCCTGAGATCTAAAGAAAAATACTGAAGCAGCTGGACTTGCCTCTGCCTGAATTCGCGTCTGAGGAAGAGAAGTCTGAGTGTCTGCGGCTTCTGATCGACGCACAGGCCCGACTGAGAATCGATCAGACGGACAAAGGCGGATTCGATACCGTCCGGGATTACGCTCTCTCGCTGCATTCAAAGTATGCAACGAAGCCATTCTACGGATACCCGCCGGGACAGTAAGCCACAGGACCACGAAAACAGAACACGGGATAGGCGTAACACCCGACAAGTCGATCACCTTTCTCGGCTTCCCGTGAAACCACACTTCAAAACACAAAGCACGAAAGACGGTGAAGAACATGAGCGAAGCAGTTGAAATCCTGATCAAAGCTGATGATCAGGCATCACAGAAGTTTGCTGAATCATCGACGCAGATGATTCAGTCAATGAAACGCACGGAACAGATTATGAATCAACTGGAAGGACCAGCGGACAAATACGCTCGCCAGTTGGAAGAAATCGCGGCTCTGCACAAATCAGGTGCAATGTCGGCAGAACAATTTGCAGCAGCGGAATCAATGCTGAAAGAGAAAATGATCAGCGCCGACAAATCCATCAAGGAAGTCGGAGAGAAGGCAAAGGTGACGACGGAATTCATCGGGACTCTCGCATCTCTCGCAGGCGGTTCAGAGTTCGCAAGCTTCGCGTCTCAGATTGCCGGAGCAACAGAAAAGGTCGGCCAGTTCAGCGAGGTAGCAAAAGCCGGCGGCGCTGGTGCAATGACGTTCAAACTCGGACTCGTGGGACTGGCAGCAGCAATCGGAAGCACAGTTGGGAAAGCAATCGGGGACTTCATTTTTCAGACTCGCAAGTTTGAACGCGAATTTGCCAGGCTGAAAGCGACATCAGAGGAACTTGACGCACAACTGCAGAAGACTCGAAGCACGCTGGCTGATAACAGAATCGAGGATATCGAACTGATCCGGGATCCTGAGAAAAAGCAGGCGGCGTATCAAGACCTCCTCGGCACAATGAACCGTGATATTGCGGGGGTCACCAAACAACTGGAGGCTTCACAGGTTGCAGCGGACAAGTGGGACGATGCCTGGCAGATTACAGGCGATCGAAAGGAATTCGCAGCGGATGCGAAAAAGCAGGTTGAAGCGGACAAGGAACGTCTGAAGGTGCTGAAGGAACAGCGTGATTCTGTTCGGGATCTGGCCAGCCAGCGAACCAAAGAAAACGAAGCGCTTCGCATGGCGAACGAAGCGAAAGACAAGTCAGAAGGATATCTGGAAACACTTCGGCAGGAAGTCGAACTTCTGAAAGCATCGAAAGAAGAGCAACTGCAAATCGAGGCAGCGAAAAACACCGTTGCGAAAGATCGCAACGAGGCGGAACAGTTGCTGCGAGAACGCGACGCCATTGTCGCAAAGATGGAAGCGGAGAAAGAACTCGAACAGGAACGGCAGCGGGTTCGTGATGAACAGCAGCGAGCTGCGGAACAGGCCCTGCAGCAAGCTGAACAGGAAAAGCAACGTCTCGATGACCTAGTGAAGTCAGAAGCGGAACGTTTGGAGCTGCGACGGATCGAACTCGAACGCGGTAAAGAGGCAGCGAAAGTTCAGTCACTGATCAATCAAGGCGTTGACGAAGCGACGGCGAAAGCTATCGCAGCAGAGGAAGCATCGCTGGATCTGCTGCAGCAGAAGAAACAGAAAGAGCAAGACGGACAGAAAGTTGTTCCAGATAAGAAATCCGAAACAGGACCATTACAGGCGAACGAATCCCGCTTGTTGACGCGTGGTGAAGGCAATGGACCGATGGATAAGCTGAAAACCTCAATGGATGCAGTGCAGAAAGAAGTAGCGGGGCTGAAAGCAATCAATTCCCAGCAACTGGATGCACAGCGAAAGATTGCAGAGAACACCGCTAAAGGCTCTGTATTGGTGCCTGTGAGCTGATTGGATTTCTAAGGAGTGGTTGACATGTCAGAAAGATTTTGCCAGACTGAAAAACGTAACGGCCAGAGATTGGACCCTCTGACCGTTACTGACCGACCAACCTTTGTTCGAGAAAGGAAGGTGGCTTCCGTGGATCATACTTCTTTCAGATCCGCTTGCCACTCGCAGAAATCAAGTCAGGCTGAAATCGGCCAGCGAGTGTTCTCCATGCTCATCATCACTGGTTGATGCTGCGCGTCGAAAACCGATCCTTTCAAGGTTGTGCGGTTTGAGCTGCTGACGGAATCGTTTTGTCAGTTTGCTCGGTTCCCGGTTTGTCCGTGGAGTCTTCTCCATGGTTCGCATTGTCGGGCGTTTTGTGCGGGCGTTCAGAGATCCAGCGTTCGTATCACTAGTAGTGATACCAGTGGAATTCTCTGAATCTTCTATTCGGCAGCGGCTCTCTTCGTTGCCTGTGACCTGCTGGAAATAGCCAGCGGCGTTCCCCGTTTCCTCACGGCGTGGGATCGTGCTGCGCCGTGATCTTTTCCAAACCCTCAAGAGGAAGGTTTCACAATGTGTGTTTTTGAATCGGACGATGAAGAGACAAAGGACGTGTCTGCCGATGAATCTGGCGAGTTCAGCCAGGGCGGATTCCTCGGAGTCAATCCGGAAGATGAACTGCATGAGCACGTCCTGTTCGATGTTTCCGTCAACACTCATCAGCTGTTGCTCGCCAGTGCTCTCATCGGAATGACAGAGACGCTGAAACAGGCACAAGCGATCATCGACGCGGCGTGGATGATGAGAGAGAACCTTTTTCTCAAAGCCGTTCCGCAGTCTGAAGAATCTCGCCAGTGGAACGCACGGCACGAAATCGGATCTGTCGTGCAGTATTACCCGAACGGCCGCAACGGTGAGGAAACGTACCTCGGCCGAACATCATCACCCGCGATCGATACGCAGTCCGGTCCTGTGGTGCTGATTGAAGGTCACAAGTCAGCGGTCAGTCTCCTGGATGTCACTCCTCGGAAAACGACATCACCGGAGGTGCTCCCATGAGAGAACGTCTGCAGGAACTGGAAGGCCAGCGGATCCGCATTCAAGGCCATTTCACCAGGTACGGTATCAGGCCGAAGTATCAGATCTTTCAGCGGACTCTCTGTCTGCAGGGAGTTCGCGACACAGAGACCGGGCTGATTCTGGCCGATCACATGTGGTTTCGCTGTGGTCTGAATTTCGATTCGCTGGGCGAGCTCGAAAACGGTGCTCAGATCGAACTTGATGGAACTGTCGAACAGTACAGCCGAACGGCTTACCGGGGTTCGAGAGGCCGCAAGGGAAGCGGGGAGCTGATCGACTATCGCATCAGCCGACCGGGAAAGATTGTTGTTGTCAGACGGTGACAGTTTCAGGGATCCCGTTCCCGGAGTCAGTTTCGGGGACGGGCTTCCCGTTTCGTTCAGGATTGTCAGAGATGCCGAAGCCAAGGCGACAACCAGACAGCAGGCTTGCGAAAGCTGCCATCGACCATATCGAGAACCGCAAGCTCTCGAACAGGAATCTTCTGTTCAACTGCCGACGGTTCGAGCGAGTCATGGGTGAGGTGGAACTGGAGAAAATCACAGAACCGCATTTTCTGGAGTTCCAGAGAATCGGACTGAAACAGGGATTCACTGCCGAATCGATTCGAAAGACGATCATCAGCGTGAAAACCGTGGTCACTGCTGTGACTGGACGGAGTTTTGTGAATGAGAAACGGAAGGCTATTCGGGCGAGTGAGCCTGAACTGGTGCGAGCTGCTGACCAGTATCTGAGCCAGTATCGTCTGAAGTCTCGGATCCCCGCTCGGAACTGCCTGAGGTTCTGCAAAACGATCGGAGACATTTCACCGAAAGACATCGGCACAGAGGAACTGACTCGATTCCGAATGAGCGAATCGGCGCAGAATCTGTCACCGGTCACAATCGAAAAAACAATCACCGACGTCTGCACGATTGTTCGGCACATCACCGGAGTTCTGCCGAATCCTGGAAGGCGGCTTCGTCGGAAACGTCCGAAGCCAAACCCGGCACCAGTCCCGACCATTGAAGCGATATTCCCGCAGTGTCCTCTCTGGGTTCGTCAGTGGCTCGCTGTGACGTTCTGGACAGGATTGCGGCTCATGGATGGTCTGCAATTCCTGAAGACCGTGGAGAGGCGTGAGGCGTCTTTCGATGAGTTCCTGAGAATCTCCGCTTCGAAGACCGGACGTGAGCACATCTACCCGGTTCCGGAATGGTTTCGAGGGTGGCTGAAGCCGATCCCGCTTCCCTATGAATCACCGAACGAATGGACGGGGCGAGCGATCCGGGAAGCGCTTGAGCGTACCTGCAACGCTGCAGGCGTTCCAGTGATCAAACCGAAGCACATGAGACAACGGGCCGTCACGCAATGGATGCGAGCAAACGGAGCTGCAGGGGCGATCATCCACGGGAAGTCTCTCGGCGTCTGCGACCACTACGTCGACACAGAATCGCTTCTGGCATCGGCAGCGCCATCAGTGCAGGTTCCGTCGTGTTTCCTGGAATACGACGCAGCCGGGAAACGTGAGACACCAGCGAAGCACGGGAATCCTGTCCCATTGCTGCAGCTGCAGTCAGTGCTGGATACAGCAGGCCAGATGAGTGATCAGCAGAAACAGGCACTCAGACAACAACTGTTCGAACTTCTCGCAAAACTGATCTGAGGCGGGGAAACATGGCACAACACGAAACCGAGCTCCTGCAGGCTGCAGAACGGATTCTCGAATCTGCAGGCGAAAGGCACCGGAAGATTGTCCAGAACTGCAAACGGTTCCAGTCCGTCATCGGTGTTCTTCCGATCGCACAGATTGACGCTGCAGCAATCGAACTGTTCAAGGATGAGGGGATCCGACAAGAGTACACGGCCGAAACGGTCAGACAGACCGTCATGAGCGTGAAGACCGTGGTTGAAACCGTCACCCGGAAGCGAATCACCGTGAAGGCTATCTGTGCTCCGGAGATTGCGGACAGGCACACTCCCGCAAGTTCCCGCACTCTGGATGAATACTTCGAGGAACACTTCAGGCCGGAAGTTCTGAAAGGCGTGAAACGCGATACCGTCTACGCGTACCGAAAAGCAGTCCGGCGCTTCATCTCATGGTCAGGCTGCAACATTCAGATTCATTGTGTGACTGACGGGATTCTTGACCGATTCGTCAGAGCGATGGTCATCGACGGAATGACGCTAAAAAATGCTCGAGCGTATCGCGTGTATCTCCGGAGAATCACCCGGCACCGATACCCGGAAAAGTGCCTGAAGACCGTCGGGAAGCGACCGCACGAAGAGAAGGCCACAGTGATCAATGGTCTGAGTGAGCCAGAGCTGGACATCGAAGGAAGCCTGTTCCGCTTCTACCGCACGGAATACGTTCCCCGTCGAATGATCGGATCGAAAGCCGTCAGCATCAACGTCATCCGATACACGATTGTGAGATTCGCCAAGTTCCTCGGACGGGTTCCGATGGTCACTGACCTGAATGACGCGCAGGTTTCCGAGTTCCTGAACTGGCTCCTGAACGTTGCAGAACTCGCTGTGGCGAGCGTGAACGGAAGCCGTGGCCATTTACTCGCCTTGTGGCGATACGCAGTCAAACGGCGTCTGCTGAACGTCCTGCCGTCGGACGTAGACAAGCTGAAGGAACCGAAGCGGCTTCCCAGTGCCTGGACGATCGATGAACTGGCTCTGATCATCGAGGCAGCGAAGCAATGCAGATCCCGACGAACGGGCGGCGTCTACCCGTCTCACACGTTTTTTCCGGCTCTGATTCTGGTGGGATACAACACCGGTCTGAGGCTACGGGCACTTCTCGGAATCCAGTTGTCCGGCTGGGACGCAGACCGCAGAGAAATCACCGTTGATGCGGAATACATGAAACATCGAGTTGCTCAGACGTTCTCGGTTTCAGAGCAGGCAGCAGAAGCCATTGAGACGATGCTGGAATCCTCCCTGACTCCGGATGAGTTCCCGGCGTTTCTGTTCCCGTGGCCAGTCGGGAAGGAAGCAATCTGGGAGACGTACCGCAACATCGTCAAAGAGGCCGGACTGTGGAAGAGCTCGAAAGATTCATTCCACAAGCTGCGGCGAACTACCGCCAGTCATCTGACAGCGAAACTCGGCATTGAGTCAGCCTGTCGTCAGCTGGGGCACTCCAGCGTAGAAATGACGCGCCGATATGTGGATCCCAGATTGACCAGCGAACATCGGGCGGCGGATCATCTGCCGACTGTCAGAAGGAAGGGGTGAGGGGTGTCGCTACTATCTACTCCCTTGGCGGTCAGTAGAAACGCTGAACGAATCTGCCGGGGAAAATAATTTCCCAAGTAAACGTAAAGACTGCGACAGATGCTGCAACCACGACAAAAACCGGGGAAAATAATTTCCCAGATAAACAGGACGACGCGACAGATTCAGCATCCGAAATCACAAGGTCAGAATTCTGACCTTGAAGGTCAGCCGACAATGGAAATCACGAGGTCAGAATTCTGACATCGTAAATCATCAGCCAGCTGAAGCGGTTGAGGGATTCCCCGAATCGACGAACATTCAGAATCTTCGCTCTTCAATCGGCTGCGGTGATCTGATCACACTGGAGAGAGTCAAACCACGTTAAGCCGGACACAGAACCGCTCGGAGGGATCCAGGGCGGTTCGTTGTGTTTTGGGGATCAGCATCCGGACGTGAAAGACATGCTGGTGAAGCATCGGCCTGTGAGGGCACGCGGTGGGGATCGTCGGTCGAAGGATTTCAAAAGTAACAACGTCACATTTGAAACAGTAGATGCGATTGAGCGTGGCAATTCCCGTGCCTACATCGAACAGCGGCTGTCGAGGGACTTCCCGAAAATCTGGAAGTCATCCGGTTCACTTCCAAAGCGGTTCACATAGTTGATTACATCTGCGGCCTGTGATCGGAAGAAACCATTTTCAGTGGGTGTAACTACACCAAAGCAGGGTGTAATCGGGCTGTTTGCGGTGTAAACGAGAAGATTTCTGAAAAATCTTTCGCCGGCAATCAATGCGACTTGAACGCACAAAACACTGCAAAAATCAGCGGAGAGGGAGGGATTCGAACCCTCGGTGCCCTTGCGGACACACCGGTTTTCGAGACCGGCACATTCGGCCACTCTGTCACCTCTCCGGAAACTGACTGCTTCCCGGATCGTTCAGTCGAACGTTCGGATCGCTGATCGTACGGTAAAGTCGTTCGGCGCGACTCCGAAGATCAGTGTTCTGGAAACAGTAGTCTACCCGGACATCGGATGCTTTCCAGCACGAGAACAAGAAGTCGCTGAGATGAGACGAGGCACGTCACAAAAGCGTTCCGAGCAGCGCACAGCCTCAGTCGACAATCCGAATCGATTTCCATCGGCCGGAAAGAAATCTCAGAAACATCAGGCCTCCCGAAAGGCCGACGTGCAGTGAGCACGCTGTCCAGTAGCGACTGAGACTGCCCTGCCCCTGGCTGGCCAGCCACCACGA
>JBKDKA010000018.1:0-2926 GCA_046345315.1 Planctomyces sp.
CACCGGCCTGTATCACTACCGTGCTCGATGGTACGACCCGATCTCCGGCACGTTTCTGAGCGAGGATCCGCTGGGGTTTGATGCCGGTGACGCGAATGTGACGCGATATACCGCGAACAATCCCGTCAATATTACAGATCCATCGGGGATGAGCTGGCTGTCACGGGGACTTCGCGGCGTGACGGATACGATCAGCGACGCAGTTCGAGATGTTCGAGACTTCGTGAAGGAGATCGGTTACTTCGTTGAGGAACATTGGGATAACGGCAATATTGGAAAAGTGCTTCTGGGTGCCACGACGGTTGTCTCAGCCGGATTGTTTGCACCAGCCGCCGTCACCGGTTTTTCAGCGCTGGCCGCGACGGGAACGCTCGCTGGCAGCGGAATCTCCGCCGCAGGATTGTCGTTGTCATCTGTGGTGCTCGCTTCCGCAGGCGTCAATGCCTGGCAGGGATTCAGTGGCGAGCAGCTGGGCGATGGAACTCTCGGGCGCATTCTCAGTTCCACTGCGACTGTCGGCAGTGGATTGAACACAGTCTTCTCCCGAACTTCAGCACTGATGTCCGCCAGAGCATACTCGATGTCGGATCGAGTCCTCGATGCAGTGACTCTCAGTAACGCTGCGGTTGCCGGATACGAGATCGGAACCGGAGATATACTCGGTGATGGAACGCTGTCAGGATACCTGAACGTAACATCGCTGGGATTGAACTCCGGCCCCGTACTTCGGGACCGCCATCATGGCTGGATGATTCGCACAGATGCCGGGCTCCGGATCGCCGCCGGCTCAGCAGGGCTCGTCAACACGAGCGACTCCGGGCTGCAGCAGTCACTGAAGACGCTGAGTATGATCAGTGGTGTGTCGACGACGAGCGTTTCCGTCGCACAGGCCGGCAGTACGATTACTGTCGCTCAGCGTCGACTGAAAGAGCTTAACCGGCCCGCTCGCACATCATCCGAAGCCGCAGTGTCCGCACCCCGAGGACCAGCCGGCAGTCCCCCGAGCAGCGATGACGAAATCCCTTTTCTGAGCATGGAGGGATATGAAGCCACCGATGGCTGGCAGAAAGCACGTCATTCCGGAAGCAATCCGAGCAGCCCGGAACGGATCTCCGCGGCCAGTGAACTGTGGAGTCATACAGCTCCGACGGCGATCAACAGAAAACGTGATCCTTTCGTGGACTCATTCTTTCAGAATGAGATTCCGGGATTCATTGAGTCGTTTCAGACACAGGATCTGTCCGTATTGAGTCAGCCGATCGTCACGGACAGCGATCTGACGACCCCGATATTCGCCATGTCGGATGTTTCTGCGGTGCTTCGCAGCAACGACAATGCACATGCCGATGATGTTCAGCGGTATCTTCAGCAGAAGCCGGAATACGATCTCCGGAAGTTGCAGCAGTTTGAACGCGACGTTTACGCAGCAGCACAGCGTGTGGATGCTCGACGAACGATCAAGGCAGACCTCGCGGAACGATACCGAACAGATGATTCCCTTGCAGACGACTTTGCCACGGCTTCGCAGCTGCTTTCGGAAGCCAGGGAACAGTACATTCAGCTGACGGGACAACAGTACAACGGGACTCCTGTCGGCTATCTTGCAGAAAGACGCAGCGAGTACGCTCGGACGCTCCGCGAGGGCCCGACGTTTGCGGACAAATGGAGTCAGTTCTCGAACTCGTACTCGCCGCTCGATTACTGGCTTGGCGAGAAGTCTGCCACAGACCCCCAGCACCAATACTTTCTGTATCGACACTATCTGACGAACCCGTCTGAAATGGATGCTGACCTCGCCATCGGGTTTTACACCACATCGACGGTAGCCGTTGCATCGGGAACACTGGCCACTGGCGGCATGATGTTTGGTGCCGGTTCCATCGGGACGATTGCAACCTATGGCGGCGGTCTTGTGACTGCCGGCGGAATCGCCGGGGGCATCGACGGAGGACTTGGGACCTATGCAGCAGGAATGAATTCTTACGGTGAAATGTCATTCGGTGTCGGCACTGGAATCGCCGGCGGCGTGCTGAACCCGATTCAGGCCTTCACTTCGCTGGGAGGTGGCGTTGTCGGCGGAGCTGTTGATTCGTATTACGGCGGCAACTTTCTGGGATCCGGGTATCAGGTTGGTTCGTTCGCCGGCGGGATCGTCGGAATGGGTGCCGACGACATCTACAAAGGAGCTCGATGGCTCCATGCATCCGGACAGACCGTTATCAATGGCGGTATCATGGGCGGAACTGCCCTCGGGACCTACCAGTATACGGGCAATGTGGATGCCGCATTGTTCGCCGGAAACATCGCTTCGGTTCCGGGCACAATGTTTGCTCGCTGGAGCATTCCGTGCTTTCCGGCAGGCACGCCCGTACTGACGCCTCACGGACCTGTTCCGATTGAAGATCTGCGAGCTGGTGATGTGGTGCTGTCTCGCGATGAACACAACGTTGAAGCAGACATCGGGCTGCAGGTCATCGAAGAGACATTCCGAAGAACCGGTGCGATTCGTCGAATCCGGATCGGAGACGGCGACTTTCTGATGACTCCGGAACACCCGCTGTACGTCAACGGAAAAGGCTGGACACCCGCTGCTCATGTCGAACCCGGAGATCTCCTCGCAGTCATTCAGGCACCGACCATATCGGCGACAAAGCGTCGTCAGGTCATGACAGCCGGACACTCCTTCGAACGCACACTGCTCTCAGAGTTTCAGGGAGAGTTGCTCGATGAGGAAGTCGCCGCAGGCCACTGGCGAGGCGACTGGCAGGAAGTCAGGTCAAACCAGCCAACCGGAGACTTCACCACCGTCTACAACTTCCGAGTCGCCAACTGGCACACCTACTTCATCGGCCACCCCTCCCTCAGCCTGTGGGTCCACAATTCATGTGACCTTGAGGTTGCAGAAAGCACCTTGACCCGTGGTGAA
>JBKDKA010000019.1:0-5920 GCA_046345315.1 Planctomyces sp.
GAGTA
Organism: Planctomyces sp.; assembly: GCA_046345315.1. Lineage (GTDB taxonomy): Bacteria > Planctomycetota > Planctomycetia > Planctomycetales > Planctomycetaceae > F1-80-MAGs062. Next base: position 6 of record JBKDKA010000019.1, read on the forward strand.
CGCACCGGCAATTTCCCCGGGGTGACGGTTGAGCAGAAAATCAGTCAGGTGATCTGGGGGCAGACCACCGTCGATCTGATTGATCTGCCGGGAACGTACAGTCTGTCTGCACGCTCCCCCGACGAAATGGTCACCGTGGAGGTGCTCACCGGTTCTGCAGGAGAACCAGCGCCGGACGTTATCGTCTGCGTGTGCAATGCATCTGCTCTGGAAAGAAATCTGTTTCTTGTCAGCCAGGTGCGAGAAACAGGAATTCCAACCGTCGTCTGTCTGAATATGTGGGATGCTGCGGAGCGAGCCGGACTGCGGATCGATGTCGCACGATTGTCTGAAGAACTTCAGCTTCCAGTCATTACCACATCAGCTCTGCATCACAAAAACCTCGATGGCCTGCGAGACTCGGTTCTGAAGACGTTTCACGATTTCCGTGAAGCCGGTGCTGGCTCGAACACTGCGGTGCCGAACGTTTTCTCTCCGGCGGTCTCACGGGAGATTGATCAGCTGGAGAACTGGGTGCGGGAAGCCGGCTGCTGCAGGGCCGAGGCGACAAGATTCCTGGTCATTCGCAGTCTGTTCGATGCGGGCGGTCCGGTTGAGCAGATGCTGTCGGATCGAACTGAGGGGCGGTTTTCGGTCGAACTGACGAGTGCCAGAGGTCGGTTGTCTCAGATAAACATCGAGATCCCGGCTGTCGAGGCGACTGACCGATATTTTGCGATCGGAAAGCTGCTGAAGAAGATTCAGGCTCCGTCGTCAGCTGCCGCTCACAAGCTGTCCGATCGTCTTGATGCCGTGCTGACGCACCGAATTCTGGGCTTCGGAATCTGTATTCTCGTGATGCTGCTCGTGTTTTCCACGATTTACTGGTTCACGCAGCCGCTCAGTGATGGTGTGGATGCATTGATCAGCAGTGTTTCTGACGCAGTCCGAAGCAATCTGTCACCAGGGCCATTCCGAAGTCTGCTCACGGACGGAATCATTTCCGGTGTCGGCTCCGTGCTCGTATTTCTGCCTCAGATCTGCCTTCTGTTTCTGTTTATTGCAGTGCTGGAAGACTGCGGCTACATGGCTCGAGCGGCCTTCATGATGGATCGTGTAATGGCAGTCGCCGGTTTGAGTGGTCGGTCGTTTCTTCCGCTGATGTCCTCATTTGCCTGCGCTGTGCCGGCGATCATGGCCACACGAGTGATTGAGGATCGGAAGGACCGTTTCGTCACGATCATGATTGCGCCGCTGATGAGCTGTTCGGCTCGTCTTCCGGTGTATGTGCTGATGATCGGGCTCTGCGTTCCGGATACAGCTCTGGGAGCGGCCTGGCTGCCGTTCGGGATGTCATTGCCGCTGCGAGGCGTTGTTCTTCTTGGAATCAGCCTTCTCGGGATGTTTGTGGCACTACCTGTGGCGGTGATCTTCAGGAAGACAGTGTTTCGCGGTGAGCCATCCCCGTTTCTGCTGGAACTCCCGGATTACCGGTTGCCGTCATTCTCCGTGACGTTTCATCGTGTTCGCGAAAGCGCGATGGCATTCGTGAAGCAGGCCGGAACACTGATTTTTTCCACAAGTGTTCTGATCTGGTTCGCAGGCAATTATCCTGGTTCGAGTTCGGAACGCTGGGAACTCACCGGGAAACTTGAAGCTCTTCAGGCTGAATCCCCATCGAGCAGTGATTCGTCGGAAGTCGCCTCAGAGCCGCGTGCTGAGCAGGTAGACTCGGAAACCGATCCCGTTGTCGCATCGACAGAAGGATCTGGCGAAGATGCTCAGCGAGCGAAAACGATCGATGAGCTCACAAACCGACTGAATGATCTCAATGCAGAGGCGCTGGAACAGAGTCTTCTCGGACGATTCGGACATCTTGTTGAACCTCTGGTAACTCCACTTGGATGGGACTGGCGGATTGGCGTGGGCGTCATCGCCTCATTTCCGGCTCGTGAAGTCATTGTTGCAACCATGGGAACAATTTTTCATCTCGGCGCCGATGTGACAGAAGAGGACGAGGGTCTGCGTGGTGCGCTTCGGGATGCCAAGCATTCTGACGGCCGTCCGGTATTCACTCTTCCTGTGGCTGCATCGGTGATGGTGTTCTTTGCACTTTGTGCTCAGTGCATCTCGACACTCGCCGTCATTCGCAATGAAACGCGATCCTGGCGATGGCCGATCATTTCCTTCGTCTATATGACCGTTCTGGCATGGGTCGGTGCGTTTGTGACTTATCAGGTTGGAATTCGCCTTTAGCATCTGCCAAAGATCAATTGATGTGTGCCACCGGCTCCGCCAGTGTGTCCGAACCAACAGCACTGGCAGAGCCAGTGGCACACAAGCGGGAATGACACAGAATCCCTGTTTCAAGCAATGACGCGGCATTAGTGCAGTTGAAATAAATCGGCAGGAGCGAGATCATGAATCCGGAGACAATGATTTCAGGATGGCAGAACCTCGCTGCACTGGCGTTGCTGACTCTGGCTTCGCTCGACATCCTTCGGCGATGCCGACCGGCAGCCAGTTTCTCGTCAATCGATTCCGAAACCGCTGCCGGCTGTTCGAGTGATCGGCTGATTCCAGCAACTGCACCGAAAGTGTGTGGTCTGTGTACCGGTTGCAGCGTGAAGAATGATGTAAAAGTGCATCCGCTCAATCTGTCATCTGATCGCTGATCGTCGGTGTCATGGTCTGCATCGCGACCTGATATTGATTCGAACAGAAGATCGCGAAGAACATGAAGCCGGGTAGTTTTTACCTTATTGGTTCAGCCTGCTCCCACGCCCACGCCTGAGTCTGACCTGCGTACTGATTGCACGGCGCTCGATTTCCAGCCGCCAACGGATGTCGTTAGACTTAAAGCACGTTTGCCATCCGGCGTTTCAGACTCCACGTTGAACAGTGAAGTTGAATCCAGCATGACATCGGGAAGTAACGATCCGCCTTCTGCGTCATCGCGGGATACAGAAGTGCCCTCGACCGGGCTGCGTCGCGTGCTGGGTCCGGTGAGTGCGACGGCCATTGTTGTCGGGTCTGTCATCGGATCCGGAATTTTCTTCAAGGCCAATCTGGTCGCTTCATCCATCGGTCGTGTCGATGGCATCATTCTCGTCTGGATTGTCTGCGGCATCCTGAGTCTGCTTGGTGCGCTGGCAACCGCAGAGCTGGCAGCGATGATGCCGAATGCGGGCGGGCAGTATGTTTATCTGCGTGAGGCATTCGGACCTGGCTGTGCATTTCTCTGGGGATGGGCGGAATTCTGGATGATGCGAGCCGGCTCCGTGGCAGCTCTTTCCGTCGCATTTTCAACGGCGCTGTCACAGTCTGCGGCGCTCTGGTTCCAGCAGATCGGTGTACTGACGACACGGCAATCCGGCGAGGATCTTTACTATCTGTTTCCCGGCGGACTTGAACTGACTCAACCGACGTTTCTCCGAGTGACAGCGATAGCGTCGATTCTGCTTCTGGCTGTGGTGAACTGTACCGGAACGCAGCGCGGGGGACTTCTGCAGAACATCACCACGTTTCTCAAAGCGGGAACGCTGCTGAGCATCATCGTTCTTCCATTTCTCACGGGCCAGGCAGATCTGTCTCTCTGGAAAAGTGAGCTTTCAACAGCTCGAAATGTTTCCTGGATGGCCGGGATTGCGACAGCGATGACAGCTGTCTTCTGGGCATACGACGGGTGGGGCAACATCGGTCCGGTGGCCGAAGAAATCCGAAACCCCAGAAGAAATATTCCGATTGCTCTCACCGGAGGCATGCTGATCGTGATCGTCCTCTACGTGGGAGCAACTCTCAGTTATCACCTTCTGATGACGACGACGGAGATTTCACAGAGCCGGTTCGTGGCGGCTTCGGCATTTGAGAAGCTCTTCGGTTCCTCCGGATCTGCCATCGCTTCGGCAGCCGTGATGATTTCCACATTCGGGGCGCTGAACGCCAATCTGCTGGCTGGTCCGCGAGTGATCTTCGCGATGTCTCGGGACGGTGTCTTTCTTCAGTCAATGTCCCGAATTCATCCTCGATACCACACGCCGCATATCGCCATACTTTCGCTCGCGGTCTGGTCCGTATTTCTCATTGCCGGGTCAGATCTTCTTCGCGGAATCACCGCGCCGTCATGGCTTGGGAGCTTTCCGGCGTTCATTGAGGAGCCGATTCGTCGAACTGTCGAGAGTCTGTCTCAGAAAGCCATTTACGATGTCCTGACTGACTTTGTTGTCTTCGGCGCGTTCGTGTTCTATCTCCTTTCCGTCGTCGCAGTCTTTGTGCTTCGTTCGCGAAAACCGGAGATGGTTCGCCCGTGGCGAACACCGGGCTATCCAATCCTGCCGGCAGTCTTTGTGCTCGGATCGGGAGCGTTTCTTCTGGGGATGCTTCTGACAAGTCCTGTTGAATCACTGGCAGGACTCGGCATCATGCTGGCTGGTGGGCTACTTCGCTTCGTCGGGAGAAGACGGTGCCGTGGGAGCGCTGAAGCGACCATAGGAAACCCCGGTCACTGACCCCTGTCCTGCCTCGGGATTGCCACCGTCGAATGTCGGCGACACGGGAACGCCTGCCTGCAATCCGACCTGTGGAGCGCGTGGCGCTGAATTCAGACTCTGCAGAGTCATCGCCGGCTGATTTCGGTAATCAACGTACGCTGGTCCGACGTGTCCTCCGATTCCCGGGAGGACCATCGCTTCTGTCGGAACTACGCTGTCATCTCGCCACGAATAGACAGCGGTCCCTTCGGCTTGTTTGAGCTCCGCGAGCAGAACATTGTAATCCGCAATCGACTCGCTCAGATCCGTCACGGAATCCACATGAGCTCGCATAGCCGACTGCAGATCGGTGAGCGCCAGAAGCAGCCAGTCCTGATTGCTGCCCGACGGAGGTGGCGCCGTGTAACGAATCCTGGAAACACGAAGCCATTCCTGTGACTCGAGGGCCTGTCTGCGAGAGATCTGCATCCGCTCCCATGCAGCCCGAAGGTCAGACACCAGTTCCGCGATCTCAAAGGCCACGTTCTTTTCAAATGCCATGAGTCGAATTTGATTCTGTAACTCTGCAGTTCTGCTGCAAAGCGATCCGGCACGGAATGTGAACTTCTATGAACACACCGCGAAGCCAAAGTGAGCTTCCAGATAACCACGAAGATGACTGTTCCGGAAAGACATCTGGCCATGAGCACCTCTGAATCAACTCCGAAATTCCGAATCAACCGCCTCGAAGACGGGATCGTCCCAACGTTCCTCTGCGGGATCTTCAGTTGGTTCAAGCCTTGCCACAGCCACCACAGCTACGACCACAATCCCTGCGACAATGGCAGCAATAAGGGTTACAGCAACAAGGGCTGCAGTGACAAGAACGGCAGCGACAAGAAGGGTGGCAGCTCAAAGAGGAGTTTCGGCCGGAAGCTTTTCGCTGAAAAGAAGTTCGGCCGTTGCAGATCGCCAGTTTCGGTCATTACTGATTCTCTGACGTCCGTCACTGACGACTGACGATGGAAAACTGAAGAAGCCGCAGGGAATACCTGCGGCTTCCTGTATTTCACGATGACACACACGACGAAGGAACTGCCTTTTCTGAGCCGAATCCGGCTGGAACTGATTTCGACAGGGAGTGTGACCGGCATCCTTACGACCTGTCATTCGGATTTTGACGATTCCATTGATTCTGCAACTGAGGGACAGCTGATGTTCCCGAACGACAACGGCTCATCGGGCGATTTCGCAACCTGGACTTCGCGCAGGCAAATGGCATCATGAGCAGCCTCACGGGGGAGACAGGTGCATGTCGGCGCGAACAAAGTCTGTGCGGTCAAAATCGCGAAAAAACAAGCTCAGCAGGAAGCCTTCGGTCAGAACGACAACTCCGCGGAAGGCAACGCTTACATCCGCTCAGAGTCGTAAAGCGACTCCTGAGACCTGTCCACACTGTGTATCCGG
>JBKDKA010000020.1:0-31558 GCA_046345315.1 Planctomyces sp.
CAGCGGCAAAAAGAACAGCGATTCAGAGCCGATGATGCTCTCCCCCGAGTCTGCCATGGAGATTCAGAGACGACTCGGTGCAGACATCGTCATGGCGTTTGATGAGTGTGTCGACCACACAGCCCCGCGCCCGTATCTTCAAAAATCTCTCGAACGCACACAGCGATGGCTCAAACGGTGTGCTGCGTCTCCGCTTCAGCCGCACCAGCACCTCTTCGGAATCATTCAGGGAGGTATGGATCTCGATCTTCGGTCGCGAGCTGTTCGTCAGGTCACGGAGCTGAATCTCCCGGGATACGCAATCGGAGGTGTTTCCGTCGGCGAAGGCCACGACGCAATGGTGCGAGTCGTCCGACACACTGCGCCCCTGATGCCGGCTGATCAGGTGAGGTATCTCATGGGCGTCGGATTACCGGAAGATCTGGTCGCTTCCGTGGGAGCCGGAATGGATATCCACGACTGCATCATCCCGACGCGATACGCTCGCGAAGGCACTGTGTTTTCCTGGGACGGGAAAATGCGACTTCAGGACAAGAAATTTCGCAAAGACCGATATCCGATCGATACGTCGTGTGAATGCGTCGCGTGCTCCGGTGGCTTCAGCCGCGCTTATCTGAGACATCTGCTGTTCGCAGACGAACCGATCTACGGAACTCTCGCCACTATTCATAACCTGCACTTTTATCAGGACCTGATGAGGCAGATGAGGCTGGCGATAGAGAACGATCACTTTGACCGCTGGTCACACAATTTTCTGAGACGTTATCTTCCTCAGTCCTGAAGACGCTCGAGTCATCGACGAATCGTTATCCACGCTGTTTCGCAGCAGGCCTCCCGGACAATTCCGTCGACATCCCGCATCATGAAGCAGATCATCATCACAGTCCTCCTGCTGACACTCAGCAACGTCTTCATGACGTTCGCATGGTACGGCCATCTGAAGAACATGGCTCACCGACCATGGTTTATCGCGGCCCTTGTCAGCTGGGGAATCGCACTGTTCGAATACCTGATTCAGGTCCCGGCTAACCGAACAGGAAGTCAGGTTCTGAATGTCGGCCAGCTGAAAATCCTTCAGGAAGTCATCACTCTGACCGTATTCGTTCCATTCGCGTGGATTTATCTCAAAGAGAAGCCCTCGCTCGACTATCTCTGGGCAGGCCTTTGTCTTCTCGGTGCAGCGTTCTTCGTGTTCCGAAAACAGCTGATGGGCTGAAAGGTCGCTGACCTGACTGACATCATGCTGCCGATCGGATCATGGATTCCTGTCAGGGACGAAACGCAAAAGCCCAGACCCGGGTCGATGCCTCCGGAACAAAATCGTTGTCGGAGCAGATCAGCAGCACGCGACGTCCGTCAGGGAGTGCGGGACCGAAGCAAAGACCTTCCACCTTCTCAGGAAATGAACTACCCCGAAGTCGGAATTCCGGGGCAAGCAGATCAAGAAAATCCTGACGAAGCATTGGAGTCACACCTTCAGGGAGATCATTCGTCGGCAATTTCCCCATCCCCGAGACGTCCGTCGCGCCAGAGATCGATGCCCTGACAATCTTCTTGAAGGCAGCCTCTTCACCCGGCTCACCGTCCCGTTCAATCAGCAGAAACTCTTCAGAACTGACCGCAAGAATTTCACTGATTCCGTAACGTGAATCATCCAGCTGATAGACAAACTCCCGGAGTAAAGTTCCCGTCTTCAGGTCAAACTCCGCGAGCCGAACGTTTCTGCCGGTTCGCTTACCCTTCGCCGCCTCGACACTGTCCTGAATCAATGGTCCCTGCAGAATCGCGTAAGCTCGACTCCCGTCGGGGGAAACCGCAATCCCTTCGAAGCCTCGATTCGGCTGTCTTCCGGAGACATTCGTCGCCGCCTCGATCTTCGGATCCCCTGACGGATTCTTCACTCGATATCGTTCAGGGACGACAAGCGTCCGCAACGAATCTCCCTGCTGACTGAAGATCCGGATCTCAGGTCCGTACTCCTCCGAGATCAGAAATGCACCGTCTGGCAGGATTCTCAGCCCTTCCGGATCAAAACGCAGAACGCTTTCATTCGTCGATCCCGTCAGCGCACCCTTCAATCCGGAGAATTGTTTTCCTTGACCGTCGGAAAGCAGCACGGTGCCGATGCATCGAATCCCGATGGTGGCCGGCATCGCCTTCGGAGACCCACTCGATTCAGGAAGCTGAATTTCAAGTTGCTGAATTCGACATCGCCACGGGAACTCCCCGTCGTTCGGCCCTCGATCAGGCAGCGCGTAATAGATCTGCCCCGCACCACTGTATTCCAGAGCAGAGAAGCCTCCGAGCAGACCATCCGTAACCCCCGGACGAAATTCCGTCGTCAGACCGGAATGGTCTGTCTCTGTCCCGGAAATGCTCCCGAAACCAATAAATTCTTTTGAATCCGCAGCGGCGCAAGGAATTCCAAAATCTGTCAGGCAGCTCGCCAGCGATATGCAAACCAATAACTTCTTCATCCTGTTCACCATCAACTGCATTCAAGGACTTCAGGTTCGGGGGCTTGCTCTTCGCCAAAGACTCGAAGCGACTCCTGTTTTCCCCGTCGATTCCGTGAGTGTTCCTGAATCTGTTAAGAAAACATGAAGACTTCTTCTCCATCGGTCTCGATCGAGAGTGAAATCTCTGAAGTGCTTTTCGGCAGCATCACTCAGCGAAGCGTGGTTTCGAGCTGGACGTCATCGATATCAAGAACACCAACCGCTCCGTTCAACCCAGCCCGAACAATCATTTCTCTCGAAGTTGCCGGAACAGCAACTCTGGCCACAGAGTGCTGCCATTCTCTCGAGACCGGAAGACGACCATGCAGTACCGTGCCGACCTCCTTTCGATTCCGATCGTAGAAATGAAAAACAAATCCGGCCTGATCGCCCTTCTCGGGGCCCGGCTGAATATTCTCCGTTCTGACGCGGAACGTAATCCGCAGCGATGAGATTTTCTGTCCATTGACGGCATTACCCTGAAGCGGCTGCGCCAGTTCTCCAGGGACTTCGTTTTTGAACCGAAGAAAGTGGTTCACGGGTTCGGATTGGTTCTCCTCACAGATCTCAGCCTTCCGCTGGTAATGCCAGGAGTCAGCTCGTCCATCGCCGTTTGCGTCAATCTCGAACGAGCCGTTCCGAATGACCGGATTCAGCGGATCCGGAAGGACCGCACGCTGCTTCTCTGATTCGCCGGTCATCGGCACAAACAGTGTGGATGCAAGCTTCTGCGTCTCAAGCTGTCCATCTTTCTTTTTCAGAAGATGAAACGACTGCTGGTAACGTTCACCGACAGGTATCAGCATCGTGCCGCCTTCCTTCAACTGTTCCGTCAAAGGCAACGGAATCTGCTCCGGTGAACATGTCACAATAATCCGGTCAAATGGCGCATGCTCAGGCCACCCCAGATAACCATCCCCGGCTCGTACATTGACGTTTTTATAACCAAGCTCTTTCAGGCGACGCTGAGCCGACCGGGCCAGCGACGGAACGATCTCGATTGTGTAAACCTCCTGGCAGATCTCAGCGAGAACGGCTGCCTGATAACCGCTGCCCGTTCCGATCTCCAGAATCCGATCGCCGGGCTGCGGATTCAGAACTTCAGTCATGTAAGCAACGACAAAAGGCGGCGAAATCGTCTGCTGAGCTCCGATCGGCAGCGAGTGATCCTCATAAGCCTGAGCTCGAAATGGCGCAGCAACGAACTCATGTCGCGGCACTTTTCTCATCGCAGAAAGCACTGCGGGGCCTGAGATTCCCTCCGCCACGATGGCCGTGTCCACCATGCGATTTCGCTTTGCGTCAAACCCATCCTCCGCTGAAGATGCGGATGAAATAGAAGCCAGTGACAGCAGCAGCACCCGAAAATGAATTCCAGTCGAAAGGATCCCATTTCTTCGACTCACTCGAGCACTGATCTGCGACATCTCTCGACACCTTCCGCTTAAGTCTGCAGTCTGAAACTGATCATCATCCGACAGGAGCATGTCATGATTACACCATCGGAAATCAGAGCTCCCGCGATGATAGCCAGAAACAGGAATGAACGCTGATCACTGAATTACAGTGTTCCAGCGTGTTTTGACATTTGTCAACCTCAGGAGGTTCCTGAATGACAATTTGTCGCCCATCCGGAACTGAAAATTCGAAGGCTCTTTTCGTGCCGGGAGTTACGTGAAACGATGGTCTCACTGACCCCTGAAATCTCGTGACGACGTTTGACAGTTGATCGCGCGGTGTTACTATCGCGACCGTTGAGTGAGTGAGCCGCTTGCGACGAATTCTGCACTCGTCGCGGGCAAGTTTTCCTGTCAATTGACTGTCGCGCAAGAGCATTGCGCCGATTCAGCCAGACGTTACTTTCATCCACAGAGAAATTCTCCATGGGTGTCGTTGTGTCTGACTGTGCGCGCCGACAGTCACGGAGGGGGTCGCATGACGCAGCCCGTTGGTCACGATGACGCTGCCAGAGAGTCTGCGCTGATCATGCGCAGTGATCCGGAATGTCAGACTGCCGTCGAAGACACACTGATCCTGCATCAGGTAATTCGATCAGTTGGTGAACAGAATTTTGAACACTGGTTTCAGAACCGGACAAGGTTCCAGGTCCAGAACGACCGCCTCATTGTCCGTGTTGCAAATCCGTTCATTCTGAACTGGCTGCTGAAGCGATTTCGAACTCAGCTTTCTGCTGCAGCTCGAAGCCTTCTGGGTGAATGCGGATCCTGCCATCTGGAAGTCGACGCTGAACTGCAATCGGCGATTCCGGCTGTTCTTCAACAGTCTGCGTCCGTCCCCGGCCTGACCGGACAGGATTCTGCTCAAAGCATCACTCCCATCAGGAATCCGGGACACAATCAGGATTTCGGCAGGCCTGCTGATCGTCCGTCTGAGAAACTCCGATCGGAAAAACACCGAAATGACAGCCCCGCAGCGCCACTGCTCCCCGGAAGCTTTCAGACAGGTGGCCACAGCTCCGGAAAACGGCGATTTCGAACGTTTGAATCCTTCGTGACTGGTGAATCCAACAGTCTTGCAGCTCTTGCAGCCCGTCAGGTTTCATCAGCGCCCGGAGAACGCTTCAATCCACTCTATATCCATGGCGGAACCGGCACCGGCAAAACGCACCTGCTCGAAGCAATCTATTCCGAGATTCGAAGACGACGTCCTCAGTCCACAGTCGTCTATCTGACGAGTGAATCATTTACCAATTACTTCACATCGGCGCTCAGTTCTCGAACGGTACCATCGTTTCGACAGCGATTTCGATCTGTTGACGTACTTCTGATCGACAACATCGAGTTTCTCGACAACAAACGAGCGACTCAGGAAGAGTTTCTTCACACGATCGTGCAGGTAGCGGAACATGGTGGGCAGGTTGTGATCTCTTCAGATCGCCATCCCCGCCTTCTGAATCGCCATCGGGAAGAACTGACCACTCGCTTTATGAGCGGCCTGGTCTGTCGGCTCGAAAGCCCGGATGAAGCAACCTGTCGTCAGATCGTACAAAGCCTCACCGCTGGCCTGAACGCAACTTTTTCTGATGAAGTCATCGAATACATCGCAAGAAGATGCCGTCGAAACATTCGAGAGATTCAGGGTGCACTGAACAGTCTGGACGGCCACGTCAGCCTCAGCGGCAGTCGAAAGATCACACTCAACACAGTTCGACAGATTCTCGGCGACATGACCAGTGAATGCCGGAAACTGATCAGAATTCAGGACGTTGAGAAGGTGGTGTGTGAAGCCTTTGGTGTCTCAGCTTCAGAACTGCGATCGGATTCACGCCGAAGATCCATCAGTATCCCAAGATCTGTGGCAATGTTTCTCTCGCGAAAACATACGTGTTCTGCCTATCGGGAGATCGGCCTGTACTTCGGTGGACGCGACCACAGTACCGTGGTGGCCGCAGAGAAACGCATCGCTGAAGCGCTGCTGGCCGATGAACCTGTCAACCTGCCGAACACCTGCGCCGGCAGAACAATGACCGCAATCCTTGATGAACTTGAATGCCGAATCGCCTGTCTCGCCTCGTGAACATCTGAAGTCGGTCAGCATTCAATCATTGCGGGTACTGAGCTTCGGAAACATTCGGAGCCGATGACTGCCGGTTCAACTGCTGCAGCGCCTGCTGATACTGGCTCTGACTTTCCTGCATCTGTCGCTCAAAATTCGTCAGAGGACTCTGCGGAACCATGGATGGTGCCTGAGTCGACATTCCATGACCAGGTGTCATCGAAGAATTCGCTGTAAAGCCAGAATTGATCGGTGGCGTGCCAGCCGGGGTTGAGCCGCCCGGTGGCAAAGTCGCGGAAATTCGTTGTGCCTGTTGCTGCTGCTGGATTCTCTGCTGCTGTTCATAGAACTGCTGCTGATTGATGAGCTGTTCGTTCTGATAAACTGAATTGTAGTCCTGCCGCAGAATAGGATTCGCAGCAGTCCCGGAGAATGCCGCCGCAGAAATCGGCGTTGCGGATGGCTGCTGAGCGACAGTGGGGGCCTGCTGCATGAAGGAAACTCCGTTCATTCCCGAAGCACCGGCGAAGTGACCGGGCGGCGCAACCCCTGTTGATGCAGGCGATCCGGACGATGCTGGTGCCACAGAAAACAATGTCCCGGGACCTGCGTTCAGGCCAACGAGCGGAAATCGTGACTGCTGCTGAACACCCGAAAGCGGTTGCTGAACACCCGGACCCGACTGAACCATCTGACTGCCGGCAAGTGATGATGCCGTGCCGGAATGATTCTGAGACGCCTGAGGGTTCCAGACGCCGGGATTTGAAACACCACCAGTCCCGTGCACGGCAACAATTGTTCCCGATGGCTGCAGAGGGGATCCCTGATGAACTGGCCCGGATTGAGCTGTCGGCTGCGCTGGAGAATTCAGCGGTGTCACGCTCTGATTCATCGGCGGTGCCTGATACTGTTGCGATGCCTGATACTGTTGCGGTGCCTGATACTGTTGCGGTGCAGGATTGGCAGATACCATCGGAGGTCCGGGGATACCGGCGGGCTGCGATTGAACTGCATTCGCCGGTAACGGCTGATTCGCAGGAACTGTCTGATTCGGAGCTACCAGTTGACTAGAAGCAACCGGTTGATTCGGGACAGCTCCGGGATTCGCTGACACAGCCCCGGACTGTTGAGCCGGTGCAGCGGCCCCGATTGCCGGAAATACCGGACTCGCAGGTCCTGCAACGGGCGACTGCGAGAACGCTGCTCCAACCGCAGAAACCGGAGCATTCGGATTCGATGGGGCTGCTGCCGCATCCACCGATGCGGCAGATGAATTTGCCATCATTTTCCGTTGACGCTCCTGCTCCGCAATCATCCGTTCTCGTTCGGCCAGCTGACGGACTTCGTCGAGTGTCATTTCCGCTGGTCGCTTCTGTGAAGCGACCTCAATGGCTGGCTCCGACTTCGTAGCTGTCGGCCTGCTCGCCGAATCAGTCACCCCAATGCTCTGCTCCAGCCTCGCAAGATGCTGCCGCACCGTTCCGGCGGGATACAACTGACCGAGGCGTTTTTCTGCCGCATCACGATCCCCCTGACGGAGAGAAAGCATCGCAAGATTTTCCTGAGCTTTCTCATGCTGTGGATTAATCTCCAGAGCCTGATTCAGATAGCGCTGAGCTTCCGAGTAGCGATTCTGAAGCAAATAGGAGTATCCAAGGTCATTCAGAAGTCCCGGATCGCGCGGATTGGAACGGAGCGCCGCCTTGTAATGAAACTCAGACTCTGACCACTGTCGGTTGAGATCGGCGATCATCGCAAGCCCCTGATGAGCCGTGGAATGATTCGGCGAGATCTCGAGGACTTCATCGAAGAGTTTTCGAGCGTCATCCAGTCTTCGTTCCTGAACCGCGTGAATTCCGTCCTGCACGAGATAATCGACTCGCCCGGATGCAACCGGCCTGCGTTCCGCTGATTCATCAGTGGAATCAGACTCTGCTGTATCACTCTGAGCAAATGCAGACGGTGGACGCTGCTCATCAGTCGGCGCCCCCTCCTCGGAAGTCCGCGACGATCCCGGCCACCAGGATGTGAGTTTTCCCGGCGTGGACTGACAGCCGGAAAGAAAAACACTCAGAACTAACAGAAGCCAGCGGAATGATTCTGGCATGACACGCATCCGTGCGGAAGGGAAGGCCTCTGCAGAAAAACTGAACATCAGATCAGATTTTAGGCAGCTGCGAAGAGATACGGGAGAGGATTCACGAGGAGAATTGCTGATGAGATCCTCGGTTATAAGCGATTTCGGCCGATTTTGTCGAGACGAGTTCGTATTGGCGTCCATTGCTGGAATTCCAGCCAACACTTCCTGCAGGATCTGCGTAAACACGTCGGTGTAATTGCGCTTCGAACACGCCATTCGACCACGATATGCACCGATGACTTCGTTGATCTGTTTCCCGACGAGATCCCCACCCGGTTGTCGTCTGGTTGCTTTTTGAGTCCTGAGATGTTTTCGTCCTGCGAGCTTTTCATCCTGCGAGAAGGAATGCCACGGTGCTGAATTTGATTCCGATGCTGGCTCAGTCGAACCCTTTGCAGAATCAAAAAAGTTACGACTGGCAGACGACCTGGTATTGCCTGCTCGGACTGATGTTTGCGCTCGTTGCCTATTCTTACGGCACACGAGGCGGTGTCATCGCCAGAGCCACGACGAAAGAAGCGATTCGGCAGCCACTCTTCATTCTACTGGTGTTGATTTCAACCGCGGTTCTCGGCGTGAACACCATCATGCCGTTCTTCACGCTTGAAGATGACGTCAAGATGCTGAAAGAGTGCGGTCTCGCCACGTTGCTGATTTCCGGTGCCCTTCTGGCCGTCTGGACCTCAGGGACCAGCATCACCAGCGAGATTGAAGGGAAGACAGCGATGACTCTGCTTTCCAAACCCGTCACGCGTCGTCAGTTCATCGTCGGAAAATACATCGGAATCGTGCAGACGGTCATGTGGCTTTTCCTGATTCTGACTGTCGTGTTCTCGGCGCTCATCTTCTACAAGGTTGGCTATGACCAGAAGGAACGATCTGAAGAAGTCTCAGCTGTCTTCCAGTGGCAGCCATTAGGAGGCGTTGAACTTCCGCTACCTCACCCAGATCGTATGAAAGTCGTCAATCAGGTTCTCCCCGGAGTTGCTCTTTCATTCCTGCAGGTATGCGTTCTTTCTGCGATCAGTGTCACGATTGCGACTCGGCTCCCGATGGTTGTCAATCTGGTGACCTGTTTCGCAATCTTTGTCGTCGGAAACCTGACGCCGCTCATGGTGCAGCAGAGCCAGACCACGATCCGCAACGAGTTTGTCACATTCATTGCTCGCCTGTTCGCGACAGCGCTGCCCTCCCTGGAGTCCTTCAATATTTACGCAGCAATCTCCACAGGATCTCAGGTCCCTCCGTCTTATCTGGGCATCAGTTTCCTTTATGCTGCAGCGTACGCAACTGCCATCGTACTTTTCGGCTTCATTCTGTTCGAAGATCGGGATCTTGCGTAAACCTTGATGTGAGCATTCCTGGTGAGCGATCGGATCACCGGGAAACTTGCTTGAGATCCCCATGGTTTCCGGATAGCGTGTCTGCATGAAGTTTCAGCGAACAGGAGTTTCGCTGACGCATGCAGGAGTAACTCTGTGACGAAAGTGTCCGATGATCTTCAGCCTGTTCCAGTCAGAGTCAGCAGGCTGTTGCCTCGTCGGCAACTGATCATTCCGGCCTCTCTGGGACTAATCGCTGCCACTTGTCTCGGCCTGCTGATCATCATTGGAAGCCTGACGCTCAGACTGATCATCGAACTTCCGGCGACAGCGGAGACCATCGCAACAACATCGCAAATGGCTCCGTCTGCAGAGCCGGAACTCTCGCCTCTGCAGAGATCTCTCCTCGCGGGACCGATGACGAGCGTTTTCCGGATTCTGAAATCAGACAGACGCCCGACCTTTGTGATTCTTGCCGCGGTGATCGCAGCATTAACGTGCCGCTGGATTTTCCAGTGGCTCGCTGGCATTGTCTGTGCGAAAAACGCGGCAAAGATCGTTCAGAATCTGCGTCGCACGATTCATCGAAAAGCCATTCTTCTCGAAACCGGAGATCTCACCGGTGATTTTTCCGAAACGACGGACCGAATCTTCCGGGACACAGTCGAGGGTCTGGAAGTTTCCGCTGGACGCTGGAGTTTCGCGCTTGCGACGCTGATCCCGGACCTGGTTGTGTGCCTCCTGCTGAGCCTCGCTGTCCACCCTGTTCTCGCACTGGAGGTCCTCTTTCCGGTATTCCTCTGCTGGTTCATGCTCCGCATGGAATCTGAACGCAGCAGGGAATCCCTTTCCCTGCTCGCAGAACAGGCTCGAAGAGAACTCCGGCGTCTTGCTGAAGGGCTGCGGAAGTCCCGAATCATTGCGGGTTTCACTATGGAAGCTGTGGAGCAGAAGCAGTTTGATGTCAACCTCGCACGCTATCGAAGTCGATGTCAGCAGCTCAGAAATTACGAGCACTCTGCAAACTGGGTTCGACATCTGATCATGCTTTTCGGCGTGGTCGTTCCCGGGTATTTCCTGCTTCGCTGCGCCACCGTCTCGGGGAACTCAGATCCGGCAGCCTGCTCGATCATCGCTTCCTCGGCAGTAATGATCTTCATAAAGCTCCACAGATGGCAGACGGCTCAGCAGATGCAGGATGACTGCAGTTTCAGGCTCGAAGAAGTCAACAATTTTCTCAAGACACATCAGGACAGGCCACAGCTCTCAGGACAGGAGTTCATCGAACCACTCTCGAAGACGCTCCACTTTGATCAGGTGTCTTTCAGCACTTCGAACCACCCGGGACTTCTGCAGAACCTCGACCTGCGAATCCAGTCCGGTGAAACAGTCAGCATCATTTCGATTCCGCCGCTGTCGGCACTCGCTCTCGTCAGCACGGTGCCCCGCTTCATTGAGCCCGAATCAGGACAGGTACTGATTGATGGCCGAGATATTCGCCAGGGAACTCTGGAATCACTGCGTGCCGAAGTGATCGTTGTCGGAGGAAACGATCCTGTCTTCAATACCACAATCTTCGAGAACATCACCTGTGGTCAGCAGGACATCACACGGCAGCAGGTCCTGGAAACCTGCAAGCTGGTTCATGCAGACCAGTTCATTCGCCAGCTTCCGCGTGGATATGATGCCGATGTCGGTGAACACGGAGCCACTCTGGATATCGGTCAGAAGTTTCGCCTGAGTCTCGCTCGGGCTGCAGTGCGAAAACCAGCCGTTCTCATCATTGAAGAGCCACATGAGTCTCTTGACGCAGAATCGCGAACTCTGATCGACGACGCATATCAGAGACTGATCACCAACCGAACGGTGTTGTTTCTTCCGACTCGATTATCAACCGTTCGCCGCAGTGATCGCGTCGTACTCATCCACGAAGGCCGTGTCGTAGCTGACGATACATACGATCGTCTGGTTCGAAGTTGTGAACTCTACCGGCACTGGGAGTATCTTCACTTCAACACATTTCGAACCGAAGCCTGAAACACTTCAGGCTTCTTCCGACCGAGTGCGACACTGAACGTCAGCGCCGTGAAGCATTTTTTACCCGGGACTCTGGTCGTTGCAGGGGATGGGCGGAAGCCCTCCGGTAAG
Organism: Planctomyces sp.; assembly: GCA_046345315.1. Classification (GTDB taxonomy): domain Bacteria; phylum Planctomycetota; class Planctomycetia; order Planctomycetales; family Planctomycetaceae; genus F1-80-MAGs062. The sequence goes on from JBKDKA010000020.1 coordinate 11,625, forward strand.
TCCGCGGAATGAATTCAACGGACGTCGCGCGGCGTTCCGCATTCAAAGTGCTTCACAGCATTGACTGAAAGTCTGACAGAATTCAGGGAAGGGATACCTTCAGATAACTCTCGGACAGTCGTTCCGCTGCGAGATCCGGGGTCAGATTGAAGAGCACACGTCCCCCGGTCCCCCAGGCCCCATTCTGGAAGTGAAACACGGCTGAGGCCTCCCTGATCAGTCGCACGGCCTCAACGTCTTCCATATCGCCACCTTCGATGGCCTCGAATTTCAGGTTGACTCCTGCAACCAGAGTCAGCAGGCCGCTGGAACGCTCCCGAAGAAGACGCCGAGATTCCGTCCATTCACACCCGGCCCACCGAAGACCTCTCGGTTTACCAGCCGCAGCAGCTCGCTCCAGAAAGACTCGCTGAAGCTCCCTCTGGCGAGATGTGAACTGCGACATGGCATCTGCCACTTCACGATCCGCTTCGGAGCGAACTCGGATTCCCAGGAATTTCAGAATTGTCTGAAACATCAACAGGCAGCTCCTGAACGCTGGCTGACCTCGGCAGAAAATGCCGCTGAACGTTGAACTCGTCACAACCCATAAACTTTACCTGAACGAAGCAATCGTCACCATCCGATAAGTGATATGAATGGTCACATCCGAAGGAATGCCGAAACGGTATTCCCCGCTTCGAATCAGCTCCCGATACGGCAACCAGCGGCGATTGGAACACGCGGGTTGTCACGTCGATGAATCCCTGATCAGAGGCGACGAGGTGCGTGACAGGGGGAATTTTGAAAGCCAGTTCTTGCTGAGGAATACTCCATTGAAACGGCAGGGCTTTCCGGCGGTGATCTTTCTCGCCACTTTCGTCATTGCAGCAGTACTCGTCAGGTGGCATCAGCACCTCGGCGCGTCCGAGCAGAATCGACCTTCGTTCCGTGAAGCGCTGGCCTCAGAGGAAAATGATTCCGAGGAAGAAGATGAGACACCGGACGGGATTCGCCTGAATTACTACGACGTGACCTGGGATCGAGTGCTGCGAAGTGTTGCGAAGAAGCAGAACCTGACGCTGGTCATGGATGAGGTACCTCCAGGCCGGTTCGCTTACCGCGACAAACGTCGGTACACCATCGATGCCGCACTTCGAATTCTGAACTCGGAACTGGAGCCTCAGGGATTCCGAATCATTCGACAGAAGCAGTTTCTGATCGTTCTGAATCTCGATGCAGCCAGATCTGAATATGCACGTCCGCGCCTTGGACAGTCCGGCCCGTCGCCCCTGTCCGTCGAAAACTCCGATGCAGAGAAGAAACAGAACACTCCGACTGCGCACCCCAGGGGGAAGAAACCGATCTCCGGCCAGTCGGAAACGGATGCGATGGATTACAATCTGAACGAGGATATTCCGGAACTCTCTATAGAGCCGGTGACCGCAGACGCAGAAGTCGATCAGATCACTTCATCGGCGTCGAAGTCTGTCATGAGAACCGAGGGAACTGGCATTGAACGTCTCGATCGCCGGACAGGCCCGAAAGTTTCTCCGATTGCGCACTCCGTGGTACAGGATCAGCACGACACACAACCTCAATCAGAATCCGCAGCACTCAGAACAGAAACGATTCGCCTGAAGAATGCACAGCCGGCGGTACTTGCGAGGAAGATCTTTCTGGTTTTCGAAAAACGAGCCACTCTGCAGCGCGACGGCATCGAAGGTCTGCCTTCATTTGTAGTCATGGATCGGGCAGACAGCGCCGAGTCTACTGCACCCTCACAGCAGCTCTTTCGAATCGGGATTGACCAGAAGCACAATCGTCTTGTCGTCGAAGCTACCGAAAACCGAATCACACCGCTCCTGACTCTCATCCGAGATCTCGATCGCACGGACAACGAAGAGAGCGAAAGCGTTCGTCTGGTCGAGAATCACGGTCTCAATGCCGACACGGCAACGGAACTGAATGAGCGGATTCATCAGCTTGTCGCCATGCGAGCTGCAGCGGAGACACCAGACAGCAACGACGCTGAAACGACGTCATCAGATCACGATTCAGCGAACTCGGATGATGCCGCGCTCTCGACTGAGAAGAAATTGACGGATGATGAGTCGGAAGGTTCTCTGAATCTTCGCGGTGAAGTCAACGTGCAGGCCATGCAGGAACTCGGAATCCTCATTCTGAAGGGAAACGAATCGGATGTCGAAAAGGTCGCCGAGATCGTTTCGCGTCTCGAAAAAATGAGTGTCGGGTCACTTCCCGACATCCATGTTCTGACACTCCAGAACATCAACTCAGAAGCTCTCGCAGAACTGCTGACCTCCGTCTACGACCGACTTTCTGAGCTGCGGCAACGCGGGACGACCACCAGAAAAACTGCCGCATTTGTGGCGGTCGTTCAGCCGAACGCAGTACTGATCCTTGCGGCACAGAACGAGATGGATTCCATTCTGGAACTCGCAACAGAGCTCGACAAACCGCTGGAGCCGGACTTCGAATTCAAGGTATTCCCTCTGAAGAGTGCGATCGCAACACAGATCGTTACGGCACTGGAGAAGTTCTACGAACAGCGAGGAGGTCTCGGAACTCGCCTTCGCGTCGTGGCGGACGTTCGCACAAACTCGGTTGTGGTTCAGGGGCGTACTCGTGACCTCACCGAAGTGACCGAACTCATTGAGCGAATCGATCGAGATGAATCCGGAGCGGTCAATCGCGTTCAGATCTTCCCGCTGAAGAACGCCGTGGCCGAAGAACTCAGTGCTACAATTAACAGTGCCATTCAGGCTGTGACGAGCCCTCCGCAGCAGACGGGCGGTCAGTTCGGTGGATTTGGAGGCACGACAGGAGCGCAGGAACTGAGGGACAACAAATCCGTTGCTCTCGAATTCCTTGTTTCCGATGGTACGTCTCGACAGCTCATCCGGTCCGGAATTCTCGCTGACGTGCGAGTGAGTCCGGATGCGCGCAGCAACAGTCTGATCGTCTCCGCTCCGGAAACCAGCATGACACTGCTGACCGCCCTCATTCAGCAGCTGGATCTGGCACCCTCGGCAGTTGCCGATATCAAGGTCTTTACACTGAAGAATGCCGACGCGCAGCAGTCAGTCACGCTTCTTGAGACGATGTTTGAAAATCAGAATCAGGAAGAACAGCTCGGTATTCAGATCGCAGGAACAGAAGACGCTTCAAGCAGTCTGATTCCGATGCGATTCTCCGCGGACATTCGCACCAATACGATTCTTGCGATGGGAAGTGCAGAAGCGCTGAGTGTTGTGGAAGCCATCCTGACGCGGCTCGACAGTTCCGATGCACGTCGACGAATCACCGAAGTCATCCAGCTGAGAAACGCCCCCTCCGAACTCGTCGCAGAATCGCTCAACCAGTTTCTGGAACAGCAGGCATCCCTGCAGGACAGCAGCGAAGATCTGATCAGTAACATTGAACGACTTCGGCAGGAAGTCATCGTGGCAGAGAACACGAACAGCAACTCGCTCATCGTGAGCGCATCACCGCAGTATTTCAGCCAGATTCGTTCGATCGTGGATTCGCTGGACGCCACACCACCTGAAGTCGTCATTCAGGCTCTGATTGTGGAAGTGACACTGGATGCCACAGATGAATTCGGCATTGAGCTTGGCTTCCAGGATCCCCTGCTGCTGAATCGAAGTCTGGCATCCACGACCGCGGGTGGAGTCACCACTCTGGCAACAACCGGAGCTCCCGGACTGAACTTCAACAATACCGCGTTACCGCTCGGAAACAACGTCGGTGCCGGATCCAGCAAGGGGACTGTCGCCGCTCAGGGAATCAACAATTTCTCGCTGGGGCGACAGAACGCCGACCTGGGTTTCGGTGGATTTGTTTTCTCTGCTCAGTCGGATGCCGTCAGTGTTCTGCTGCGAGCTCTGTCTGCAAGGCGCACGGTTCATGTTCTCAGCCGACCACAGATTCGAACGACTCATAACAACATCGCGCTCGTGAACGTGGGACAGGACGTGCCACTCGTGACCGGTGTCACTGTGAATCAGCTGGGAGGCGGAAATCCCAACGTCGAACGTCGCAACACCGGTATTACACTCGAAGTCACTCCTCGCATTAAACCCGACGGAGTGATCGCGATGATCGTGAACGCCAGCAAGAGCTCACTCGCAACGGCCGGAGTTCCGATCTTCATCAACAACGACGGCAGCACAATTGAGTCACCGATTATCAATCAGTCAGTTGCCGAAACAACAGTCAACGTCCCGAACGGACAGACGATTGTGATCGGAGGTATGATCACAAAGAGCGATTCCACTCTGGAACGAAAAGTCCCCTGGCTCGGTGACCTGCCCGTCATCGGTGGAGCATTTCGGTACGACGGAACGACGACCAGCCGAACCGAACTGCTTATCTTTCTCACGCCACGGATCATCCTGAGCGATCTCGATTCGGAACTGATCAAACAGGTGGAGTCTGAGCGAATTCACTTTATCGAATCTGAAGCAGAGGAAGTTCACGGACCGCTGTTCAGCGTTCCTCCGGCGGATCAGGGCATTGATTCCGGAGAGATCCTGCCGGAATCCGGCTACCTGAATGACCAGCAGATGTCACTCCCTCCGGCCATCCCGGATCAGGCTGCAGTCAGGCATCGAGAAAATCGTAAGCAACCGAAGACCGGATCAGCGCACAGGGAAAAGAACCAGGAAACCGAGGCGGACAAAGTCATAGCTGACCGGAGAAATCAGACGGCTGATGATGAAGACAAAGAACCGGTCATTCGAAAGGTCTCCCATACCGAACCCGAGTCATCAGGATCACAGAAGAGCAAAACGGTCCGAAACGGTCCGAAGAAGTGAGTAACGGAGATGGGTAACACTCGAAATCTGATCTGCAGTGTCGCCACACTGCTGATGTTGTCCGGCTGCAGCACCGCCATGCTGAATCAGACGAATCGCCTGATCGGCCGAAGTACTTCCGAGACACAGGTCACGCGGATCCTCTGCCTCTGGGAACCTGCTCAGGGAACCGGCACCGACGGACGCCCGGCGCGAGGCTTCTCGGGCCAGATACTGTTCTTCGGGCCGAATGACGATGCGGGAGCCCGAGTCTCCGGCACGGTATCGATCCTCGAGTATGACGAATTTGACCCATCAGACGACGACCCGTCACCGCTGCATACATTCCGTTTCGAAGCCGACGCGTGGGACGTTCACAGAACTGAGGGTTCCCTCGGTCATTCCTACAGTGTTTTCATCCCGTACATGCAGAAACACAAAGATCCGGTCAACTGCGGAATGAAAGTGGTCTTCGAGAACCCGGACGGACGAAGCACCGGTTCAGAAATCACCCATGTGCTGCTGCCAGGTCGGACTACGATGGCCGCAGGAAACACGCTGCAGCGAAATATCAAAGTGACGAACAGCAGTGAGCGGCCGCGGAAGACCCAGCCGGAACGCAGAACTGACGCCACGAGAAACGATCGCAATGCTGTGAACGATCGCGATGTTGTGGAAGAGGAACTGGAAACGACAACCATCCATCTTCCGCTTCCGCGCTCGACCGGAAAACAGGTCAGTGCTGCAGACTGATCTGCGGCAACCCGAAACACTCCGGTTCCATCCTGAACTCCGACATCTCCGGTGATGCTCAGTCGTTGCCGGAACTCCCGAGAAACCACCAGAGCCACTCATGCTGAATGAAGCCGCAGCCATCCAACGTGTGACGAAACTGATCAGTATTCCGGGAATCAGCGGCAAAGAACTTCTCGTCTCTGAATTCATTCGCGAGCAGCTCAGGGAGGCAGGAGTTCCTGCTTCGGCATTTGAAACAGACACAGCGCATCACCGGAGCCCCGCGGGGGGCGAAACAGGGAATCTGATCGTCCGACTCAAGGGGACGAAACGATCGCCGCGGCGACTACTGATGGCCCATATGGATACCGTTCCGCTGGCGGAAGGCTGCCAGCCAGTCTCTGACGGAGAATGGATCCGTCCGAAGCAGTCAACGACCGCACTGGGAGGCGATAACCGCGCGGGCTGTGCTGTTGTACTGACCGCAGTTCTGGAAATCCTTCAGCAGAAACTTGACCACCCGCCGCTGACACTTCTGTTCACCGTGCAGGAAGAAACCGGCCTGCGAGGAGCTCGTTTTCTGAAACCCGAAGGACTCGGCAACCCGACGCTGTGCTTCAACTGGGATGGACGCAGTCCGGGAGATCTGATCGTCGGAGCCGTCGGGGCAAACAATCTGAGGATCGTTATCGACGGCATTGCCAGCCATGCCGGAGTTCACCCGGAAGAGGGTGTCAACGCGCTGGTGGTTGCATCGATGGCAATCGCGGATCTGCAGAACAACGGCTGGCACGGACTTGTCGTTCAGCAGAAACAGAGGGGCACGAGCAATATCGGAATCATTCAGGGAGGTGACGCCACGAACGTCGTGATGCCCCGAGTGACAATCCATGCCGAAGCGAGAAGTCACAAAGCCAGTTTCTGCAGAAAGATTGTTTCCGAATACCGGAAGGCGTTTCAGCGTGCTCTCAGCAAAGTACGTTCGTCAGCAGGACATCAGGCTTCACTCAGTTTTGAGGAGGATCTTCGATACAACGCATTTCGGATTCCTCCGCGTTCGGCGTGCGTCGCAGCAGCTGTATCGGCTGCGGAAACACTCGGAATTCCCTGTCAGACAGTCACCAGTAACGGCGGGCTGGACGCGAACTGGATGACTGAACATGGGTTTCCGACTGTTACCATGGGATGCGGTCAGCACCGAATTCACACGGTGGATGAAGTCCTTTCGATCCCCGAATTCCTGACTGCATGCCGGATCGGTCTGCACCTGGCAACGGACTGCACTGCCCGATAACGCTCGAATTCAGCGTTAACAAACGTCCCTGCCGAACCGTTCCTGCCGCAACGAACGCAGCGACAGCCATCGATCTGAAATGGTTTCTCCACGCCGCAGTTGAGGAACCCATGGCATCTGGAGTATAACTCCCGACGGAGTCTGAATTTCCGTTCCGTCAGCAATGCCGTGAAAATGTCCACGCAATTCTTTCAGCAGCATCTCAGCGAACTCCGAGCAGTCACTGAGAACGCTTTGCAGACCGCAATCGCAACTGTTGACTGGCCGGCTCCCCTGAAAGAGGCGGTCACCTACAGTCTGATGGCAGGTGGAAAGCGGCTCCGCCCGGTTCTGGTGCTGCTGGCGAGCGACGCGTGCGGCGGCGATCAGAATACAGCATTATCAGCAGCCTGCGCGGTGGAGATGATCCACACGTATTCGCTGATCCACGATGACCTTCCGGCGATGGATAACGACGACTTTCGTCGCGGAATTCCGACATGTCATCGCAAATTCGGTGATGCCGCTGCGATACTCGCCGGCGACGCTTTGCTCACACTGGCGTTTGAAACCATTTCAGGATCCTCCGCCGCTGCCGAAATTCGGTGTGAACAAACCCGGATTCTTGCGGTCGCAGCAGGAGGAAGCGGGATGGTGGGTGGACAGATCCTTGATATCGAAGCGGAACGAGGATTGTCGGCAGTGACCTCCGAATGGAGTCGTGGGCCGGAAGCCGGGGAATCCTCAGGGAATCCTGCATTCTGGTCAAACCTTACCGGGCCTGAAAGCGTAAACCATCTGACAAGAATTCATCGTCTGAAGACCGGAGCCCTCATCACGGCAGCACTGGAACTGGGGGCAGTGAGTGCGGGAGCATCCCACGAAGCGAGGAAGGCTCTGCACAACTATGGCAACAGAATCGGACTGGCATTTCAGATTTCAGATGACCTGCTGGATGTCACGGGAGATCAGCGAAAAATCGGCAAAGAGACAGGACGTGATGCCCAGCTTGGAAAACTCACTTTCCCGTCACTTGTGGGGATTGAAGCGAGCGGGCTGAAAGCCAGGGAGCTGGTTTCTGATGCCTGTGATTCACTTCGCCAGTTCGGAGAGAAAGCCAGCCAGCTCAGAAGTCTGGCAGAATTCATCGTGGAAAGAGATCACTGAAAATGTCATTTGAACTGCTCAGCAGAATCAATTCACCGCGGGATCTGAAAAATCTAAGCGAATCTGAACTGCTGTGTCTCGCGGCTGAGATCCGGGAAGCACTTGTCTCCATCGTCGAAGATCGAGCTGCTCACTTTGCCAGCAATCTCGGCGTCGTGGAACTCTGTATTGCACTGCATCTTGTTTATGATTTTTCGAAGGATCGACTGATCTGGGATACTGGACACCAGATCTATCCGCACAAGCTGATAACGGGACGGTTCAATCAGTTCTCCAGCATTCGCCGCCGTGGCGGTCTCATGGGATACCCCAATCCTGCGGAGAGCGACTACGATCTCTTCGTCACGGGACATGCCGGCAGCAGTGTTTCGACAGTCCTGGGTATGAAGACTGCCGATGACATTCTGTCGCCGGGAAGCAGGAAGTCCGTCGCGGTGATCGGTGATGGTGCCCTGCCCTCCGGGATCGTATTCGAAGCAATGAACAATGCTGCAGGACTCAATAAAGACCTGCTGGTGATTCTCAATGACAACGAGATGGGGATCTGTCCTCGTGTCGGCGGAATTGCGAGCTATCTCGACAAGGCGCGGGTGGCACCATTCTACAACGGCCTCAAACGCGACGTATCGTGGCTGCTGAACAAACTGCCTCTGGTCGGTGAACCCACCGAAAAAATGCTCAGCGGATTCAAGGACGCTGTGAAATCCTTCCTGCACGGAGGTATGCTTTTTGAGGAAATGGGGTTCCGATACATCGGCCCTGTGGACGGACACGATCTTCCGAAACTTCGTCAGTACCTTGAGCTCGTTCGCGACGTGCGTGGCCCGGTACTCCTCCATGTTTTTACTCAGAAGGGGCACGGTTTCGAACCGGCCTGCAAGGATCCGGTCCGATTTCACACCCCCTCACCGTTTCGGCGTGACGAAAACAACGAGATCGTCCCGGTCAAGAAATCCGAAGTGGTTTCCTACACGGAAGTCATCTCCGATTCCATTTATGAAGCCATGGCGAGCGACTCCCGTGTCTGTGTTCTGACGGCCGCGATGTGCGCCGGAAACAAGCTCGAACGAATCCGCGATGAGTTTCCGGACCGATTTTTCGACACAGGAATCTGTGAGAGTCACGCCGTTGCGTTCGCGGCAGGCATGGCAAAGTCCGGAATGAAGCCGATCGTGGACATCTACAGCACGTTCCTTCAGCGCAGTTTTGATCAGATCTTTCAGGAAGTAGCGCTTCAGAATCTTCCCGTGGTGTTCTGCCTCGATCGAGCCGGACTTTGTGGCCCTGACGGCCCGACTCACCATGGAGTCTTCGACAACTCCTACATGCGAATATTCCCGAACATGGTCTGCATGGCACCGGGCGATGAGCCTGACTGCAGGGTCATGATGGACTTTGCTCTGGAGAATAATGCCCCCACGTCAATCCGATATCCCAAGACAGCAGTGGAACGGGTCGAAAGGGTCGTTGCACCTGTGGAATGCGGTAAATCAGAGGTACTCTCCTGGGGGAGCGACGGAAACATTCTGGCCTGCGGAACACTGATGGTTCAGGCGGTCAGGGCGGCGGAAGAACTGAAGAAAGAAGGCATTGATGTGGGCGTCATCAATGCTCGCTTCATCAAGCCTCTCGACGAAGAAATTGTTGCTCGCGCTCTGAAATCGGGGTTCCTGATTACGATTGAAGAGAATACCATCGTGGGAGGATTCGGCAGCGCAGTCCTGGAATCTGCCTGCCGTCAGGGCCTGAACACAGATCGGCTTCAGGTCATCGGGATTCCCGATCTGTTTGTCGAACACGGTGATCGCAACGAGCTTCTGGCCAGCATTCAGCTCACTGCAGACGGACTGTGCCGGGCAGCTCGTCACCTCAACGCTCAGGAAGCTGCGGCTGTCACAGGAGCAGTCAACAAGAACGACTGAGGCTGAAATCCTGAACCTGAGTGCTGCTGCCGACAAGTTTCAGGAGGGAACACGAGTAATGTCGAGAATTGAGATGATCGTTCAGGCAGAACATGATTCAGCAGCGAGTTCACTTCGCTCACAGGTTCGCCCGGCCGCACACCACACGAGACCACCACGAATTGTACTTCGAACCCCATGGCGAAAGGCTGTCCTGACCGTATCAATCCTTGCAGTCCTCGCGACGACGGCTCTGTCGCCGATCACCAGCCACGCCACGGCGGCCTCGAACGACGAGATCACTCTGAGAGCAGTCAGGAATCCTGACCGGACGACTCGAGTCACGTGTCGCGTCACAATTTCCGGCAGAATGACGACACCGTCAGACTCCGGGCCTGTAAACCATGATCTCAAGTCGGAGTGTTCTTTCATTTTCGATCAGAGAGAGTTTCCTTCGCCGGCAATCGGAATCAGTGGCGTCAGAGCTGTTCGTCATTTTGAGGAAGCACAATCTGAGACGAAAGTCGGTGGAGGTCATCAGACAGAGACTCGCCTTCCATCATCACACCGGCTTGTCCACCTCTACGGCGCAGGAATGGGGCTCATTCCGCTCAGCCCGACCGTGCGATTTACTCGCCAGCAGGTTGACTTGCTTCAGATTCCTCTCGACCCGACAGTTGTTTCCGGACTGCTTCCCACCAGAAATCTGCGAGATCAGACGGAAAAATGGAATACGGAAGACTGGGTCATTCCGGCACTGACAGGAATTGAAGCGACAGCCAGTCAGAAGAATTCCTGTCAGCTGAAGGAGCTGACAAAACAGAAAGCCGTGATTTCGTTCGACGCGGAAGTGTCGGGCGCCATTACAGGAACAGTTTCAGACATCCACATCTCCGGAGAGCTGAACCTGGATCGCGAATCCGGGCTGATTACCGAAGTCACGGCGCAGCTGAAGGAAAAACGTTCCCCGGGAACGGTCAGTCCGGGACTTGATGTCACGGCAGACATTCACTGGACACAGGAGGTCTCGAATCGCGAGACCTCTCTGCCGGACAGCATTCCGATGGATGAGCCATCTGAATCCCGAAAACTGCTGACACTTTCAACCCCCTGGAAGTTACTGATGCTGCACAGCCGTCAGTGGCATTTGTTTCACGAAACGTCCGAACTGGTCATGCTGAGGATGCTGCATGAAGGTCGACTGGTCGCGCAGTGCAACGTTGCGCCGTCCGTTCGGGTGGCTCCTGGCACAAGCACCGACCCGGAAACATTTCAGTCGGAAGTTCAGACCGCTCTGACAACGCGAAAAGGAAAGATCATCGATTCCACGATTCGACCGGACGTCAACGGCTGGAGAATTCAGCGAGTCCGTGCGACGAGCGCCACGGATAAGAAGACAATTCTCTGGGATTACTACCTCTGTACGCAGAAAACCGGCGAGCAGTTTTCCCTGATTTTCTCCAGAACATCGGATGATGATGCATTTTTCGGAGATTCCGCGGAGCAGATTCTGTCTACGATGACAATGAAAGCAACTCCGGCTCGAATACCACTCCCGAAATAGGACCGAACAGAGCTTCTCGGTTCCGCAGGAAGAATTCGTCGCTGAGCAGGTATTCGTGCTGAGTCGTCTTGCCCGGAAACTCGGACCTCTCATACTATTACCCATTCTCGTGCCACGCGACACGCCGGGGAATCATCCACCGACAACACGACATTTGTCCAAGGAAACTGAGACATGCAGGTAAGGCCGATTCGGGTCATCATCTTTTCTGTTGCGGCACTTCTGCTGGGCAGCGCAACAGGAAATGCTCAGAAGAATGAGGGACGAATCCCTGCCGCTGACGGTAAGACTGCCCGACTTGTCGCACAGATGGTGACATCTCGTCATATCAATCACCCGAGTATCGACGATGCGCTCTCGGTGAAAATGATGGACGGCTTCATCAAGGCATGGGATTCACAGAAGATTTACTTTCTTCAGTCAGACATCAGCGAGTTTGAAACGCAGAAGACACAGCTGGATGACCAGATCCTGGCCGGAAATGTCGAATTCGCGAACACCGTCTTCTCGCGTTTTCTGCAGCGAATGAATCAGCGAGCCGAACGTGTCGGGGCCATCATTGATGCAGATCATGATTTTGCCGTCGACGAGACGATGGTCCGCGATCCGAAGAATCTCAAATGGGCGACTGATGAAGCAGAACTTGATGAGCGCTGGAGACTGCGAGTCAAGTACCAGCTGCTTGTACTGAAGCTCGATGGTGTCGACGTCGTCGACGCACGTAAACGTCTTCACAAGCGATATCACACCGAAAAGTTGTTCTGGGAGCAGACAGAACCACACGAAGTCCTCGAACAGTATCTGTCTTCAATGACTCACTGCCTCGACCCGCACTCCAGCTACATGTCGCCACAGTCGCAGGATGAGTTCGACATGCAGATGAAGCTGAAGCTCGAGGGGATTGGAGCTCGTCTGAAATACGAAGATGGCTACACAGTCGTCGAGGATGTCATCAAGGGTGGCCCCGCCTCCGTCGATGGTCGGCTCACGAAAGGCGACAAGATTATCGGAGTGTCAGCGGATTCCGTCGGAGACATCGTGGATGTCGTGGAGATGAAGCTCCAGCGGGTTGTCGACAAAATCCGGGGCCCACGCGGCACGAAGGTGCGTCTGCGTGTCCTGAAGGAATCCGGCGAGAAGCAGGAGTACGAGCTCACCCGATCAACCGTTCAGATCGAAGATGACGAAGTCAAAGGAAAGATCATTGAGACCGGGGAGTGGATCGAAGGGAAGAAGTCAAGAATCGGAATTCTGAATATCCCCTCGTTCTATCGCGACTTCCAGCAGGCTCAGGTGGGTGGAGACTTCAAAAGCACCAGCAAGGACGTGAGAAAAGTCCTTGAGACATTTCGTCAGCAGAAAGTCGATCTTCTGGTTGTGGATCTTCGCTGGAACGGAGGCGGTGCTCTTCTCGAAGCAATCGAGGTTTCGGGACTGTTCATTCCAAAGGGATCAGTGGTTCAGGTCAAGGAACCAGGTGATGAAGTCACACCGTACGATGACGAAGACCCGGAAATGTACTGGCGAAAACCTCTGGTGGTCGTGTGCAATCGCTTCTCGGCATCTGCGTCTGAAATCTTCGCCGGGGCCATCAAGGATTATCGACGGGGGATTGTCATCGGTGACCGTACAACACACGGTAAAGGGACTGTCCAGAATGTCGTACCGGTATCGAGCGGCTTCTTCGTCAAGGAAAACCTGGGGGCACTCAAGCTGACAATCAGCAAGTTTTATCGAGTGAACGGAGACAGCACACAGACAAAAGGAGTGACATCGGACATCGTCCTTCCGTCGCTTCTGAATCACCGCGAAGTCGGGGAAGAAGCTCTCGACAATGCAATGGCGTTCGATCGGATCACCGAAGCCAGCTATACGACGTTTTCACACTATGTGAACGACGCCATGGTCTCTCAGTTGGCAAAGAAAAGTGCCGCAAGAGTCAGCTCCGACAAGGAATTTCAGAAGATCGAGCGGCTCGCAGAGCGCTACGAAAAGCGAAAAAACGACGTGACGGTCTCTCTGAATGAGAATCAGCTGAAGGCTGAAGAAGAAGAAATGAAGCAGGAGCAGAAAGAGGAAGAGGAAGCCATCAAGAAAACGTCCGGCAAAGATGAAGAGCAGGACATTTTCCGGAAGGATTTTTACAACGTCGAGATTCTGAACATCTCAGGAGACTATCTTGAAATGACGAACGTGGGTCAGACTGCCCGATCCTGAAGCTTCAGCTCGATCTCCTCGGATTTGACCCCGGTTTTTCTTCGAAATGGCCTTGATATTCGAATCGTGTGCCAATTCTGAATCGGAAACTTGATCGAGGACATTCCGCAGGATATTCTGTCCCTTTCGAAGCACGGTGGCTATAGCTCAGTTGGTTAGAGCGCCAGATTGTGGTTCTGGATGTCGCCGGTTCAAATCCGGTTAGCCACCCTCAAATGAGACGAGCCGAGATGTCGACTGACACCTCGGCTCGTTTTTTCATTCAGCTGATGCTTTTTTTCTGTTCCGGGTCACTGCGGGTATCCCCGGTTCCAGGGTTCACGAATCAGAACCCGACTCCGCCACCGGCGCCGAATCCACCATTACCGCCTCCACCCAGAGTACCTCGGGTATTTCTGAAGAGCCCATGATCCTGTTCAGCTTCCATTGAGTTGATACCGTCACTGTACGGCTGTGAAACCACCGTTCTCTGATCCGCATCTGTGTTGCCAAGATCGTTAAGAACGCGCACAACAAGGTCACGACGAACACGGTCGAGCTCCGGATCAGCATTGTTCATCGTTCGCTGCACGATCACAGGGAACGGAGCTGATGGCATGCGAGCTGCGATCTCCAGGATGTGATCCCGGCCGTATGGCGTCAGCGCTGATGAGTTGTCGACGAACTCATTGTAATGAATGACGAAGTCGGCAGCCTCACCGTTGGTCTCCATCATGTGCCAGTGAGCACGGGAGATGGATCCCAGAGGCATCACGTCCGGAACCGCCATCGATCGGGGAGCCCCGGAGAACCAGGGGATTCCGCAGCAGCACCCGGTCATCAGACCACAGGCCGTTGCCACAATTGCGTTTCGTCGCAGGTTCTGTCGAAATGTTTTCATGAGCGTGTTCTTCCTGAACTGATACGCGAGCAGATCCTGAGAGATTACTGAAACTCAAACACCTGCCGATGAATTCACCAGTTTCTGTGAGATCTTCAACCTTACTTCGTCCAGCCTGCCGTCCGAATCTTTGAACCAGTTTCCGGTGCCGGCTCTTTGCGGAAGACTGACCCCATGCGTGACATCAGTGATGGATTCTGAGCTGGCTCCTTAGGCATGTTGAAACTTCCCTGTGCCGGATAACCCTGCGGGATCGGTGGCAGTGGTGTGCCCGGCATTGACTGTCCTGGGGCACCGTAGGATGGATTCCCACCACCCGGAGGCAGCGGATACTGTGACTGCGGTGCTGCCTGGAACTGCTGAACAGCGGGCGACTGGAACTGCTGAGCTGGAGCACCGTAGGTGGCCGGTGGCAGCGTATGATCAGGCTGAGGCATCGGTGACGCACCGAATCCGGACATTGGTCCACCCTGCACCATGGTACCGCCACCCTGTGCCCCTGGAGCGAATCCACCATGATTCACCGGAGGATTGAAGAGGCTGTATCCCTGCGGAATTCCGTGTGTTGAGCCACTTCCGTAAGGAGGTACCTGATAGACCTGAGTATCAGGATTGCCCTCTGATCGACCATACTTGAAGAGGTCATGATCGTTCGGGTGAGTTACATAGTAGTTCGGAAGCGGCGGAACTTCATCAGGCTCCATCGGTCGGACGATCTCCGGGGAAACAAGAACCAGAAGTTCCGTTTCTATTTCCGAGGCTCGTTTCGAATGAAACAGCCGACTTCCTACGTAAGGAATATCTCCCAGCAGCGGGATACGATTGACACCAGTCAGAGTCTGTCGTGAGATCAAACCGCCCAGAGCAAAAGTCTGTCCTTCTCGGAGCGTGACCGTCGTGGAGACTCGTTTGACGTTTGTACCCGGGATTCCCTGGACAGTGTTTTCGGCGTTGAGCGAACTGAATTCCGGAGTCACGATGAGCTTCATCAGGTCGCGATCGATCACAGTCGGAGTGATCAGCAGGCTGGTACCGAATCCGCGGAAGGTTGTCGTCTGGCCACCTCCCAGTCCGATGGTCGTCGGAACAGCGAATTCGCCACCACCAAGGATACTGGCCGTGTGACCGCTCATCGTGACAAGCGTTGGTTCAGCCAGAAGCGTGATCGTCCCGTTGGAATTGAGCCAGTTGAGGAATACGCCGATCTCACCGTTCTCGAAGATACCGCTGATTGTCCCGGGAGCCCCGCCCAGAGAACCTCTGATGACGTGTCGGCCGTTGTTGAACAGGATATTCCAGTCGAATCCGGCGTTCCGAACCTGCGACCGGTTCACCTCCGCAATCACAACCCGCATCTTGATGTTGTACTCACCCGGAACGTTGAGCCGATTGACGACGATGTCGCGGAAGCCCTGGTTCCCGAACTGATTCTGGCCGGCAAGCCCCCCTGCTCCGCCGCCTCCGCCCAGCGTGGACAGAACGTTGGAATCATCAAGGTTCCCGCCCTGCTGAAGAGTCCGGAACACTTCTGTTCGCACGATCTGCAGAATGTGCTCAGCTTCCTCAGCATCGTACGCCTGCCCCTGAACAATTACCTGAGCACCAATAGGGATCAGATAAACTCGTGAATTCGGAAACAGATCCGCCATTCTGCGTTCGAGTCGCCCGAAGTCGATCGTTCTCTGCCGCTCAAGGCTCTCATCTCTGACAACAGTGATCTCATAGATCGCCGGAGTCTCATCATCTTCGAACCAGAGCGTGAGATCCGTTTTGCCGAGGTCGAGGCCAACGATCGAGATCTCTTTGGGGGTGTACTGCACGTAGTTGACGATCGTCGAATCAGTCACTGCGATACGACGAACGTTTCGATTCGTGATCACCAGCTGACTGTGTCGCCGCTCCAGTTCAAGCTTGTACTGTGGCTTGAGCAGTGTGTCCACATTCGGACTGTGAACGGCATCCACCTGCCCACTGACGGTTGGCTGTTCCAGTTGATACTGGACAGTCCTCACCTGTACCGCTCCGGTGGCGGCAGGTGCCCCTGCAGATCCTGTCGCAGTTCGGGCAGCGTCTGCTCCGAAAGCAATCTGCCCCAGGAGCGAGAATCCGGCCAATGCACCAGCCAGAAACATCCTGGCCTGGCCCCCAGTGTCGCGACTGCCGTTGAATCGCGTAACTGAAGATCTAATGACAAAGTCAGATGCCATTCGGTGCTGCTCCTTCCGTGTCGCATCGTGGCGGGGGCAACTTCAGAGGCCCTGATCCGCACGCCGGGTTGTCACACTCAAATTCAGCAGCTGGGAAGCCATTCCCGGCATGCGAACCATCCTCTCGCCGATACAGGCGAAAATGTGTATACAGCCCGCAATGGCTATCGTCCGGAGAGGGAATCGAATCGACGTCCCTCGAACAGAATACGCATTGAAACGATGAGTGCAGAGTCCCCGAATCCGGTTAGGTAATCTGTATCGTGGCCCGGAAATGAGGCTGCAGAATCTGCCGACAAATGAAGCCTGTCCTGACCGCAGACGCAGGCAGGACAGGCCCGGAAATGCCGTGAATTTCTTCAGGGCGGGACGAGCGAAGCACAGCTCGGCCTCAGTCAACTCCCCGAGAACCGAGATTCAGGATCGATCGGTTCGTCGGAGGCCTTATACTCTGATCAACGCAGCCCTGAGTATGCCGCGAATCAGCACACCCTCAAGCCGCGTTGCCAGATTACCAGACGATCGAAACATTCGTCGATGGTGGTCCAGGATGAGCCCATGGTCGGCGATAGCTGTGATAAGGATAACGGTAATGAACGCCGCCACCGTCCATGTTCGGAAGCCCTTCATATCCGCTCATGAATGATCCACCACCATACAGGGCATCGGCGCCATAGAGTCCGCCGATCTGACCAAGGCCCCCTGCACCGCAGCAGCCTGCCACTTCAAGTCCGGAATACTCAATGGGAGCAGCATAAACTGCCGGTGAAGGGCCCGAACATCCACAATCACTTCCGTGATGAAACGCACCATGCAGTAATCCCCCGGCAAATCCCTGATCCGAGAGGGCGACAATAAGACCGGCAGCCATCAGAGCCGGTCCTGTGACAAATCGAATGACCATCTGTTTCTCCCGAACTGAATTGTCTTCTGAAACAACAACCTTCACACCCGGACTCTGCCCTGATGCCTGTTGTTGACAGGAAACCAGAACTGCCTGCCCGAATGCCGACGCCGAATACGACTGAAACCAGCTCCCGCCCTTCACATCCACTCATCTGACGGTCACTGGTGAGGTAACTGTCAAACATGTTTTCCAGAGAATCATGTACACGCTGTTTCCTGCACCGACCAGAAGAAAGACCGCAGAAACAGGGTGAAGTCAAAATGTGACGGTGATGGCGTTCGAAATGCGCACGGGAAGCCGAATTCACCACATTGGCAGTTTCTCCAGCATTGGAAAGATGGAACGAAAGACGGTATCCGATAGACAATTGAGAATGCCTGACGAAATCAGGAACAGTGTTCCATTTCATGACGTCCTGTCTTCAGTTGTTACGCACGAAGGACATGATAAGTGGTTCAGTTTGTTGTCTGAGAGCCTTCAGGTCGAACGGATGTCAACAGTGCCAATTTAAGCGGAAAGCTCGGAGGACCACCACTCGCTTTCCTTCAATCCGCTTATTCGCCGGAGGGAACCCATGCGTCGAGTCTTCATTTCAGCCTCAATTGTTCTGCTGCTGACTTCGTGCAGTGCCTTTGCTCAGGTCGGGATGCCCGGCATCGAATACTCCACATCGATCGCGGCAGGTGATGGCGGTCAGCTGTATCCATACGATCAGCAGGATCCCTGGCTGCACGGCCATTATCAGCGAGTTCCTGCCTACGGTGGTTTCGCAAGCTTTCGCCCCTACAACTACCGTCACGTTTTCTCGCAGACACAGATAGCCGGCGGGTGGGGAGCATCACACGGGATGCCCTATTCGCAGCAGTTCTGGAATCGTTATCGGGGCAGCTACCTGCAGGGAAACCTTCATTCCGCCGCCGTCCCGACTCACCCGGTTCTGCCGTCGGAAGCAAATCCAGCGGAAACTCGACCGATCTACCAGACAGGCTTCGCTGCAACTCAGCAGCAGCATGGACCGTCTCCTGTGCAGCAGAGAACC
The DNA here is from genome assembly GCA_046345315.1 of Planctomyces sp. Classification (GTDB taxonomy): domain Bacteria; phylum Planctomycetota; class Planctomycetia; order Planctomycetales; family Planctomycetaceae; genus F1-80-MAGs062. The sequence continues at coordinate 30,314 of JBKDKA010000020.1, forward strand.
GTGACACCTCAGACTTCTGCTGACGGCCGGGCGATTCATGTGTTTCCTTCTCAGGTCAATGCTCAGTAACTGGTCGTGAACCGGAGCTCTGCCCGAAGTTTGACTGGTGCATCGTCATTCGGCCCCGGGTGAGCGAACCAGCAGGACGGGCTGGTTCCATCTGAAAGATACAGCCCCGGCTTCAACGGACCACACGACGACTCTGGATATCATTTGTACGCTCTGACGCTCCATGAGGCTCGATCGAGTCACATGGAGCGTTGCCATTTGGTGGTTGCTTTTCTTCGGTTTCTGATCCGATATGCTACTTCCCACAGCACTGATGTTTCCCTGTAAAGACGGCTCCAGGGAAACACTCCGGTACTGTGAGTCTGCAGACCTCTTTCAGCAGCCGTTGTCGCGAAAGTGTTAATTCGATGAAGATCTGTCGCATTCAGACACCTGACGGACGGACGTCCTACGCCCGACGGCACGACTCCGGAAAGACAACGCTGCTGGAGGGAGATCTGTTCAGCAGTCTGAAAGATACCGGAACTCAGGTGGAAGGCTTTCGGCTTCTTGCGCCAATTCAGCCTTCAAACATCCTGTGCATCGGTCTGAATTACAGAAAACATGCGGAAGAAGGAAACTCCCCGATTCCGGAGAATCCCGTACTCTTCATCAAAATCAATTCGGCTCTCCAGAATCCAGGCGACCCGATTGTGCTGCCGAAAAAACTGAAGAGTGAAATGGTCGACTACGAATGTGAGCTCGCAGTCGTCATTGGAAAAACGTGCCACAACGTTTCGAGAGCTGATGCGCTGAAACATGTCCTCGGATACACGTGCGCTAACGATGTCAGCGCAAGAGACTGGCAGAAGAATGGTGGCGGTGGTCAGTGGTGTCGAGGCAAGACGTTTGCCACCTTCTGCCCGCTTGGTCCCCACATTGTGACATCCGATGAGATTCCTGACCCGAATTCACTCCGAATCAGCACAACGCTGAACGGAAACGTGATGCAGGACTGGAACACAAACGACATGATCTTCGATGTTCCGAAACTGATTGAGTTTCTCAGCGCCAGCACGATCCTGCCACCGGGAACAGTCATTCTGACAGGCACGCCGCATGGGGTCGGAGCTGCCAGAACTCCTCCCGTTTTTCTGAAGCACGGCGACGAGGTAACGATCGAAATCGAACGGATCGGGAAGCTGACGAATCCGGTGATCGACGAAGTACTTTAGTACTCTGTCAACGATCCATTGA
>JBKDKA010000021.1:0-5350 GCA_046345315.1 Planctomyces sp.
GGCAGAATTGGCAGATGTTACAATTTTTGGCGATTTTTCATCCAGATCAGAATCCGCATGGCGATACGATCCTGATGCGTTTCGGAAATAACGGTGGCACTGGTGCTTAGTCACACTTTGATTGTGGGGTCGTCATTCCCGCGCAGGCGGGAATCCAGTGCACCAGTGTGGATTCCCGCCTGCGCGGGAATGACACAGGACCCCGATTTTAAGCTCTGACAATGCACTCGTGAATGAGAACGCGCAGAGTTTGGATTTAAGGCGAGCTGCAGTCGGGAAGTATGTTGCATGATGAAGATCAGAAAGGCAGTGATTACGGCGGCCGGCGAGCTGCATTCTCGGCTTCCGCTTCAGACACTCGTCGACCGTGAAGGAGAGATTCGGCCGGCTCTTCGGCTGTCGCTCGACGAGATCGTTGCCGCCGGGATTGAGGAAATCGCCATTATCGTCAGACCCGGGCATTCCGGTCCTTATCAGTCAGCAGCGGGGCCTCACGCATCGCGTCTGGTATTCTTTGAACAGGACCATCCCCGGGGATACGGCGACGCCATTCTCAGAACGAGAGAGTTCACTGGCGAGGAATCTTTTCTTCATCTTGTCTCAGACCATCTGTATCTCAGCCGCACCGATGTCAGCTGTGCGTCACAGCTGATCGCTGCGGCGACTCGACATCAGTGTTCCGTGAGCGCCATCCAGCCGACCAGAGAAAGTGAAATTCTGTTTTTCGGAACGGTGGGTGGAACGCCACTTCACCAGCACGATGATCTCTACGAAGTCTCGACGGTCATCGAGAAGCCAACTCCGACAGTCGCTGAACAGAAGCTGATCGTGGCCGGCCAGCGATCCGGATTCTATCTCTGTTTCTTCGGCATGCATGTGCTGACCCCGACCATCATGACACTGCTGCAGCAGGCACTCGATCAGAAGGCAGCGGGGGAAACAATTGACCTTTCCGGATCTCTCAACCAGCTGGCTCGGACGGAACGTTACCTGGCTCTCAAGATTGACGGAGCACGCTACAACATCAGTTTCAAGTATGGACTTCTGATGGCTCAGCTGGCACTCTCGCTGAGTGGTACGGATCGCGACTATATTCTCACCGAACTCGTTGGCCTCCTGGCAGCTCGGTAAATCACTCACGCACCGATCGTTCAGCTATGCAACAGGGTGAGAGCCAGTCCCGGTTTTGAAAACACATCAAGTCATCCTTTACGATTTCCCGGTCGTTTATGCTCGTCGATATCATCACCTCTGATCAGAGTGAACTCCGAGACTCTTCCGTCGATGCGGTGTGTCGACAACTGTCTGAACAGCAGCTCCTTCAGGAATGCCGACAGCTCGATGAATTCCGTCGAGAGTGTGACAATCTTTATGAACGAGTCAGGTCTCTTCTTTTTCTTTACAGCATTCATCGTTTTCACCTTCCGAGACATCTGAACAATCGACCGGAAGGACGGATTCCCTATCGCGGCTACGAACATCTGCTGAATCGGCGTTTCAGCGAAGCGATCGACAGTTTCCTCACGGTTCAGAATCAGTCCGGGTGTTCTTCGACACTGTCGAGTGCTCTGGCGGAGGGCTATTACCGGCTGGGATTCCAGACGCTGTCCGATCAGGTCCGACAGAGCGTGCGCACTGTGCGAGGAAACCAATGGATGTTCCGAACCGGGCATCCGCTCGAACTTCCCTTGCGCATTCATCCGGTTCTTCGGCGCCCCGTGACGGACTCGTTCGGCTTTCCCGTGCTTCGCGAACGAACCGCGGTGCGAATGGATTTTTCGCACAGCGGCTGGAGTGACATATTCTTTCTCGGGATGGACTTTCCTGAGGGTGCCGGCGTCATCAACGCATCGGTGAATCTGGCCGTCCGCGGAAAGCATGGTCAACCGGAACCACCGATCGACTGCAGCCTGCGCGTCATCGACGAACCCATCCTGCGACTTGTCAGCATCGACCTCGATGCGAAAGCTGAGATCACCGAGATCAATGAAGTCTTTGATTTTGCCAGGGATTACCTGGGGCTTCTGAAGGGTGCCGTGATCGCTTCGGGGCTTGTGCCACCGGGACTCGAAGGATGCGGCGGCCAGATTTCAGTGCTTCTGAATCAGCTGGTTGGCCCCGGAATGGGTCTGGAGATCGTCAGCCGCGTCAACGATATTCCCAAGGGATCCCGCCTGGCGGTGTCCACGAATCTTCTTGGTTCATTGATTTCGCTGTGCATGCGGGCGACTGGTCAGGTTTCTTCTCTGACGGGTGAACTTCAGGAATCAGATCGAAGAATCGTCGCGGCGCGAGCGATTCTGGGGGAGTGGATTGGTGGATCCGGAGGCGGATGGCAGGACTCAGGCGGAATCTGGCCCGGCATCAAACTCATCACGGGACGGCGTGCAGACACCAGCGATCCGGAATACGGTATCAGTCGCGGTCGACTGCTGCCTGAGTACCATGTTTTTTCTCACACGGAAGTGACTCCTGAAACCCGACAGCGACTTCAGGACAGTCTTGTGCTCGTCCATGGTGGGATGGCTCAGAACGTCGGACCGATTCTGGAGATGGTGACCGAAAAATATCTGCTGCGCTGCGAAGACGAATGGGCCGCTCGAAAAGATGCCATTTCGATTCTTCATGAAATCTCCGACACGCTTCAGGCCGGAGATCTTCAGGCGACCGGGCGCGCCACACATCGAAACTTTCATGAGCCCCTTCAGAAGATCATTCCCTGGTGCAGTAACGCCTATACGGAGGAGCTGATCTCCCGGTGCCGCAGTACATGGGGAGATCAGTTCCATGGCTTCTGGATGCTCGGAGGAATGGCTGGGGGCGGAATGGGCTTCATATTCGACCCAGCCATTCGCCAGCAGGCTCAGGACTGGCTTCAGTCGATGATGATTCAGGTCAAGCGCAGCATGGAATCGAGCATGCCGTTTGCAATGGACCCGGTCGTCTATGACTTTTCCATCAACGATCAGGGCACGTTCGCAGAACTTCGGCAGGATGGAGATCTTCCTGCCGGTTATCATTCGCTCATGGTGCCCGGCTGGCTGAAACGCGAAGTTCGAACTCTGAGCCCGATGGTTCGGAAAGAGCTGGAGCGAATCGGAAACGAGTGCCGGGATTCCGGAAGCAGCTCTGAACTGGCGTCGCAGCTGATCAGCCGAATTCTTCCGACAACGACCGCTGATCACAAATCGACAGAAACACTCGAAACTCTTCTGAGTGAAAACGGTTTCGACCCAGTGGCTCATGAACAGATCCGGGAGGAGATCCTCTCAGGTCGGCTCGGACTGTCACAGAATCGACTGCCGAATACAGCTCGCATTGAAGATGTTCCGCTGAGTGAACTTCTCGACGCGCGAGTCAGCGTGCCGCATGAGATTCGGGCACTCGGAGAGAAAGCACTTGCGGAAGGCCAGGTTGCCATAGTGACGCTGGCCGCCGGGATCGGCAGCCGCTGGACTCAGGGTGCAGGCGTCGTGAAAGCACTGAACCCGTTCTGTCGCATGAAAGGGCAGTTCCGATCATTTCTTGACATCCATCTGGCGAAATCACGGCAGATCGAACGCCTCTTCGGAAAGCTTCCGCAGCATGTGATCACAACCGGATACCTGACTGACGGGCCCATCCGAACCAGTCTGACGAGAAGACAGGATTGTGAGAATGTGCGACTCAGCCGAAGTGCCTCCGTCGGACTCCGAATGGTACCGGGTATTCGGGATCTTCAGTTCGCCTGGGAGGAAGTGACCCAGCAGGTGCTGGATCAGCAGAAGGAAAAGATGCGAAGCAGTGTCCGAGCGGCTCTGGTGAACTGGGCGCGAACCGCCGGCGAATGTTCCGATTACCGTGACAATCTTCCGTTTCAGTGCATGCATCCGGTCGGACACTGGTATGAATTTCCCAACATGCTTCGCAACGGCACACTCCGAGCAATGCTGGACGAGTCACCGCAGCTGCAGTGGCTGATGATGCACAACATCGACACGCTGGGTGCCTCCGCAGATCCGGGCTGTCTCGGGCTGCACATCCACTCCGGCGCTGACCTGTCATTCGAGGTCATGAGTCGTCGCCTGGAGGATCGCGGTGGCGGGCTGGCTCGCGTTGACGGCAGAATCAGGCTCGTCGAAGGTCTGGCCATGCCTCGCGAAGAAGATGAGTTCCGACTTTCGTGGTATAACACGCTCACGACGTGGATTCATATCGACCAGACACTTTCAAGATTCGGACTGACTCGAGAGAATCTGCAGGATAACGCTCGTGTTGAAACGGCTATTCGGGAGTTCGGACGACGAATGCCGACATATATCACGCTGAAGGATGTCAAGAAGCGATGGGGGAACGGGCAGGAAGATATCTTTCCGGTCTCGCAGTTCGAAAAACTCTGGGGCGACATGTCAGCCATCTCAGACGTTCGATCGTCATTCATCGCGGTCTCGTCGGTTCGAGGTCGACAACTGAAAGACCCTGCTCAACTGGACGGATGGCTGCGTGACGGAACGGCCGGAGCGGTCGAGGCACTCTGCGACTGGTAGAGCTTTATTACACCTTGATTTTGGGGTCGTCATTCCCGCGCAGGCGGGAATCCACACTGGGGCACTGGATTCCCGCCTGCGCGGGAATGACGCAAACCCCCTGCTTGAAGCTCCGACACAGCTGTAGAGCAGATACAGGACCGAGACTGACTCCCCATCAGATGTTACAATTCCAGCAGAACCTCCTGCTGCAGGGTTGTCTGATGTGGTACTGAATCACGCACAGAGTTTTCCTTCAGAATTCAGGGACGGAGAAAGAGGAGAAACAGCCTGATGAGTTCAGAAATACAGAAACTTCGGATCGTTATTGCATCTTCGGAATCAGTCCCGTTTTCAAAAACCGGCGGACTGGCCGACGTTGCTGGTGCTCTGGCTCGAGCACTGGATCAACTGGGACACGACGTCGTCCTGATGATCCCCGACTACTATCCTCTCAGGCAGCCGAATGCGGCCAGACTTCCGCGCGTCGCGGAAACAGGGCAACGCTTTTCCATTGCGATGAATGGTCGCAGCATGACCGGTTCCGTGAACTGGGCCGCTCTTCCTGACAGCCGCGTTCGCGTGCTTCTGGTGCGACAACCGGAATACTTTGATCGACCAAATCTTTATCAGGAGCACGGACACGATTACGTGGACAACTGCGAACGGTACAGCTTCTTCAGTCGAGCTGTACCGGAGATCTGCCGTCAGATGGTGCTGCGGCCGGACATCATCCACAGTAACGACTGGCAGACCGGACTGATTCCGGGGCTCATCGCAACACAGTATGCCGGCAGGCCCGGATTCGAAAGAACCGCCACAGTATTCACTCTGCATAACATGGC
>JBKDKA010000022.1:0-74309 GCA_046345315.1 Planctomyces sp.
ACCGCCACGGCAACTGCTGCCAGAATCGTTGCTGAGGAAGTCCGTGACAGTCAGGCGAATGAGCTGTTCCTTGCCGGACTGACTCACGATATCGGAATCATGGCGGAGATGCACTGGTCGCGAGAGAAGCTCAGCTGGTGCGTGAACCAGATGGATTTCGATGGCGAAGGCAATCCGCTTCAGGATCTCCGTGACATTGAGGATTCGGTCTTTGGAGTCAACCACGAAACACTGGGGATGGAAGTCTGTCAGTTCTGGAACTTTCCGGAGATGATCAGTGCCGTCGTCGGGCACCATCACAACCCGTGTGAACTCTTTGGCGTTGAGCAGCAGCAGGCCTGTATCGTTCAGTTGGCCGACCTGATCACCGCATCGCTCGAAGACGGCTTTCGGCTGGACCTGCCGAGCATTGAAATCGGTGAATCAATACTGGATCAGCTGAGTCTCAGTCTGAGTCAGCTCGAAGTGATTCGCGAACGGCTTCGTGTCCAGATGGACGAAGTCGCGCAGATGCTGTCCTGAGGAGAGTCGCCCGATGTTTCCGGAGATCCGGAAATCTCGGGCCCAGTGAATATCTCACGGCTGCTGTTGCGATACTGAACTACTGTGCTGTAATGCCAGCCAATTGAGTTCTTTGTTTCGGGATCTCAGACACGTGAAGACGCCGAAACGCGAACAACCCGTTGTTTTACCGGCAGAATCCAATCAGAATGGACTGCCTGGTTCTCTGAGCCGGATTTGCGTGATTCTTCCTGACGCTCAGGATTGATCCGCATCGAATGGATGGCTCTCTGGCAGACCTCTGAACGATTCGAGTAAATTCATGCCGATCAAAGTTTCTCTACATCATCAGACAGAGTACCGCTACAGCAAGCTTGTTTCTCTCGGGCCACAGGTGGTCCGCCTGCGTCCGGCACCGCATACTCGAACACCGATTGCTTCGTATTCGCTGAAGATCGAGCCTGAGAAACACTTCATCAACTGGCAGCAGGATCCGCACGGCAACTACCTGGCTCGCCTGGTATTCCCGGAAAAGACAGATCTCTTTCGAGTCACCGTGAGTGTCGTTGCCGACATGACGGTGGTGAATCCGTTTGATTTTTTCCTGGAAGATGATGCGACGGAGTTTCCGTTCCACTATGCGGATGATCTTGCTGAGGAGCTCAAGCCATTCCTTGGGAAGCCGGATGAGAGTCCGGCGATTCGCGAGTATCTGAAGACAATCGATGTAACTCCGCGGCGAACGATTTTCTTTCTCGTCGATCTGAATGCTCGACTGCAGAATGACATCAGCTATCTGATTCGGTTGGAACCCGGGGTTCAGACACCTGATGAGACGCTCCAGAAACGATCCGGCTCCTGTCGGGATTCTGCGTGGCTGCTCGTTCATCTGCTGCGTCATTTTGGACTCGCAGCGCGATTTGTCTCCGGATACCTCATCCAACTGACGGCTGACCAGAAGCCGCTTGAAGGCCCAGAGGGCCCTTCGGTCGACTTTACTGACCTGCATGCGTGGACTGAAGTTTATCTGCCGGGAGCCGGCTGGATCGGTCTCGACCCGACATCGGGACTGCTTACTGGTGAAGGCCATATTCCTCTGGCTGCCACACCGGCACCTCAGTCAGCGGCACCGATCTCCGGCTGTGTCGAGAAGAGCGAAGTTGAGTTTGACTTTCAGATGTCGGTGACGCGGATTCATGAAGATCCGCGAGTGACGAAGCCGTGCAGCGATGAGACATGGGAGCGCATTGATCAGGTCGGACGCGACGTGGATGCTCGACTGAAGGCAGACGACGTCCGCCTGACCATGGGCGGTGAGCCGACCTTTGTGTCGATCGATGACATGGATGGCCCCGAATGGAACACCGCTGCAGTCGGTCCGAAAAAGCAGCAGCTTTCCGATGCGCTGATCCGACGGCTTGCAGATCGCTTCGCCAGCGGTGCCCTGCTTCATTATGGTCAGGGAAAATGGTACCCGGGCGAATCACTTCCACGCTGGGCCTACAGTTGTATCTGGCGCAAAGACGGTCAACCGATCTGGAACCGCCCGGATCTGCTTGCTGATGTCAGTCTGTTCAACGGTCTGAAAAATGGCGGAACGTCGAAGAGTTCTGATCTGAAACTCCCGGAACACCCTGCGACCGAAGTGACGGCGGGGGAGTTTCTGAGTGAGCTTGCAGATCGTCTGCAGGTTGATGGAAGCTGCATTCGCCCTGCCTATGAAGACGTCTATCACGTGCTGGACACCGAACAGAAGCTGCCGCCGGATGTTGATCCTCGGCAGTACGATCTTGATGCCTCCGAAGATCGACGTCGGCTGTCGCGGGCACTGGAGCGGGGTCTGAGCCGTCCGGTTGGATTCATTTTGCCGCTCACAAGAGCATGGTGGCAGTCGAACGCGCGCTGGGTCAGCGGGCAATGGCCGTTTCGTTCGCAGAGACTGTTTCTGATACCGGGAGATTCTCCGATCGGGCTGCGCTTGCCACTGGACTCGCTGCCGGTCCGCGGTGCTGACCGAGCTCCACTGTACACCATCGATCCGTTTGCAGAACGCCATCCACTGCCGGGTTATGTGGAGATTCGGCGGACGGCTCGCCAGCGTGTCTCTTCGGATTCCGCCGATGTTTCCATTTCGCGCCAGACCAGACGCAGTTCACAGATGCCTGGTGATGACGCGATGGGCGAAGATGCGGAGCTCGGAGACACGAAGTCCGGAGAAGCCACCGGCGGTCCTGATCGTGCGGGAACGAGCTTCAACGGTGTCATTCGGACGGCCATGTGTGTGGAACCTCGGAATGGCGTGATTCATGTCTTCATGCCGCCGACAGGCTGTCTGGAAGATTATCTCGATCTGATTGCCTGTATTGAAGACACGGCGGAGCATCTTCAGCAGCAGGTGATCATCGAAGGGTACATGCCGCCTCAGGATCCGCGAATTGAGATTCTGAAAGTCACACCGGATCCCGGCGTGATTGAAGTGAATGTTCAGCCAGCGGTCAGCTGGGAACATCTGAAAGAGATTACAGAAGGCGTGTATGAAGAAGCACGCCAGCTTCGTCTGGGGACAGAGAAGTTTCAGCTGGATGGTCGGCACACCGGCACTGGTGGTGGAAATCACCTTGTGATCGGTGGGCCGCGTCCGGAAGACAGCCCATTTCTTCGCCGCCCGGATCTGCTGAGGAGTCTCGTCGGATTCTGGAACAACCATCCATCGCTGTCTTACCTGTTTTCAAGTCTCTTTATCGGACCGACAAGTCAGTCACCTCGGTTTGATGAAGGCCGATCGGATGCCTTTTACGAAATGGAGATTGCGTTTCGACAGGTTCCGGATCGCAGCCTGGGCACACCACCGTTCTGGCTGGTCGACCGGCTCTTTCGAAATCTGCTCGTTGACATCACCGGCAATACTCATCGCGCCGAGATCTGCATCGACAAACTCTTCAGCCCGGACCACGCCAGCGGTCGGCTGGGGCTTGTTGAACTTCGAGCCTTTGAAATGCCGCCTCATCCTCGCATGAGTCTGATTCAGCAGCTGCTCGTTCGAGCTCTGGTGTCGTGCTTCTGGCGAACGCCGTACGAAGCGCCGCTGATTCGCTGGCGAACGACGCTCCACGATCGCTTCATGATGCCGCATTATCTCTGGGAGGATCTGACAGAGGTTGTTGACTACATTCGCAGTTCGGGAGTTGACTTCGACGTGCAGTGGTTCGCGCCGCACTTTGAGTTCCGATGTCCGCTCGTGGGTGCAGTGGAACGCGCTGGAGTTCGCCTGGAGCTGCGTCAGGCGCTCGAACCGTGGTATGTACTGGGCGAGGAACCGGGGGGAGGAGGCACGACTCGCTTTGTGGACTCTTCGCTCGAACGAATCCAGATTCGAGCATCCGGGATGTACTCACCGGATCGCTGTGTCACCGTGAACGGAGTTCGTGTGCCACTTCAGGAGACTGGAGTGGCCGGTGAATACGTGGGAGCGGTTCGATATCGAGCCTGGCAGCCGCCGAGCTGTCTGCATCCGACGATCCCGGTGCACACTCCGCTGATTTTCGATCTGGTGGATACGCGGAACCATAGGTCACTGGGGGGCTGCCGATATCACATCGATTCACCGGGAGGATTGAATCCTGAAGCATTTCCGGTGAATGCACTTGAGGCTGAAAGCCGTCGCGCGGCAAGGTTTTTTGGGATCGGCCACACAGGAGGCAGGGTTGTGCCGATCGTGCCGCAGCAGTCGCCGGATTATCCATTCACTCTGGATCTCAGGCGAGTGTACTGAACATTCAGCCGGCTTTGCCTGAAGCCTGAGACTCTCGACGGATCGCGTCGAAAATCTCCTGACGATGAACGGCCACGTCCTTCGGGGCATCAATCCCGATACGAACTTTGTCGCCGCGGACTTCGACGATTGTGACTCGAATATTGTCACCAATGATGATTGTTTCGTCGCTCTGACGAGATAGCACCAGCATGATTGTGTCTCCTTGCTCAGGATATTCGACGTCACAGCCGGTCAACTCGCAGCATTCTTTCAGCGCAGGTCGCAGGTGCTTAAACCGTGATGCAAGGAAGGTTTGTCGCAAACCGACCAGATCGTACAGCTGGAACCCGGAAGTGACGAAAGTCACTGGTTCATAGCCTGAGTGACAGAAGCCGGAAGCTGATCGAACAGAAAACCAGTGACTGAACTTCAGAAAAAACGGAAAAAACCTGACTCGGCTGCGAACGTGTTCCTTTTTCGTCCAGATTGATTCATCTGTAAGGTGATCTGGGGCGGGAAAATGCTTTTTCCGGCGGCATTCTGCGCTGAGCTCCTCCCGGTGAAAGTCAGGCGACGGACAGGGCGATTTCTGGTAAGATCTGCCGATCGGGAATGCTGTGCAACGTTCAGTCTGAGGCGACAGTTCGGGACTGGATGATGTATTGTCCGGCACTCTCCGGCATCGATGCTTTGATCTCTTCGCGGATGTCGACGAAGGCAGTGATTTCAGGTCAGAAATAATCAGAGAGGCATAACGTGGCGGATTCAGTAGTACTGGCATACAGCGGCGGTCTTGATACTTCAGTGCTCGTCGGTTGGCTTCAGGATGAAGGTTACGATGTTCACTGCCTGTACGTGGACCTTGGGCAGCCGTGCGAAGATCGCGAAGCCATCCTGAAGAAGGCTCGCGATACAGGCGCAAAATCTGCGGAGCTTGTCGATCTGCGTGAAGAACTGTGTCGGGATTTTGCATTCCCGGTCCTGCAATGGCAGGCGAAGTATGAGAACATCTATCTGCTCGGAACATCGATCGCGCGTCCGCTGATTGCGAAGGCCTGTGTGCAGCGAGCGAAACAGGTCGGGGCTGTGGCTTTTGTCCATGGTGCCACCGGAAAAGGAAATGACCAGTGTCGATTTCAGCTCGCAGCTGAAGCGCTGGAACCATCCATCCGCATCATTGCTCCTTGGCGCATGCAGAAGTTTCGAGACCGATTTCCGGGGCGAGTTGAGATGCTGGAGTACTGTGAAGCAAAGGGAATTCCGGTCAAGGCCACGGCGAAGAAGCCGTACTCCAGCGACGAAAACTGTCTTCACATCAGTTACGAGGCGGGAGATCTGGAAGATCCGACGGTGGACGGTCAGACCGTCATTGACTTCGGGATGACCGTGTCGCCTCAACAGGCTCCAGATCGTGAGGAGAAGATCTCGATTTCGTTTGAATCGGGAGTCCCGGTCGCAGTGAATGGCAAAAAGCTGACTCCTGCGGCGCTGGTGGGAGAACTGAATACTCTGGGCGGAAAACACGGAATCGGCCGGATCGACGTTGTGGAAAACCGTTTTGTAGGAATGAAGAGCCGTGGTGTGTATGAATCACCGGGCATGACACTTCTTTATGCGGCTCATCAGGCGCTTGAACAGCTGACGCTGGACCGGGACCTCGTGCATCTTCGGGATCAGTTGAGCCCAGTGGTCGCGGAAATGGTTTATTACGGTTTCTGGTATTGTGCCAAAATGGATTCGCTCATGGCCTTCATTCGCGAGACAGAGAAACCTGTTACCGGCGAAGTGAAGCTGAGTCTTTATAAGGGCAACATTCGGATCAGCAGTCGAACATCGCCGAACAGTCTCTATAAAGCAGATATCGCCAGCATGGAGAAAGGCGGATCGTACGATCAGACGGATGCCGAAGGCTTCCTGAGGATCATGGGTCTTCCGGTACGAGTGCAGGGCAACGTCCGTCCGCGAAGTTACTGAGATCTGCGGAGTTACTGGGGGCCTCGGAGTCACCGAGGTTCTCGGGAAGTCACCGGGGGCTTGCTGCTCAGGCCCCCGAAGGAGTGTCCGAAGATCCAGTGATGCGGAGATCTGCGGAATCGGAGGGATTGTCTCCATTGATTTCTGAGTCACGGGAAATCCAGAATGACAGCAATTGATTTTCAGGAGCGGCTGCTCGCATGTCTGGGTGGCCCGTGGCCGGATCCCTGTGATCTGCGGGCTGGCGTCGAAAGCAGTCTTCAGAAAGATGGATATCGACTGGAGGCGGTGCGTTACGACGCGGAACCGGGTGACCGGATCCCGGCATGGCTGCTGATACCGGATGGAGTCTCCGCGCAGTCTCCGGCACCAGCCGTCTGTGTGTGGCATCAGCATGCTGGAAACTGGCAGAAGGGAAAATCAGAGCCGGCGGGTCTTGGGTTTGACCCCATGCACCATACCGGCGTCGCACTCTGTCTGGAAGGGTATGTCGTACTGTGTCCGGATGCGCTTTGTTTCGAAGATCGGCAGGATCCGACCGGGCGTCAGAAGAACGGCAGCTTCGAGCGGTTTGAGTTTCTGCGGTATGTGGTGAACGGAAAGTGCATGGCCTGGAAGAATATCCTCGACATGAAGCGAGCCGTTGATTTTCTGGTGAGCCGCCCGGAAGTCCGGCCAGACTCGATCGGATGTTACGGTCACTCCATGGGATCGACATTTACGTGGCTGGTCGGCCCGTGGGAACCGCGTCTGAAATGTCTGGTTGGAAACTGCTGCCTGCCGACTTATGCCGGTATTCATCGCGAACACATGCTGCACTGTTTTCCGAATTTCATTCCTGGTCTGCATCAATTTGGAGATACATTTGATATCGCCACGCTGATTGCACCGCGTCCTCTGCACATGAACTTCGGAGATCAGGACACTGGAAGTCCGATTGACGAAGTCCGCAGGGGAGTTGAAACAATCCGTCGTCGATACGAAAGTGTTCACGCTGAGAAGAACTTTTCCTGGTATATTCAGGAAAACACCGGTCACGTGCTCTCGCCGGAGATGTGGGAGCGAACGAAAAGCTGGTTTGCTCGCCATCTTTTCTGAAGGCACTCTCCGAACGTCGAAGACACTGTCCTATGTTGCCAGATCCTGCGTTTCGAAAAGTCCTGACGTCGGACGGCGATGCCGAGTCCCTATGCGACGCGGTACTCAGTCTGTCAGATGATGTGATTTTTCTGACGGACGCGAGCGGGCACGTGTGTTATCAGAACGCTGCTGCGGCTCAATGGCTCAGGCAGTTCTCAGTCCCTGACGATTCCAGCGGCAGACAGATGCTTCCGGGCGATGTCGTCCGATTCATCAGCGTGGTACCGGATTCCGACGTGCTGGCGTCAGATGCCCCGATCAGATCGCAGTCAGCACTGATGACCGGAGAAACGACGCTCAGGGGCACTGTGACTCGTCGAAAGTGGTCTTCGGCAGATCTTCAGTTTTCCGGGATCGTTTCCAGAATTCAGTTTCAGAATCATCAGGCTGCAGTTTCGGTATCCGGTACTGAGCAGACTCGGGAAACCGGACTGGCAAAAGAGGCTGTCAACGAACTGATGTCCCAGGCAGAGGAGATCGCTCATCCGGGGTCATTTGACTGGGATCTTCAGACCGGCAGGCTTACGTGGTCGGAGGAGCTGTATCGAATCTACGGTTACACACCGGGCGAACTGGAGGTGTCACCGGAGTTCTTCATCAGTCATGTTCTGCCTGAAGATCAGGAGAAAGTTCAGCAGACCATACAGACCGCGATTCAGACGCTTCAGCCGTTTCGGATGGAAGAACGGATCAGACGGCGCGACGGCGAAGTTCGAATTCTGGAAAGTCAGGGAAAGATTCTTCGGAATCAGGAGGGGCAGCCGGAGCGTGTCATTGGAGCGTGTCTCGATGTGACGGAACGGAAAGCCGCGGAAGAAACGCTTCGGGCGAGTGAAGAGCGAATTCGATCGCTCATTGCCGCAGTCGCGGAAGGGAGCGTATTCCAGTCGACAGACGGGACGATTCATGAATGCAACGAGAGTGCTGAACGAATTCTCGGATTGACGCGTGACCAGATGTGCGGACGAACCTCAATGGATCCCCGCTGGCGAGCGATTCATGAGGACGGAAGTCCGTTTCCTGGCCATGAGCATCCGGCGATGGAAACAATCAGAACCGGAAAGAGTGTTTCGAATGTGATCATGGGAGTCCACAAGCCGGACGGCACGCTGACGTGGATTTCGATCAACTCCGAACCCATGATTGGTCCTGGGAATATCGGAATTTACGGCGTTGTCTGTTCGTTTGCTGACATCACAGAAAAGTACCGCGCGGAATCTGAACTGAGAAAGACCGCAGATCTGCTTCATGCCGTGACCAACGGCACGACGGACGCGGTGTTCGTGAAAGACCGCCATGGACGATATCTGATGTTCAACGACGCGGCCTGTCAGTTCGTCGGCAGAACAATTCAGCAGGTGATCGGCTTTGATGACAATGATCTTTTCAGCCCGGAAAGTGCTGCTTTCCTGATGGATCGGGATCAGCGCATCATGCGAACGGAACAGGTGGAGACGGAAGAAGAAACACTGACGGCCAACGGAATCACTCGAACGTATCTCGCAACAAAAGGGCCGTATCGGAATGAAAAAGGAGAAGTGATTGGCGTCATCGGAATTTCCCGTGACATCACTGACCGAAAGCGGGCTGAAGAAGAAAGAGACCGATTGTGGAATAATGCTCCGGATCCGGTCTGTGTTGTGGATTTTGAAGGGCAATTCATTCAGGTGAACCCGGCATGGAGTCGGGTTCTGGGTTGGTCAGAATCGGAAACCTTTTCCTTTCGCTGGCAGGAACTGATTCACGCGGACGACCTTGAATCGGCAACCTCGGCTGCACGCAGAGTCAAAGCGGGAGAGACAGTAAAGTCCTATGAGACTCGCTGGCGATGTCGTGACGGCAGTTATCGAACGCTTTCCTGGAGTTCCATTCCGGAGGCAGAAGTCGGACGGATCTACGCGTTTGCCCGCGATGTGACCAATGAAAAGCTGCTGGGGGAACAGTTTCGGCAGTCACAGAAGCTGGAAGCCGTTGGGCGGCTGGCCGGCGGGGTGGCTCATGACTTCAACAACCTGCTGACAGTCATCAACGGTCACACAGAGCTGCTGCTGGGGAGCATGGCGGGTTCAGACAGACGCCGCGATCAGTTGATGGCGATTCGTGACGCCGGTGAACGAGCTGCCACGCTCACGTCTCAGCTGCTGGCTCTCAGCCGCAAAGCCGTAATTGCGCCTCGCGTCCTGGATCTCAATGTTGTTGTCGATTCAGCCGCCAGTCTCCTGCGGCGACTGATCGGAGAGCACTTCATGCTGAATGTGCTGATGACTGATCGCCCCGCCCTGATTCTTGCGGATCAGAGTCAGGTGGAACAGGTCATCATGAATCTGGTCGTGAATGCGCGAGACGCAATGCCGTCCGGCGGGAGAATTCTGCTGCAGATTGAGCACGTTGACGCTGCACTGATACGGTCGCTCGAATTCGAAACAACCAATAGGGAAGCAGACGGGATTTCAGCAACCGGATCCTGTGTGGCGCTGACCGTTGCCGACAGCGGCCACGGAATGACAGATGACGTGAAGAGTCGGATCTTCGAGCCGTTCTTTACAACAAAGGGTGTCGGTAAAGGAACTGGTCTGGGACTTGCCGTGGTGCACGGGGTCACGCAGCAGTTTGGCGGCAGAATTTCTGTCGAAAGCCGGCTGAACGCAGGCACGCGGTTTGTCATCTACTTTCCGGAATGCACTGATATCTCGCGACAACCGGAACGTGGTCAGTTGCGTCGTTCAGTCAGCGGATCTGAAACCATCCTTCTGGTTGAAGACGATGAAGCTGTTCGGAGAATTACTCGAATGGCGCTCGAAAGTCAGGGATTTCACGTTCTTGAAGCTTCGGGAGCCGCTATGGCTCTCAGAATTCTGGCAGACTACACTTCCGACGTGCATCTGCTGATCACGGACATTGTGATGCCGGATATGGGCGGACGACAGCTTGTTGAAGAAGTTCGCCGTCATCGTCCGTACCAGCGAGTCCTTTACATCAGCGGACATACAGACGACGAGATCGTTCGCCGTGAGATGACGAATGCCACGGAATCATTTCTTCAGAAACCGTTTACGGCGCTCGGACTTGCTCGAAAAGTCCGGTCGGTACTTGATGCTGCCGGCGGCGGATAGAGCGAGCACGGGCGGAAATCTCCGAGCAGAGCACAGTCATCACTCTGGATTGCGGGTGCACGCAGAATTCCAATGATTCTTTTCAGGACGGGGTGTACGAGCATGGTGCTGTTCTCAGTCAGATCCTCTCACACGCAGCAGCATCTGTTGCACATGTTCCTCACATACGTCGTCGCAGTCACCTGCTGCGATTCGTTGTTCGCTGCTGTTGAGCCGGGTTCCGGGGACGCATCCTCTGTCGAGGGAATCCTGCTCACTCAGGCTGCGGAAGCTGGTGCAAAGGTCGACAGGGAGCCCACTGCTCCGCAGAAGCCTGCGGAGACAACGACAACCGACGAACTGCAGTATGTTCGAATTCGAAGGGATTCGAAGAATCTTGCTCAGGCGCTGGAGACTCCCGTCATCACGATGAAAGGGTCACGAAAGTTTCCGTCAGCTCAGGTTGATCTGATCGGAGCGATCCATCTCGGTGAACCCGAGTACTACACCCGGCTGAATCAGCTCTTCAAAAGTTATGATGTGCTGCTCTATGAGGCCGTCATGCCGGAGGAAGCGGTGCGTCAGGGATTTCGGCCTGGTGGAGCTCGCGGTGCGGGACGACCGGAGTTATCCGATGAAGAAGAATGGAATGAAACCAAAATCGGGCTCGCAGCGATTTCAGTCCTGCAGCTGGGAATGAAGGACGCGCTGGGCCTTCAGTTTCAGCTTGCCGGTGTAGATTACTCTGAAAGCAATTTCGTACACGCGGACATGACGTCGGAAGAATTTGAAGAGTCGATGCGGCGGCGGGGTGAGTCCTTTTCGGAGATGCTCGCGAAAGAAATGAGCAAAGCTATTGTGACTCAGCAGGAACAGAATCCGATTGCCACGAATCTGGATCTCATGCTGTCGGCATTGTCGTCAGATCGCTTTTTTCGAATCCGTCGAATTGTCGCGGTTCAGCTTGCGAAGATGGATGAAGCAGAGGCGTTTTCCGGACCGGACGGAACCTCAACGATCATCACCGAACGGAACATCAAGGCCGTTAAGGTGCTTGATCGTGAACTGAAGCGAAAACGCCGGAAGATCGGAATCTTTTACGGTGCTGCTCATCTCGCCGACATGGAGAAACGAATTCAGACAGAACTCGGGTTCGAGCGAAGCGGGGAAACGTGGCTCACAGCCTGGAACCTGCGTCGGAACTCGGAAGCGACTTCGAAGAAAAGCGAGCAGAACGAAAAGGCGGGATCCCCGAATTCCGGTAGAGCCGTTCCCGGCAGGAAGTGAAGCTAGACTGCCTTGAAACCTTCGTGAGCCTTCGATTTACCGGCATCTGACCGTCATTACGACGTTTGTTCACTGCAAGGCGGTGTCAAACTGTGACTGCTGTACAGAATTGAAGTTTTTTTATGGAAAAAGTTGCTCTTCGGACAAAGGATTCTGGAGAATACGACGGCATCCGGAGCAAATTCCCCTGAGAATCTCCAATACAGCCGCCGGAATCCGCTCAGCCTGATATTTCAGATCCGGATTCTGCGGAATCGTCACAAACAGTTCCAACACCTCGATGCCGTTCTGCGTAGGAAAACTGCGAGCAGAAAGGCGTTCTGAAATGCAGACCATGTCCGAGCCGGACGCAGAAAACCTGTCGTACGACATGACGGAGCCGGACTCCGGGGATGTCGTCTTCGCTGCCAGTGAAGCCCGGCTGGTCAATAGTGCTCGGAACGGCGACCAGGAAGCCTTCGGAACCTTGTTTGCTCGGTACGAACGTCGTGTGCTGAAGGTGATTCGGCGTTTTGTTCCTGACTCGGAACTTGCTCTGGACCTGATGCAGGAATCGTTTCTCCGTGCATACGAGCGACTTGATCAGTTTGATCCGTCTCGTCGGTTTGGACCGTGGCTGTTTCGGCTGGCAGTGAACCTGACTTATGATCATCTGCGTCGGCAGAAGCGGCGTGGAAAATGGTCATTGTTCAGTGAGGCTGGCGACGGCGACGGTCCGGATCCATCTGCAGCTGATCCGAGGGCTCATCAGGATCTGGCTCAGGAAGTTCATACGGTTCTCGAACAGATTCCGGAAACGTATCGGACAGTGCTGATTCTTCGCGATCTTGAGGGATTCTGCACGTCGGAAGTGGCTGCCGTGACAGAGCGGACCGAAGCGACCGTTCGATGGCGACTTGCGGAGGCTCGCAAAATGTTCAAGGAAGCCTGGGAGCGTCGCGAACAGTGTATCGAGAGAGAACGTTACTGACGTATTGCTGGTTACTGGGAAAAGGAATTGAACGATGAATTGCGCTGATGCACGTCATCTGATTCACCTGGATGCGGGAAACGACCTGCATTCGGAAGAAGAGCATGATCTGGCTGGTCACATGGAATGCTGTGCAGACTGCCGGTCGTACCATTCCCGGATGCTGCAGGCGATGAGTGCTCTTCAGGCTCTGCGTGATTTCGATACGGAAGTTTCTGTGTCTGGTCGCGGACTTTCAGAAGGCTCGCGGTCTTCATCGTCTGTCAAAAGCAGTGGTTCCGGGAGTCATCGAGTATCGTCGGATTCCTGGGCGGCGCTGGCGTCTCGATTGCCGCCGAGAAGCCGAACTCGACCTGTAACTCGCCGATTCAACATGCAGGTGGCGGTGCTGAGTGTGTGTTCGCTGGCGCTGGCGGTCGTCACGACGATTCAGGCTCTTCCGACAGCAAACACATCCCTGTCTTCAGTTGCCGTTCCGGAGCGAATGAGCGGAACGCCGGTTTACTGGGGAAATTCTCCTTCGGTGATTCCAGCGGGGTATCTGGCGCCTCAGTCGCTGAGCGGCGGGGCATTTTCAGATTCTGAGCCACAGAATTCCGTCGCGATTCCCTGGACGGACAAATCAGAGGCTCCGCAGTCCTTCTGAAACTGCTGTGGCAGCCTGAACGTATTCTGGCAGCGACCGACAGACTGCTTTCAGGCAGTGGCTCCGGCGAACAATATTGAAAATCAAATGAACGGGCAGAAGGATCAGATTCTTCTGCCCGTTTTTCTTCGCCACTGTCGCTGATCGACGCGGTTTGTGCGGGGTCTGAGGAAAAGATGCCAAACTGCTCGATCCGCTGTGGCAGTTCCGGGATTGACGGGTAAGATTGCCGGAAACTGACGGCAGATGCTTGGCTGTTTTCATGCCTCGCGCGCCGAATTCCGTGCCTCGGTGGGTTACAGCCGGGGCCACTTTTCCTCCCTCATTGATCCCGACTTCGACTCCATGAGTTCACTTCCCATCATCGATCTGTCTGAAACTGGTCCTGTCACGGGGCTGCAGTCCGGAGCACTCGGCACCGGGCCGAGTCGAGGCACCTACGCATTCGTGAGCCTGGGCTGTCCGAAGAACCTGGTCGACAGCGAAAAAATGCTGGGAAACCTCGCTGTTGAGGGGTATACGCTCGTCTCGGAACCCGAGGGCGCAGATTTTGTCATCGTCAACACCTGCGGATTCATCGAAAGTTCGCGGCTCGAGTCGCGATCCGTGATTCAGGAAATGCTCGACCTGAAGAAGGCCGGGAAAACACGTGGTGTCATCGTTGCGGGGTGTCTTCCGGAGCGGCTTGAAGAAGGTGGACTGCTGAAAGAGATGCCGGACATTGACCATGTGGTCGGTGTCTTCGGCCGTGACGAGATTGCTCGAGTGGCCGATCGCCTCGTGGGTGGAATCCGGGAGCAGCGCGAATTGTTTCGCCCCGCTCCGATTCGAGCTCTTGATGATCGAGCTCGGCTTCGAATCACGCCTCAGCATTACGCTTACCTGAAGATTTCAGAAGGTTGTGATCGGACCTGCACGTTCTGCTCCATTCCCGGAATGCGAGGGAAGCACGTCACCAAGCCGATCGAAATGATTCTCGAAGAGGCCAGAGAACTTGTTGCCGACGGAGTCCGTGAGCTGATTCTGGTAGCACAGGATACCACTTATTACGGTCTGGATCTTTACGGCGAAGTGCGTCTGGCCGAGCTCCTGCGTCAGCTGCACACGGTGGAAGGGCTGGACTGGATTCGGCTGATGTATCTTTATCCGATCAATTTCACCGACGAGGTGATCGATGTGATCGCGGAGTCACCTCTGATTCTTCCGTACCTTGATATGCCACTTCAGCACATCAATTCTGCGGTTCTGAAACGCATGCAGCGGCGAGTCAGTTCAGAGCAGACTCGGGAACTGGTGCACAAGCTTCGGGAACGTATCCCGAACCTTGTCATGCGAACGACGTTCATCGCGGGATTTCCTGGTGAGACGGATGCACAGTTCGAAGAGCTGAGAGATTTCGTCGCCGAAATGCGGTTCGAACGGATGGGTGTGTTTACCTATTCTCTGGAACCCGGAACTCCGGCTGTGAAGCTCGATGGTCACCTGCCGGAGGAAGTGAAAGAAGCACGTCGCGATGAGCTGATGGCGCTGCAGCAGCAGATCGCCTTTGAGCATGCCGACTCGCTCATCGGCTACGAAGTCGATGTCATGATCGACGAACAGCTGGAAGAGGGAGTTTGGGCCGGAAGATCGTACGCAGACGCGCCGGAGATTGATTCGACAGTTTTCGTCAGCGGGGAAGGACTTGAACCGGGTGACCTCGTACCAGTGGAGATCATAGAACGACAGGATTATGATCTCACGGGAATGCTGTCAATGAGTGGTGACGGCGACGAGATGGACGATGAAGAATCAGAGAGCTCGGAATCTCGCTGAGGTCTCTCGCAGGTTCTCCATCACGCAGGCAGACGCGTTCAGAATCTTTACTTTGTTTCATCAGGACGTCTCGGTTCATGTCGTCGGATACTTCGTCGCAATCTGCAGCAGCTTCGCGGCGCGTCTTTGGCCGCGAATCGCTCAATTTGCCGAATCTGATCACGCTGAGCCGGCTGATACTGGCCTTCCTTCTGTTTGCACTGATTGCCGCGGGCGGATGGTGGATTACATCCGCTGTGCTTTTCGTGTTCGCTGCAACAACAGACGCTCTTGATGGCTATCTCGCCAGACGCTATGGGCAGATCACGGTGCTTGGAAGGATTCTGGATCCGTTCGTCGACAAGATCATCGTCTGTGGTACGTTTATTTTTCTGATGAAGCCACCCGGTGACCTCGATGCCGGTGTCTCCGCCTGGATGGTGACGACAATCATCGGCCGAGAGATGTTCGTCTCCACACTGCGAGGCCTGCTTGAGAAAGAAGGCAAGGACTTCTCCGCCAGTTTCAGCGGAAAGGCCAAGATGGCTCTTCAGTGCGTAGCCGTGACACTCTGCCTTGCATCGCTTTCACCGGCGCTGAATGAGTTGCCGATGTTTCTGACTCTGCGGAGTGTCGTTCTGATCGCAGCTGTCATCGTGACCGTGTGGAGCGGCCTGATCTACGTGTTTCGCGGAGCAGCACTGCTGCAGGAATGATCTCGGCGAACAGATCGAACAGCGCCCTGCTCTTTGCTGAAACGACCGATGGTTCTGAAATGAGCTCTAACTGGACAGCGCCATGTTCCAGGAAAGTCAGGAAAGGCGGAACCTCGTCAAGGCCACAATCCGGGAGGGCGAGGCTCCTGCCGAGCCGTCTTCACGGGCGACGTTAATTGGCCGAAGCGGCTCAGCAGGAGCTTCGCCCTCCCTGCAGGGTGTGGTAAACGATATTCCTCGAACCGGATTGCCTCATTCGCTCACCGATGATGAGGTAACGATGGAATCAGTATACGACTTCGTTGGCACAAGTCATTTGCTGGTAATCATTTCCCGCGTCTTCAACACGAAACATGGTGCTGTCCAGCCAGGGCATTGTCAGTCATCAATTGATGGAAAACGAAACGTAGTTCTTGTGTGCCACTGGCTATGCCAGTGCTGTTGGTTCAGGAACACTGGCATAGCCAGTGGCACACATCAATGGATCGTTGACAGAGCTCTATGGCAGCGACTTGATCCGAATCATCCGGAATTCGACCGGATCATTGTGGCCTGCCAGTCCGAAGTACCCCGTCTTGTTGTCTTTGCCGGGATGGGGCGTGTTACCCATGAACTCCGTCACCTGGGCGAGATCCGAATCAACGATCAGATTTCCGTTGAGCTCAATTCGGATGCGGCTGCCGTCCACGACAACTTCATGGTAGTTCCAGTCACCCGCAGGTCGAAGATAGCCACGCGGTGCTGCCACCATCCCATAGAGCGAACCGTGGTACTGGCGTTTGTCCAGGTTCGCATACATTGGGTGCTCAGAATCCAGCAGCTGGATTTCGCACATCGCGTCGTAAGCGGGCGTTCCTTTTGAAGGTGTCCGAATAGCAAGCCCGTTGTTACCGCCCGGTGGCACCTTGAACTCGACTCGCACTGCGAAGTTGGCGTATTCGTCTTTCGTGTGCAGTGTGCCGCCGTGTCCCGGACGACAGCGAATGACCCCGTTTGCTGCTTCATAATTCTCAACGGCGCCCGCCCAGCCGGTCAGATCTTTTCCATTGAACAGGTCCTGGTATCCTTCCGCGTCGTGATCAGCGAGAATGCGATTGGCTTCTTCTGCGGGGATCTCCCGAATCCGGATGTTTCTCCAGCGGATTTCTCCACCGTGTGTCTGAAGGTGAATCGCCCCCTGATAAAACAGCGGTGCTGCTCGGTCCCAAAAGTTCTCCAGCAGAGCGTTGTCGACAACCAGTTTTTCGTTCAGCCAGACGGTTGTTCGAGCACCAATCTGGCGAATGCGGAACGAGTTCCATTCGCCGAAGGCTTTATCTGCGAGAACCAGAGGGTCTTTCCCTTTTGCACCCTGACCATTATTCCAGAGACCGCCACTGCCCTTGTCTGCTCCCAGAGGAAACTTCGCCTTGTCGGTGTAGTCCCAGATCTGGACCTGGGGCGTTCCCTTCAGATAGATGCCACTGTCGGCGAGAGCCACCGTTTGGTAATCAATCACGAGTTCATAGTCGGTGAACTGCTCGTCGGTGACGAGGTATGCCCCGTGACCATCGTTGATCAGTTCACCATTCTCAACTCGCCAGTGCTTCTTCGCGTCTTCAGTCCATTCGGCCAGTTTCGCATCCCGCTCCGACTGAGACATTTCAGCCAGTTTGATGGGACTGAAATGAGGCATCCCGTGCCAGCCTGTGAGGTCTTTTCCGTTGAACAGGTCGCGGAAACCATCCTGCGCCATCGTTGAGCTGATTCCGGAATTCAGAATCACCACGACAAAGAACACGGCGACGCCGACAATCAGACGGAAAGTACATCGAACAGATGACATAAGGGAACATGTCCGGTGAGAGTAAAAGTGATCGGCGGGACGGAGTCGAGGCAGGGCGACACTGACTGAATCAGGAATTCGTCAGAGCTGTGTCTTCGTACTGGATTTGGACGGCAGGGAAATCCATCGGACCGGCCGACGTTCAGTCGACGAGTCTGATCGGCGAACGTCTGAGCGAGTGTGTCGAACGTCTGAAGTTGATTCGCGACGTCCTGCGAGCCGCTCGGGACGCAGGACTTCTCGCAGTCCGCTGGCAACGATCGGAGTTCGTGAGCCTGACCGCTTTGTGACGTTCGGTTGATCGTTGTTGACCTTCTTCGGCTCGTCTTCCGTCTTCTTTGGTTCATCTTCATCGACAGGCGAGAGGAAGTCCTTCTCAGTCGCAGGTGTCCCCAGTTCATCCTGCGGCTTGAGCTCTCGCTCTTCCGCCGGTTTCTCAACCGGATCCGGCGTGCCTTCTTCGTTCGACGTGTCCGGAGCATCACCTTCCAGCTTCAGAGGATCTGACATCGGTGGCTTGTTGGTTGCTCGCGATCCGTTCGTACTCGGTGACGGGAACGTGTCATCATCGGATCCAAGGCCATCAAGCGGCTGCCGCTCTTCGTCGCGTGAGTTGTCACGGATGCCTCTGCTTCCGGAGTCCCGATCGCTTCCAGTGTCTTCCGTGTCACGTGGTTTCGATCGACCATTGTCCGGAGATCGTCGGAAAGTGTCTGTCGGCTCATCAAGCGGATCAGAATTCCGACGGTCATTCCTGCGATCCGATGCAGGTTCATCCAGTACATCACGCGACCGATCGTCACGTCTTCGTTCATCAAAGTTCGTGTCAACCTTTGGTTTCAGCGATTCGCCGGTGCTCGAAGGCGCGCATCCCCCAGCAGAACAGTCCGTACCGCAGTTCCCGGAACAGCCTGTGCTGCAACCAGTATTGCAGCAGCCACCCGTCGTCGGTGCGTAAGATGCCGCATACTGATCGCCGTAAACGCCGGCGCCCCACCATGGAGCGTAGTAGGATGTGTTCGTGAGAGCTGGTGCACCAGCGTTCCATGCGGAGTAAGGATAGTAGCCGTAGACACCACCAAGACCCCAGAACGCCGGAGTAAACGGCGGGAAGACACCGCCGTACTGAGCCTGAGCGGATCCGCCAGCAACTGTCAGTTGTGCCAGCACCACGGTTCCCAGCAAAGTAACGATTCGCAATCCACGCAGCATTTCGACTCCCCCCGAGGAGCCCGTCCCGCTCTGTTGCAGCTGAATGGCCGCGACTCGGCAGAATGGGAAACCTGAGCCCCCTGCACGATCAGTAACACCGTTGGAATCGGTGCAATTGCCACTGATCGCTTCTTCTATCCCTTTTACTCACGCATCTGAGCATTTGTCAAATGGGGACTTCGCAGAATCGTTCCGGCCATCAGACTTTTCACCGGCGGTACTGATTCCAGATCGAAATGCCGGATTCGGCCTTCGGCACACGCTATCGCGACGCCGGGGGGCCAAGTCGAATCTGACGGGCAAGTTCATCAAACATGGCTTCCAGGACCAGCCTGACGGCCGCGTTTCCTTCGATCTGATGGACCGCCACGTGGACTCGCTGAAGCAGTGATGCCAGAAGATCAACTCCATCCCGAACGCCGAACCGTTTCAGGAGCGGGTCTGTGAAATCACCTGACGTGAGCGATCGGAGTCGCTTCTGAAGAAAATCGACGACAAACCGAAGCAGCCAGAGCGCATTGCGCCGCTCTTCTTCGGTGTTCTTTGAGATCTGATCCAGCTGATCCGCAATCAGACCGGCAATGACCAGTGGCTTGATCTCTTCGAGCCGAACCATTTCACGGAAGATTGCATCCTTCAGGCTGCGAAGCGTTTCGTTCATCAGCTGATGGGCCATGGTGAGACTGCCGTCCGCCATCGCAGCAATCTCGCGGGCTTTCGCTGTATCAGGTTCCATCTCAGACTCGACGAGCACAGACGCAACGTCAGACTCAGACAGCGGAAAGAACCGAATCACCTGTGACCGAGATCGAATCGTCGGAATCATGGAATCGACGCTTCTGCAGATCAGAAGAATCAGTGCCGCCGATGGAGGTTCTTCCAGTGTCTTCAGAAGAGCATTGGCTCCCGCGGCATTCAGATAATGGGCTTCATCAATGACTGCGACTCGTCGGTCAGACGCCTGAGGTGCCATGGAGAGTTCGTAGCAGAGTCCTTCTCGGCCTCGTCGCTCTTTGTCGCCGATCAGCAGGTCGATCGGAATCTCGGACTTGCCTTCCGGGCGTCTGATTTCAATATAGTCAGGCCACGATCCTGCAAGAAAGCCCTTGCAGGCACGACACTCACCACAGGCCTCAAGCTTTTCAGGAGTGCTCTGACGGCAGAACATGGACTGGGCCAGCAGTCTGGCAAACTGATACTTACCAATGCCGTCCGGCCCGCAGAGCATATAAGCATGAGAAAGGCGACCAGCAGCGCGAGACCGCTCGAAGAGCGACCTCTGCTCGTGGTGTCCCCGCAGCTGCTTCCAGTTTGTGATCACGTTCAGGTTTCCTCGGAATTCTCTACGCTTTGCTCAGGGCCACTTTAGCGATTTTTTGGCCGAATCCGACCGGGTCAGCTGCTTCTGTCGATTGAAAATCCACGATTTCCAATGGGAGGACTCAACGGGCCACGAGATCTTCAGGATCAATTTTCGGGTCTCTGGTTTTGCAGTTCCGATTGTGGGGCGAAATGAGTTGACGTGTCCCCGCGAGAGAAGAAAACGCCGAAGCTGTCGGTTTAAACGGCAATGGTGCCGCGAATCTGTGCAGTTACGGCGAGTGTCGGAAGAAATCTGCCCTGATGCTGTGTGGATTCAGCGTGAAAGTGTCGGCATTACGGAGTACATTGCGCGTTGATGCTCGAACACGCATCAGACTGCGACGGGCGATTGCTCATGAACGCGTTTTACGGAGTTGCCTCGGAACCTCATGACAGACAATCAACATTCTCCTCGTGAAGTTCTTGCTCTTTGTCGCCAGCGCGAGATTCGAGCGATCGATCTTCGATTCACGGACTTCTGCGGGACTCAGCGGCATTTCACAATTCCTGCTGAACAGCTGACCGAGGAAAGTTTCGAGCAGGGGTTTGAGTTCGACGGATCATCGATGCGGGGATGGCAGTCGATTCACGAGAGCGACATGCTCTGCGTTCCGGAATCGCAGACCTGCTTTGTTGACCCGTTCATGAAGTCGACACTGGCAATGCTCTGCAATGTCCGTGACCCGATTACGCATCAGACGTATCCTCGCGACCCTCGCAACATCGCGCGAAAGGCCGAGACCTTCATGCTGTCGACGGGCATTGCCGATCGAGCGCTTTTTGGCGCGGAAGCGGAATTCTTCGTGTTCGACAGGGTTCGATTCGATCAACGCGAGCATCACGGCTACTACCACATTGACAGTGTTGAAGGGCAGTGGAACCGCGGTGCAGCCGAAGGGCAGTCTCACGGTTACAGCATTCGTCATCGTGAAGGGTACCTTCCGATGCCCCCGATGGATTCGCTGCAGAATCTTCGCACCGACATCATGCTGGCGCTGGAAGACAGCGGAATCCGAACTGAAGGCCAGCATCATGAGGTTGCATCCGGTGGCCAGTGTGAAGTTGATCTTCGTCACGACACACTGCTGAAGACAGCTGACAAACTGATCCGACTGAAGTATCTCGTTCGGAATGTGGCAGCAGGATACGGTAAGACGGCGACCTTTATGCCGAAACCAATCTGGAACGACAATGGTTCCGGACTGCACATGCACCTTTCACTGTGGAAAGACAATCAGCCGCTGTTTGCAGGATCGGGCTACGGCAGTCTGAGCGAGACGGCCATGTTTGCGATGGGCGGGATCCTGCATCATGCACCGGCTCTGCTCGCTTTCTGCTGCCCGACAACCAACAGCTACAAGCGATTGATTCCGGGATTCGAAGCTCCTGTCAATCTTTCCTACAGCTACCGTAATCGCTCCGCGGCAATTCGAATCCCTGTGAATTCGGGCAGTGAATCGCGACGTCGATTCGAGTTCCGTTGTCCCGATTCATCGTGCAATCCTTATCTCGCCATGTCAGCCATTCTGATGGCGATGCTGGACGGGATTCAGAACCGAATTTCTCCCGGACGGCCTCAGGATAAGGATCTGTATGATCTCGAACCTGAAGAACGACGCGGGCTCGTGTGTACTCCACCATCACTCGAAACAGCTCTGGACGGTCTCGAACGAGATCACGACTTCCTGCTTCGCGGCGATGTGTTTACTCCCGATGTGATTGAACGCTGGATTCACTACAAACGTGAGTACGAAGTGAAGGCGATCGCTCAGAGACCTCATCCCTTCGAGTTCGCTCTTTATTTTGACTGCTGATCGGCTTTCTGCGGCCGAGAGAACTTCGATTGACTGCCGGTGCGACAATCTGCCCGAGGTCAGATTCAGATCAGGAGAATGCTCGTGCTCAGCCAGTCTCCGTCATCGGTCACAGCTCTGTTGTCGATCATCGCAGTGACCTTCATGTTGTTGTCTGGTGGCGACTCCGGTCGAGCAGAGACGCCGGCTCCTCTGAATGCGGAGAAGCGTCAGGCTCTGACTGCCGATCTTCTGGAGCTAAGAAAGCAGTTGGAAGAGTCTTCCCAACAATGCTCAGCAGCCTGGGCCGATGCAGCCATCTTTGCAAAAGGTGCAGAATGGGGCCTTCAGTTCGATGAAGACTATTCTACTGCGGACCAGGCTCTTCTCGAATCAGCATTGAAGCGATGCCGTGAGCGACTGAAGGCTGTGGAGACCGATTCCGGGACAGGCTGGCGAGGCATCGGTCGAAAGGTGCTTGGGTATCGCTCGTCTGTGGATGATTCGATCCAGCCCTACGGAATCATCGTGCCGGAAAGCTACGATCCCGCAGCACCGATGCGGCTCGATGTCGTTCTGCATGGAAGCTCAAGACCGGTCGGGATGAGCGAACTGAGGTTCATGGCACGTTTCGATGACGGAGATCTCCCTCCGGAACCGCGTACCTCGCGACCACCGGAAAACACCGAGTCTTCACTAAAGGATCAAAGAAGCGATTCGCAGTGGATCGAACTTCATCCGCTGGGGCGTGTCGAGAACTGTTACCGCTGGTCAGGTGAAACAGATGTCTTCGAAGCCATTGAAGATGTCTGCCGTCGCTATTCCATCGATCGCAGTCGTATCGTGCTTCGAGGCATGTCGATGGGAGCGTCGGGAACGTGGCATCTCGGCCTGAAGCATCCCGATCGATTCGCAGCTCTTGGTCCATACTGCGGCTATGTGGATACGCACCGATTTTCGGAAACTCCCGTGCCGGGCTTTGTGCGAGTCGGGCCTCTGCCGCCTCATCAGGAACTCGGTCTGCACATGCTGGATTCCGTGGATTATGCGGCAAATGCGAGTGTAGTTCCGACAGTCGCCTGCATGGGTGAGAAAGATATCTTCTTTCAGGCACACGTGCTGATGGAAGAAGCGATGCGACGGGAAGGTCTGCAGATGACCAACCTGATCTCACCGGGAACGGGTCATGTCATTGATCCCGTGACCCAGGCCGAACAACTGCGGCGGATCGGAATCCATCTTGAGGAACGTCCACGGCATCCGGCGGAACTGCGATTCGTGACGTGGACACTCAAGTACAGCAGATGTCACTGGCTTCAGCTTTCGAAACTCCGGCAGCACTACGTTCGAGCGGAGATTCGTGCACGGCTGGCTGAGCAGACACTCCTGATTGATCCACCTGAGAACGTACTTCGATTCGCGATCGACTCAGCAATGCTTCCGGCGATTCCGGACCGAGTTCGAATCGGACAGACGGAGTTTGAGTATCCGAAATCTCAGAATCGACTGGTGATGGAACTGGCCGATGACAATTGGCGTGTTTCGACCAAAGAGAAAGCTTTGTCTGCGGTTTCGGAGGAACTGGTTCCTGAGAAACGTCCGGGAATTCAGGGGCCGATTGATGATGCTTTCTGCACGCCGTTTCTTTGTGTGCGGGGAACAGGAACACCTTGGAATCCTGACATTCAAGCTTACGCTGATTTCAGCCTTGGGCGATTTGCCGCAGAATGGAAACAGTACTTTCGCGGTGAGCTGCGAATCAAAGATGACTCTGCTGTGACGACTGAAGATCTGGATCAGTACAACCTGATCCTGTTCGGGGATCCGGGAAGCAATTCGCTGATTGCCAGAGCACTGCCATCGCTTCCGATCACATGGACCGAAGACTCACTTCACGCTAACGGAATGAAGTGGCCGTCAGTGTCTCATCTGCCTGCGATGATTTACCCGAGTCCTTTCGGCTCATCTGCGGCGAATGATCAGTCGAAACCTGGTTCAGTCAATCAGCGCTATGTCGTGCTGAACAGCGGACACACTTTTCGAAAAGATGATCTCGCTGCGTTCAACTACCTGCTCTATCCTCGCTGGGGCGACTGGGCTGTTCTGAAAATCGGAGAATCAGCCGCGCAGAATACGTCGGCCGCCGAGAATGTCATCGATGTCGGATACTTCGATGAACAATGGATGTTTCCAGTTGGAACCGGGCATTCAGAAGAACGCCGCTCTCGGTGAACCAAAGAGACTGCGGATGACAGCGATAAGTCGCAGGTGTCGGAAACAGAGTGAATGCCGACAGTTGAAGCGGCTCAACAGGAGCTTCGCCCTCCCTGTTACCCGGATGACGCCAGGCTGTATCCTGACTGCCGTTTCTGTCGGACTTTCAGGCCTCATGATTCTGAACGGCAACTACTAACTGGACAGCGCCATGTTCCGGGATAGTCAGGAAGGGCGGAAATTCGTGAAGGCCGAATTCCGGGAGGGCGAGGCTCCTGCCGAGCCGTCTTCATGGACGACGTTGATTGGCCGAAGCGGCTCAGCAGGAGCTTCGCCCTCCCTGTTACCCGGATGACGCCAGGCTGCAACTTGACTGCAGTTTCTGTCGGACTTTCAGGCCTCAGATTTCTGAACCGCAACCGTTATCCGTTCTTTTCTTTGAACACGGTATCGATGGCGATGGCCGCTGCCAGCAGAAGCGTTCGCAGAGCGGGAGTTGGTTCCCACTGATCGTTCAGCGACAGAATATAGTTGTCTGCGGAGGTAAAAAATTCCTTGCCGATACCGGCCCACTTTTTGGTCACAACTCCAAGTTCATTGCTGTTTTCGTCGAGGATTTTAAAGTTCCAGCCCTTCCAGTCTCCTTTGACTTCCCCGATCTTCCTGTCATCAGGGCTCAGAATATCGAAGCCGCCACCGATCGTAAAAACCTTTGCGCGAAAGCAGCCGACGACGGTTCCGTCAGCAGAAAAGACTTTGACTCTGGGACGCCACAGTGCGACGCCACGGTGAATCGACAGCACAGGGGCTCCCTCGGGATTCTCTCCGGCCCCCTCGATAAACTCGATCGTCGTCGGCATCAGACTCTTGTTCACCAGCAGACGCAGTGCCTGCATCCATCCGGGAATGTTTTCTCGCGCCGTTCCAACTTTCCGGCCGCTTTCTGCATCAAAGATGTCGTAAGCTCCCAGCAGCTTCAGAAAACCGACATGTTCCTTGATGAGATACTTGTC
Source organism: Planctomyces sp. (assembly GCA_046345315.1). Classification (GTDB taxonomy): domain Bacteria; phylum Planctomycetota; class Planctomycetia; order Planctomycetales; family Planctomycetaceae; genus F1-80-MAGs062. The sequence goes on from JBKDKA010000022.1 coordinate 25,294, forward strand.
GAGGTTAAGCATCCGAGGTCCTTATGGAAATGTGATGGAGTGCGCGTCCGTGGAGCATACTTCGTTTTCGTCAGAACAATTGCCCTTGAAGTGTCACCGCACACGGATTGTATCAGTCCGGCAATTCTTCTCATCCTGACGGGCAGACATTTTCAGTCAGCATCAGGAATCACTGACGGAAGGAATTGAGGAACTGCAAAGTTCACGAAATTCGCGGACCTGCTGATGACACCATTCCGAGTCCTTTTCAAGAAGCCGACCGATCCAGCCGGTGACCTGTTCGCAGCATTCACTGGCAGCCTGAGCATCAAGCAGAAGCGATCGAGTTCGTCGCGCCAGGACGTCTTCTGTTGTCTGAGCCATCTCCTGCTGAACAGCAATCCGAACATCACGGTACGTTGAGTTCAGCCGTGGATGCAGCGGAGCGGTCTCTGGGAATCCCTCGGGGAATGAGCTCTGCGGCGAATGGGAACTGACATTCTGAGCACCGCGAGGTGGACGATAATCCGGGTGCCCGGAAAGCTTCAATGTTCGAGTGGAAGATGCCTGCTTCGGGAGTTCGCCGATGTTTTCAGCTCGGTCGATCAATTCTTCCCCCATGGCACGACACGTCGTCCATTTGCCGCCAATAACGGTGATCATTCCTGAATCAGACACCAGGATCTCGTGTTCCCGCGACATACCTGCCGTAGATCTGTTGCTGCCCGCCGGGCGAACCAGGGGACGAAGACCAGCGTACATGCCACGCACGTGTTCTCTGGTGACAGGACGGCGAAAGTAGCGGCTGGCATGTTCCAGCAGATAGTCAATCTCCCTGTTCATCGGTTGCGGATCGCGAGTCACTTCAGGCACCGCCAGATCGGTCGTTCCAAAAAGAACTCGATCGTGCCACGGAATTGCAAAGAGGACCCGCCCGTCATCCGTGTGCGGAATCATCATGGCATGACGCCCTGGCAGGACCACAGGATCGAGCACCAGATGCGATCCCTGACTGGCAACGACGATTCCATCCTTCGGCTGGCTTCGTGCATGTGTGGGATCATCGTCCATCTGAAGAACACTGTCGGCGAAAACACCGGTGGCGTTCAGAACGACTTTTCCGCGAAGTGAAATCTCCTGGCCGGTGTGCAGGTCTCGAACGACGACACCTTTCAGACGCGAACGTTCGTGGATCAGCCGAATCACCGGAACATAGTTGGCCAGAACGGCACCGTAATCAGCGGCAGTCATCGCAAGAGAAACGGCCAGACGACTGTCGTCAAACTGTCCATCCGAGAACTCGATGCCGCCGCGCAGTCCATCACTTCGGATCGTCGGAAGACAGCTCAGCGTTTCAGACACGGAAAGTCTTCTGGCTGGTTCAAACTCGGACTGACCTGCCAGAAAATCGTAGAGCTTCAGTCCTGCCAGATAGTACCACTGTTCCAGACGTTGATAAGCTGGCAGGACAAAGTGAACGGGATGCACGAGGTGAGGAGCGTTCTGGAGGAGATAACCGCGTTCAGCCAGTGACTGCTGAACCATTCGGATCCTGCCCTGACGAAGATACCGAACACCTCCGTGAATCAGTTTCGTGGAACGGCTCGACGTGCCGCTCGCAAAATCACCCGCTTCAACAAGAACCGTTCGATGTCCCCGCGCAGCTGCATCAAGCGCTGCGCTCAGCCCGGTCGCACCACCGCCGATCACAATGACATCCCACGTCTCCGTTGGCTCCGACATAGCGGCAATCATCTGCCTGCGATCCATCATCTGCGTTCCTGTGCCAGAGATTCTGTGCTCGGAAATGCCGTTGCGATCCCACGTTCATTCTGCAGGACAGTGCCTTCTCTGGATGACACTCTGTGGTTAAGCAGCATCAGGATTGTTCGCTTCGAGCTCGATCCAGCGCCTGCTGCCATCCGGCACGCAGTGTCTCTGCCTGTGCTTCCGGCAGCTGAGGCTCAAAGATGCGATCCTGCTGCCAGATCGATTCCAGTTCCTCCGGACCAGACCAGAATCCCACGGACAGTCCTGCCAGAAACGCGGCTCCCAGTGCTGTGGATTCAAAGACTCGTGGACGCACAACCGGAACGCCGATGAGATCTGCCTGAAACTGCATCAGAAGATCGTTTCTCGACGCGCCGCCATCCACTCGCAGCGAAGTGATCTTCAGCCCCGAATCATTCTTCATCGCTTCCACGACATCAGTCACCTGATAGGCGATGGATTCGAGTGCGGCGCGAGCGATGTGAGCACCGGTTGCACCTCGAGTCAGACCGCAGATAAGACCTCGGGCATCGGCATCCCAGTGAGGAGCTCCCAGTCCGGTGAAAGCAGGAACCACATAAACGCCGCCGTTATCCGGCACGCTGGCTGCCAGCGCCTCGACATCGGAAGAACGCCGAATGATTTTCAGGCCGTCGCGCAGCCACTGCACAACGGCGCCCGCGACGAAAACACTTCCTTCGAGTGCATAGTCGACGCGTCTGCCGATCTTCCATCCGACAGTCGTCAGCAGCTGATTTCGTGAGCGACGCGGTTTTGTTCCCGTGTTCATCAGCAGAAAACACCCGGTCCCGTATGTGTTTTTCACCATCCCCGGCCGGGTGCAGACCTGTCCGAACAACGCTGCCTGCTGATCTCCCGCGATCCCGGAGATCGTGATCGGTCGGCCGAAGAGCGATCTGTGAGAAGTTCCGTAGATCTCACTGGAAGAGCGAATCGTCGGCAGTACAGACTGAGGAATCCGAAGTGCCTGACAGATATCCTCATCCCACTGACATTCGTGGATGTCACACAACATTGTCCGGGAGGCGTTCGAGACGTCTGTTGCATGGATGTCACCGCGAGTCAGATTCCACAGCAGCCAGGAGTCTATCGTGCCGAAGGCCAGCTGCCCCTGGCGAGCTCGTTGACGTGCACCTTCCACGTGTTCGAGAATCCAGGCGAGTTTGGTGCCCGAAAAATAGGAATCAATAACAAGCCCGGTTCGTTCGCGGATCATTTCCGCATGACGACCTTTTCGAAGCCGCTCGCAGACGCCCGCTGTTCGTCGATCCTGCCAGACAATCGCCGGTGCGATCGGCTGCCCCGTGCTGCGATCCCAGACGACCGTGGTTTCACGCTGGTTGGTGATTCCGATTGCGGCTACGTCCTCAGCGGAACGGCCCGATTTCTTCAAGGCGCTCCGAGCCACCGCGAGCTGCGTGCTCCAGATCTCATTCGCGTCGTGCTCAACCCAGCCTGGCTGTGGAAACGACTGAGTGAATTCCTTCTGAGCGACCGCGATGATCGTTCCCTGTCGATCAATGACGAGCGCTCGAGAACTGGTAGTGCCCTGATCAAGGGCAAGGATGCAGGATGTCATCTCGTGGTCCTGTCTCTTCTGTTTTCCTGAGTCACCGGATACTGCCTGCTGCCTCTGTGACAAAATACCAAGTGTCACGAAACAACGGTTGGCATCTTCAAGACTGAGTCGCAGCGTTCATCGGAGTGTTAACTCTAACATCGATGAATCATTCAGCACCAGTCCCCTTGCGCGACACTCCGAGTAATGACATATCGGTCCGCCTTCTGCAGGCAAAGCATTGGGCCAGCACTCTCAAACGTCGCTTATCCACTCGACGCTACCATTTTGTCACAGCCTCTCAGGATTCAAGCGACAGATCCTTCCGCCAGCAGTCGATGCACCCGAATCGGCATTTTCGGCGATTTTTCTGATCACTCTCACGGAGGCCGCTGCTGAAATGAACAACCTTTCAGGATCGCGCTGGCTGCGATCCGAAGAATTGGACATAATTTCAGCCGTTCGGCCTGATTCGTTTGCGCGATTTCCGGCCGGGAGTTCAGTTGGATCCATCTCTCAGCCGGAATCCGTGCCCGTCCCGTGCTGAATTAAATCAAAACGCGATGACGGGCTCTGTGCTAAGTCGGCCATGAAAAGATAGAAGACGGAAGGTGGTTCCTGTGTGCCACTGGCTATGCCAGTGCTGCTTGCTGGAAAACACTGGCGTAGCCAGTGGCACACGACAATTGATCCTTCACAGATCACCAGCTCCTCGGAAGACGAACCATGACAACCACATTTAAAGCACCACACGTTGCACAGACTGATTTCAGCCTGACCAGTCTCGGACATCATCTGGAAACGATACCTGGTGCGTTCGGCTGGCTCGAAGACAGTCGCAGTCTGATGGGACAACCAGAGAAACTCCGCGAGAAGCTGGAAACAGACGGATACCTGTATCTCAGGGGAGCACTCGACGCCGAACTCGTCAGCGATGCCGGGGGGCGACTTCTGGAACAGCTGAGTGAGCTGGAAATGATTCAGCCCGGAACCGCAGTATCCGATGGAATTGCCCGAAATCCGTGGAAGGCCCGATCCTGCCATTCACTTGTCCATTCAAACCAGCCTCTTCAGCAGCTGCTCTTTCAGGGAAAGATGATTTCCGTTTTTGAACTGCTGCTGAACAGCGCGATCCGACATTTTGACTTTACCTGGATTCGGGTCATGGGGCCGGGTAAAGGCACGGCTCCTCATGCCGATTCGGTCTACATGAACCGCGGCACACAGCAGCTCTACACAGCATGGACGCCGCTCATGGAGATTCCGCTCGAGATCGGAGGTCTCATGGTCATGCCGGGTTCTCACCGCCTGAGTCGTCTGCAGAAGTATTTCGATTCCGATGTGGACTCATTCTGCGAAAACCGAGCTCCGAGAAAACCGAAGGACGCCCACGAATGGATCGGTCCCGTGGGCGACGGCAAGCTCAGCGAGAATCCTCGAGTGCTTCGCGAACGACTCGGACTCCCCTGGCTGACGGCAGAGACCTGGCAGCCAGGAGATGTCCTGATCTTTCACATTCACACGCTGCATGCATCCCTCGACAATCACTCCGATCGGATTCGGATGTCGGTGGACACTCGTTATCAGCGTGCTGACGAACCAGCAGACCCGAGATGGGTTGGCCCGAACCCGCCGGGGCATTCCAAAGCCGACCGGCGGTCTGTGATCTGCTGAGTTTATTTCTTTTCGGCGTTGTCAGGCTGCCGCAGAAGCCAGACTTCCGCCACCTGACATCCGCGACCGTTGCCGCCAAAACCCGCTTCGCGATTCCAGCGAATGCGCAGATCGCCGTCCTGAGTCGCCTCAGCCGGGATTGCAAACTCCTGCGGGGTTATCTCCGTTGGTTTGAGCTGGAAGTCATGGATCGTCAGTCCATCCGCCTGCATGCGAATTTTCATCGGTCGGAGCGGCTCTGCGGAGTAGACAACACGAATCCGGTATGTCGCTTTCGGATCCAGATTTTCATAGTACATCTCAAGCGGTGCGTCATACATGCTCAAAACATTGTTCCACCACTCACGCGGGCTGTCGGGACGGGGATCAAAGCTTGTGAAGACCGACTTTCGAAAATCCGGGTTCTCGGAGAACGGAACGATGTTTGGGGCCAGATGAGGCTGCCGCTGAGGATCTCCCAGGTCATCGTAGAAACTGCCGGGGCCCGGGTCTGTGCGGTTCACCACAGCATCAAGTGCCTTGAGACGCTCTTCTTCCGTCGGAAGCCCCCGAACTTCAGCCAGTTGCTTTCGCAGCCAGACGCGGTCGTTCAGTGGCACGTCGATCGTTTCGTGAGATGTCCCGCGGCCGATCTGCCCCTGCTGCAGTTGACTGTTCAGCTGCATCTGAATCGTCTGAAAGAGTGCTTCTGAAAGATCGTTGAGTCGACTTCGACGATCCGGGGAAACCAGAATCCGATCCGCTTTCTCCAGTTCTGTTTCTGCCAGCTGAATGGCTGACAGTGTGCCCGATCGGCGGGCCTGACGAAGCAGGGACTCCGCTTCTTTTCGCTGAGCTGTTTCTGCAATCAGCCGATCTCTGAGCCATGCATCGTAATAGGCGCGATACAGTCCCTGGAGAAATCTCCAGTTGTGAAGCAGGCGTGGTCCGCCGGATCGCTCCATGCTCTGAAACTGTCGAAGTGTCGTTTCCACGCCGGTATTGGTGAGCAGTGGACCTGTCCAGTTTCGCTCGAGTGCCAGAAGTCCCTGAGCGAAGGATTCGGTAAACTCTTCGGCAATGAAATAACGACTGTACTGCCGCAGAATATCGATCACCGGAGTCTGGCTGTTCCACCCAAGACCACTCCAGATGAATTTATTCACATCGTCGTTGCAGCCTTCGGAGTAAGTGATGAAACCGATCGTCGCAGGTTTGTAATAGCGATAGATTGCCGCCTGGCTCATCGGACGCGGATTGATGACTTCACGTCCCTGTGTCAGCGCGAATGCAGTATCCCATTCAGGAACTGCATGCTGGCAGTTGATGCTGTGAGTGATATCCGGATAACCTCGAATCGGATATCGAGCCGGAATCGCCTGACGAACGTCATAAAGACTCATTCGCACCTGAGGACCGAAAACAATTCCATCCAGCCATGCGGGCTCGGTCTTCATGAACTGATAGAATTCATCGTCCCAGTCCTTGTTGAAGCTCTGAGGTGACATCCACATCTGTGCTTTCGGATGATACTTCCGCAGCAGAGCGGCCTGTTTCTCAAGTAGTGCCATGAGAGGCAGCGGATGAGTATGCCCGGGATCGCCTCCCGGAACAAAAATCACATCGATCCGTGGCAGGCGACGGTAAACTTCTTCCCATTCCTTCAGTGCGGAAGCCACTGTCTGCGGGTCGGTATAGTCTTTATCCATGGCGGGATACCAGATCCAGACACCAAGACCGTATTCATCCGCAACACGAGACATATCCACCATCATCTGCATGGGTGGCACCGGAAAGTGCGGGCTGTCTGCGTCGTCGTCGGAACGCGGCGGAATCAATTCGATGGCGTTCGTACCGAAGACCGCCAGATCACGATAGTACTGTTCCCATTGTTTCAGGTCCCAGGCATCGTAGGAGTTTGTCTTGGGGCGGTAGCCGAGCTGGTGACCTCGCAGCGGAGTCTCAGGTGCGGAATCCTCCTGAAAGTCTGCGGGGATTCTGATCTGCCCGCGGCTCATTCGGAGTTCCCGAAGCAACCTTCCGACACCAAACAGGACACCACGTTCATCGTTTCCGGAAACGACCACTGTTGACCTGGTTCGTGACACCAGAATCTGATACCCCTCCGGACGATCATTCCCCGCCACTGCCGGAAGACCTCGGGATTTCAGCAGTGATGCCAGGGACGTTTTTCGCCCCACCAGAATTGCCGGAGACGCGGAGCCTTCGGAAGTCGAAGTCTTCGAGGCACTGTTCAGAGAAATCATCGTGCGTGTGCGGACTTCCTCAACGAGCATCTGCACTGCTTTTGCTTCGCGAGGCGTTGTGCTGTCCGGCGTCACCACCTGTGCGGATGACAGGTCCATGAGATCTTCCGCTGCCAGGCCAACACCTGAGCTGCAGGCCTGCACCAGCGAAACAAACGCAACGACCCAGAGACACTTCTTTCCCATGAGGGCATTCACCTGATCGAGTTCAGAATGCAGACAGATCCTGTCAACCGCAGGCTTCTATCCGGAGATCTGTCGTTACTGGACGCCTGAACTGGTGAGATTATTCTTCCTGGGCACCTCGCACAAGCGGCCGCTGGACAAATGCCTGCTGCGTCGCCATCTTTGGGCTCGACATCGCGATGTCCTGACTCATTGCTCGTGACAGACATTGTCGCTGGGCTGATCATTCCGAATGGCAACAGCGGCTCAGCAGGAGCTTCGCTCTTCGGAAATGTTTCTCCTTTGTGATCTTCATGTGCTTCGTGGTGCAACCTGTTTTTCAACACGAAGATCACAAAGGACACGAAGGATGTGTGTGATCAATTGTCTGATCTCAGGTGGGCCGAGGCTTCTGCCGAGGCGTCTGAGGCTGTGAAGAGAAATGGTTTCGTAGTTTCGGGACGTTGCTTGCGGTGTGCCTGCGCTTCGCTTGTCACACCCTACAGAAAATCGCAGCCGCTTATGCGGTGGTCATCGTGAATGACAACAGCGGCTCCACAGGAGTTGAGCCATTCCGAAATGTTTCTCCTTCGTGATCTTCGTGTCCTTCGTGGTGAAACCTGTTTTTCAGAATGAAGATCACGAAACGCACGAAGGATGTGTGTGAGCAAGTGACTGATTTCCGGCAGCACCTCAATGCTTATGCCGAGGCGTCTGAGGCTGTGAAAGAAATCATTTCGTAGTTTCGGGGCGTTGTTTGCGGTGTGCCTGCGCTTCGCTTGTCACACCCTACAAGAAATCGCAGCCGCTTTTGCGGTGGTCATCGTGAAAAACAACAGCGGCTCAACAGGAGTTGAGCCTTCCCGATGTGCGTTGTCCAACTAATCGTGCCCTCAGAAATTCCGGTTGCGACCAAATAGAAAACCCGCAGTCGACATTCGTCGGACTGCGGGTTTTCAGTGAAATTCTCAGATTCTCGTACCCGCCATAGAGATGGCTCTGTGCGGGCAGCACCAATCAGAAATCAGTTCTTTGCCGGAGCAGCCTTGGCTGCCGACTGGCGAGTTGCTGATTCCAGCTTATCACCCTTCAGGAGTGCCTGAACTCCCGCGTCAAGGTTGGCAGTGGCGATTCCACCGGCGACAGTACCGGACTTGTCAACGAGGAACATCGTGGGAACAGATACGATGCCGTATTCACGTGCAATCTTTCCGTCGGTACCATCGGCATCACGGATACTGTTCCAGGTAATCTCATGCTGCTTGATGTAACTCGGCAGTGCATCCGCGCTGGAATCGAGGTTCACACCAAGGATTTCAAAACCACTGGCTTTGTACTTTTTGTGAATCTCGTTGATCTGAGCGAGATCATCCGTGAACGGCTTGGCCCACGTCGCCCAGAAGACCACGAGAGTGACTCGTCCTCGATAATCAGCCGACGACAACGGTCGATTGTTCAGAGCCGTTCCCTCCAGAGCCAGTTTGGTGCCCGTGAGCGAAAGTCTCTTCAGAGCACCTCGGGCACGAATTCCGGCATTGGATCGTTCATAGTCTTTGGCGAGCCGTGCATACCAGGCTTTGGCATCGTCAAGTCGGCCCATAAGCTCAAGGCTGATCGCCAGCTGAGCAATTGCATCCGCTGCGTCTTCCGACTTCGGCCAGCGTTTTGCAAATACTTCCAGCTGTTCAAGCCACCATTTCTGAGCAGCGTCTCGTTTGGTTTCATCATCTGTCTTCAGCTGAACTGCGTATTCAGCAAGCAGGCGACGGTAGTAAACATAGCCAAGGATGTCTTCATTCTCTTTGACTTTGTCCTGCAGCGCGGTCAGTCGCTCAAGTCCTTCCGGGTAAGCGCCCGTCTGTGTTGCCGCAGCAACGCCGTCTGCGAACTGGCGAACCCACTGCAGCTTGTCTTCGGGCTTCTGTGGCTGAGCAATAATCTGTTCAATCAGATCGGCTCGCTTCACGTTGTATTTGGCGATGTCCTGAGGTTTCGAATCCGGTGCCGGGCTGGCTTCATCGACCTTCTGCAGAGCTGCGAGAAGTTTCTGCATCTCTTCCGACATGCTTTCTCCGGTTGAGGCATCAGCTGACGACAGCCGTGGCTGCATCAGAATCCCACCCACCTGAATCGACTGCGGACCGCTGCCGTCCAGTGGGGTCGGAATCTGTGTCAGTTTCCAGGTCTCGCCGACTCGCACCATTTCACCGATCATGATCAGATCAGTTTTTTCACCGTTCTGAATGAATGCCATGGCGTTTTCAAGGACCATGAGTTCCATGGAGGAACGACCGTCTTCCACGGGAATGAGCCCTGGCAGTGGCGAATCGAATCGAACCCATTTAGAACGAGGACTGACCACCTTGGAGGCCTGCAGTACGGCTCGAAGCTTCGCGGTGATATCCGCAGTCGACTCCGCAATCTGTTTGGCAACGTCGTCAGAAATCTTCAGCGCCTGAACCTCTTCCTGGGTGATCATGACACTGCTCAGAGCTCGAACATCGCCCTGAATAATGGCATCGACCGCAACATGAGCTGCCTCCTGAGCGGAAATCATTTTCCAGGAATCAATGCGGCCATCTTCATTCTGGTCGATCCCCCAGCGAGTTCCGCCCCAGTTCATCCAGCGGCTCTGGTCAGGCTTCCCGTTCTTGTTGCTGTCGACGTCTCGATAGACTTCCAGTCCCATGCGATAAAATCGGAAGAGGTCCGGCTTGCTGTCGCCATTGACGTCGGTGAATCGTCGAAGAACCTGACCTGCAGGTCCGTAAACGACGAAGCCGGCAGCTCCCTGAGCACGTTCGACTTCGACACGACACTTTGCCATCTCCGCGGCTTCCGGTGTGTCGAATTCGATATCCTTCTGAACCGGAAGATAGTCTTTCAGCAGCTTTTCTGCTGATGGCCCCTGCCCGAAAGCAGATCCCATGACTGAAATGCCGATGGTGACTCCCATCGCTGCAAAATGCGCGAATCGCGTGAATCGCATCCCTGCCACTCCGTACTAAAGCGAATTCTGACTCGAATTCGTACCGTCATTGAAATCAATACCGGCCGAGACAACGTTTCCATCTCCGGGTCAAACCTGAGACCCGATCGACCGGCGCCTGACGCGCGGAGTTTACGAAATGCAGCAACATCAAGTCACGATCAGTTTTCGTGTGAGGTTGAGTAAAATCGGGAATTTTCGGCAAAATTCTTTCAGATCAGCTCGGCAATCGGCTGCTGCGAATCCGCAATGTACTGCGGACGGCCGTTCAGATCCGGAATCGTGCTCGCAGGATCAATCCCCAGATTGTGAAAGATGGTGGCGAAGACTTCCGGCACAGTGATCGGTCGGGAAACAGCTTCTTCCGCGTATCGACTGGTGGCTCCGATGACCTGACCAGTTTGCATCCCCCCACCCGCCAGCAGGCAGAACATCACATTGGGCCAGTGGTCGCGCCCGCCACTCACGTTGATCTTCGGTGTTCGACCGAATTCACCCCAGACGACGACAGATACGTCTCGATCCAGTCCGCGTTCATGCAGATCGGCAACCAGAGCGGCGAGCCCCTGATCGAGCAATGGAATCACGCGGCGACCATTCGAAAAATTGCCCCCATGCCAGTCAAAGTCGGCAAACGAGACGGTGACACAACGTGCACCGGCTTCAACCAGACGCCGAGCTGCCAGGAACTTTGACATGTGAGCCTGATAGCCAAGCGACGAATACGGCAGACATTCCGGATCGTCCTTGCCATATCGTTCTCGAACTGATGCATCCTCACGAGACAGATCCAGCGCTTCCAGAAGGCGGCTGGACGTCAGAATTCCCAGAGCTCGTTCCGTCAGTGGATCCAGAGTTCCCGAAGCGTGCACCGCATCAGCTTTCCGACGAAACTGATCCAGCCCTGTCAGCAAAGCACTGCGCTCATGCAGGCGATCCACCGAAATGCTGTTGAGCGACATGTTCTGCAGGCCATCGCCCGTGGGCTTGAATGGCGCATGAGCATCACCCAGAAAACCAGGACCAGGCAGGTTATATGGCTGATGAGCCATCGGCATGGACAGATCCACACATGGCGGCACACCGGGCTCGACGGGACCACGAAGTCGCGAAAGGACGGAACCAATTTCCGGCCATCCGCCCTGCGGCCGATTCCGAAACTGATGGCCCGTCACGCACTGAAACGACGAGTGACGCTCTTCCGCCCCGACGATCGATCGAATGATCGCAAACCGGTCCATCGATGCCGCGATGCGAGGCATCAGTTCGGAAATCTGAATCCCGGGAACGCTGGTGCTGATCGGCTGAAATTCTCCGCGAATCTCAGCCGGAGCATCAGGCTTCAGGTCCACCATATCCTGATGAGGAGGTCCGCCGGTGAGATAGATCATAATCACCGACTTGTGCGACCGGCTGATCCCCGCCTGCTCTTCCGCCTGAAGAAGCTGACGAAGGCCAAAGCCGCCAAACGCAAGCGATCCGGCGGTGAGGAAACGAGATCGACTGATGCGCGGCATCGGGGATCGAAACGCACGATGTTCCGTGAGCATTCAATGTCCTTTCGCGATAGTCTCAGTCATCACTCGCTGTTGCCTGGCTGAAGGGATTCATTCGCATCAATCCAGTGTCGACAATCGTCCCTGATCCGGGCCGGTTCCGATCACGGAAGCTGATACCCTTCTCGATTCAGTCGAATACGGTACACACTCGTTCCCGCCGTAATATAGAGCAGATTGGAATCTTTTCCGCGTCCGAAACACACATTGGTCGGAACTTCTGTCGGGATGAATGCGACCTCTTTGCCGTCAGGGTTGTAGACACAGATACCGTGCCGATTCTCCGCGCGAACAGCCACGTAAAGATTTCCATCCTTGTCACAGATCAGCCCGTCCGGGCCATCGTACGGCAAATAATCGACAAGAATCTTTCGAAACTTTGCCGACCCATCTGCCGCCAGGTCGTAGGCCATCAATGCCATCAGGCCTTTTCGAAGCGGAGTCACGACTTTGTCGGCCTGCTCCGCTTTGCCGCGAGTCAGTCGATCGATCGAAGTCGCCCCGTTTTCGTTGCTGACAACGTAGAGCGTTTTCTGGTCGGGAGACACACAGACACCGTTGGCTTTGCCGGCATCTGAAATGATTCGATGAAGGCTTCCATCCGGATCGATCCGGTAAACACCAACCAGTGGCTGATCAATCGGTTCGTGACCCAGATACCGAGGATCGCTGAAGTAGATCCTCCCCTTTTCGTCGATCGTGATGTCGTTCGGCGAATTCAGAGGTCGACCCTCGAAGAGTCCCGCAATGATGTGCGTCTTTCCGGTCTTCATGTCTGTCCGAGTGACGCGTCGACCGCCAAAGTCAGCTCCCTCGGCGACGATCATGTTTCCCGCAGCGTCAAACTTGATGCCGTTCGACATGCCGCTTGGTGACCGGAAAATCGTTGTTTTGCCCGTCGATGGATCGAACTTCCAGATATGTCCCGCTTCAATCGCTCCCTGACTGTCACGGGCCACATGGGAGAATGTAATCTCACTGAAATAGATCATGCCGTCGTGGCCGGCAGACACGCCTTCCGTGAGCACTCGTGTCTCAAAGATCTTCTCCAGCTTCGCATCGGGAGGAACGATCGGCGTCTCTGCTGATGCAGTCGCCACGAGAGACATCCAGACAAGCGCCGATACAAACGTCAACGGGGAACGCATTGCCACCGTGAATGATTCTCTGAGCGACACCATCGTTTTCTCCTCTTGTGGGGTGCGGGAATTAGTACACTTGTTTAGTGGCACAAGTATTCAGTGTCAAGGATCTCATCAGCCCCCGATCTTCCGACGCAAGGTCCCAGTGGAAACTGTTCGCAGAATAAGTGGGTCGAACAGACGCGGGACAGGTACCCCCGGAAGTTGCTTTTCACATGGACTTCAGACTCTCGGCGGAAGCCAGTCGCGGTTATGTTTTGCATTCGAAAACTCGCGGCACAATGACATCACCCGTCTGTTGAATGGTGTGATTGAGCGTCTCACGTCACACTTCCGGGATGTCATTCCTGATAACGTGCTCTGACGGGAGACCCCGGTATGTCGAACAATGAGTCTTCTGCTGGAGGGAACTCTGTGACCGACGAACAGTCAATGCGTCGACCGCTGATCCGGTTTGCGATCAAGTTCCTGACGATACTGACGTGTCTGTCCTGCCTGTTGCTTCTTCCGGGAGTGACTCAGGTTCGCCACAGGGATGCGCAGGCTTCCGGACCATCGCCAACCAAATCCGCCCAACAGCCAGCGACAGCAGGTGGCGATGAATCAGACACCTCAGATGTCGTCATCGTGGGTGCTGGTATTTCCGGGCTGGCTACGGCTCTCGACCTGGGTCGAAGCGGAGTTCAGGTGACCGTTGTCGATATGGCGTCAGTGTTCGGAGGGCATGCCGTGATGTCTCAGGGCAGTGTCAGTATCGTGGACACACCGGTGCAGAAGTCTGCTGGAATTCAGGATTCGCCGGCGCTGGCCTTCGAAGATTTCCATCGTTGGGGCGAAGATCCGAAGACAGAATGGGTGCGATACTATGTGGACCATTCTCGCGTCGAGATTTACGACTGGCTGAATGATCTCGGTGTTCGTTTCTCCGGAGTCGTTGCATCTCAGGGAAACTCCGTACCGCGAGAACATCAGCCGACAGGGCGGGGCATCGGACTTGTCTCACCGATCTATCGTGCATGTCTTGAGCTCGACAAAGTTCAGTTTCGATGGAACACCAAAGTCGAACAGCTCATCCGGACCGGTGATCGTATCACTGGTGTGGAAACTCGCGATATGCGCACCGGAAAGACCGATCAGATTCGTGCTCGTGCCGTCGTTCTGGCGACCGGAGGTTTTCAAAACAATCTGGAGATGGTTCGAAGGTTCTGGCCGGCGGAGTTCCGATTTCCTGACCGCATCCTGACGGGATCCGGAATCAATTCGGTTGGATTCGGTCATCAGATGGCGGAGTCTGTCGGCGGTCAGCTCTTCTACATGGACCATCAGTGGAACTACTATTCCGGCCTGCCCGACCCGAGATATCCCGGGACGAATAAAGGGCTCAATGTTACAAATCTCTACGGAATCCTCGTGAACTCCGAAGGACGCCGCTTCGCAAACGACCATGGCTGGGCAAAGGAAGTCATGCCAGCTCTGCTGCGACAGGACAAGGTCACCGTCTGGGTGATCTTCGATGAAGCGAACCGACATAATTTCATTGTTTCCGGAACCGACTGGGGCGACTTCGATAAGGTCGATCGCCTGATCCTTCAGGATCCGAAACTGGTGAGCCGAGCTGACACGCTTGAAGAACTTGCGGCCATTGCGGGTTTACCTGCTGACAATCTGACCGCCACGGTGGCGCGGTACAATGAGCTCGTCGAGACCGGCGAAGATGCCGACTTCGGTCGTTTTGGTGTCGGCAAGCCGGACTTTTCGAACAGCGCTTCGCCGAAAATTCAGACGCCACCTTACTATGCGATGCAGACATTTCCTCTCACGCGTAAAAGTATGGGTGGAGTGGCCATTGATCTTCAGGCTCGAGTGGTCAACAGCAAGGATCAGCCGATCCCCGGGCTCTACGCGGTGGGAGAACTCGCCGGGCTTGCAGGGATCAATGGGAAAGCGGCTCTGGAAGGAACGTTTCTGGGACCATGCATTCTGACCGGGCGAATCGCCGCGCGATCAGTGCTCAAGGAGCTTCGTCAGTCGACTGCTGAAAACGCAGCAGCCGAGTCTTCTGCAACTTTGTCCGAAACTGGAGCGAGTTCCAGTGGTCAGTCCTGCCTCGATTGTCACAGCATGGACAGATTAGAAGAGGAGCCCGAGCCTGGCTTCCGCCATTTCAGTCAGGTGCATCGAGCTGCCATGCAGCGCGGGTTCGACTGCCGACAATGCCACAGTGAACTGGCTCCGTGGCGCGAGGAGGCTCATCGGATTGACCATCGCAGCCTGACATCGAGCTGCATCCACTGTCACGTTGCGACGGAATAAATGGGGTTCGCACTGTTGACCCTGAGCATGTTCCGTGATCCGGGAGGGCGAAGCTCCTGCTGAGCCGCTTCGACTCTGTCAACGATCAAATGATGTCTGCCCCTTGGTTACAAAAAAGTGTTTTCCAGCCAACAGCACTGGCATAGCCAGTGGCACACAAGCGCTGCCGAAAAGTATCTTTGCGTCAGTCCGGCTGACAATGTCGCCGTGAAAAGACTGACCGCAGGTTGAACCTGAGCATGTTCCGGGAGGGCGAAGCTCCTGCTGAGCCGCTTGCACCAATCGGCATCCCCCATGTTCACGGCTCGGCAGGAGCCTCGCCCTTCCGAGGATGTCCTGAAGCACATTTCGAAACCGGGACAGGCACCCCTGTCGTTGCTGAGTCTGCTGGACAAATATCGCGTTCGTCGGGAGGCAGTTCCGGTTTTGAAGCCACCTTTCTGGTTCCCCAGCGGCGAGACTTCAGAACACTTCGAGTTCCGCTGCGTTCTCCGGAACAAGTCCCGTCTGTTTTGCTCGGCGGGATAATTCTCGAAGAGCCATCCTCCCCGTATCTCCGAGCTGCACGGTCCAGTCGTTGACGTACAGATCGACATGCTTCATCAGAACATCGTCGTCAAACTCCTGAGCCCATTGTCTCATGGTTGGAAGAGGTCGGTCCGGATCGGCCAGTGCAAACTGGAGTGAGTCGTGGATGACCGCCTGAACGGTCGAGATCGTTTCTGGTCCCAGTTGACGACGTGCAACAATTCCTCCCAGAGGCAATGGACAGGATGTTTCCTTTTCCCAGCGAGTGCCCAGATCTTCAACCAGTCCGAGCCCTTCGTTCTGCCACGTAAACCGTCCCTCATGGATACAGACACCGAAGTCTGCGTGCCCGGATTTCAACTCCGGCATGATGTCCGAAAACACGGTGTGCCGAATCTGTGTCGTGTGCGGATAGAACAGCTGATAAAGCAGTGCGGCGGTCGTATCGTGTCCGGGACACAATGTAACCTGCGAGGAACTCGAAGGCCGGTCGCCGGGGCGCGCTGAAAGCAGGAGCGGGCCGACTCCGAATCCCAGCGCCGACCCGGAAGGCAGCACACCCAGCTCCGAAGACAGCTTCAGTGCCGCATGAAAACTGGTTTTCGCAACATCAAATTCACCTGCGAACAACCGGTCATTCAGCTGCTGGATATCGATCAGCTCAATCTGAAAATCCAGTCCGCGCCAGTCAACGCTCTTCGTCATCAGTCCATGAAAAGCGAACGTATCATTCGGGCAGGTGGAGATTCCGAGATGGATCGACGTCAACATTTACTCTCCCTCGAATGTGTCATGCTGACTGAGCAGAACGTCCGCCACGGCTGTCAAAGCTCCTTCAATGTTCCACCGGGTCTTGTCCCTGACTCCTGCCACATTGGAGATTCCCCGAATGACCGTCAGAGGAGTATCATTCAAACAGCATGCCATCGCGACTGACCACGCTTCCATATCTTCTGCAGCTGCGTCCGGGAACTTTTTGAGCTTATCGGAAGCGTCCGTCTCGTCTGCCGACGCCGCACAGACCGTAAGAAGCATCAGGCTGCGGTTGTCATCAGCGACTGCAGATGAACCAACGACCGCAGATGATCGCTGGAGGCTCTTTCTGAGTGTGATGACGTCTCCGCGGCACTCAATCCCGGTACGATTGATCTCATCCGATTCAGACCACTGGTTCCAGCCGAGTTCGCTCGCCGTCTTGAACGACGATCCGCTGCCGGCTCCGATCCCGTAACAGCCGATCTGTGAAAAAGACGCGGCCGTTCCAATCGCAAGCCGCTCGAGGAACGTTCCTGCGATGCCGGCAAGAATGACGCGGCGAGGTTGATGCTGCTGCAACAGCCGAGCAGTGTTGATTCCGGCAGCGATCGGACCGAATCCGCAGTTCGCAACGACACTCTGCGTATCTGAAACGAGGTTCTCGATCCGAGGCCGCAGCAGCCTCAGCTCGAACGCCGTCGGAACAAGAACGAGCACCCTCGTCATCACAACTCTCTGCGTGGCAAAGGATCCGCTCGGCAACCGGATACCAACCCAGCGGCACGGAGCAAGCCGTCCGGCGATTTCATGCTGCGGACTCACCGGAGAGCTTGCGCCCTTCCGCTAATTCTTAAGCAGTCACCGCTTCAACACCGAATCCATCGCGATAAGTTTTGGTGAGCAGCGTGTTCGCCGGTTCGTGATTGGTGAATCGAAGAGCAGCAGCGTCCCACTTCAGCTCGGTTCCCGGCAACCTTGCGGCGATGTTGCCCAGCTGAACAGCCTCCGTCAGCGGACCTGCGTAATGGAATCCGTCGGACGTTCTCTTTCCGGCCAGTACCGCTTCGACCCAGATGTGCCAATGGCTGCCACCCGGGATCTCCGGGATCGCGTAGGATTCAAACTTCTTCTGCGGGTAAAGTGATGGCATCCCGACATGCGGAAGCAGCATCACTCCTTCTTCTCCGATAAACAGCGACCCGTTCGGCGGCAGTTCCATGCCGTCCGGCAGCTGAGCCAGCTCACGAGGCGGTTTCAGACCACCATCGCGCCAGATGACTCGGATTGAACTGCCGCTCGTTCTGGCAGTGCCCGGAAAGTCGAACGTAATTGTTTCTGCCCCTGGCCAGACTTCCTGATTCGTACCGGCATGTTCCGCACGAATCGACGTCGGTGCCGTCAGTTCCAGAGCGCCAAACACCGGATCCAGAATATGGCATCCGAAATCACCCATGGCTCCTGAACCGAAATCCTGCCAGTCACGCCAGTTGAATGCGTGGTATGCCTTTTCGGCGAACGGCCGCACTGGAGCTGCTCCCAGCCAGAGATCCCAATTCAGATTCACTGGAACCGGCGCCTCCGGTGGACGCTCAGTGAATCCGCTGTGCTGACGACCGCTGACGCCGACCCACGAATGCACTTCCTTGACTTTGCCGATGGCACCATTGTGAATCAGCTGAACACCGCGACGATACTCAGCGTTGGAATGAATCTGGTTGCCCATCTGAGTGATCACGCCGGCCTTGTCGGCCATCAGGCGCATCTGGCGAGCTTCCCACACGGTGTGCGTCAGTGGTTTCTGGCAGTAGATGTGCTTGCCCATTTTCATGGCCATCATGGCAATGGGAGCATGCATATGGTCGGGAGTGGACACGATCACAGCATCGATCGACTTGCCGATGTCAGCAAACATCTGGCGATAGTCAGCGAAGTGAGTGACTCCCGGAAACGCGGCATCGACCTTTTCGAAGCGATTGCTGTCAACATCACAGAACCCCACAAACCGGACGCCTGCATGACTCCCCACACTGGACAGATCCGCCCAGCCCATTCCGTTGACGCCAACGCAGGCGACATTGAGCTGACTGGCTCGAGTTGCGGCGCAAAGAACAGCAGGAGCAGCCATTGCAGCTCCGCAGGCAGCGGTGCTCTGAGCAATGAAACTGCGGCGAGTCGTTTTTCCGGAGGCCATAGCGGAGACTTTCGGCGGGTTGTGAAACGGGAGTACGGTTTCCTGATGATATCGCGTCTGATCGCCTGCACAACTGATTCCCGGGAAACTACCCCGGCGGCGCACAATTTCAAACTGCCATCAGCCGCAGTGTGTGACAAGCAATGCGCAGGCACACCGATGCAAAGCGACGATAGTGTCCGGGAAGGTGTGCCTGCGCTTCGCTGGTCACACCCTACAGACCTGATTACCGGGAAACTCCCCCGTATAAAGCGACCCGGAATACTGACGAATCGTTGCCAGCCTCAATGTTTCTGACGGAGCTGCTCCGCCACTTCGATCGCAAAATACGTCAGAATCCCGTCCGCACCGGCTCGCCGAAAGCACATCAGGCTTTCCATCATCGCTGCTTCCCGATTCAGCCAGCCATTCGCTGCAGCAGCACAGATCATGGCGTATTCGCCGCTGACCTGATAAGCAAACGTCGGTACTCCAAACTCCATCTTCACTCGGCGAACGATATCCAGATACGGCATGCCGGGTTTGACCATGACCATGTCGGCACCTTCACTGATATCCAGAGCCACTTCCCGAACGGCTTCGTCGGTGTTCGCAGGATCCATCTGGTACGTGCGTTTGTCACCGGAACCCAGATTCTTTGCAGAACCGACAGCATCCCGAAACGGTCCGTAAAACGCAGACGCGTACTTCGCTGCATAGGACATGATCTGAACGTTCTGATGTCCGGCGGCATCGAGTGCTCGACGGATCACACCAATCCGACCATCCATCATGTCAGAAGGAGCAATGATGTCGCAGCCCGCATTGGCCTGAACGACCGCCTGGCGGCAGAGCGCATCGAGTGTCTCATCGTTGACGACGTAGTTGTCACGGACGAGCCCGTCCTGACCATGACTCGTGTACGGATCCAGAGCAACGTCTGCCACGAGTCCGACCGAAATGCCGGCTTCCCGCACAGCTCGGATCGCTCGACAGATCAGATTCTCCGGATTGCGTGATTCCTCTCCGTCAGGTGTTTTCTTCTGCAGAGGAGTCACCGGAAAAATTGCAACAGCCGGAATCCCCAGATCCACGGCTTTTCGTACCTGTTCGACAAAGAGGTCGATGGAATATCGCGAAACACCCGGCATCGAAGCAACGGGTTCCGACGTGTTTCGTCCTTCAATTACAAACGCCGGCCAGATCAGATCATCAGCCGACAATCGAGACTCCCGGACCATTCGACGCGACCAGTCTGTGCGTCGGTTCCGCCTCATGCGCGTCTGCGGAAACCCCGGAAACCCAGCATTCTCTGTCATCTTTGATTCATCAGTCATCGGGATTCAGCCGTCCTTTATTCAGCTGCATAATCAAGACATCGTGTAAAAAACAGCGGAACGGCGCAAGCCGTCCGGTGAAGCAAAACACCGCCACTGGCTATACCAGAGTTCTCGAACCAACAGCACTGGCATAGCCAGTGGCACACAAGAATCACATCTCGTCTTTCATCATTTCCTGACTGACAATGCTCTCGCCGTCCGGTGAAGCAAAACACTACCAATGGCTATCCCAGAGTTCTCGAACCAACAGCACTGGCATAGCCAGTGGCACACAAGAACCACCTCTCGTCTTTCATCATTTCATGACTGACAATGCTCTCGCCGTCCGGTGAAGCAAAACACCGCCACTGGCTATGCCAGGTTTTCGAACCAACAGAAAACACTGGCATAGCCAGTGGCACACAAGAATCACATCTCGTCTCTTCGATCCCCGTTCAAGCCGGGCGACTGCATCCGAGCATCCCAGAATTTCAGGTAGTGCTGATAGGCCGGATGTTCCGGGGCCTGTTGTTCCAGCATCTCCCGAGTCTTCTGAATGAGCTCCTGTTCTTCCTCTGAGGTCAGCCGTCCGATCAGTACACGGCTCCTCAGAAACACAAAGTAGGTATCGAGAACATCACATCGACAGTAGTCGTTGATCTGATCGGCATGTCCGTCAAAGTAGAGACCTTGAACCTGTGAGCCATCGATTCCGGATTTTCCGGGTTTCTCAATGAGATTGGCCAGCAGGTTCAGGCCACCACTGATTCGAACAGCACTGAAGTTTGAAAAGAAATCCTGAAGATCCAGATGAGCATCCGTGTTGTAACGATTCCGGGACTGTTCAAAGGAACGCGATTCAACATTGAACCATGCCGGAACGCTGATTCCGTATCTAAACGCTCCGAATTCCAGCACCGGCAGATCGTAGCCGCGGCCGTTGAACGTCACCAGCGTCGGGCGACCATAGTGCATCCAGCCCTGCCAGAACCGCCGCACAATCTCCTGAGGTCGGAACTCCGGGGCATCCAGAACGGTAATCTCCTGGAGTTCGAAGTTGTCCGTCACCTTTCCGACGGCGACAGAAATTGGCAGCACAAATGTGGGGGGCAGAACGTCCTTCCCGGTATCCTTGAGTAGATCGCCTCGATAACGCTCGATGGCATCGCGAGGCGTCATTTCTTCGTCGGGATATCGAACTCGTCGCACAAGTTCCCCGTCGCCGACCGCTTCCACATCAAAAATCAGATATCTGACAGACGCCATGTTGGTGTGCTTCCCGTGAGTGTGCTCTGGATGTTGTCGTGAAAATCTGCGATCAGGATGTGTCGTGCGGCTCGCACTGGAGGCATTTCTTCGGTTCAATGCTGACGAACGAATTGCTTTCACGCAATTCAAACAGCTGATCAATCCCTGAAATCGTCGGACAGCTGTGTCCGATTCTGAAATGACGACCAGAAACGATCCACCTTCACCATCCGAACGACCGGCAGATTCCCGGGAGCAGCTGGAAGAGCAGGCCATTCGTGGTCTCAACGCCGCCTGCCAGCGAATGCGGCAGGAAATCGCCAAGGTGATCATCGGTCAGGATGAAGTTGTCGAACAGCTTCTGATCGCAATGTTCTGCCGCGGTCATTGTCTTCTTGTCGGTGTCCCCGGTCTGGCAAAGACACTGCTGTGCAGCACCATTGCTTCCATCCTGCAGCTCTCGTTTCGACGGATTCAGTTTACGCCGGACCTGATGCCATCGGACATCACGGGAACCGATGTACTGCAGGATGACCCGGAGACCGGACGAAGGTCGTTCCGTTTCTTTCGTGGTCCGATTTTCACCAATATCCTTCTGGCGGACGAAATCAACCGCACGCCACCCAAGACTCAGGCTGCTCTGCTGGAGGCGATGCAGGAGCGTCATGTCACCGCCGGATCAGAAACGTATCCCCTGCCGGACCCTTTTTTCACGCTGGCAACTCAGAATCCAATCGAACAGGAAGGCACCTATCCGCTTCCGGAAGCACAGCTCGATCGGTTCATGTTCAACATCGTGGTGCGATATCCGACGGCAGATGAGGAACTTCAGATTCTGAAACAGACAACAGGAAATGAACGCCCTTCGCTGGCACCGGTGCTGACGGGGCGACAGATCCAGATGTTGCAGGATCTGGTTCGGAAAGTTCCCTGTGCGGATCACATCTTCGTGTACGCCCGCGATCTCGTTCGTGCGACTCGTCCCGCAGAACCGGAAGCGCCGCCGTTCGTTCGGGAACTGGTCTCCTGGGGAGCTGGTCCGCGAGCCGGGCAGCATCTGATCGTCGGCGCAAGAGCTCATGCATTGCTGAAGGGGCGTTTTCACGTCACCACGGATGACATTCGTGCAGTCGCCGGACCGGTGCTTCGACACCGCATCATGACCAGTTTTTCCGCAGGAAGTCAGGGAATGACTTCGGATCATGTGATCGAACAGCTGCTGAAAACGGTTCCTGTGGAAGTGCAGCAGCGTGCAAAGAAACGCATGAAGACAGAGTGATCAATCTCGAGGCTCTGACAAGATCGGGACAGGCTCCCTTCTTCCGGGGGGCTGAGCGTTTTTAGCTGCGGGGGGAGCCAGTCCCGGTTTTGTCAGGCGTTTTTTTAGGGAAAGTTTCCATGAACACTGGGGCCGGTCCGTCGAGCGAGGAGTTTCCCGCTACCGGAGTCCTCTTCGGAATTGATTACGGTACAAAACGTGTCGGAGTGTCGGTGTGCGATATGTACCAGAAGTACGCCAGTCCGCTTCAGAACTACCAGCGTCAGAGCGTCGTCGCCGATTCGCGATTTTTCCGCCGTCTTGCCGAAGACTTTCGCCCGGTCGGTCTCGTTGTCGGCCTTCCGATTCATCTCAGCGGTGACGAAAGCGAAAAGTCACGAGAAGCGCGTCAGTATGCGGAATGGCTCGGCACACTGCTTCAGCTCCCATGGACGTTTCAGGACGAACGATTCAGTTCGGCACAGGCAGAATCGCTTCTGCTGCAGGCGGAAATGACCAAGAAGCAGCGTCAGGCCCGGCTCGACAAGCTCGCGGCGCAGGTGCTGCTTCAGGCGTATCTTGACCGGCGAGTTCACGAACAGCAGGATGGCCGTGATTCGTCAACCACCGATCCGCTCGGTTCATGGTACGAATCGTGATCAATCGGCCGGTTACCGTCCGGCGGTCCGAAGTGCATCTGCATCGTCTGACGGTCGTTTGCGGACGTTAAGCACGACCGGGTGTGAAGTGATCCCGTCGACATTCGATTTCAGAAAGAATGTTCGACTCTGTTCCGGCACCCATGATGCCACCCGAATGAAGAACTCTCGCTCGTTCTGACCTTCCAGAATCATGAGTCCGTTGAGCCCGATGTTGTCGACGAAAGCTCCGTGCGGCATGTTCCTTCCCGCCATTTCTTTACCCACTTCGATATGGCCGGTAAAGTCATTTCGCTGAGAACGCACGACGGCTCGCGAAATCTCACCCGCGTAAACAGTCAGCTCGGCTGCAGGAGACCAGTCTCCTGCGGCGGCCTGTTCGGGAGTATGAATTGTGAGCTGCACTTTGGGTTTCTCGGAAACCGTCAGCTCGGTCAGCCCGCCGATTTCATGAACGACTTCACGCCCGGCGATCACAGCCTTCGCCAGAAATCGGATCTGCTTCACCATGTCCGCGGAGGGCTGCCCTGCGTTCGGCGCGGCATTCAGACTAATGAAGCATTGCTTCTGTTCCGCCTGAATCCCCGTGGGTAACGATGCTGATATCCCTTCCGGAAGGTTCTCAGCGACGATTTCTATCGGACCCTCATAACCGTCAATTCGAGTTGCCGTCAGCGTGAGCTCTTTACCGGTTCCCTGAAACACTGAGACCTTCTGGGTATCCATCACCACCTGAAAGTCAGGGCGTGGTGTTCGCAGCGTGAGTTTGTAACGAAAGTCACTTCCGGAGAATCCACGCGCGTCGGTCACGCGGACAACGTAGTCACCGTCAGCGGGAGCCTGAAAGATCATTCGTGAGTCGGTACCGTTTTCTCTCAACGGATCATCATCGTTTTCATAGTAGACAGGAAATACCGGCAGGCCGTTTTCAACGATACGCTCTTCCGGTTCGTACGGAACCACGATGAACGCCGGCCCCTGCAGTGGATGAGCCGTTGCAGTGGTTCCGAAATACGTATAACGCTGGCCGAACCCCGGATAGACCTTGAAGCCCGAGTCCGGGCCTCGCGGGTACAGCCAGAGTCGCATGACTTCGCCGTCTGCGTAGAGATATTGATTCAGATCCATTTCCTGCCAGTTGAACATCCGAAAGTCATCGACGGTGACTGAGTCTTTACCGCGAAACGTAAAGTAAGAATCACGGATTGCCTGCAACTTTCGATGCAGCACCGGTTTGCCATCGGCCGTCAGTACTTCAATCTTTGAATCCAGCGGCGATTTGTCACGCGCGGCATGAATTTCCAGAACCATCTGCTGCCCGGCGCTGGCGGCTACCTTGAAATAGTCGACATCAACTGCGGATGCTGAATCCTTTGCAGTGGAAGTCACCGGCTGAGTACCCGCTGAGTGGATGACCCCGGAAACAACGGATGGAAATGACACGACCTGAGCGATCTCAAGGCGATCGTTCGGTTCAGTTTCGGTCATCTCCGCGAGCACTTCCGGGCTTTGCTGCTGGGAGGGCACGGATGCCGAAGTTTCGGGATGTGGTTTCTGTTCGAGTGACGCTGTTTCTGCACTGGTGGGATCGGGAACTGTGTATCGCAGTACGGACCCGGACGAAATTCCCGCAAGAAGCTGTCTCCCGTCAGTGTTGCTCGAAGCAAATGCCAGTGCTGATGCGAATCCCGTCTTCAGGCGATCCACGGAGAGCTCCGTCAGATCGTCGGCACGCCATGTCTTGATCGTGCCATCTTCGGCTGATGTCGCCAGCAGCTGACCGTCGTCGGAAACAATCAGTCGTCGAATGGTGCCTTCATGAGCGAACCGAGCATCCAGAAGAGGA
Source organism: Planctomyces sp. (assembly GCA_046345315.1). Lineage (GTDB taxonomy): Bacteria > Planctomycetota > Planctomycetia > Planctomycetales > Planctomycetaceae > F1-80-MAGs062. The sequence continues at coordinate 50,491 of JBKDKA010000022.1, forward strand.
TTGATCGTCACCGTGTTGCGTGACTCCAGCTTCCACCGACGAATGCGGCTGTCGGCTCCTGCGGCAAGCACAGTCCTGCCATCCGGACTGAAGATCACTGAATACTGTTCCGCCAGCGGCTGGCTCATCGTGTCGAGCCGCTCCCCGGTCGCAACGCTCCAGACCTTCACGGTTGCATCCGCACTGGCACTTGCAACCAGCTGACCATCCGGACTGAATGTGACATCGAAGATCGCGCCGTTGTGTCCGGTCAGTTCACGCTGAAGCTGGCCATCTTCCGTGTTGTAGATGCGGATCCTTCGGTCGTAGCCTGCGGTCACGACGAGTCGCCCATCCGGAGAAAACTCCGCGGCGTAGACAACATCCGAATGCCCCGAATACTCCTGCAGAACCTGACCGTCCGCTGCACGGAATCGGATGGCTCGGCCCGAAAACCCCGGGATGCCCGTCGCCACCAGAATTTCCTCACCAGAAACGGAAAGATCAAGAACCTTGCCGTCAGCGACTTCAAAGGTCGCTGTCGGTGCCGCATTCGTGAGGTCGCTTTTGTCTGTTTCAGATTCTGTTTTTCGGCCGTCAGGGAAACTGTTCTCGCGAAAAAAATTCAATCGCTTAAAGGTTCCCGTGACAACACCGTTCTGAGCTTCGGAGTTGCGGTTCACAGGCTGCACCGCCAGAGCGAATACCGGCGAAGTCACATGGCTTACAGTGACAGGAACCTGCGGCAGCGACAGGATCTCTTTAGCGGATCCATCAAACACAGCGCCTGAGTTGATCCAGTGCTGAATCGTGTTTCGTTCGGCTTCGTTCGGCTGCGGCTCATCCGCCGGGGGCATCTGATCATCACCACGGGAGAGAAGTACCTGCAGCAGCAGACTGTCCGCGGGAGACTTTTCATTCAGGACCGGACCGCTTTTTCCGCCGGTTCGTATTCCGCCAACTGTAGTCAACGACAGGCCGCTCTCCGCGTCAGCTCCGGAGTGACATCCCGAGCAATACTTTTTCAGCAGTGGTGCGACCTGCCCGGCGTAAGAGACCGGTTTGTCAGCTGCGCATGTACGACTCCCGAACCCAACGGCTGCGGTGAGCAATAACACGATGCCGACATCAGCGAACAGACCGAACCACCGATTGCGACTGAAACATCTGACGGAATTCTGCATAGCCATCGCTTCCGTTGAGACACGAACCAAACAGCAAATCAGGTCTCCGGATATGGATGCATTCGTCGGATGACCGTCGAGTGTCGTATCAGAACTTTTGCGCAGGTTCCAGTATAACCGGAATGCAGACCACAGCGGCGCCAGAAAACTCAGTCATTTCGCGACCGAAAAATTAACCGTGACGAGGCGGACGTCGAGGACCTGCGGCACCGGTACGAGGACGCGGTGATGGACCTCGTCGAGTTCTGCCTTCACTTCCAGCGCCGGAGAATGGTGGATGTGATCCTCCGGACGACGACTGATTGCCGGGCCGCTTTCCGGATGCAACACGACGTTCCGGTCTGCGAAATCCTGGTCCGGGAGTTTCCATGCGGGAGATGCGGAGATGCCGCCCGAGGACAACGACTTCCTTCAGACCGCGAAAGATTTCACGAGGCATCCCTTCGGGCAGATCCACGAGACTGTGGTCGCCTCGAATCTGGATGCGGCCGATGTTTCGAGAATCCAGCCCCGCTTCGTTGGCAATCGCTCCAACAATATTCCCGGGCTGAACACCATGTTCGTGTCCGACTTCAACTCGGAATGTTTCCATTCCGACTTCGTTCGATTGAGCGGGGCGGCGTTCACGTGGAGGACGCTGGCGTTCACCAGTGAATCGATCCGGGCCGGCATGTTCCGGCTGTCGGACAGGAGGTGCCTGTGGACGGGCCTGGAAGCTCGGGGCCTCAGAGCTCGCTGCCGCTGGTATTCCCGGCGTCACTGGTGCCGACGGGATTGCAGCTGCCGAGGGGATTTGTGCTGCAGGTGAAAATGGCATTGACTGTGTGGGATTGCCGGCGGCATGGGATGGAGCCGTTCGCGGCAGGTCCGGATGCACAGGGCGACGATGCTCAAATGCCAATGGTTCAGGCGCCGGGCCGCTCGACGGGCCTCGATGGTCACGATTGACTCGCTCCGGCCGACGACGGTCACCAAAACGATCTCCCGAATGAGAGTCCCGTGAATGATCGCGATAAGAACGAGTGTCTCCGGTTCGACCATGAACCGGAGGTCGTTCCGGTCGTCGTGGATCTTCGGGCAGATACGGTTTGTCACCGAATGCCAGCACTGCCAGAGCAGCAGCGATCTCCTGCACGGTCTTTCCGGATTCTTCCTGGACCTCTGCGAGCAGTGACTGAAACTGAGCAGCTGCAGGTGAAGCCACGGCATCCGCGATCTTCTTTCGGAAGTCGGTACGACGTCGTGCGTTCACGGCTGCTGCAGACGGAAATTCCATCTCCGCAATTCGCTGCCGAGTGTCTCGTTCGAGCCCTTTCAGGTGCCGGCGTTCTGCCGGTGTCAGAAACAGGATGGCTTCACCCTGCCGACCAGCACGGCCCGTTCGACCGATCCGGTGAACCCAGGCTTCGGAGTCGTGCGGAATGTCGTAATTGATCACATGACTGATTCGCTGAACATCCAGCCCGCGAGCCGCCACATCGGTCGCCACGAGCACGTCGAGCTTTCCGGATTTCAGCTGTTCGATCGTGTATTCGCGCTGTCGCTGAGCGATGTCGCCGTTGATGGCAACGGCTGAGAAGCCGTGTTCGAGCAGCACGTCAGCCACGCGGAGCGTTGTTTCGCGAGTCTTAACAAACACAATCACGCCGTCTGTCGTTTCTGTTTCCAGAATTCGAATCAGAGCAGAGTTCTTTTCACGAAACGGAGCCACGAGGTATCGCGACCGAATCGTTGATGACGTCGAAGTGGCCGACTTGATCGTGATCGTGGCGGGATTGCGCAGGTGTTCGTTGGCGATCTTTCGGATCGGTTCGGGCATTGTGGCAGAGAACAATGCCATCTGTCGTTCTGCGGGAATCTGTTCCAGTACCCAGCGAACGTCATCCACGAATCCCATCCGCAGCATTTCGTCTGCTTCGTCAAGGACCAGGCATTTCAGTCCGCTCAGGTTCAGTGTCCCTCGCCGCATGTGGTCCATCACACGCCCGGGGGTTCCGACAACCACCTGCGCACCGCGTTTCAGATCCTTGATCTGATTGTAGTAGGAGGCACCACCGTAAATCGGCACGACGTTCAGGCCTCGGACATAGCGTCCGTATTCAGAAAACGATGCCGCGACCTGAATGGCCAGCTCGCGCGTCGGAGCAAGGACCAGCACCTGTGGATCACGACTTTCCGGATTGAGACGTGACAGGAGCGGCAATGCAAATGCGGCCGTCTTTCCGGTGCCGGTGCAGGCCTGCCCGAGCACATCGCGTCCCTCGAGCAGACACGGAATCGTCTGAGCCTGAATCGGCGTCGGAATGGTATAACCCTTGCCTTCGACGGCCTTCTGCACAGGCTCAGTCAGGTGAAGCGAAAGGAAATCAGGCTCGGTCACAATCTCTGTCATGGGTACTTTTTTGCTAACGGGCTGGAATAGGTCAGCCGGGAAATCGGAACATCCGTCAAACGGGATTCTGCAGGATACGTGCTTCAGGCCAGGCTCTGATGGAACATCAATTCTTGGAACTGACGATTTCTGCACGATGGATTCAATGCCCGCCTGCAGCGACAGACATTTCCGGACTCTGCTGTCACAGCCGGAACGACAACAGAAGCATCAATGCAGTCTCCGGAATTCTCAGTGAACAATATGTCACTGATCACAAAACCCGGCTGACCGGCAGGATGAACGTCCGAAAACACGCTCATCAGCAGAGATCGAAACTGCCGCTTTACCGCTGCTGCTGCAACGAATTGCGGAACGGTCCCGTGGTCCCCGTGTCACTCGCACGGACTCTGCTTTGCCGAAGGATACCCGCATTGTTGCGGAACAGCGAGTCATTTCTCCGGAACATGCCCGGAACTGCAGAAATGCGAATCGGGAATCGTTTCATTTTGACTGGGGAGTTTCCATCATCCATCAATTCCGCCGTTTCCGGGCAGTCCTCCGCATCCGGCGAGAAATCTCCTTCTGAATTTTCAGACCCTGAAACCGGCGTCTTGTGTCATTCCCGCGCAGGCGGTAATCCACACTGGGGCACTGGATTCCCGCCTGCGCGGGAATGACGACCCCGGAAATCAAGGTGTGACAAAGCACTGCCACTCTTTTTGCAATTATGACCATGCCATGAATTCAGGTTTCACCGACAAAAACAGTCTCGGGACGATCGAATCCGATCTCTGGATTCTGCTCAAAACAGCCTGCACCGAACGCAATCACGGCTGGAGACTGCCCGTTCTGGCGACTCAGGCTGGGAAATCGATGCGTCAGCGAACCATCGTTCTACGCGATGTGATCCCGCATGATCGCCGACTGTTTTTCCACACTGATCTCCGATCCCCGAAGGTCGCGCAGATTCGAATGAATCCCGATGCTTCGCTGCTCTTCTATGACCATGCATCCGCTGTTCAGCTGCAGGTCTCCGGGCACGTTTCCGTGGACACCGACTCGCCGCAGGCCGATCGGCTCTGGGAAATCAGTCCGCCAGAATCGCTGCGATCGTACCTCGCTCCACAACCACCGGGCACGCCGGCAGACGATCCCGATGACAATCTGCCGGAATCCGTTCGGGGACGCATTCCGGAGCGTTCAGAAATCGAACCCGGGCGGTGTCATTTTGCAGTTTTGATTTACACCGTGTCTGATATCGAATGGTTGCAACTGGATCGAGACGGCAACCGAAGAGCTCGGTTTCGTTACCCGAACCAGCTCGTCCAACGGCCGGATTCTGCTCCATCGACGGCGACACTGTCACGAAGTTTCGAGGCGGAATGGGTCTGCCCCTGAAACGCCGGAAAGCGGTCATTCGCCGCTTTATCTGCGTCGAAACAGAAACCCGCCGATCGCGAGAATCAGAAAACCGGCAGCGGCGCTGATCCACGGCCCTGCTTCAAACGTTCCCAGTTTCGGCAGAGACACCATCTGATGCAGCATCAGCGTGACTCCAACCGCCGCGATTGCGGGGATGCTCATTTTCCAGCCGGAGATTGCGGCTGATAGCACTACGAACAAACCGATCACTCCCGGAGCGAAACTGTTGAAATAAGATCCGATCACCGGGAGTGACAGCGGCTTTGTCACCTTCTGGTCGCCGATTCGGTTCTGAAGAGCAGCCAGATCCGGCTTCCCTTCGGAACTCTTGATTTCCTTCGCGACTTCAACAGCCTGCTGGAGTTTCTCTGACGTCAGCAGGTCGTTTTCTCTCGCCCACAGTCCGCACAGAACGAGCAGCGATGCTCCCAGAAGAAATCGAAACATCGCACCCGGTAGCAGCCACGCCAGTCCGTTGCGCATCCGAAACCCGCCGGACTGCACCTTTCCGGTTCTCGCCTGTGCGAGCATGTTGCGTATGCGTTCACGGTGAGCGACCGCCTGCTGACTTCCGGCGTCGAGCGAAAAGTCAGCCATGGAGCGGCGGATTTCGGTGGCCGTTCCGACCATCGTTGCCGCGAGTTCGGACGCCTGACGACGTGCATCGGCGTCGCTCAAGCCTCTGGACTTCAGGCGTTGTCGCTCAAGTTTCTCAAGCATCCGCTCATCATGACGCTGCTTCTGCTGTTCGATCTGCACATCCAGACGATCGGCCACGATGTCTCTCATTCGGCCGCTCTGGTTTTTCCCTTCCAGTCGCTTGTACTCCTGCATCAGCTTTCGCTGACGCCGCATGTCGTTGTAACCAAACAGGGTAGAATAAACTTCTTCCCAGTTGCGTCCGGATTTGTCAAACACAAACAACTGAACTGCTGTTTCTGACATCCCTGAAAGCCGAAGTTCTTTCAGAAGTGATTCCACTGAGCTCACGAAAGGTTCACGCTGAGCTCGCAGTGGTTTCTCAACGATCACATAGTAAAGGATCCCCAGACCAGCCGCGTAGAAGATCGCCAGTACGAAGTATCCCATCATTCCGAACAGGAACGCGAGTGCCAGCAGCAGAATGCTTCCGGCGGTCCACTGGACCCAGTCTTTCCAGGAGGCCCCGAAGAAAAGGCTTCGAAGCCGATCCGCCACGGGACTGCTGCCGTGCAGCGTTCCCGAGATCAGCGTGGCAAACAGTGGAGCTGCAGCGGCGCCCAGAAGTACCGATACCATCAGTTTCCAGGAGATCCAGAACGTGATCACCGTCAACAGCAGCGAGACACCGATGAGCACCATCGGCGCGATCGACTGGAGCTTCGCGGCCGGGACGTTCAGAAATCCCTGAACCGCCTTCTGCAGCGACTCAGCACGTTCAACGGAGTTGCGGCGATCATTTCCGCTTCCCTGTTCCAGGCACCGTTCAAGATCCTGAATCACGTCTCCGAGATTCTGATAGCGTTCCTCCGGTTTTTTCTCGGTCATCTTTCGGAGAATTCGACCGACTTCCTCCGGCACGTCGGCCGCGAGCGCACCCTGACGGACGACCGGCTTCGTTCGATGCTGCGTGATCACCTCGACGGCGCTTCCCGCAGTGAACGGCGGCTTCCCTGTGAGCAGCGCGAAGAACGTGCACCCCAGCGAATAGATGTCGGCTCGATGGTCGACCTGCGCCGCATCGTCAGCCTGTTCGGGGGACATATAGGCAGGAGTGCCCATGGCCGAACCAATGCCGGTGACTTTGGAATTGGCAGAGGCTCTCATAACGCTGCGATCTTCATCGCCATCCGCGTCATCTTCAAAAGGCGTTGATGTCTTCACAAGTCCCAGATCGGCGACCTTCACCAGCCCGTCATCACTGAGCATCAGATTTGCAGGTTTGACATCCCGATGAACCATGCCGTTATCATGAGCATAACGCAGACCGCGAGCGGCCTGCAGGATACAGGTGATGGCTTCGCGAGTCGGAAGTCGGCCTTTCTGGCGAATGATGTCTTCCAGTGACTGCCCACGGATGAGCTCCATGCTGAAAAAGTTGGTTCCCTGATCTTCCCCGAGATCATAGATCTGAACCACATTGTGGTGAGTCAGCTGTGCGGCAGCGTAGGCTTCCCGGATGAACCTTGCGATCACGCGTGGGTTCTCGGCCCAGTGAGCCTGAATTGTCTTCAAGGCGACGTTTCGTGCGAGTGACAGCTGGCGAGCCAGATAGACCGCACCCATGCCACCGCGACCCAGTTCAGACAGTATTCGATAACCACCAAGCACTCGCGACGAACCGGCCTCGGACTCCGACGGCGCAGAGGAACTTCGAGATTTACCCGCCTGACGAGGCTGAGTATGTTCAGAATTGCCGGCCGTTTCCTGCCGCTTGTTTGTATTCTGTTCCGGAGGTGAACTTCTTCGCGTGCTGGCGGCTCGCGTGTCGACCTCCGACGGATTCCCCGGTGATGAGACATCAGCGCCGATGGATGTCGCCGCCATTGTTTCCGCATATGCCGACTGATCATCACTCGAAACCGCCCCGGTCGCAGAGTTGCCTGGCTTCGCTGGATTCGGGGCATTCAGTGGTTTCTTCGGAGCTGGCTGAGCAGTCACATCAGGCTTTTCTGATGACGCCTTCTGTCCGGTTTCATCGATTGAACGAACTCGAATCCGAGGCGGATCGTCCTCGGAAATCTGCAGCGCAAAAGGTGCCTGACACTCACGGCAGTTCAGTTTGAAACGCCCGGCCTTGACGGTTTTCAACGTCATACTGCCGCCACAGGAAGGACAAGCGATCTTCAGTGCCATCAGACAGACCATTCACTGTCAGGAACTACAGGTGGTTTCTAAACCGGGACTGGCTCCCGACGAACGCAGTGTTTGCCTGAAAAATCTGCAACTGGATTGCCTGAAAAATTGACAATCGAAAGAGTGCCTGTCCCGGTTTTCAAATGCGATCTACACCGTGACACCGCGCCACTCGTTCTGATCGGCCGTCACATCAATCACATTCCCATCCGGATCGAGCACCTTGAATGACCGCTCCGGGGGAGTATTCGGATTCACGTCCGTACGATCCTTGACGTCGTCTTTGGAGATTCGGGCTCCCCACTTTTGGCAGCGAGTCCAGCATTCCTCGATTTCGTCCACGATGACGCCAAAGTGAATGTACTCAGTCCCTTCTTCGAATGCAGCTGATCGGGACGGACCGGAATACTGAAGAAGCGTAATATTATTGACACCGTCGCTCAGATCCAGGCTGTCGCCCTGAGGACGCCATCCGACAAAATGAAATCCAAAGACCTTTTCGTAAAAGTCCCGAGACCGTTCAAGATTCTGGCACCGCATGGCCAGATGCCGCAGCTTGACCATCACATCATCCTCTCAGCAGCCTGCACCTGTATTCGAGCGGGTGGGGGCGAGCCCACCGATGCGTCAGACCGAAATCACCGGACGGCTTTCGCCGTTCCGCTCCCAAAAACATTCGCAGCGTTTTCCATTCGGGCATTACTTCAGTGATGAAAGATACGACAGAAGGTCCGCAGCCTGCTGCGCGGTAAAGTCTTTCAGCAGACGATCCGGCATGAGCGATTTCGTCTGCGGGATCAGCTCTTCCACTTCCGCAGCCGGAATTCGAACCTGCTGAGTCTCCGATCCCTGAAGGACGTTCATCACCACCTGATCAGCCGTTTTTTCGACAAGAATCCCGTTATACTGCTTACCATCAGTCGCCAGCAGAGTGTGCGGTATGTACTTCGGATCGATGCGGCGAGATGGTTCCGCAAGCGAATCCAGAATCTCCTCGGGCTTGAGCTTCTTTCCAATCTCCGTCAGCTCAGGACCCAGCAGGCCGCCTTCCTGACGGACACGATGGCAGTTGCGACACTGCGATCCGTTTCCAAGGAACAGCAGACGTCCACGTTCCGGATCACCTGTCATTTCCAGAACCGGATGAGGATCAAACTGGTCACCCAGTCTCTGAATTCTCTTCTCTTCCGGTACGAACCGTTCAAAGAGATCCCGGATGTTCGAATTGGAGTGGGCCATTGCCGCTTCGATCACAGGTTTCCCCCATGCCGAAGCTTCGGTCTGCTGACCGAGAGCATACGAAGCCATGAACGCCTGACGCGGATTGTTCAGCAGTTCAGCGGCGAGGGGCACCCGAGCTTCGCTCGCCGCTGAGCCAATCTCCGTCAGTTTCCTCATGACCTGCTCGTATTCCGCTGCCGTGTTCTTTGCGTTCTCGGATGTGATGCGGCGACTTTCTTCGAGCAGCTCAGCGTTCTTCTTTTCCTGCTCCGCCTTCTGTTTTTCCTGTTCTGCTTTCAGTCTCTCCTGCTCTGCTTTTTCTGCCTCGGCTGCATCAGGATCCTTCTTTTCCGCTTCGCCTTCCTTTTTCGCCGCGTCTGCCTTCGCCGCTTCTGCCTTGGCTGCTTCTGCCTTCGCTGCTTCCGCCTTCGCTGCTTCCGCCTTTGCGGTCTCTGCTGCTTCCGCTGCAGCGGCCGCAACTGCAGATGCCGGGAGCACCGGAGGCAGCTGAGAGATCCAGTCATGAATCAGAGCGAGACCTTTGCCGTCATGCTGACGGGAACTCACGTGCGGCATTCGTCCACGCCCAAGCTTCGAGAGGCGATAAAACAGCACTGAACCAAACGGATCTCCCGGTCGAATCAGTCGAGCGTCCGGCAGATCGAAGGCACCGTGCAGAGGACGTTCATCGACCAGTTTCGTATCCTTGAGTTCCTGAGAGAACTTCACTTCCAGTTTGGCGTTTCCACCACCATCGGCCACGTGACAGACCGAACAGTTCACCTGCAGCCACGCACGAGCCTTTGTATTCAGATCACCGCTGTCGCTGTAGGGATTCGGGAAGACATCGTAATCCGTCGGTTTCTTCTCCATGGCCTTCGAAAAGATGCCGATGTGATTCCAGGTACGAAGCTGCTCGTCCGTCACCGCGCCATACGCATGAGACCGATTCATCTGCGCTGTACTCAGCCCCAGCACGAAGCCTGCCGCTCTTGAATGACACGCCATGCATTCATCCCGGCTCGGAATTCGCCATGTCTGCTGTTTTCTCTGACCGGGTGAAGACGAATCTGCAACGTTCAGTTTCAGATCCAGTCCACGAGCATTGACGAGCTCCGCATCGGTCTGCTCATCGTTCCAGAGATACGAATAGCCAAGCCAGTGGCTTTGCTGACGCACCAGAATGCGTGTCTCAATCCGCCTCGCTGATTCTGACATCGCTCCCGGCTGATCAGGATGCTCCAGATCGAAGGAGATGGTTTCCATGAGCACCGTGCCGTCCTGAAAACTCCAGGGGCTCAGTGATTTCGAGTCCTCAACAAAATCCACCTTCAGGTCATTCGGGACTCCGACGTATCGAACCTTCGTTCCACCATCGACCCATTGCGGTGCGTTCACGGAATAAGGAATCAGGCCATCAGCGACCTGATGTTCTTTCACTGAAGAAAAAAGTCCCGTCTCGGTCAGCTTTCGTGGGAAAGGAGCTGTTGCCACCTGTTTTGGTGCACGTTCCAGGGTGTAAAGCTCCCCCGTTGGATGGTCGACCAGATAGATCTCGCCGTTATCACGACCGACGCCGAAGCTTGCGATTCGCAGCGACGAATCTGCGAGCTCACTCTGCCATGTGACACGCTGTCCGTCATAACGAAGAGCCCAGACCTGACCGTATTCGTAGTCACCGTAGAAGTATGCCCCCTGAAGCTCCGGAAACTTCGAACCGTGGTAAACATAGCCTCCAGTGATGGACCGACATTCCGTATGATGATGTTCAATCACGGGCGGAATGATCGGCCCGGGACCAATGGGCTTCTCAGGATGAAACGGATGATTCCCTTCCTGAACGCTCCATCCGTAGTTCTCGCCCTTTCGAACGACGCGGATCATTTCCCAGAGATCCTGACCGACGTCACCGACCCACAGATCACCGTTCTTCTGATCGAAGCTCATTCGCCACGGGTTTCGGAAACCAAAGGCCCAGATCTCCGGACACGCATCAGGCGTATTGACAAATGGGTTGTCGGCAGGAATTCCGTAAGCCTTCCCCGGCGGTGGATTCTCCACATCGATTCTCATCATCACGGAGTACAGGTCATTCACACCCTGCCCGGTGGCTTTCGGATCTGACCCTGATGTGGTGTCCCCGGTGCAGATATACAGATAGCCATCCGGTCCGATGATGGCCTCACCGCCGTTGTGACCTCCAGCGAGCCATTCCACGATGATCTCTTCGGATTCCTTTGTGGACTTTCGAGGATGTTCCAGGCTGGCGCGATACCGTGAGACTCGACTTGTCTTGTCCTTTTCTGGACGCTTGTCTTCCGGGTCCGTCGGGCTGAAGACAAAAATCTGACCATTGTTTTCGTAATTGGGATGAAACGAAAACGCGTAGATCTGTCGTTTCGTATCGAGAAACAGCTCTCTGGAAGCATCATCCGGAGTCTTCTCCGTAAACGCGTAGATTTTTCCGGACAGCTCCGCCACGAGAAATCGGTCCGTCCCGGGTTCCTGTGCGATAAATACCGGGCTATCGAATTTCACTTTCGGAAATGCACGCTGCACCGTGTAATCCGGCGGCGGCTCCGGCGTGCCAACGACACGAGATGTCGTCCAGGGCACACGTTTTTCGATTCCGAAGGGGGTCTGTGGTTCCTCTGACGGTGCCTTCTGTTCCTCAGCTTTGCCGCAGCTTGGAGCTGTCAGAATTGCGGTGTACAGGAGACACGTCATCACGAAACGAAACAACTGCATTCCAGAATCCCCAGTTCAATCTATCTGCCGAAAAAGTTCCTCACCGAACTTTTTCGAGGTTCCGAACGACCTGTTTTATTGGCATTCACAGAGCGGAATCTTCCCAGTTTAGTCCCCGATTCCCTCAGGGTCCACTGAATTGATGGCTCACAACAATGCATCGCAGATGTCGTTTTTCGCGAGATTGTCAGGGTCTCCGTGACCGGAAAAGACTACTTCCCCTGAAAACGCGATCGCGAGTAAAATAGTGCTTTGTCAGTCATGGAATGATGAAAGACGACGAGTGATTCTTGTGTGCCACTGGCTGTGCCAGTGCTGTTTGGCTGGAAAACACTGGCATAGCCAGTGGCACACATCATTCGAACTTTGACAGAGCACTCCAGGTGTTGAAAGCACCTCTACGCACGCCCGGACATCGATGCTGCGATCTGATCCGCAGGAACGGCGACGGAGTTCACTCATGATCAGGAGAATGGATGCATGGCCGACCGAAAACTGACACTGACGGTAATACTGACTCTGATCGGTCTGACCCTCTTGATTTCGGACTCTGCGCTGAAAGCATGTCCATTCTGTCTTGCGCCACCGAATACGCTCGCCGTTCAGATCGATGAAGCGGATGTCATTCTGGTCGGCGAAATGGTCGGAAGAAGACTTTACGAGCGACAGATTCAGGTCGACGTCAATGCCACGACGCAGTTCCGTATTGTCAGAACGATCAAAGCTCCCGGAATGAGCCTGAACTCGGGTTCTCAATCGCGGCCGGCGCCGATGTTTCTTCGTCCAGGGCAGATCGTCACAATTCCCGGCTACAATGACTCCACGCCGGGGGAACTCTGCCTTTTGATGGGGCGATTCACGGACACGGGGTCCGGAGAAAAGTCTCAAACCTATGATCTCGCGGAATCTGAGGACACCGGTACCGACGTCGACAATGGTGTGCAACAAGCTTCTGCATCATCAGACAGTCCTGAGTCGTCGAGCGGAATTGTGAAATCGGGCGGTATTCAGACAGCAGAATTCGAAGTGGACGCAGCTTCGGCAGATGCTGCATCGGAGGCTTCAAGTGGCTCATCTTCGGAAAACAGATCGGCTTATCGTGTGTCGCTTGTTTCACTGGTCGTGCCGGAACTCCTGGAATGGGATTCTCCGACACCCGTCACTCCCGAACGGCTCGAATACATTCTTGGTGCTCCCGCAGCGTCAGTTCCGAAATCACTTCGTCTGCCATATTACATCAACTGGCTGGAATCGCCTGACGAACAGATCGCTGCAGATGCCTGGGCGGAGTTTGCCGGAGCGCCTTACGAAGACGTGATCTCTGTGACTCGCCTGTACCCGCGGGAAAAGCTTCGACAATGGGTCGCGAACCCGGAAACCAATCCGGAACGACTGGGGCTCTTCGGAATGATGCTGGGGCTTTGCGGTGAAAGCGACGATGCGGCTTTGATGCAGAAACTGATCGGCGAGCCTCGCTCATCCAAAGACTTCCGCTACGGCATTGAAGGAGTCATGGGCGGATATCTACTTCTCACGGGAGAATCCGGACTCCGATATCTTGAAGATTCGCGTCTCAAGGTGCCGGGTGTCGCTGCGGAAGAGCTCTTCGCAGTTGTAAGTGCAATTCAGTACATCTGGAGCTACGAAAGCACTCGGATCGATCGCAGCCGTCTCAGAGAGTCTCTGCATGGACTGCTGCATCATCCTGACATGCAGGAAATTGTCATCACAGATCTAGCTCGCTGGAAAGACTGGCCGACCGCACCAAAACTCATGCAGATGTTCGAGTCAGAAGTGATGGATGATCGCGGCCAGAAAGCTGTGGTCCAGTTTGCAATTGCTCTGACCCGCGATGCCGCAAAAAACAAAGGCCCGGATGCTCCAACCAGCGAACAGCTGCAGCAGTCACGCGACTTTCTGGCGATGGTCGAGCAGAAGCACCCACAGCTTCTGCGACACGCAGCGCGAGACTTCGGACCACCGCAGTGAGGATTGAGGATTGAGGATTGAGGATTGAGGTGACAGGTGACAGGTGACAGGTGACAGGTGACAGGTGAATTCGAACGGGGGACTGGCTCCCGGTGATGTGAAACGGTTTCACTTCCCGGTAGTTCCGATTGATGACAGAGCGATCTGGCGGGCTTTTGAAAATCGTTTCTGCAGAGACGTCAGGTCGAATGCGTTCACGGTGCTCGAATCGGCGTTGGTGGTGGCACGATCAGCGTTGCCAATTCGGTGGAAATCACTGGCGGTCCAATGGCAGTGAGATTTCGAAGTCACATCCTCCGATAGTGAGCTGCGGTAGCTTCATCTGCATCAGTTCCTGTGTGACTGTTTCGTGCTGTGCGGCCTTTATATGCACGGCAATGATCTGAGCGTTTCCTTTGAATTTGCTGATCTCCTGCTGAAAAAGATTCGGCGACAGATGCTTTGTTTTGCTGGCGAGCCATTCGAGGTCGTCTGGAAAGCTGCATTCGAGAAAAATGGCCGAAAGTCCAGGGGTACTGTTGGCGATCTCCCAGATCCGATCAGTCGGGCCGGTATCAGAAACAAACATAACAGCCGTGGATTCATCTTCGATCAGAAAACCAAAAGTCGGAACAACATGATTGACTGAAATGGGCGTCACTTTCATGCCAGCGACGTAAACCGGAAGTTCATTGTGCAGCTGATGCATCTGCATAAAGGGCTGTTCTTCGGCAGCAATCCGCCCCAGATCCGGCCAGACTCGCTCGTTGAAGATATCCGTTTCCAGACACTTGAGCGTATATTCGCCCGCATAAATATGGGGGCATTCCGGCCGGGGAGAATACACGTTGTCAAGAAAGACAGGCAGCGATCCGATGTGGTCGATATGACAGTGCGAAATGAATACGTGCTCAATCTTCCGCTGCAGACTGACTGGGGAAACATACCCCAGACATCCTGCATCCACGGCGACGCAGTCATTGATCAGAAACGTGGTCAGATGCTGTCGGCTGTCAGGCAGACCAGTCGTGGAGCCCAGTTGTCGAATCTTCACTGAGTATTCCCTATTGTTGCTCTCACAGTACACCGCGACAGGAAGTATACCTCGATGGTTTTTTGAAGGTCTGATTAATTTACTTGCTTTCCAGCCGAATTATGCCATCCCAGTTCGCCGGAGGGGAAGTCCCATACTTATCAAACAGCTGACGGTAGAATCGTGCCGGTCCGTCCTGTCCGGGAAGGTGCTGGTGCAGATCTTTGGCATTTTTCCAGTTGCCGTCGATGATGGCCTGAACAAGTTCATCGGTCTGCTGAATCATTTCATCCGTGACTTCCGGAAGTTTTTCGATTGAAGGCAGCAGCGTGAATACTTCGATCGGAGTATCCATTCCCTTGGGGCGAACGCGAGCGAGACGTCGCAGTCGTCCTTCCTCAGGCGGCATTGACCTGCGGACATAATCTGCTGACTTTTCGTCGATACAGATTGAAACTCCAAACTGTTTCGTCAGCCCTTCAAGACGTGAGCCCTGATTAACAACCGGGCCAAAGACGCCGATTTTTGACTGTTTGTCAGTCCCGATCTTTCCGGCAAGCGCTCGTCCGTGAGCAACACCAATGCCACAGGTCAGGCCAGAGAGAAGTTGATGAGACTGTTTGTTGGCACGAAGGAACTCCGATTCAATTCGCAGTGCTGCCCGGCAGGCTGGTAACGCTCCCGTCTGCTGGGAGAGTGGCCAGCCCCAGAAACCGAGGATGGCATCTCCCTGGAAATCGGCAATTGCCCCATCCAGTCCAAGTACACCATCAGCCATCACACCAAGGGCTTCGCTCACTCCTTTCAGCAGAGTCAGTAAATCGTGCTGCAGCGATTCACTTCGTTTTGAGAATCCTCGCAGATCGCAGAATAATACAGTCACATCCCGCTCAGCGGGTTCAAGGGACGGCCGGTCTCCCGCTGCTGTCAGGTTCTCGATCACTGTCGGTGAGAAAAAAGAGCTCAGCTGTGTTCGCTGATCCTGAAGAAACCGCACCTGGCGAATCGAAGAGACAAAATCTGTCAGCAGTTCAGTGAATCGAAGATCACCTCGCAGGTCTTCCTCGGTGAAAAACGTTTTACTCTTGCGGGATCCCACACCGGAGACATAAAGGCACCAGCCGATCGAACCTTCACCGCGGACCGGACATGCAAAAGCCCAGCCGAGTCCTTCCGTCATAGTGAACTCCATCCCGGTGCCCTGCGACCAGATGTTAAGTACGCTGCACTGATTGCGCAGCGACCTGATCATCAGCCGGCGGCTGGGCCGAAATCGGCCAGTGAATGATTCACGCGTGTGGACCTTCATCAGTCGTGGTGCGGGAATTGTCTCCGTAACTGCCGCAGCATGGCTGATCAGCTCACGATCGTACTGCACGACGGCTACAGCTTCCGCTTCCGGCATCCCGTCGAGAAGCAGCTTTGCGATGATCAGAGCGAGTTCTTCATCTGTCTTTGTGGATGAAATCAGTTGTGGCAGACTGGCCAGAATCTCCAGCTGCTGCCGCGCATCACTGAACTCGGCACGACCAAGTTCTCCCGGGGAATAGGACTGCTCGATCGTTGCAAGAATGTTGTCCTCACCTGAATCGCTCTCAGGTTCAGTAACATGAAATACCGTCAGGCCGATCTGGAAGCACTCCCCCGCAGGCACAAATGTCTCGCGATACAGCGAGCCGTCGAACATGATCGAATTCCTTGCGGTTTCCAGACACCGCAGAAAAACTCCGTCGGATTCAGGCTCGACATCTGCATGTTCTCGCGAGATCAGCAGATCGCCGTCGACCTGAATCCCGTCCGCAGGTGCTCGTCCCAGTCGAACCGTTTCCCCTGCTGTCAGAGGAAAGAGAATCTGTTTCCCGGAAAGCTGGCATGTCCACTGAATTGCGATTGTTTCCATGGAAACCCCGTCAAAGAATGGTTTCTGTCCGGACCGGATTCTCATCCTTGAAAATAGTACAGGGAAAACAGGCAAAAACAGACCAGACACTCCAGGGTTTTACCTGAACTGGTCATTTCGGATGCTTCTGACTTCATGAATTCAGAAGAAAACCGGGTGGATCGAAAAAAACGATTCAGGCGAACTGAAGCAGGTTATCCAATTCTGTCGAATCACAACGATAGGGGCAATCGCGCAGAGATTATCGATCATACGGAAGATTCTGACAGAATCGCCGGCGTGTCGAGGGGGCGGGACAGAGGTGCGAAAAGTTCTTTATATCCTCGGCTCACTTTCGGACACCGACGTCGACTGGCTGGTTTCTTCCGGCAGAGCCGTGGTCCTGCCTGCTGGTATGCCACTGATTGAAGAAGGCAAACATCTGGACGCACTTTTTATCGTGCTGGAGGGTTCTCTGGGAATCACGGTAGCGGCAATGCCCGGAAAAATTCTGGCTACGGCCGGACCAGGCGAAGTGCTGGGAGAGATCTCGATGCTGGATTCGCGGCCACCACTGGCGACGGTGACAGCCGAGACCGATTGTCGAATCCTGCGGATTCCGCGTACGAGCCTGGATGAGAAACTAAGGAAAGATTCAGGGTTTGGTTCTCGCTTCTACCGCACTCTGGCCGTGTTTCTTGCACAGCGAATGCGGGACCGAACGGCGGCAGCTCAGGGGCAGCAGAACAGTCTGAAAGAAGACGTCGAGGGTGCTGACGAAATCGATCCGGAACTGCTGGAAGAAATCGCACTCGCCGGAAAACGATTCGAGTGGATCCTGAAGCGGATGAATGATCGCTGAGATGCTGAGGCGTATGAATGTCGACGCAGGTCCCCTTGAAACATGACGACGCCGACCAGCTGTCATCACCTGATGAACTGGATCGACTGCTTGTCGTCGTCACGCTCCGAGGATGGATTCCGCTGCTGACACTGTTGTCACTCTGCGTGGCCGCAATCGTATGGGGAATCTTTGGGAGAATCCCGGTTACTGTCAGCGGACACGGAATTCTGATCAGCCCTGGCAACGTCAAAGGACTGCAGGCACAGTCCGGAGGACAGCTCGCTGAACTGGACCTTCGCGTCGGACAGCGCGTCGAAAAAGGACAGAAGCTCGGGACGCTGAGTCAGAGTTCGCTGCGCACGGAAATCGAACAGACCAGTCGAAAACTGCTTGAGGTTCGTCGAACCCATGACGACGCGGTGAAGCTTGAGAATTCACGACGAACCCTGGAGCAGGCTTCCGTTGCAGAACAGTCTGCGTTAATCACCAAAGAAATTCGAAAGCTGCAGCTTCATATCTCGGGACTCAGATCAAAAAACGAAGTGTTCAACAGATCTCAACGTGAGAATCTGATGCGAACGCGACAGCTGTCGGAAAAGTCCCGGGATTCACTCACGAAGTTCCTCGAGGGACTGCAGACTCTGAAAAAGGAAGGACTCGCATCAGGACAAACATTGCTGGACGCTGAACGCCAGCTGGACGAAAGTCAGCTTCGTCTGGCAGATCTGGATGTGAAACTCAGTGAGATCGATGTGCGGGAAATCGAAAGTGCTGAAAATCTCACCGTGCAGGAAAATCGTATCGCCGACCTGACGCTGCAGCTGAAGAAGATCGAAATCGAAGACAAGAGATCGCAGCAGGAACTGCTTGAAAAACGAGCTGTACGGGAAACTGAGCTGAACGATCTGCAGCGCATACTGGATCGGCTGAACGTCGATCTGGAACAGCGGAGTCAGTTGCTCAGTCCTTAAACCGGTCGAGTACTGGATCTGATCGTATCTCCCGGGCAGCTTATCTCAGCAGGTGATCGAATCGGCACGATTGAGATCGAGGATCCTGATTTCGAACTGAAGAACCTTGCATACTTCGAGGTTCGTGACGGAAAACGTATTCGTGAAGGTATGCCGGCGTTCATTACACCGTCGACCGTGCAGAGAGAACGAGAAGGTTCAATCGTCGGGCGAGTTTCTCGTTGTTCCCGATTTCCGGTCAGCAGACAGGGGGCGATCAATGCCGTCGGAAGCCAGGAGGTTGCCGACGAACTGACCAGCGAAGGCGGAATGATTGAGGTTGAGGCAGAGCTGCTTCGGGATCCCGGGGCATACAGCGGATATCGGTGGACGTCTCGTGGTCCGGAACTGAAATTCTCGGCGGGAACAACCACGTCAGTGCGAGTAACGGTCGAGCAGCGTGCACCCATTACATATGTTCTTCCGATTCTTCGATCATGGCTTACGGGGGCGAGTGACGAAGTGCCGGAGGCTGCAGAGTAACCTTTGATGTTGTGACACTGATGAATTGATGAGTACAGCGGCTGCAGGAAGGTTACCGAATGAATTCGGTGTCGCAGCTGGCGGGGTCGGCGTTGGACGGATCGTTGCGAGGGCCGGGATGTGACAAAAGCATCGCGAGTACATACGCCGCTGCTGCTGCAGATGGACGCTGTCGAATGTGGTGCCGCGTCTCTTGGCATGATCCTGCGGTACTACGGGCTCTGGGCGCCACTTGCGGAAATGAGGCGGGAATGTGGTGTCTCCCGCGACGGCAGCAAGGCGTCCAGTATCGTTAAGGCCGCACGTCGGTATGGACTGAACACAAAGGCCTACAGCAAGGATCTGAACGGTCTGAAAGCTATGAAGTTTCCAGTGATCGTGTTCTGGAACTTCTGCCATTTTCTGGTTGTGGAAGGTGTCAGTGAATCAGAGGTCTTCCTGAACGATCCGGCTTATGGTCATACGGCCATTGGATTCGGAGAATTCGAGAATGGCTTCACAGGAGTGGTGCTGGCATTTGAGCCGGGAGAGAATTTTGTCCGTCGAGGCAGTCCGCCACGAGCCTTGTCAGCCCTGTTTGAGCGTCTTCGCGGGCAGTTCACTGCCGTGGGATACTGTGTGCTGGCCGGACTTCTGCTGGTAATTCCCGGGATCGTTGGTCCGACATTCAGCAGTATCTTTATCGACAATATTCTTCTGGAGCATCGCACAGCGTGGGCACGTCCGCTGCTGGCGGCGATGCTGGTCACGCTGATCATCCAGCTGCTCCTGAAGCTGCTCCAGCTGACTCACCTCAGGCGACTCAGAATCTCATTGTCAGCACGCATGACCAGCCGATTTCTCTGGCATCTGCTTCGGCTGCCTGTTCCGTATTACGCTCAAAGGTATCCCGGCGATATCGGTAATCGAGCTCAGCTGAATGAGGAAGTGGCATCCGTACTTTCAGGACAGCTGGCAACCGCGTGTATCGACATCAGCACGATGTGCTTCTTTGCGACGGTAATGTTCTTTTACGACAAAACCCTGACCGCCATCGGCGTCGGACTTGCCGTACTGAATATCTGCGTCCTGAAATGGGTTGCGGGACGGCGCGAAGAAGCCAACATGCGACTCACCCAGGAATCCGGAAAATCTTCGGCAGTGGCGATCGCCACGCTGGAGAACATCGAGGGGGTCAAGGCATCCGGGCTGGAACGGGAAAAGTTCAGTCAGTGGGCCGGGCAGTTCGCCAGAGAATCGAATGCCGGAACCGAACTGGAACGATCAAGTCTGGCGATTGGAATTCTTCCGGTGTTTGCGGGTTCCTTAACGACGGTACTGATACTTGTCGCGGGCGGGCTGCGAGTCATTGACGGTGAACTGACCATTGGAGAGCTGGTTGCATTTCAGCTGCTGATGGACTCATTCCTGCAGCCGATTGATTCACTCGTCGAAGTCGGATCTTCAATCCAGGAGCTTCAGGGAAATCTGCTTCGGCTTGATGACGTCCTGGACAATCCGGTCGCTGACGAATTCTCCGCGGCCGCCGGCGAATGTCCCGCAACAGCTGCGACAACGGCCACGCCGTCTCCGGAGCCTTTGAGTTCCTTTCCGGAAAACAATCCGGGGAAGATCGAAATGAACCGCGACGATCGTCACGAAGTGCGACTGCGTGGCGAGCTGGAAATCCGCGGAATCAGTTTTGGTTACAGCCCGTTGGAAACTCCACTGATCTCCGGGCTGGATATCCGGCTGAGACAAGGGGCGAGTCTTGCATTGGTCGGGGGAAGCGGCTCTGGTAAGTCTACACTCGCAAAGGTGATCTGCGGGCTTTACCCGGCTGGTTCAGGAGAGATCCTTTTTGATCGCCGCTCAGCCAGCGCGATTCCTCGCCAGGTATTTGTGAATTCCGTTGCACTGGTTGATCAGGACGTGGTTCTGTTTGACGGAACAGTACGTGAGAATCTGACACTCTGGGACCGATCAGTATCCGATGCAGCGGTAGTACGTGCGTGCCGCGATGCGGAGATCCATGAAACGATTCTCCGACTGCCAAAGGGATACGACACAATGCTGGCTGACGGCGGAGGAGGAATGAGCGGTGGAGAGAGACAAAGACTGGAAATCGCACGGGTCCTGGTTCGTGATCCGAGCATTCTGATTCTTGATGAAGCTACGAGTGCGCTCGATTCGGACACCGAGCGGATGATCAGCGATAACATCCGTCGTCGAGGATGCACATGCGTGATTATTGCACATCGGCTCCGCACAATACGTGACTGTGATGAAATCATCGTTCTGCATGCCGGTTCGGTCGTGGAACGAGGTCGACATTCGGATCTGTGGGCAGCAGACGGCGTGTACGCGAGATTAGTGAAGCAGGACGGAGTGTAAATATGCTGATGAGCTTTCAGATCGTTGATCCTGAGACATAAGTACCTGGAACGGCGAAACCTGGACTGGCTCCCGGACAACTCTGAAAAAAGCTGACAATATTGGCGGAAAAGGGTGTGTGTACCGGCTTTGTCAGGGCCTCCTGGCAGCACAAGCGGTTTTGAGGGGCGATCCAGGCAGATGTGACCGAACATGACGGATGACGCATTGAATCCTGCTGATGCTGACCCTGCGAAACGGATCGTTTCGAGCAGTGGTTCGCTGTTTATTCCCGCAGAAGATCGCACGGTCTGGATCGTCGAAAGTGGTGCTGTCGCCATCTTCTATACGGCCACGGAAAATCAACAACCCTGCGGGCAGCGACGGTTCCTGTTCAACTGTCGTTCCGGTGAGATCATCATCGGCGGCATGGTCGGGGATCGTGATTCGGGCGGATGCCTGATCGCTGTGGCGTTTCAGGATTCGATTCTTCGCAGTGTTGTTCTGCGCCCGCCAGCGGCTGGCGAGAATTCTCCGCTAAGTCCGTCACCGCCGAGTCCGTCACTGGCCATCAATGATGCGACGTTAAGTCGTGCCGCTGGATTTGACTGTGCAGTGGCGGTGAATGCGCTCGAATCATGGATCGGCAAACTCACTCAACAGATACTGGAGGATGCCCCCTCGGTGTTTGTGCCGCGAACCGCAGTGGGTGACGTTCAGTCATTTGACTCGGGACAGGCTTTCGGATTCGTCGGTCATAATGTGAGCTGGGTCGGCATTGAAAACGGAACAATGGCATTCTGTGGACAGGATGAGCTGTTGCTGACGAAGGAAAGCGGCACCGTTGCCATGGGGCACGAAGGCTGGCTGAAAGCATTACAGCCTGCAGAGGTGTCAGTTCGTCAGACATCGGAACTCGCCAATGCAAACGAACTGCTGGATGGAATCTCTGCACTTGCCGCTCTCTGTCTGAAACAGGTGCGAACCAGAATCATTCGCGAGAACCAGACCGAATCACAGCGACTGCAGCGTCAGCAGCAGCTGGAACGCATGGATACATCTGAGGCACTGCGGTCGGTCGGATCTGTGCTGCAGAGCGCGACTGCTTCGGTGATCGGAGACACTGAGATTGAGCGAGTTCTCTCGGTCATCGGGGGGACCCTGGGCGTTAAATTCTGCGGGCCGGCGGATTCCGATGAATCACATCGTTCCGGACTTACTGTTGATGCGATTTGCCGTGCTTCACGAGTACCCACAAGAAACGTTCAGCTGCGGCAGCGGTGGTGGAAGGAAGATCACGGCTGTCTGCTCGCGTACCGCATCGACAATCGTCGCCCAGTGGCGCTGATTCCGCAGCACAATGGCACCTATAAACTGCATGCTGCTGACGGTTCGCCGGCAGAGGCTGTTGATCAGGCCGTTGCTGCGACGCTGTCAGATGATGCAGTTATGTTTTACCGACCATTTCCGGATCAGATGGCGGATCTCGGTTCTCTGTATCGATTCACACTGTCTCCGCTCAGGCGAGACATTATTGCCGTCATACTGATTGCTGTGGCAGGCGCTCTTCTGGGAATGCTGGTACCGCAGGCCACCCTAATGCTGATCGATGATGCCATACCGGACGGAAATCGTTCGCTGGTCATTCAGCTGGCACTTGGTTTACTGGCTGTAACATGCGGGCAGGCAGCTTTTCTGTTTTCACAGGGAATCGTCACGCTGCGGCTGCAGACTCTCTCGGCCGGTCCGGCTCAGTCTGCGATGTGGGATCGACTGCTGCGACTTCCAATGCGGTTCCACCGGCGCTATTCCTCGGGCGACATGATGAATCGCTGCCTGATTGTTTCCGAGATCAGCGAAAAGGTCAGTGGTACGATCCTGCGGACGATGCTAAGCGGAGGAATGTCGCTGCTGACGCTCGGTCTGTTGTTTTTCTATGACGCGCGACTGGCCTTGATTGCTGTTCTGATTGTGGCAGTGCTTGCTGTGGTTGTGACGGTGTTATCCCGCGCGATTCAGGTCAGAGCGCTCGCACTGGAGCTCAGCAGCAGTCAGATTTTCGGGTATGTCATGCAGCTGCTTTACGGAATTACCAAGATCCGCGTCTCCGGCGGGGAGCAGCAGGCTTACAACCAGTGGGCACGACGATACGCTGCTCAGCTTCGACTGACAAACATTGTTCAGCAGCTTGAGGACTGGTCAGATACATTTACTCATTCACTGCCGCTCTGCAGTTCATTGATCCTTTTCGGATTCGCAACCTCCTTCGTAACCCAATCCGACGATGCCAGTTCATCGTCGATGTCACTGGGAACATTTCTGGCATTCATGACCGCGTTCGGCAGTCTGCTGGAAGGGGGTATTGAGCTCAGCGATTCGGTCGTTGAGGTGATGGACAGCATCGGAAAATCAAAGCTGGCGCTGCCAATTCTGACGGCACCGGTAGAGGTGACCGAATCACGAAGTGATCCGGGACGGCTGGAAGGA
>JBKDKA010000023.1:0-3207 GCA_046345315.1 Planctomyces sp.
GGCCGGAAATCATCTCCCGATGTGCAGACCATGGACATGATCCGTCTCATGCGGCCTCTTCAGGATGTTCGAAGTCGCAAGGGAATGGCTCGCCGTTGGACCCACAACGCATACTTATGCATCAATGACAAGGCAGGAAACCGTCATTGATACACACGTATTCTGACCGATGATTTGTGACTTCGGGCCGAAGGCCCAGCGGTTCTGCCAGCCCGGGCTGAAGCGAAGCGGCGGCCCGGGGCAATGCACACAATTGAACATTGAGGGCCAACGGCCCGGCCGTTCGAATCGGCGGAGATTCTGACACGCGCACTGCGTGGATTTGTTCATGGACCGGATTCATTCCCCGACCGCATCAGGGGGAACTCACGCTCGAACGGATGGACCTTCGGTCCGCTATCAGAAAAATGATGGGACACCATGACCTGGCCCTCCGCTTCGCTTCAGACCAGGCTATGAGAACGAATGGCCCGTTGACGTTGTGAACAAATGATTTCGCAGTGTGGGACATCCGAGGATTGCATTCGCCGCCCCACAGTTTCGCAGCGTTTATTGTGGTGGGCCTGCGCTTCGCTTGTCCCACCCTACTAAAACTCACAGCCTCGTTGGGCCGGAGATTATCTGCCGATGAGCAGACCATGGACATCATGCGTCTGATGCGATTACTCAGCAGTCGCGGTCACGCTGGTTTCGGCCGAAACCGATTTTTCACGCATCAGGTCATCGTCAAGGATCATGATCTTCTGCCAGATCTTTCGACTGAGGCCGTTCGTCAGCACCTCGATGTCGTTGACCGCATTCAGGACGACGGCATCAGGAATGCTCTGAGCATAGAGAGCTCCGAGTTTACCGATCAGTGAGAGCAGTTCACTGCAGTAGTCAAGATATCTGATCAGCTGAAATGCTGTCAGAGTACGACTGGGTGAAGATGGTGTTCGCAGACCTGATGCCGCAATCAGCTGGCTCGGATCCTTTGTCAACTGATGCATATCAATCACGTGCGAGATCGCTCGCAGTTCATGCAGCGCCCGCAGTGCCCTGCTCTGCTTGATCCGTGATTCGAGAGTGAAGAGAAAGAAGAGAGCCGCGCCGATCAGTACAAGTGCATTCAGACCGGCCTCCAGCATCGGGACGAATTCTTCCAGCTGAAACTCACTGTCATCCGCACGGACGTGGCGGACGACCATCCAGCAGGAGGCGAACGCTGAGAGAAGGATCAGAGAAATGCAGAGCCGAATCGGCACGTGAGCTCGAGACATCCATTCAATTCGCCCGCGAGTCTCCGCAGCGACGGTGAGCAGTTCGAGACTGACTCGATAAAGCCCGGAATCCGGAAACCGTTCCTGAATGCGATTGGAGAGTGTCTGCAAAGTGCTGATGGTCAGATCCTGATTCAGCTGTCGATACATAAGGTGATTCCGTTGACGTGACAAACACTCGCGTTAAACATAAAGAGGGATGGCATTAACAGGGAGGGCGAAGCTCCTGCTGAGCCGCTTGGTCGACTGGACGTTGCCATGAAAACGGCTCGGCAGGAGCCTCGCCCTCCCGAAAGGAGCCTCGCTCTCCCGGGTTGAAGAGACTTCTGTTGCGGACACCGTTTGAATCTCCGTTGCGTTCGAACGAAAAGCTGCGAAACAGCGGGGCTGTCCGGTAATGAGGGAGGGCGAAGCTCCTGCTGAGCCGCTTGGTCGACTGGACGTTGCCTTGAAAACGGCTCGGCAGGAGCCTCGCAATACCGGAAGGAGCCTTGCCATACCGGCTGCTGAATGATCTCGCTATGAATCATCGCGGAATTCATCGCTTCGGCGTGAGGGATGCGTCCGGATCTGCGTCAGCATCGGCAGCAACCATGACTCGATAATGTCCGGGGAAGACTCGGGTGTGATCGAGTCTGGTCTGACCGAGAATCTGAAACTCCTGAATTCCATCCGGCAGAGCAAAAAACAGATCTCCATTGGAGCCGTCGCATGCGCAGGAGGTCACAAAATTTTCAGCGCGGGCTTCCAGAACAATTCCAATCCCGCGATTTCCAAGAACGGTGGCTAGCTCTGTGAGGCAATCGCGATTTACTGGCGTTGGTGGAACCGCATTTCGACAGCGAACGAATTCTGCTGCCGCGCGGTTGCTGATTTCAGTTCGCACAGAGTTCACCTGAGTGATTTTCTTTCGCTGCCAGAGCGCCACTGCCTGTGATGACGAAAGATTCACTCGATACCATCGAAAGCCCGGGAGACATTTCCATCGAACATGGAGGCCATCAGGATCATTGCGAATGGTGACGCAGTACCCAGTTTCGGACCCCGGAAGACTTTTCTCCGAAAGCTCGCAGCTGGAAATTTCCTCCGAAGCATCGAGCTGAACCGGGGCCTGATCGTGCGGCACCAGAACTTCCGGAAGTTCCTCAGCAGTGATCAGGAAGCCTTGGGTTTCTCCGTTCAGGTCCGGAATCTTCTGAGCCAGAAGAAGGCCCAGCACGCCCAGCAGAATCAGGAGGCTGATCGATGGGGCTGCAATCAGGAAAAAACGATTGCGAATGCGACTCTGAAATCGGTCGAGCGACTCTTCGACACGCTGATTTTCCGAATCACATTCCTGACGGCCTTTTCCCAGCAGGCCCGGAATATCTTTCGGGACGGACTGCCTCATGGAATGATCAGACACCAGAGTGCGATCAGCGTCCCAGCCAAGCACCGGATCGGTGTCTCGCATTGAAAGAGCCGACGAGGGGAATGCAGGTTCCGCTACAGTGCGAAGGTCGATGGTCACGCCGCAGACTCCACATCTGACGTGATCCTCGCGAAAATCCGGAGGGATCAGTGTGACTTCGCCGCAGGACGGACATTTGAATTGTGTCATCTTCGGCGAACTCCCGGGATCGCGGCTGCAGGCAGAAGAAAAGGTGAATGTTCTCAGCCCGCGACAGGTGGTTTCAAAACCGGGACTGGCTTCCGACGGACGCGATGTCTCCTGCAGATTCTGCAGTTTCCATCGTGCCTGTCCTGGTTCTGAAATGCGCTCTCACTTTTTGCAGATGCTCACTATGTCAGGTTCTTTCAGCGAGTCAACTTATTGAGCTCATCGTTTCGTGTGCGTCGCCTGTGAACCTGAGTCGCCTGTGAAACCCGGTCTCGCTGGACAGTGCCAGGTTTCGCGAAGAGGATGCTGACTGGAGATCCGGGAACCGATTGTCTGAATGGAGCAGGA
>JBKDKA010000024.1:0-8202 GCA_046345315.1 Planctomyces sp.
CGATTATCAGCGAATGGCTCAGGCTGGCTGTATTGCCGTGACGGAACCGGCATTCTGGGCAGGGTTCGACCGATCTTCCGCTCAGGGTTTTGCGGATTATTTCCGACAGCTCACAGAATACGAACCCCGCCGTGCGGCTCAGTTTGGAATTCAGCACTTTACCTGGCTCTGCATCAATCCCAAAGAGGCAGACGATCCCGGATTTGCTCGAGAGGTCATTTCGATCATCCCCGAGTTTCTAAAATGCGAAACGGTCCTGGGCATCGGTGAGATCGGGCTCAACAAGAACACAAAGAACGAACGAATTATCCTCGAAGAACAGATTGCCCTCGCAGAGACTCATGATCAGCTGGTGCTGGTTCACACGCCTCATCTTGAGGACAAGCTGAAGGGAACTCGACTGATCATGGACGCCTTATCGGCGAGCTCCATCAGTCCTGGTCGAATCCTGATTGATCACGTGGAAGAACATACCGTGGCTGAAGTTCTCGATCGAGGATTCTGGGCAGGGATGACTCTGTACCCGGACACGAAGATGACACCACAGCGAGCGGCAGACGTGATTGAGATGTACGGCACAGAACGCATCTGGATGAACTCCGCAGGCGACTGGGGCTGCAGTGATCCACTGGCGGTTCCCAAAGCTCGGCTCGAAATGACTCGTCGAGGCCACAGTCTGACCACTGTTGATCGAGTCACGTTTGAGAATCCAGTCACATTTCTGAGTCAGTCCGGTCGATTCCGTGTTCAGCATGACTGAAGGCACCAGGCAGGACGATACTCCTGACAACATCTCTGACCAATTCCCTCAACAGAAAATGAACGATGCCAAAGCCGATTGAAACTGCACTCAAAGCCGCTCGCGAAGGTGGTGAAATCATTTCACGATACTTTCGTGATGGTGCGGTGATGAGAAGTAAAGGCAGCTCTGCGGACCTCGTTTCCGATGCGGACGTGAATTCGGAGCGACGAATTGTTCAGGTCATTCGTGAAACATTTCCTGACCACTGCGTACTCGGTGAAGAAGAACACACAGAAGATATCCATGCGGAACATCTCTGGGTGATTGATCCGCTGGACGGAACAACGAACTTCGCTCACCAGTTACCACATTTCGCCGTATCGATCGGCTACTACCATCAGGGAAAAGCTCAGTGTGGTGTCGTCTGGAATCCCGTCCGTGACGATCTTTATGTCGCCGAACGCGGTCAGGGTGCGACTCACAACGGACGCCGACTGCGCGTCGGAAAACAGACATCACTCTCCGAAGTGCTCATCGGAATCGGATTTTACTACGATCGCGGCGCGATGATGGAAGCCACCCTGGCAGCCGTCGGCGACTGTTTTCGGCAGCAGATTCACGGCGTTCGTCGCTTCGGAACAGCCTCTCTGGATCTCGCTCAGGTTGCATCCGGCAGCTATGGCGCCTATTTCGAGTATCAGCTGTCTCCGTGGGATTTCGCGGCCGGACAGCTGATTCTCGAAGAATCCGGCGGGCGAGTGACCACGTGCGCCGGAGACCCGATGCCGATGACGAAGACCAGTATTCTGGCATCCAACGGTTATCTTCACGACGCAATGCTTGAGATCGTTCGAAAACATCTCTCCGCAGCGTTTCCAAAATCGTGAACCATTCGCGGGTTTTACCAGGCGATGTCGGTCCGAGTGTGAACTCGCTGCGCAATCTCCGCGACACGAGGTCGCAGGTTTGTCAGTGAGTCAATCACATCGGGAGCAAGAATCCCTTCGACTTCACAACAGGCTGTGATCTCGGTCTGTTCGCTGTGCAGAATCGTAACGCACTGGCCAAATTCTGCTTCGAATCGGTTTCTCCAGGTGGCTTCATCCGTGTTCCGAGGGACCACTGCCAGAACTCGCCGAAAACCTCCCACGCTGGAGAGAAACGGATGAGCATTTGCTGGAAAATTTCCGGGCGCTTCGTGCTGATTTGCCTCACCACCTGCGCCTGATGACGCAGCCGGATCGCCCTGTGCCATCAGAAAATGATAGGCCGACGATGTCAGAGCCGCCAGCATCTTCGCAGGCTGTTCTCCCCCTTTAGCCAGTGCAGACATCTGAAACGGTCCGGTCGCAGCACACAGCGAATCGAACGCGCGAATCACAGGAGCGGGAAGAGGCGAAAGACATTTGTTTCGCTTCTCAATGTCGGCCGCCATCTGCTGGATCTGCACGAGACTTCCGTTAACAAGCTCATTCGCAGACTTCGACAGAGAATCCTTGAGCCCTGCCAGATATCCGGCAGTGCACTGACACACCGTCTGACAGACGAGAAGCATGCAGTACTGCTGACAGAACTCGCGTGACGATCCCTGAGAGATACTGCCGGGTGAGCTCTCAGCCGATTTCATATAGCTGGAACAGAGATCCGCAAAGGCCCTCTGAACGTCTTCTTTCTGAGTCGCACAGGAGTGAACGGCCTGATCAACTGCAGCAAGCAATGTTTCGATGGTGAGTCGTGCCAGTGCGATGCGATGCGGCCCGTCAAGATCCTGCTGAATCTTCTGTCGAAGCCGAAGGGCAGCCTGCTGCTGTCTTGCGGCCAGATCCTGACGAACGGTCTGAGTAATTCGAGCTACGGAATCCGGCGCATTGGAATCCGGACCTGTATCCGCTCCGATCGTGTTCGCCAGAGTATTGACCAGTTCGCCCAGATCACTGATCCGGGTCGTGCTCTGCGTGACACGTTTCCAGACATCCGCCGTATAGGCCTCAATTCGACGTCCGATTTCACCACGCAGCAGCGAGGGAACAAATTCTCCGATTCGCCGACTGGACAGCATCATTCCGTCCAGCAGCTGATCAAGTTCATCGAGTGTTTCGCGCCCGAAACGAGACTCCCGTGTCATCCGGTCTTCGGCACCTTTTCCGGAACGAGCCATCTCCGACAGCCAGAACGCCAGGAGCTGACCAACAAGCTGTTCCGCATGCGACGTTGCAGTCACCCATGCAGTTCCGTAAATGGATGCCGAGCCCATCGTGCGAAGCTTCAGTCCGTTGTCTCCGTTCAAGTTCTGTTTTTCAGCTTCCAGCCAGTTTCGAAGAATTCTGCGCCGATCTGTTGCGATCGTCTGAGAGAAATAGCTTCCAATCGAGGCAGCCTGTCGACTGTAGTCAACGCTGCTGAGGTCATCCCCAAGATGCAGGAACCAGGTTGTATCAAATGGCGGTCCTGCGAGATCGTTACCCCGTCTGGTCGCGGACTGATCAGACAGCAGACAATGATGCTGAAGTTCCTGGAGCAGGCTGACGGTGTTTGCATCCTGTGTATCAGAATTCTGACGACCGGCACTGGTTCCGTGCAGCAGAATCGCTGAAACATCCGTACTCGCGAATTTCATTTTTCGCACAAGTGATCGAAGAAGAACACCGAGATCGATCAGTGAGCCACTGGAAGTTCCACCGGATGCGGAGCCGATGAGTAGAACATCCACCTCAGATGACTGGAACGCGAGACCTGAAAGTGTCGAACTTTCCCGGACAGACTGAGCGGATGTGACACGACTGACGAGTTCCTGAATGGCCTCCTGAATTCTCTGCTGGTTGTCGAGAAACGCAAGACGGCCAAGCGGACGCATTCCTTCCACGTTTCCGGATCGAGGAATATTGAAGAGCCATCTCCTGCTGAGCCACTGGAGATGTTCGGCGGAGGTTTTTCTGTATTCCTGTGCTGACCGTAGTGGCATCAGAAGTGTTCTGACCGGAGTGATTCCGGCGGCACTATCTGCCTGCCGGATCTGATTAATCCCGTCCTTGTCGGCATCCAGGCAGAGAAATTCAACACTCGGCAGACACTTTCCGCCGAACTGATCCAGCAGGCTCTGTCGCATTTCGCGCAGCACGCGTGCCCCCAGACCGCCTGCCGAAATCACAACCGTCGGCCGGAACGAGACCGCTTCTGTTGCGGTTGAGGAAGCAGGCGGAGCCGCTGCAGGCCGGGCCAGCTTCAGGGGAGTCGACGTAGATTTGCCAAGGACCGCAGGATTGAGAACCTGAGTCAGTCCCGTGGCCTGTGGTGCCGCCTGAGATGCCGCAGCTTTCGGTCGAGACGTTGCCGCGTTCGACTGCCGCCGGCGCGAAAGCTCCTCGATGAACTGTCGACAGCCCGAGAATCGCGTATTCGGATTCTTGGAAAGAGCACGCGCAATCACTCCACGATCGGCCGCCGGAAGAGCAGACAGATCGGGGGTTCCCTTGAGATGCTGAGACGCAAGCTGAGCTGCTGTTCGACCGTTGAATGGCTGAACTCCGGTGAGCATCACCTGATAGACGATTGCCAGACTGTACTGGTCACTGTTCGCAGAGGCCTGACCGTCGAACAGCTCAGGCGGCGCATAAACCGGAGTGAATCCGTTGATGAGCGATGCGCGTGTCATCGCCACACTTTTGGTGAGCCCGAAGTCACCGACTTTGGCATGAGCTCCCTGAATCAGGATGTTCTCAGGCTTGATATCAAGATGCTGAAGTCCGTGTGTTTCGGACATGAAATCCAGCGCATCGGCGGCGTCACGAAGGTACCCGAGCAGCTCTTCTCGCGGAACCCCGCGAGCTCCCGAACGTACAACTTCTTCGAATCGCAGATCCAGACTCTTGTCAGCAAGCTCCGTAACAACAACCACTCGACCATTGACGAATTCAACACGTTCCACGTTCAGCAGAAAGGGATGCCGCAGTTCGCGCATCAGATTGAGCGACTTCAGTTCTGTTTCAGCCTGCGGCCCGTCAATCTGACCGTAGAGGATCTTGACAGCTTTCAGAAATCCGCCGGGGCCGACAGCTTTCCACACTTCGCCATAACCACCGACACCGATTCGCTCGCGCAGATCGTACCCGGCAATATTGACTGGTTCGCTGGAGATCGGTGAACGCGCTGGTGCACGATCACTGATG
Source organism: Planctomyces sp. (assembly GCA_046345315.1). Taxonomy (GTDB): domain Bacteria; phylum Planctomycetota; class Planctomycetia; order Planctomycetales; family Planctomycetaceae; genus F1-80-MAGs062. The sequence continues at coordinate 4,909 of JBKDKA010000024.1, forward strand.
ACTGCTGTTGTCAGAATTTCTGTATTACTCATGATCAGTTACTCATTCAGATCCGAACTCTTCGGAAACAACCCGTCATCGTTGCGGACTTGATTACGTTCAAACGACTCGACAGCATGAATTTTCAATTCAGGAACAAAACGCCCCGGACCGTTCGTTCAGTGTTCATGAGACTCGCGAGCACCAGCCGGACTCAGCCCGCGAGTTCGAATCTGAGTGAAGAAACAGCCGGCCACGGCATCGAAATGTTCCGGAAGCATTTCAAACGGAAGATCGTGATAAACACAGTGATTTCGAATCTGAAGCAACAGGTCACGGGCATGACACCGTCGAAGTGCTCTGCCGTGCCGACGGTAAAGATTCTGCAGCAGGTACTCGACAGATTCCTGTTCGTAACTGCATCCGAGCTTCTCTGCGGCAATCTGAAACAGTCGATGAAACTCATTCTCGTTCGGATCTTTGACTTCGATTCGATACGGGATTCGCCGCAGGAACGCCTCATCGACCAGATCAGATGGATCCAGGTTGGTCGAGAAAATGATCAGCTGCTGAAATGGAACCTGAATTTTCTTTCCGCTGGGGAGTGTGAGATAGTCATGACGATTCTCGAGCGGAATGATCCAGCGATTCAGAAGATCTGCCGGGGAAATTCTCTGCCGTCCGAAGTCGTCGATCAACAGACAGCCACCGTTGCTCTTCATCTGCAGTGGAGCTTCGCAGACATTGGAGACAGCGTCGTGTCGCAGCTCCAGTCCGTCCATCGTCAGCTCACCACCGACGACCACAGTAGGACGACGCACTCGCACCCAGCGACGATCAAACGAATGGCTTTCTGACGGCAGATCAACCTGTTCATGGTACGCCAGGTCGAAGAGGGTAATGATCTCACGGCCTTCGACGACCGCATATGGAATCCAGATTTCCTGCCCGAAACAACTCGTGATGCATCGAGCCAGCGTGGATTTACCGTTTCCGGTTGCTCCGTAGAGAAACAGACCACTCGCGGAATTGACGGCCGGACCAAGCATGTCCAGCAGGTCATCAGAAATGGATACGTTGTAAAATGAGTCCAGCAGCTCCGAGCGACGAATCGGGTGTTCTCCGATAGCCTGAGCTTCCACAGAGATCACGTAATCCATCAGCGGAACAGGGGCGGGGCCGAGGTACGAGCATTCACTGTGGAATACCTGCGCACGTTTGCGGCCTTCATCAGAGAGACCGTAAACGTAATCATTCATGCTGGCGCTGCCGCAGTGAACGAGCAGTCGACGTCCCCGCAGTCGCTCGAGGATTGTCTCCACGATACGAAAGGAAATACAGATTTCCCCGGCCAGTTGTCGGCCGGTCATGTTTCCACCAGCCAGCAGCAGGCGGAGAAGCTGAGACTCCACAAACGGTTCCGGAAGTCCCAGATCCTGCATTGATCTCGGATCTGTCGGCCAGAAGTTTTCACCGGACAGCAGCGCACTCAGCAGCGCTGAGTCGCCGGAAGCACTTGTCACCGGTGGAAGTGTCAGCATATCGACATCCGATCAATCATTCTTCAGGGGCAGGGGAGTGTGTCACGATGATTCAATTGGATGCCCAGTGAGCAACCGGCTCAGGGCGTCCGAACAGATAGCCCTGCGCGAGTTCAAAGCCCAGTTCGAAGCAGCAGGCAGCCTCTTCATGAGTTTCAACGCCTTCGGCAAGCGCGATGACATTCAGGTCTCGTACGAGCCGAACAAGTGACTGGATTGTGGTTCTCTGCGCTGAAGACGCGAACGGCAGATCGTTAATCAGAACAGAATCGAATTTCAGGACATCCGGCGGAACGTCAAAAAGCTCTTTCAGGCGAGCCTGTCCGGCGCCGAAGTCGTCATACGCGAGACCAATCTTCAGATCATTCAGGACTCGCCGAAGATCCCGAAGGTAATTTGCGGATACGACTGCCGCTTCGTGCACTTCAAGCACGATGTTGGCATCCGGGTACTCATTCCGCATGGCATTCAGTGACTCGAAAAGCTGAACCGAGCGAAGCTCTACCGGGTGAGTATTCAGATACAGCTTCATGGCACTGCCAAGCCCAGCTCCGCAACGAAGTCCTTCGAGTCGACACGCAATGCTGAGTTCCGCTTCAGACGTTCTCTGAGCAGCCACGCGAAACATCTTGTCCGGTGTCTCGAGACCGATCAGATGACTTCGCGACAGCATCTCGAATCCGATTCGAGAATGGTCTTCGAGTCTCACGATAGGCTGAAAGTATGGACGCAGTGCCGGTCTTTTCAGGAGTTTGTCAAACTGCAGCTGGCCCATCGCATCAGAAGACGAGTCGGCCGTCACTGTGGCCGTGATCGAGTCTTCTCCTCCCTGCATCAGCGTGTACATCACACTGCCGAAATGAATCACATCTCCATGCTGCAGACCGGTAAGGTTCTGAATTCGCCGTCCATTGAGAAGCGTGCCGTTGGTACTTCCGAGGTCTCGTACGAAAAGATCTGTATTGACCAGAATCAGTTCTGCATGGCGACCGGAAACGGTCTGATCAGGAATGGCCAGATGATTGGACGGCTGACGACCGATGAGAAATGACGGTGATGACACCGACACTCGCTGCACCGAACCGTGATCGCCGGCCTGACGAACAAGAACCCATTCCGTAGAGACGGGACGAGCATCCGGTTCGTGGTGAAGATCGTCCACAACCTGCTTCGGGCCTGAATACGCGCTGCTGGAAAACATGATGTATTGCCTCAATTCAAAGATCGTCGTGGCTGCTCTGCGATCAGCAGATTGCTACTCCGAAACTCGCACGCCTGACTCTGCACTGACCATCACATAGGCCATTCAATTCATCCGATCCGGGGAAGCAAAGTCTCCCGACACGCCGAACAGTCTGCGCAGAATGCGGGAATCCCCTGACCAACAAACTTAGTTCGCAATCCGCGCCGACTGCTCCGGTTTGTGAAGACGAATTTTCATTCTTCGGTCCACCTGTAGCGATTGGTGCCATTCGTGCATCGCGGCCTCAGTCAAAGAATCGCGATTTTTCGGAATGTGCCGGTCATTCGGAATCAACCACGATCATGAGCCGCCTGGGAGTGATTCGAAGTTCCGACCGGCAATTACTGCCGATCAGCGTTTTCCCAGCTGCCGTCGGTCCCACAAAGAAGGGCTGGATTCTGCGACTATGCGGAAAAGAAGAGCTTTGCGCCGGAAAGCCCGGGCAGAAGGCGGACACCAACCAGCCGTCCCGCGTCAATCACCGGACATTTGATGCAAGAGCCGGAAAGCGACAGACCGATAAGTCGATCA
>JBKDKA010000025.1:0-26256 GCA_046345315.1 Planctomyces sp.
GATCACAAGGTGAAGAAGGGACGAACGGGGACAGAGTACTACGTCGGAGCCTGGGATTTTGGCGATGGAGACGGGGATTCTGCGGGAAGTGACCACACCGATGGCACACTGCTGGTAGCTGAGTATGCCTATCCGACTCAGGCAACGACTCGGTCTGACGGAAAGAAGACGCAGTATTCCTATACGTTCTGGGACACGAGTGACCGGGAGATCAAGACAAGAACGACGACACTGCCTGTGATCCCAACGACGCAGAACGGATCGGGAGTGGCGACCACGATTGCAGAGTTCTTCGACAATCTAGGTCGGCTTCGCTGGACACAGGATGGCGAGGGCTACATCAACTACTACAGTTACAATCCAGTGACCGGAGGTGTTGCTTACTCGGCGATTGATGTGAATCCGGCCAGCGCAGGCAGTGATATCACCAGTGGGTCAGCCGGAAACTGGGATGCGGTTTCCGTGGGATCGGCGAGTTCGAATCAGCCAACTCGCAGTTCGTCACTGCCGACGCCACTGGCTCTCGCTACGAAGACTTATTTCGACAAACAGGGACGGCAGACGAAGACAGTGAAGCCGGGCGGTGCCGAACATCACATCGTCTATGCCAATACGCAAATGATTCGTTTTCCGTACTGGAACTCGGGAACAAGTCAGTGTCTGGTTCCGATTCAGTTGACGAAGCTCAACAGTGGTGGACAGGTCACCGATCAGATTGAGATCAGAGCAACTTACACGGCGATTTCGACATCGGGAGGAGCTCCAACAGGGTTTTCGACCGCACCGAGCCAGAGCGACTATGTGAGATGGACCCGCACCACCTATGATTCGGTGGGGCGACAGTCCTACACTGATCGCTACGCCTCGATCCCAAGCAGTGGCACTGGCACGCTCGGCACGGAATTCTATCGTTCGATCACGCAGTACGACCTGATGGGACGGAAGCAGTACGACATTCAGGTCGTGCGAGGCTCGACGTCGAGTAACCGGGTTGAGCAGGTGAAGCAGAATGTGTATGACGTCCGAGGGCGTGTGATCGAGCAGAAGCAGGGTGTCAGTGGCGACACGGCAGCAAACAGTCATGACATGACCGACAACTACAATTCGTATCCGACGCTCGTGACCCTGTCAAAGACGGAATATGACAATGGCGGCGTGGGCGATGGATACGCCACCAAGTCGAAACGCTACCACGGCACGGGGGCGAATGACTACACCGGATCGAACTACAAGTACACTTATCGCGGTCACCTGCGGGGTGTCGAGCCGTTTTACATGAACGGGTCGACGGAGACAGCAGCGGGGCCCTTTTCTGTCGACGACGTCAACTGGAATAGCCAGACGACGGCTTCGGCTCTCTATAAAGCGAACCCAACATGGACGACAGTCCTTACTGGCGACGGTTACACCGCATACGCCAGCACCACTTCGACCAATCGCGGTACACTGTCAGAAACGTCGTACGATGATCTGGGAAGTTCGTATCGCACCAACACCTTCGCGATCGACAGCTCTACCGGTGCCAAGGGGAGTTCACTGCGGTCAGATGCGTACCACGATCGCCTCGGGCGGGTGGTTGCGACTCAGACTGCTTACCAGTCAGGACTAGAAAGAGCGTATGACGGGGCTGGGCGTACCTACCAGTCCCGTACCGTATTGGAACTGGAGTCTACGAAATACGTGAGTGGAGCGTTCGCGTACCGTGATCCAAAGCCTCATCCGGCGATATCATCTATGACTGCCGGTGATGACGGCGTAGTGCGAATGTCCCACACCACATTCGATGCATCGGGAAACGCTACCGAACAACATTCACTCGACATGAATCATGACGACATCGCAACGGTGGGAATCGATCTGTCGAACCACGACGACTACGCCCGTTCGAGCGAGTACACATGGTTTGATGCGGCCGATCGGTTGACGGCAACCGGGAACTATGGATCTGGAGACGCGACAGCAGGCGCCGGTCAGTGGAAATACGCAGTCGTTCCAACTCGTCCATCAACAACGCCCAGTTCAAGCAGTGAAACGGTACTCGTTACGAAATATGAATACGACGTCGAAACTGGCGAGCAGACAATTGTGACCGACCCGATGGGGCACAAAACGAAGACATTTTATGATGGTCTCGGCCGCAGCATCTGGGCAACTGAAAACTTCGACAATTTCGATTCGGCGACACTGTCGACGATCTCCGACGGTGCGGATGATTCAAAGGACCGAGTTACGAAGACTGAATACGACGGACTGGGCAATACGACGAAACTGGTTGCCTACAACGGATCGAGTTCCATCGCAGAAGACACCGTCTATCTGTATGAAGACAGCGTGAGTGCTTCGCGAGTCACGAGCACGATTTATCCGGATTCATCTGATACGACATCGTCCGGATCGGATCAGATCAAGATTGTCTACGACGTCGATGGCACCATCAGTCAGCGGACGGATCAGCGGGGAACGGTCGTCGCCTCCGGCTTCGACAGCCTGCGTCGTTCACAATCTCAGAAAGTGACGACGCTGGGAGGCAGCACGGATGGAGCTGTTCGGTCCATCACACTTGGGTACGATGCGCTCGGACGAGTTGCGAAGATCACGTCGCATGGCAATCAGACCGATGATCCGAATAATACGACAGACATCAGAAATCAGATTGTTTACACATACAATGACCTTGGGGAAATCACGGAAAGCGAACAGTCGCACAACGGAGCGGTCAGTGGAAGCACACCCAGTGTGCAGTACACTTACGACACATCTGCAGTCAGCGGCGTGTTCGATGATGGTGCTCGTCAGGAATCTGTCACCTATCCCAATGGTCGCATCTTGTTCTCAGACTACGGAACGGCAGGTGCACTCGAAGATCGGATGGGGAGCGTCAAGCGGCTGCGAGAGAGCAACGGATCAGGCACCATTCTGGCCGAATATTCACATACAGGGAGTGGCAGCACAGTCCTGACTGACTATCAGCAGCCTGCTGTTAAGTTGGATCTTTTCGGTGGAACATCCGGAACTTACGCCGGACTGGACCGCTTCGGCCGAACGATAGATCATCGGTGGTATGACTACACTTCAGGTACCGTGGACCGGGCTCGGTATCTTTACGGCTACGACTTCAATGGGAGTCGCACATGGAAGGAAGACACCGTGGCAGCCGCTGCCACGGTGAATCAGGATGAGTTCTTCGTTTACGATGGCTTGAATCGTCTGAAGTCCGCTGATCGGGGCGACCTAAACGGAGGCAAGACGGCGATTACTACACTGGCGTTCAGTCAAGACTGGGATGAGGACCAGCTGGGCAACTGGACAAACTTCACCGAAGACAGCGACGGAAACGGGAGCAATGACCTCAACCAGAATCGCAGTCACAATGACGCCAATGAGATCACGCAGGTTGACGCATCGGCCACTCATGTTGATCATGATGCGGCTGGGAACATGACGAAGACTCCGAAGCCAGGAATCTGGTCATCCCACTATGATCTGACATGGGATGCGTGGAATCGGCTCGTGAAAGTGGCAGATGGCGCGAATACCGTCGCAGAATACCAGTATGATGGAGAAAATCGCCGCGTCGTGAAGAAGCTGTACTCTGGCGGGAGTCTCAGTCAGACGCGGCATATGTACCTTTCTCAGAAGAACCAGATTCTTGAAGAACGAGTGGACACGTCGACTTCCGCTGATCGCCAGTTCACTTGGGGAACTCGGTACGTTGATGATCTTGTTCTGCGAACACGAGACACTGACAGCAACGGTAGTCTCGATGAATCGCTCTACGCTCTTCAGGATGCGAACTGGAATATCACGGCTGTGATGGAGGCATCAGGTACGATCGTCGAACGCTTTCTTTACAAACCTTACGGCCAATCAATGGTGCTCGACGCCAATTTCGGGGCGGATTCTGACGGAATCAGTGATTACGCTTGGGAATATCGCTTTACCAGCCGAGAGTTCGACGGAGAAACTGGACTTAACTATTTCAGGGCAAGATTCTACCACGACGAAATCGGAAGATTCGTCTCCAGGGATCCAATGGGATTTGTGGATGGAAGCAACATGTATTCAGGATACTTCGTGCCAAACGCGCTAGACCCGACCGGCAACAGCGAAGTGGGAGATCTGGAGACGGAATGGAACGAGTGGGGTGAAATATTAAAAAAAACAACTGACCTGAAGGAGCGAAAAGTAATTCAGCAGAAAAGAGAAGATATTAGACGCAAGATAAAAATAATAAAAGAGTATGAATCACGGATTCGAAAAAAGCTTCGGAACAACGAGGGCCGAGGCGGAGGAGGGCGTCGGGGCGGCGGTGGTTCAAAGCGTTCCGGAAGCGCCAAATGCGGCTTCGTAAAGTGGATGTTCGTTGCTGAATGCGAGGCCGGATGTGCATACTGGTATAGCGGATGTCTAGAGCGATCAGAAAATTCGATGATTTCCTGCCTTGACGGTGCCTTTAATGAGGAAGGAATCAATCTGTGCGAAAAAATCGCATACCTCGACATGTCGGAGTGCGGAATAAAGTATACAGCTTGCGGCTTAGGGTGCCTTCTTCCTTTGGGTGACTTTACTCCGGAATAGACGTGTTTCATAACATTCATCTCATGAGTGCAGTTATGTCAGACAGAGACTTTCCGATTAATATTAGTACGTTTAGGGCAAAGCTGCGCGAATGTGATATAGAAGATTCATTTGATAAAAGCGCGCGTGACCGTTACGAAACAGTACTGTTGTCGGCGCTTAAAATAGCACCTAATTCTAGTCGACTACTCTCCATGGTGGCAGACTTGCGGTCACTGGATCAAATCGGGTGTGACGAGAGCATCCGGCGGCTACATGAAGCTATAAGAGCAGATCCTCTTTCTCCCCATCCGTATGAATCGCTGGGACGCATCTCCTTGTTCAAGGCTGATTTCGAGGCAGCAATAGAGTGGTTTCGAATGTCAATTGATGCTGAAGAGAATGTTCCAGCGTACTTAGGACTTGCCTTGGCGCTTAAGGAGGCTGGTTATGCTGATGAAGCTTCGGAAGCAATCAAATCGTCTCGCCACTTCGTAGCTCAGCTTACGGATGAGATCTGCTCTTTAGAAGCAGACTTTGCAGTCCGTGACGCTGGCGTATGAGGGCGGGGCAATCGAATATTCCTTCCATGTCTGGTGCAAGGATTGTAATGAAGGCCCCCGCTGATACGGAACTCGATATGGAATTCTTTCAATGAATTCAGAGGCTTCCGGTGGTCAGGAATCTGAAATGGGCAGATCGGCTTTGGCGATCAGAGCTTCGAGTTCGATCGGAGTTCTGTAGCCAAGGCATTTTCGGGGTCGGTTATTGATCGTAAGCGCCCGGCGAACAGCATTCTAATCGTCTGAGCGGGGTTCTCGTTCGAGTTTTCTTCGTTCCGCGATGGTCCAGCGGTGTTGTGGGTGAGTGAGCAGCCAGGTGCCGGGCAGGAGGGATTCCAGTGGCTTACCGAGTGGCAACTGGATCAGTGGTCTGCTCCCCAAAAGTTGGTCCATGTGTTATGAGAGTCTAGAGCCTCGTCTTGAGGCGAGAGGACTTTCGAATGAGCAAGAGACGTAAGCGTCATAGTCCGGAGCAGATCGTGTCGAAGCTTCGCGATGCCGAGGTGATGTTGAATTCCGGGAAAGATCTGGCGGCGGTGTTACAGACCCTTGAGGTCTGCAAGGCGACCTATCACCGCTGGCGAAATCAGTTTGGTGGCATGAAGAGCGAAGAAGCGAAGCGGCTCAAGGGGCTGGACATTGAGAATGCTCGGCTGAAGCGTCTTCTTGCGGACGCAGAGCTTGATAAAGCGATCCTGAAAAAGGCACTTCGGGGAAACGGTTGAGCCCGACGCAGAAGCGAGAAGCAGTTGCTCGAGTTCAGCAATGTTTTTCAGTTTCGGAACGTCGGGCTTGTAAGGCGTTGGAGTTCCGGCGAAGCACTGTTCGCTATAAGCGAAAGAGTCGGGCCGATGATATTCGGATTCGAAGTCGCATGCTGGAGCTGGCGCGAGAGCGTCCTCGTTTTGGTTACCGCCGGATAGCGGTTCTTCTTCAGCAAGAAGGGTATCACGTGAATATGAAACGGGTGTATCGTCTGTGGTTAAGCGAAGGTCTGAAGGTTCCGAAAAGGACAAGGAAAAAGCGTGCATTGGGTAACGGTGGCCATGCTTGTCACGTTCGACGTGCAACGGGCCCGAACGACGTCTGGTGCTGGGACTTCATCTTTGATCGGACGGTGCATGGTCAATCGCTGAAATGGCTGTCGATCGTGGATGAGTATACACGTCGTTGCATCTGCCTTGATGTCTCTCAGCGTATTCGCTCAGAAGACCTGATCAATCGGATGAGCGAGTTGTTTGTGATGTATGGCGCCCCAAAGCAGATCCGGAGCGACAATGGTCCGGAGTTCATAGCGAAGTCTGTTCAATCGTGGGTCTCGAAGCTCGATGTGGGAACGCTCTACGTAGAGCCCGGTAGTCCATGGGAGAACGGCTACGCGGAGAGCTTTTAAAGCCGTTTGCGTGACGAGTTGCTGCGAGTAACGGAGTTCGAGAACCTGAGTCATGCTCGCTCGCGCGGGGCGGCATGGCGAGAGGATTACAACGAGTATCGTCCGCACAGTTCTTTGGGCGGACGTGCCCCATCGGACTTCGCGCGTCGCTGTGCTGCTTCCGTTTCGGCTGCGCCTCCCCTTCAGCAGCACAGCGACTCCTTACTACTTCCCTAACCGTTACTCGCATAACACCTGGACAGAAATTGGGGGCAGGTCACTGCCCAGCTCGAAAAGATTTCAAAGGTCCGAGGGCAACATGAATCATGCGTTGTGATAGGCTTGATTTACGCCTCTCACTTGCTCCAACTGGACGTGCAATCTGGTGACCTCGATCTATCGAAAAGACACGCACACTCAGGCCTTCAGCTTCCAGACTTCAGCTTCAGTTGCATGTCATGGAGTTCTTCAAATTTACCGGCGTCAGCCAGAGCAGCCTGTTGAGGCCAAGTATTCGGATTGAGGTTCCTGAAACCTCGCCCAGCCGATTCCAGGATCTCTTTCAGGTAAGACGCTTTGCAGTCCGCCAACGCGGAAAAGGTCAGAATATTGTGTCGCTTGAGGAGCAACCGAGTTTTTTCTCCGATCCCTTCGATCGTTGAAAGATAGTCGACGCGTGCTGACTGTTGACGTGCAGTGCTCGCGACTATTCCATCGAGGCGTTCGGACATCGCTACGACCGTTCGCCGAAGGTCGGCAAGGTCGTCCCGGACGGTGTCCTTTGGAGAAAACTGTTCACTCGACGTCTTTGCCGCCCAACGCAACGCATGAATGAACTCACGCAGCTCGTTTGACAGTGCTGTCGACGCGTCCTTGTCATGGTTCAGGTTCACAGTGACGGTTGGATTCCACGTCAGGGCGGCTGGCAGTGCATTCTGCGTCGCGTCCCGTGCTGGATCTTTCGTCGTGTCATTATCGACGTTCCGGACTGAGGCAACTGATTCAGCACCGTTCCCCTGAAGTGCTTCTTTGACTAGTTCCCGTGAACCAGGATTCATCTCCGCGAGCTTCTCCCTCAGTTCGGCGACAATCGAACTGATTCTAACGCCCTCGTTGACACTGAGACTGATCGGATCCCCGTCGGGCGATTCAGTTTCAAGGCTTGGACCGCTGAAATGATGCAGCGCGACGACCTGCCATTGGTCATTGAAGACCGGCGACCCTGATGACCCGTCCTGCGTGTCAGCAAGGTAATGCAGCACGCGATTTCCGCGACTGGCAAGCTGGTTTTCACGAAGAACAACCTGCTTCATCCGGCCACGAGGATGCTGGATTACATTTACGAATTCGCCAAGTGAATGCTTGTCGGCATTGTCAAGCAGCGGCGAAAAACCGAGTTCCGACAGACTTCGAGGTCCACTCAATTTTCGACCGATGCCAATGACTGTGTAGTCCAGATCGTCGTCCGGATCGGTCACGAAACACAGGGTCGGATCAAATTCGAATCGCGTGACCGTCTTGGGAATGGCATTTCGGTCAAGTTCAAATTCAAACGTGGCCACCATGTCTCGAGCCAGCGTGGGCGACGGAATGACATGATTGTTTGTAATTAGCAGGCGGCTGGAGATAAGAAAACCGGTACCGACAGGCAAGCCGGTCGTGAAGGAAATATTTGCGACGGCTTTGGCATTCTGAACGGCAAGCTCCAGGAAACTGACATCGACAAAGTCGCTAGTGAGGCCTAGAGCGTCTTCCGCCCGCGCCTTTTTTCCTTCTGGCAGATCAAGATCCTTGATGCTGATGCCGTCACGTCGGACGATTTCTCGGGCTGTGGCCAGTTCCACATTTGCCACTGCCCGAACACGTGCCAGTTTTCGGGCTGTGTCTTCTTCCGCATCCAGCGGTTGGTTCTTCTTTCTGGCCTCCAGAGTTCTCTTACGCTGTTCCGTGAAATCGTTAAGCCGTTCTAGAAATCCTTTCTCAACTTTTTCCAAGCATTGTTTCAGGAAGTGGGCGTCGTGTTCTGCGCTGTGTTCCCGTTGTTCCCGCATCTCTTGATTCCGATGATTCCGAATAGCCATTCACATCGGTAGCAATCCCGAGATCGCACCTCGGGATTGCTACCGCAAATCCGTAGCTGACACACGCAACTTTAAAACGTGACGATTCGGGTGTCTTACTGATTCCCGTCGAACCGATCTCGTTCGATCTGATTCTGGACAGCTTCAATTGCTCCAACAGCGTCGATTCTGAGAAATGTCTCACCTGTATTCGTCACGTTGTCTGAGTCACCTGCATTGTCTGTCACCTTGACGGCTCCGCGGCGCAGAAACTCTTCTACCTCATCGACAGTGGGCAGCTTACCACGCTCACGTAGACAGAATTGCTGCACCAGAAGTATTACCCCGGACGTGACGGGTGACGCCTGGCTGGTGCCGTGCTGAATCGATTCGCCTCGATCATCGAGAATCCCTGACGATGTCACCGGAGCACCCGGAGCAAAAATATCTGTGCGAAGGGCAGCGCTGACTGATGTATGTAGCCGCTGTGAGAATGGAGTGATCTGGTCAGCATCTGACGAAATGCATGCGGCACCACTACCGTAGGTGAACCCTCCTTCGTTGGCATCAAACACGGCGCCGACGCTCACCGTTTCCCGAAAAATGCCCGGATAGCCCATTCCCTGCTGGCTGGAGTGACTGAAAAAGTCATTTCCGGCAGCCACAACAACAGGGATGTTCACACCGCGCAACTTCTGAATCAATGCGCGGATTTCATCGCCCGTGAAATTGTCGGACGTATAGTTTCCACCATCACCAAGAGACATGTTGACGACCGTAATGTTGTGAGCGATGCGGTTGTCAAACACCCACTGCAGCCCGTCCCGAATCATAGTGAAAGAACCGCCGCCGGTATTCGGCAACACTTTCACTGGTATCACTTTCGCTTCTGGGGCAATTCCACGATGGACACCGTCGGAGGCGATGATCCCGGTCACGTTAGTTCCGTGGCCGTCTCCGTCGTTAGCGTTGTTGTCATCTCCACCGTTATCGTCTGTGAAGTTCCTCTGAGCTACAACGCGCCCAGTAAAGTCGATGTGTGATGTGCGAAGCCCAGTGTCAAACACCGCGACGGTCAGTCCTCTTCCGTTCACGCGAAATCGTCCTCGTGCTTCATCTGACCGAATTAGCGGCTGAACCTGACTGAGTTCAGCGCCTGCACCGGGCTTTCCTGGAAACTGCTTCACTTTTTCCAGACGAACGGCGACGTTTGTGGGAGACGTCATCGGGGCTCCCGCGACAGCAGCCGGTCCCGGCGACGGAACAGCTGACTTGCGGCTTGCTCGAAACAGCGACCAGACGAAGTCTGTCTGCGTATAACGACGAGTCGGCGGCTGAGTCGACGTATCAATGAACCACTCCGGTTTCGGAATTCCGACAGATCCGTTTGCACCTTCAAACACCGACAGTCGGTTGTCAGGAGGAGACTGCCCCAGGGGGCGTTCCCCTATCGACGCTCGTGCGTGACACGTGATACAGGACGAGGAATCCTGAAAGCCCGCTTCGATCTGTGAACTTGCCAGCAGTGTTGTTTGACCAATCGATGTCACGAAGTCCGTCTGCGAGCCTCGCAAGACATAGTTCTCCCATCTCGTTTCCTTAAGTGACATCGGAAGCCCATGACTATCTCTGTCTGGGATCACTGCTTCCCGCCCGGGATTATCTTTATGCTCGAAAGTACACCAGAACCAGTTCGGCAAATCCTTGGTGGTAATGTGCAGTGAAGTCAGCCCCCACAGTTGCGTGCTGCCGTCAGGATTCGTTGTTCTGGCCGTGTGAAACTTTGCAGCGTTGGCGGGTTCAATCTTTCGCCACTGCGCCTTGATTTCTTTAGCATCCAGAGGAAACTCAATCTGTTTATTGGTGTCGAAGAATTTTTCCTGACCTTCAATGTTGTATAGTTCGTTGGCGACCACGAAATCGAACGTATCGTGATTTAATCGTGTTTCGTTGGCTTCGGCCAGTGCATGCGGCAAACTGAACTGCGATTGAAGCCCGGGAACTTCTCTCTGCATCTGAAGGCGACGAATTTTCTGCTGCAGCGGTTCTGTGTCAAAGTCAGACGTGGCTCGCAACGGCGCTGCCGGTCCGGCCCAGACGGGAGCGTTATTTGGATCAGCAAAGACATCGTCCGCCAGCGCCCATGATTCCCAAAGAACGCGACCGTTCGCGTCACCAGGGATTGCCTGATTGATGCGTTCGAACAGCAGCCAGGCAAACTTGTCCGGCTCATTGATAGCCAGATGGCGTTCACCGTCCGTAACGACATCTGATTGCGCACGAGTCACATTTTCCGCGCAGATAAGGCAAAGGTAGAACGCGACCACTCGGATTGACATAACCATGACTCCTGGTAAGACAAGTCTAAGATTCTCTGATGGCCAAGAGCAGACGTCATATGGCCACACGAACCGCTATGAGGCTGAAATCACGTCTCTAGTAGATATTGACTGCCTAGTCTTGTCAATTAACCAAGGCAACTACAGTCGCAGAAGCAACGAAATCACCAGTACGGCATAACAGATCAGTAAACGGCGTGGTCTGGGTTTTCAGGTCCACCACGGGATGGAATAACAATCTCGTGGAGAGGTTCGCTGGGATCAGGCCTTGTCTTCAGTGTTCATGGTAGCCAGTGCCGCAATTCACGATGGTCATGCCACCAGAGCTGAAGACTGGGTAGCTTGACACTGACTGATCCAGCTCTCCTTCCATGTAGGCGGGCATTTCGCGGGCGTTTCATCAAGTGAGATCGGACAGGGAGACCAGTGTAATTCCAGTGGAATGGTTTCGCGATTGCTTGGTTGCGGTAACCGATAAAGTCCAGAGCTCTTGAGAAAGCTCGATTTGATTGCCCAGTCGCAGCAAACGCCTGAATTGCCGGTGTTTTTGCCATCGATAGCCGTTTCGCCATGCCTGCTCCCCTGTTCACGGAAAAAACATCCGAAGACAGTGTGGACAACACGTCTCAACTCTCAAAACGGCTGGTTTTGAAACGCCCTTTCCTGGCTTGTTTTAAGCGCCCACTGACAGTCAACAATGAAACTGAACAAAGATCACCCCGGTTAATGCTACCTCATGCTACACACGTAACCCATGTGCGACACCGTCGTGTTCACCGAGCATCAGTCACTTGATTTGATATCGCATGCCAAAGATCTCTCCCTGCACCGTGAGGTTGCTGAGTTGATCCTTGGCCGGAAAATCACTGTGATTCATAGAACCGCATATGATTGCTAGAAGTAAGAGACGGTTCTGCGGAGTGCCGACCGATGAGAAACCGGCGTCATACACCCGGAACAAAAGAAACAAGGCTGGCACTGAGGCCAGCCCTGAAGCATCAAGAAGACTATTTCGCGACAAACACTGGAAGGTTTCGAAACATCGCAGATGCCTGATAAACCGCTCGACGGAGCCTGTTGATACCTCCGAGTGGTCGATGTGCTTCAAGACAATGCCACGGAGTGAAGATCAGGGCTTCGTCTTTTTGGTTCTGCTCGGGAGTATCAAATTCCTGCAGCGGGATTGTGAGGATGGCTACAGTGACGTACAGGTCTGCATTGTTCTTTGGTTCCCAATCTTTTGTGGCGTCTTCGATCTCAACGTCTGGATGCTCGATATCTACCGCAGGACGAACCCAGACTTTGAATTCAAACTTTACATCTCCCTCCGGATTGCCAGGTTTCATTCTGGCCTTCAGTGCATTTCGGAGGTAATTGTCGTCAGCCACATTCGGGGCGGCGGTGGACCGACTGACCGGGCTGACTTTGAATCGCATCACATGATCCGGACCGCAAAGAAAAGGAGCGGCGCCGAAATAGTCGTTGTCAACCGGACTTGCTGGCGGCTCCTGAAAGGCTCCGGCAGCAACACTTGGTGCTCGAATTGCTCCAATGTTCTCAAATGTCTTAAGAGCTCTCACCTCAGAGGGAATCTTTGGCTTATCCTTGGGAATTGCAAGCCGTTCGGCAAAGAAGGGTCCGGGTTCATCTTTGTTGTCGACCAGGACCCGACTCAAAACTTCATAGTCTTCTACATTCGCAAAAGCGAAAACCGGCTGATTGATCATCAGGAAATCCTGAGTTCGATCACTCCCAGGGTCTGAGTCGATCAGTGATCCATCAACGCCATGCAACTTGATGGCCATCCCACGGCTGCCATGAACACCGCCTTTTGAGTCGGGCGTGACGAGTGTAGCGGCATTCGAAAACCGCACATCCACACTTTCAAACACGCGCCCCGGTTGAGTAAACAGCCCTACAGCAGGAACCCCAGCTGGCAAAGTCTTCAGGACCTCAAACTTCGCCGAAACACATCCGTGACTCTTTGGATGCACGCCACGAAGAACCTTAAGTCTTGGATCGCCACCATAACGCATCTGCAACTGCTGAATCGTCAGCTCCACAATGTGCTGGATCTGCTGATGTTCTTTGGGTGATATAA
This sequence comes from Planctomyces sp., assembly GCA_046345315.1. Taxonomy (GTDB): domain Bacteria; phylum Planctomycetota; class Planctomycetia; order Planctomycetales; family Planctomycetaceae; genus F1-80-MAGs062. The sequence goes on from JBKDKA010000025.1 coordinate 12,993, forward strand.
TCTCAAGCATTCCAGAGAAACCTTGTTGGAGAAAATGACGAACAGAAAACAGATTTACAGCGATTTAAGATATTCAAGCAGATCGCGGCGTTCGGAATCAGAAAGTTCCGCGCCATACTCATGCCCCTGATTCGAATTGGAGATTCCTTTGGCGGTCGTGTCGAAAACTGGTTTCGTCGGGTCATCCTTGAAACCGACATTGGCTGGATCAAACTCCTGAGATCCGATATGAAACGATTTGACCCGCATGGCGGCCGGTTTGAGCAGTTCGACGAGATTCGGTACCGAGCCGTTATGCAGGTACGGGGCGGTCGCCCAGATGCCGTTGAGAGGTCTCGCCTTGTAGCCGATCTCCTTCGTCGCATCGTTGATTGTTGCCTCGGCTTCAGTATCCGGACCACCGACACTTTCTGTTGCATCTACGGACACAATGCCCTCAAGCTGACTGGCGGCTGACTGGATAGACTCCATACTGCGAAGATCGACTCGCTGATCACCAACCGCCTCTGTGGCGACGTCGTGAGTTTTTTCCATGACACGGAAGACGCCGCCTTTCACCTTCAGGTCCGAACCTTTTTGGATCAGCGAATCGAACTTGCCGATCAGCAGCTTTTTTCCAGCCTGTATCGCGGCCGTCATCTGAAATCCGGGGTTCAGCTCATTCGCGAATTCGTTCTGATTGTTCGCAAGAATTCCGGCCAAAGTTGCCTGAATTAAACTCGGTTCCAGGTTCGGAGCCAAAATGCTCCTTTCAACTACATGCTTCAGAATTACGCCAACCGGTGCAACCTGCTCGAATTTCTCTTTCCTTGTGAGCGTCTTTCGTCGCCCTGCCAGCCGCCCGGTGTTTGCCTGACGCCCAAAATTGACAAGCAAAGTCTGATCCGTGTGCACATTCTTGATTGTTTCGCCAACAACTCGGTCTGGCTTCTCGCGGTCGATGATCGCATGACAGGTGATGCATTTTGCCTTCATGTAAACCTCTGCTCCGCGTGCGACCATCTGCTGGTCCAGCGGACCGAATTCATTCTCCGGCCACTTTGGCGACCAGAGAGACTTCAGAGACTTTTCAATCGCAATCAAATTCTGTTTGTTCACTGAGGAGGAGTATGGCAAAGGAATCGGCAACTCAACGCTGTTGACATTCACATGCCCAAACACACCCAGAACTTCGCCCGAGTTTCTTCCAAGAGCCCCGACTTCGGGTGTCCCAAACAAAGCTTTCCCAAGCGGACTCGTTCTATTCTCTGCCGCTCCATTCCACTGGACCGACCTATGCTGTGGAGCATCCCAGAGGCAGGGATAGCTGACCGGAGCATCAGCGGCATGCCAATTCTGGGGAATGTCAAGAAATGTCACCGCCACTTCATTAAAGATGGCACCGAATGCGTCGACGCGCCCCGGCCCAAAATGATGACCGTTTTGCGCGGGCAGATTTCGCTCGTTGTAGCCAGCACGCTGCCTTGCGATGGAACGCAAGCTCGACCTGAGAAGAGCACCAGCGTCGCTAGATGGGACGACACTCAGTGCCGCGGCAAAGTCATTGAACTTCTGGTCATTGTCCGCTGTTTGCTGAAGAGCCGTCGCCACCTTCTTCATCAACTGTTCAAAGTCACCCAATGTTGGACCACCGTCCACTATGAATGCAGTACCGTTATGATTGATCTGACTTGTATGGCAAGCCGCGCACGTTAGACCAAGGCCCGGAGTTCCATCTTCGTATGGTGCATCTCGAACGAAGCCAATCGGGAGAGCATTTGGATTGTCGTTGTCTTTCAGTCGCGGAATATACCCCAGCGAACGAATGTGATCAGGAGCGAGGAATCTCTCCGTGGAATCAGGCTGCTGCAGATGGAGAAACCAATCAAACGGCAACAACCTTGATCCTTGTGGAACATTATAAAACGCTATTGATTCGCCATCGTTCCAGTTCTGCGACAAGGTTTTAACCGAGTTGATTCCCGGGTCCACATCGATGCTGCGCGGATTTTGCGCCACAGCCATTGAAATAGGGGCAAACAGATAAGCAGCTAGCCAATGCCATCGAATAGACATCCCGCTCTCCAAAGCAGACATTGCGGTTTAGTGACATCGCCGATGGTACCCTGTAGTACGGGGCTGTCAACCTTCCCTGATAAGCCAGACGACCATTCCTTCTTTGTCAGGAAATGCCGCGGAGAGTCGAAAACCGAAGTGTTCATGGTTCAAGTCGATGATGGTTCCAAACGAAAACCTCACAGATAACAAACAAATCGCTTGGAGGCTGGTCCTTGAATAGGTAGTTGTAGTACCCTGAGATCCCATGTAGCCATGCGTGCACGTCAGGCTCTGTCTACCTGTGGTTCATGTGTGATGCAACGACCTCTGAGAGAAAAGTGAAACCGCACTTGCGGTCGTTGACGTGGTGGCTTCGGAGAAATAGTGCGGCGAGTTGGTAGAAGTACCGGCATATGCGAGGAACGAATCCATAGAGACAGTATCTACACTTCGCCTAAACCAGATCGGCGACGTTGGTGATCGCCACATTCCATGTTACCACGTTGCAGGTGACTTCGGGTCGCAGGTCGCGTGTGTTGCGCCGCTCAATCAAGACACTTGATGGCAGATCGCGAAATCATTAGCTTCTGCTGTTTACGTAGTTCCAATTCGAATCAATCGTCACCATTTTCGGAGATAGCGATGCCCGAAACGTCGATGGCACAGCGAGCAAAGCGAAACGCCGACTACCTGAGAAAGGTCTTTGGAACCGCCGATCTGGCAGAAGCCAAGTCCAAGCTTGAATCAGCAATCGGCGGAGGTGGTGGGGGAAGTCTGAGTGATCTACAGGTAGCAGCAGGTGGAGACAATGAGCGGAATCCACTGGAGTCACTGGATGTATTGAACGAGGACCCTTGGGGTTCTTCTCTCAAATCAGGCGACCTTGACCGTCTGGAAGCGATCATTCATGAAACTGGCCGACCGGCCTATGTTATCGACAATGGATCATTCATTCCGAACGGCCAATGGGACTTCCTCGCGACGGGGAAAATTCGCAAGAACATAGAAGCTGCAATTCCGTCGGTGGGACGAATCGAAGTTCCGAAGGGTTTTCGTCCGTATGCAGGCACAGGATTTGTGGTCGGCGACAACCTCCTGATGACAAATCGTCATGTGGCCCAAATCTTTGCATCTGGCGTTGGCACAAAGATGCTGAAGTTCGACCCTGGGCAGATCGCAGGTATTGACTTTCTGCGGGAGGTGCCGGCGGCAGGCAAGCCCGATCCTGTTTTTTTGGAGATTGTCGAAGTCGTCATGATCCATCCCTATTGGGACATGGCACTGTTGCGCACCAAGAGCCCTCTGCCCGTTCAACATCAACCACTGAAGCTATCGACGAAAACACCGCAAGACCTGGCAGGACGAAATGTTGTGGTGATCGGGTATCCGGCCAAGGATCAACGCAGCAATCTCAAGGTGCAGGAAGAGATCTTTGGCGGGCGATATGAGATCAAGCGTCTGATGCCTGGTGAACACGACGGTGCCGTCAACTACGGCGGGCAAGATGTAATGGCCCACGACACTTCTACGCTGGGCGGAGCGTCAGGATCGGCAGTTCTTGATGTGGAAAGCGGAGAAGTGGTTGGGCTGCATTTCGCAGGTGAATACATGAAGTCGAATTATGCCGTTCCGACCGTCAGCCTTGCGGAGGACAGTCGGATCATCGATTTCGGGCTTCGATTTGAAGGCACGCGGGAAGCCAAGAAGACCTTCTACCAGCCGTACTGGGACAAAGCGGACAAGAACGAAACAGTAGTGATCGAGCGTCACGACGAGAACACCGCTCAGGAAGGAAGTCCACCTCCGGACGTCACGCCGCTGATAGGCAGGTTTAGTTTTGATTCGCTCGAGGAATCGGAGTTCCATTGGAATACCGCAATGTCAACAGTCCTCGCCAGTCACATAGCTTACTTTGACAAAGTTCAAGCCCGACAGACGTGTGACTCATGGGGTCTCAAGAATTGTCATTTTATTGCACGAGACAATACCGAATGTTTCGTTGCGGGTGACGGAAACATTGCTATCGTCGCGTTTCGTGGAACAGAGACACTACTAGCCGATTGGCTCACGGACCTCAATGCAATCGGAACCACGAAAACCTACGGCCGCGTTCACCGAGGCTTCTGGGCAGCCTTTCAGGGTGTCGCTGACCTTCTCGACGCCGCCATCGCCGATCTCGGGGCTCCAACACTTGTGTTGACCGGCCACAGCCTCGGCGGAGCGTTAGCTGTCATTGCGGCGGCGGAGTGGTTGAATAAATATCGAATTGGCTCGATCTACACTTACGGCCAACCCGCTGCCGGTAAAGGGTATTTCACCGGATTCATGCAAGAAAACTTCGACAACCGCTTTTACCGATTTGTCAATGATGATGACATTGTGCCCATGGTGCCACCGCTGTATCACCATACTGGTCAGCTCTACCATTTTGGTCCCGGCAATGCTCTCACGAATCGAACCGAGTCGATGTTCGCTGGCGAAGAAACCCCCACGATGACGCCGGAGCAATTCGATCGACTGCGTTTGGCGCTCCTGCAGCAGCGATCGGTTATTGGAGGGCGGGAAGGCGAGACACAGGAAGGTCTTTTTCCGAGTTTCTCTGATCATACATTGGCGAGATACATCAGCAAGATAAGCGAGAATGCTCCATGAGCTCAGTACAAGGAACGGACCCAGCACTTGACAGCTTCGAAAAGAAATACCTATGGTATATTGAAGCAGCATTGCCACTTGGACCACCATTACAGGGAACAGCAATAAAACTGCGACTAAGAGCTCCCGGAGACAAAGACTTCTTCAACTATCTCCTGACTTGCCGTCACGTTGTTTGCAAAATTAAAGAAACGCCGGATGGACTGCTTGCAACGGAGTTGCCCATACGCTGTTGGCGTGGCGGTGGACTGTATCACAATGACTATGCCTTCGTAGCCACAGTCTCTAAGCTGACGCAAACACCAACTGAGCCCATCGCTCGTCTAGATGCCAGTAACGATTGGGTTCTGCTTAAAATTGAGGACAAAGGGGCCAGCACTGAAGACAAGACTCCGCTTCCATATGCCGATGTCGATGGCAGTGGTCATCTATTCCAAGTCCTCGGCTACGCTGGAGGCATGTCGAAGTTATTGTCCGGAGATCAGGACAAAAAGGAACGATGGGTGACGCGAAGCGACGTCCTTTCGCTTAGGCTTGACAATGCAGGACTGGGGAATTGTTACATACGGTTGACGGGTGCCGAAACGGCGAAAGGAATGAGCGGAGGTCCAGTTATCGACGACGACGGAAATGTCGTTGGGATCCATCGAGCGGCCTACGAGAAATGGATTTGCAAGGAGAGCACCCGCTTGAGCTCGATTTTGTTGGAGCTGAGAGAGAACGGCTGTGAATTGCCCCCTCCATTGCCCCGGCAGAAGGTATCTCCCTTCTGGGACGGCGCAACAGAAGTATTCGTATACTTTGGGCTTCCTCAGGCCTATGCGCGTAGGACAGTTTCAGTAACAAGGATCTGCCTTACCAAGCTCCCGTACGTATTGCTTGTCCTGATTCTGGTTGTTGCTGTTAACACGTATTTCCCAAGCCCGAAAAGTCCTGCAAGAACTGTCGAATTACTGAGTTTTCTAGATGACATCGCAGAAGATCATCAGACTGCGGATTGGCAGACGATGATTGATCGCGAGAACAAACGCAAAAGCGAAACGGAGAGCCATATATCATTCACGGCCGTTCTAACCTCTGTGTCTTCTACAAAAACGGACGATGAATGGACCCTTCGATGTTCCCCGAAATCCTGTGCAGGCATAGAAAGGTTTTACTCGGTGGTGGCGATAACACTACCGGATCGCATGTTCCCGACTACCATGGATCGGTCGGCCCTTGAGCCATTAGGTAACCGTTACAGAATTGTGAACGTGTCGATGAAGATCGACGGTTTCGTTTGGGATCCCAAGGCCCCGGCGGGGCTAGTCAGCGGACTAGCCACCGCATTTGAGGTCACTGACAATTGGATCACGTGCACTCCGTCGAAGAACAATCAGAATTAGTTACCAGTCGTGCCTTGAAAAGGCGCAATCAACTGCTGAACGAATTTGGCCAATGGTTGCAATGGTTCTACCTTCTTGGATTCAAGTTCAAACAGTTTTCGCCGCAACTCATTGATTATCTCGGTCTCAGATGTCAACGCCCTCGAGCGAGTTCGTTGTTGCTGCACCATTTTCGTAAGAGTCCGAGGTTTCCCATCAGGACCGATGATCGTCTCAGTAACTGGCACCGTGACAGTATACGTTTCTTCTACGACAAGTGGTTCCAACTTTTGAACTGTATCAGGCATCGGCGCGCCTAGAGACAGATTCGAACCACAAGGAATGCAGTGCTCCTCGGGTGTACCATAAACGGACGTGAGAACGCCGTCGTGGATGGGCTGGCAGTAAAGTGGTTCGCATTCAATGTAAACGCGATGACGTTTTCCAGCTTCCGCCGTACTGGACGCTCCCGCCATTGCAGTAACGATAGTGAATGTTGTAACGAGCAATTTCATTTTCATGTCATTCGCCCTTTTCTTCTTCAAAATGTTTTGATTAGCAATCGCTCATGTCCTGAGTTTAAGACCCCCCTCGGTGCCGCCACCACAATACCCTAGGCGAACGCCTTTGTGAGATCAAGTTAAGGGATCGCGGAATGTGCGTAAAATGCAAAGAATGCGTCGCGTTTTTGCGTGAGTGTTCTGCCTTCTAAAGAGACAGCAATCGGTCGCTGGCTCTCACGGGCGACCGATGGCAGGCGCAGACGAACGGCAGAATTACCTTGGTCGGTGGAGCTGGAATGAGCGTCCCACCCACGGAAATCTCGGGTGGACTGATTTCCGCCTGATTCCATTCGTGACGCCGGTAAAGAATCCGGTACACAATCTGTTGTAGAACGTCAGAAAATATTACAAAAACACGCACGTGCAGCCACCGAAGATGAATTGAGGCACTTCGCGTAAGTGCTGAATTCGATGCCAGTTACGAACGTCTCCCGAAAATGCGACGGTTGATAAAGGGAGCCGTTCAAACTCATTTCCTTCGCGGGTTACCGAGGCTTCCGCCGATCAGAATCTCGCACGATGGCTTCAGCCCAACTCTGTTGTAAATCGCCGACTTCGCTGTAATCACTCTCCCGATACAATGAGTATACAATCGAACTCATTTGCCGAATTGGGAGGCGCAGCCCCTCCGGAAGTTCCATCGACAACCTGACGACATGTCCGATTCTTCCCAATAATTCGCTCTGACAAAACTCATGAGAAATCACTCCTAGAATCAATTTGTCGAATCCTTGTTTGACTTCGATCATTAGGCCTAAATCGGCAGCGTGATCGGGAAAACGATCCGCGAGCTGACGAAGGAACCAAGTGTCAGGGATCACTCCCATCTGACTTAGCTTTTCAAGGCTGCTGTATAAATCATCGGGTTTCTTTCGAAACCCTCCCTCCATGCGTTCTTCATCCACTTCAGCCTCCGTGCGTGTAGTGACTATTCGTAACCGTAACTGCGAACCGATGTTACGTCCTATGGGGTCGGATTGATCGACATTATCGATAACAGCCCGACAAGATACATACAAGGGTTTTCTTGATTCCGTCATGATGCCTCTTTTCGCCAGCCAGGTCTCGCGATGATACAACATGCCCAGCACAGCGCATTCTCCTTCAGAAACCAATCATCGAGCTGGTCCAGATTAAATCCATCGCGAGCATAAAGAATTGAAGAAAGCAATTCGTGTTGAGCGGCCCAGAGTCTTTGCACCTGATCGCTATCTATTGCGACATCCGTAATCTTTTCGAACAATCCGTGCAAAAGCTCTCGACCGATTCTAGATTCATCTCGAGGGTAGTGATGCATATGCAGCGCAACGTGCACTGTAATGCTCACTTCACGGTTTTTGGCTTTAAGCTCGTCGCTCAAGACTTTGGAGTCGGCATAGACTCTTCCGGCGATTTCACGCTGTTCAGAATTGGACAGACTTCGAAGATAAGTTGACGAGTCGAGCCCGCGGCGCATATCACACAATTTAAGCAACTCCAAGTGGCGTGATTCTTGCCGGAACCAATTATGAAGCCTGCCGCCGCTGGGATCCGGTATCCAGCGAAGATCCTTAAGTATACTGGACGCTATTCGGCTAGCCTCATTCGGAATGGGCAAAGCGAATGGGCTCACATCAAGGAAAGTCGAGATTGATACCAGTTGTCCAACTTCCAATCGATCTGGAGTTGCCTTCAGCAATGAATGACTCATTCCCAAGAACTCACCGGAATCAAGATAGCTGACCGGAGACTGAGACAAGTGCGTGATCGCGGGCCAAAAAAGTGGTCCGACAAATACTTCAGACCTACATCTTCGAAGTATGGTGCTCGGCACTGCACGTGACCTGAATCTGGGTCTGGAGCCCCATTCAAGAACATTCGCGTGTTTGAACGTCGTAGGTCCGCGCCAGAATTCATTCACCGACAGGCCAAGTGCCTCAAAGCCAAGGATCTTGCAGACGGTCGTCAACGACGCTCGTGACATTCCGGTACGCCAATCGCGGCGGGCCTGCCCTGCATCTTGCACAAGGGTGAGACTTCGGTATTTGTCGTCGAATTCCGCAACCGTTGATACAGCGCAAACACCAGAGTTGATCCAGAGATTCAACAGCTGATATGGGGTGCTATCCACTCTTGGCATTGACCATGCTCCATCGGTGTACCGCTGACCGTCAGCAAGGATACTGGGCATGCGGAACGACTGCAAGGCAGGTGCCGATGCTCAGTAGCGACGTGGAAAGTTTTCACCGGAATCCGGTGTAACGTTTCTGCACTGTTCGTCGCCACTCGCTGGAAAACACCGGCAACAATGAAGTAGGTGAATGCCTCTGGAAATGAGGATCTGCCGGACATATTTTTTGGTCGTGGCGACTGCGGTTTACGTTCACAGCACTATCAACACACGATGAATATCAAAACTTCAAGCCTACTACTGCTGGCAGATTTCGGCAGGGTGTTGACACTATCTGACACCGTTCGATGCGAGGCAACACGTCTTCACCACGATCCTTTCCCACTGAGTACTTCGGCACCATGAAGACTAAATTCATCAGCAAACTTGTTCTGGCCCGATCTCGGGGTCCGCCAGATTCTCACCGTCACCTGGCGATTCAAGAATAAACGCTGCCATTTTTACTTGCCCGTGCCATCCCACCTCATCGCAATGAATTTGGAGGAAACTATGTCATCTACAACTGAAGACGGTCCATGCCGTCGTGGAGCCCGTGGTACTCTCTTATTGCTTGTCGTGTTGATTCTGACGTTCTTCCGGATGAATACAGTCCTTGCCGGACCAGCGCCGTCAGTATCGTCGTTTGAAGTACTCACAGTTCGGAGCGCTCAGTCAGGGGGGAATTGGGAGAGGCCGTACCTCTCGCCGTCAGACATCACCTCGAAGTGGGACCACGGTGGAGCTTACATTGAGGTTGCAGTTTATCAGAACGGCTATTCCAACTCTACAAGGGCTGTAATGAATACATATCCGATGACACTTGTCTATACAGAGAAGGTGGTGAACGCTCAGCGCGTAGTCACCGGATTCATTTACGTTTACCGAATTCAGCGAAGCATGAGCGCCGGCACTGCGTCGTTCTACTGCAATTCGATTAACGGACGTACTTGGTCTGACTCTATTCGCATTCGATGACCGAATAGATTGCATCTCTTGCCAGAGAGTCCTGAAATGCCGTTTCCGGCCGCATTGATTGTGTTCGGAAACGGCAGTTTTCATTCACCATCTCTTGTCAATCGCTCCTTTGGTCTCGACGAGTACGATCGATTCACTTGCCCATTCTTGGGGTCCATCCGGGTTTCTTGTGGGGCCATTGGCGAATAAGTGAATATGCGTACTCATGCGGTTGGGGGGGCGTACCGTTGAATTGACGACAATCTTCTTTGGCGACCGAAGGCTGATTGTTGCCAAAGGGTGAGGTTTTTCACCGTCATTCCGAAACGACGATTCCTCGAGTTCACTACTGAGCTGGTACGTTTCAGATGTCAAAATCACTCGGAGGAGCGACTTGGGTGACCAGCCACCGGAGATAAACTCGTTCGTCAGCCAATCAAGAAGCTCCGGATGCGTCGGCGAATCGCCCAGAGCCCCGAAGTCGCTCGATGTACGGACCAACCGAGGGCCGAAATGGTGCTGCCAGACGCGATTCACAAACACTCGCCATGTGAGCGGATTCGTCGGATCCGTAATCGCCGCAGCAAGTTCGTCTCGACCGCTTCCGATTCTAAATTCAGCGGGCGCTGCACAAGAGAGAATTCGAAGGAATCGGCGTGGAGCAACCTTGCCTGTCTTTCGAAGGTCCCCCCGAAGGCAACTCTCATGTCTTCATTGCCGGTGTCGTACAGCGTGTGTGCAGTCGCCTGCGCAGGTGGAGGGCTCTTTTCGAGCTCTGAAAGCTCAGCAGTCAAAGCATCGCACAGCAACTGTTGCCTCTGGACAAAGTCGATATCAGTAGAGCCATCATTTGCGCGGTCGCTTTCATTCCTGACCAGCTTTTCTAATGATCTGATTTGCATGCGGAGTTCGACGACCGAATCGTTGAATTGGACAAGTTGTGAAGATTCATGCCTCCCGTTACTTTTGAATAAGGAGGCCATAGATGTCGCGTCACGGATTGACGAATGAGCGATGGGAGTTGATTGAGGATCTGTTTCCGAAACCAGCGGCGACGGGACGTCCGCCGGTGAAACCTCGCGATATGGTGGATGCGATCCTTTGGCGTTTGCGAACGGGTTCACCTTGGCGTGTTCTTCCCGAGGAGTTCGGGCCGTGGAAAACAGAATACAACCATTTCGACAAGTGGAATTCTGATGGTACTGTGGACGAAATCAAACGAAGACTGCTTCAACGAATTGTAGATGATCAAGGCATCTCCACGGATCTGTGGTGTCTGGGTCTCCACCATCAGGTTGGTAAACCGACCCCAGTGCCAAAAAACCTGTTGCTACCGATCTCTCCGGATCACCAGTCAAATCACCTGATATTTGCAGACGAATAAACTCATCAATCGGGAGATCGCGATTGAGGGCATCAGTGCCGCTTGCAGAATTGAGAATCACACATGGCTACGTTTCTCATTCTCGTGGCCCGGAATATTCCCTCAGAGCACTGGGTCGTATTCCCTCTCAGCAGCAATGGGTACTTTCCCTAATGCAAATGCTGTAGCCTTTCGGATCGTTGACAAATCGGCTACGTCCTTAAGACTACAGGGCGCACGGTCACTGCCGAGAATGGCACCATGCCATAGTCACATCATGAGCGCTGTACTGAGGTGCCGTGTTGCTGGAGACGTGGTGACACTTGTGTCGTCAGCTGATCTCTCATTTATATTCTGGAGTTGTAAGGCGATCGTCGAGTCAACTGGTTGCTTGCTCGTTCTCATGCAGACGAGATCCGTCTTGGAACACGTGATCCATTCACGCTGATTGTTGACAGGCCTCTGCTGATGGCAACACCAAGGTGGTCAGCCGCTATGACGCCATGATTCAAGAAGCTCAGTCGCAGAAGTGAACGACTGCCCCATCGTGTGACATCTTTTCCGTTTGTACAGTTTCATTGCCAGTACAGTCAGGGTAATTCGAATGAGCAGCTTCCGTCGCAGTTACACGGGAAGAATGTTTATGGCGTTACAACATCGCCATGCTCTTTTCGGGCGTATATTTCGATCCGCTCTGGCGTTACTGATGTTCTTGACGTCGATTCCGCTGCAAACGATTCTTGAGGCCTGCGATGTCGGCAATCCAAATCCCCCCGGCTACCCACAGCCGTGTGGCTCCGGCAGATGCTGCCCACCGCAATACGGTCCCGGCCTCCCGGGAGGTCCGGGTGGTGGTTTAGGCGGTGGTCCCGGTGGAACAATCAGAGATGGTGGTGGCAGAGGAATTATTCGTGATATCGGTGGTGGCGGCGGCGGTCGTGGTGGTGGTGATTACGGTCCAACGGTGACGATGGATCCGATCTATCTGAAGTATGGCACGGTGGCCGAATCAGCGACGGATCTGAGTCTTCCGGGTTCTCCGTTCGGCTGGTCGATGAGCCGAACGTACAACAGTGGTGGGACCGGTGCGTCATCACTCGGCAATCTCTGGCTGAGCGGTGATTCAGATCGATATCTGGTGCAGAGTGGTGCGAACATCAACTTTCTCGTGGGTGCCAATTCTCAGCGGGTGTTCACAGGCAGTGGAACACCCCCAACGTACACAGCTCCTGCCGACAGCACACTGAAGTTGGTCCGCAATGCGGCGAATCTGGAATATGTCCTGACGGACGCTGTGGACAATATTCGCCTCACGTTCCACGATTTCACCGTCACCAAGACGGTTGAACGTGGCAAGCTGAAGTCACAGTCATCACTCCAGTGGAATTCCCAGGGGAACTTCGGTCTGGAGTATTACTACGACACCACGGGAAAGATCTCTCAGATCACGACATCCGACGGGCAGGACTACACAATTGCGTTCACCTACAGTGGTACGGCAATCACAAAGGTGGAGATCAAGGATGGGACGACCGTTCTGGAGAAAGCCGAGTACACGTACTACCAGAATGCAACGACCCCCTCGACGGATATCGGTACGACCGGAGATCTGGTTCAGGTAAAGATCTCTCGTGATGCCACCGGGGATACACCGGGGACTCTTTCAGTCATTCGCTATACCCAGTATCGATACAGTGCAGGCAGCAAGCTGAAGGCAGTTTTTGATCACGATGCCATTCAGAGAACGATTGCCAGTGACAGCGGGCTGGCAACTCCAGAGGACATCCTGAAGAAGGCCGATACATACGGAACCCCGGACATCATCACGTTTGCGAGTCGCAGTTTCACGTATTACCCGTCTGCCACCGCCACATCGAATGTCGGTACCCCGTTCAATGGTGCCGGAGAGAATCTGAATACACTCTACGGCGGTGCAGAGACTTCAGAACTGGGATTCGTCAAGACGGAAGCGATCGGCGCTGGCTGCAGTTCCTGCAGTGGTTCCAGCGGTGGTCTCACGAAAACCTACTTTTATATGACTATCTATCAGGGCACGAGCATTCTTTCGAATGAAGTGACTCAGTTGATCATCGAGGATACTCAGGACGGCGGTGGCACGGCAGTCTACCGCACGATCTGGGGACTGAATAAGGACGGTCGTCAGTTACGCAAGGTGTTTATT
>JBKDKA010000026.1:0-11199 GCA_046345315.1 Planctomyces sp.
CCCTGATAGGTGCGTTGAAGGATGGCTGCTGCAGGTGGTTTCAAAACCGGGACTGGCTCCCGACGAACGCGAAGGTGTCAGCAAACCTGGGACGGGCAAAGGGTGCCTGTCCCGGTTTTGGAATGCGCTTTATTTTTTCCATATTCGTGAATCCTGGCGGATATGCCAGAACTGCGGTTTTCCGTCAGCTGATGTGATCTCTGCCGTCGCCTGATAGAGGTCTCCTGTAACTTCGATCGTAATGGGCGTCGACCCTGAGAAGTCTGCGGCAGATCTGAGCTCCTCGGTTGTTTTCGCCCAGCGACTGTAGGTGCTACGGTATTTTCGCTGAGCGTAATACACCTGTTGAAGAAGATGGCGTGTCGGTCCGGCGGGATCTTCTCGGAACTCCACTGGTCCCATGGATTTCCGAGAGAACTGGACAATCCCCCACGTTTCCGGCCGGTGCATATCGATGACACCCTGCGGTGACCAGACCCAGTTGTCTTCACGCGTTCCAGGAACCTTTCGATATCTTCCATCAACGATTTCATGCTGCCATTCGACACGTGAAAAGTTGACACGCCACTGGTCACCGTCATCAGGAGGTGATTTCTTATACGCGAGTTCCCCGAGTGCCTTCCAGGGGAATGCGATTTCCAATGACCAGCCACGATCTTTGTCTTCGGGATTGTTTAATGTTCCGTCGACGGAAACCGCGGTCTTCAAACCTGGAATCTCCCAGCCATTGACGGCTTGCCCACCATCCTTATAGGGACGCGGAAGCAGGAGATCCCAGCCTGTGTTGAGCGCATTCATCTCGAATTCGTAGTATTCGTGATTGTCACCATCCGGATCGATAAAGACTTCGAAATCATTGTCCTGAAAGATGACAGAATCGTGTTCCGTGAGCGTCCCCCAGACATGCGGTTCATCCATCTCTGCGGCGATATAGAAATACTTGTCATCCCAGAGCATTCGAGCTCGCGTGCCGAACCGCGGCACGGGTTTCACGCTGCCTTCGATGTCGACGAAGAAATTTGTCCAGGGCGCGTTGTTCCATGCGGCGTCGTTCAGCTGACCATCGATCTGAATCGGAGTCTCTGAGAAATGACAGACGTAGCCCTGAGGTGACCGAAAAGGCTGAAGCTCTCTGCGGACGTCGGAACTTTCTTCTGCGACCGCTTCATTCTCTGTTACCCGGGAGTTGACGAGGCTCAGAAGAACCGTCATTCCAGCCAGAAAACAAATCGTATAACGAGATTCAATTCGCATTCAGCATCTCTGCCTGTGATCTCTGGGAAGGAATCAATCCGAAGGGGACACGCTTTGGATGCGGTGCCGATAAAATTTGACGTGACAGTTGACGCGGCAGCCGCAGAGAGATCAAGTTACCGTCATTGCTCGTTGTCTGTCGCAGCGACATCTGTCTGAGAGTCTGAGGTCATTATGCCGATTATTGAAGTGTGTGTCGATTCAGTGGAGTCCGCCGTTGCATCTCAGGAAGGTGGAGCAGACCGCGTGGAGCTCTGTGACAACCTTTTTGAAGGTGGAACGACTCCCAGCGCCGGTTCAATTGCTCTGGCGAGAGAACGTCTGAAGATCAAACTTCATGTGATCATTCGGCCACGCGGAGGAGACTTCCTGTACTCGGAGCTTGAGTACGCAATCATGAAGCGTGACATCGAGGCGGCGAAGGCGCTGGGCGCTGACGGTGTTGTGATCGGGCTGCTGACCGCTGATGGTGACATTGACGTGCCGAGAACTCGGGAACTCATTCAGCTGGCTCGCCCGATGACAGTGACATTCCACAGAGCATTTGACGTGGCGCGAGAACCGTTCCGGGCTCTGGATACGCTGATTGAGCTTGGCGTGGACCGGCTGCTGACATCAGGACAGGAAGAAACGGTACTCGAAGGTGCCGAGATGATCGCTCAGCTGGTTCAGCGAGCCGGCGACCGGCTGATCATTATGCCGGGGGGTGGATTCACCGAACGAAACATCGGTCGAATTGTCGCTCAGACCGGTGTGCGTGAAGTGCACGTCACGGGTTTCGTCCGCGTCGAGAGTGAGATGAAATATCGGAACGAACGAGTCTTCATGGGAGGCAAATTGCGTCCGCCGGAATACAGTCGGCCTGTCATCAGTGCCGCTGCCATTCAGACAATTCGACGGAACAGCACCGACGGGAGCGGTTCACGATAGAGTCCGTTCTGAGGAATTCTCACCTGACGTTTCCCGGCGTTTCAATGTGGCTCGGACGAAATCGGGGCAGGCACTCTATCGCCAACTCATTTGTGAGCGTATTCAGCTTTGCTCGGGAGCCAGTCCCGGTTTTGTCAGGCGTTTCTCAGAGAAATCTGCCGGATCCGAGCTGTGAAAAGGCGTTTCTGAAATCAGCAGTCCCATCGTTCAGGAAGCTCAAATGACACAGGCCATCGTGGATCCGGCAGAACTTCGGCGATTCGCTCAGATGCTTCGCCGGTTCAATGAAGAACTCAATGAAAAGTCAGGAGCTGTTGCCGGACGCCTGTCGGAACTGGGGCAGTCATGGCGTGACAACGAGCATCAGCGGTTTTCTGAAGAGTTCGTGAACAACATGAAGGCGCTTGGGCGATTCGTCGAATCCAATGAGCAGTTTATCCCGTATCTGCTTCGCAAGGCGCAGCTGATTGAAGAGTATCTCCAGCAGCAATAGACTCCCGCAGATTCAGAGTCAATCGCAGAAACGCAGACTGCACTCAGCGGTGCGGGTTGACTCGCCAGCCACAGGTTTTTCGACAGAAACACATCCATGCCGGATCAGGTTCAGGCCAGCATTTACGATTATCCCAAGTACTACGACCTGCTCTTCGGTTCTGACTGGAAAGCGGAGTTTGACTTCCTTCTCGGAGTTCTGCAGAAGCACGCTCTGCGGCCCGTTCGTCGGATTTTTGAACCGGCCTGCGGTACAGGCCGGCTACTGATAAAGCTTGCGAAGCGAGGCTTTGAAGTCGGCGGCAATGACCTGAATCCGAAGGCTGTGAATTTCTGCAACGCACGATTTCGGCGTCACGGTTTTCCGGCGACAGTCACTGTGGGAGACATGGCGGACTTCCGAGTCCGTCGGAAGTTTGATGCCGGATTCAACATGATCAACACGTTCCGGCATCTTCCTACAGAAAAGCTCGCGCTGGCTCATCTGAAATGCATGGCAAACGGGATGAATCGAGGAGGACTCTATGTTCTCGGAATTCACCTCGAACCAACAGCCTGTCTCCCGATGCAGGAAGAATCCTGGTCGGCTCGCCGAGGCAATCTCGTTGTCAACTCACACATGTGGTCCAAGGGAATCGACCGAAAGACACGGCTCGAACATCTCGGCCTGCATATCGATGTGTTCACACCTGCTCAGAGACTGAGGATCGTCGATCACATGGAGTATCGCACGTACCAGAAGTCGCAGTTTATGTCGCTTCTGAAGAAAGTGCCGGAATTTGAAATCGCAGAAACCTACGATTTTTCTTACGACCTTCGGAACCCGACGCAGGTGACTTCGGCGACTGAAGATGTTGTCTATATTCTGCGAAGAAAGTAGATTTCGGAAGCATTTCGAGTCATCATGATTCGAGTTCAGTCTGTGGGGTGACAGTGCACTCAACTGCAGATCGGTACCGACAGACGTCCTGTTCCTTATCGTTACGAAGCAAACACTCTCACGGAAGTTATCTATGAAGAAGAATCGTCTTTTCAGCTGTGCGTTTCTTGTCATTTCCACTGCATTGCTTGGTCTGGTCGTTGTCCGATCGGATGCCGATGCCGGTTCAGCACCTGCTGTCAGTGCAGTCCTGCTGTCGTCGGCTGCGGATTCTGAAGTTGTTCCTGTGGAAGACAGCATGCACGAGTTTATGGAGTATGTCTTCCAGCCGACGTATAAACGGCTGAAGGTGAGCATGGCAACTGCTCCAGCGGACAATGCCGGCTGGAAGAACATCAAGTCTGATTCTCTGATTCTCGCGGAAAGCTGCAATCTGCTTTACGGCCGTAAGCCGACAGAGCATGGAGAAGACTGGGTGAAGCACGCAACAGATTCACGCACTGGTGGCGCTGCGTTGTACAAGGCAGCCAGAGCAAAAGACTTTGCTGCTGCGACCACTGCGTGGAAAGGCATGCTCGAAAGCTGCAACGCCTGTCATCGTCAGTTCGAGGACGGAAAGCACATTCTGCAGCCGTAGTCGACAGCTGGATCAGGCGTGAGAAACTCCTTCTGAAACTGGCTGATCGGTCTCTAATCATGTCGAACGGCATCTTCAGCGGCGACAGCGATGTTCAGGACTGTGATGATCGGTCCCGTGACGTTTCAGAACGCCACGGGCCGATCGCCCGTTCGGAAGCTGAGGAACCCGCCGGTCGACGTTCAATGCTGCGAAAACAGTTTCTGCAGGGAAGTCTTTCCGGACTTGGCGGGATCGCTCTCAACTGGATGCTCAACCGCGATTCAACGCAGGCGTCAGACTCTGAAAATTCAGATCGACGCCAGGGTCGTCCGCGAAACGTCGCCGAACAATCACTCCCGCATTTTCGCGGGCAGGCTCGAAGTGTCATCTGGCTGTTCATGGAGGGAGGTCCGAGCCATCTGGACCTGCTCGACCCGAAGCCGCTTCTGAATCGCCTTGCTGGTCAGCCGCTTCCTGACAGCTTCCGTGAACCGATCACGGCGATGGGTGAGAAACGTTCGCCGCTTCTGGCCTCACCTCGTCGATGGAGGCAGCATGGACAGAGCGGTCTCTGGGCATCGGACTGGATCCCGGAAATCGGTTCCTGCCTTGATGACATCGCAGTGATTCGTTCCTGCTGGACGAACGGAATCAACCACGCCGGTGGCGTCTGTCAGATGAACACCTGTCTGAATGTTGCCGGGCGTCCGTCGCTGGGAGCCTGGGTCAATTACGGGCTGGGTTCGGCCAATGACAGTCTTCCCTCTTTCGCGGTGCTTTGCGACAGTCAGGGAAGACCAGTCAACGGAACCCGAAACTGGGGCAGCGGCTTCATGCCGGCGACGTTTCAGGGCGTTCACCTTCAGGGAGCAGCTCCGGAAAACGCAAAGGCCGATGCAACCGACAGTGGTCCCATCAGAAATCTGAAAGCGCCGAAAGGAATCTCCGCGAAGCGACAGGAACAGAAGCTTCGACTGCTGAATTCGTTGAATCGACTTCACGCGGAGACTCGTTCGCAGCAATCGGAGCTGGAAGCACGCATCAACAGTTATGAACTTGCTTTTCGGATGCAGGCGCACGCGCCGGAAGCTGTTGATCTTTCCGAAGAAACAGAAGTGACTCGGAAGATGTACGGGCTTGACGATCAGGCCACTTCGGTGTTCGGGCGCAACTGCCTGCTTGCTCGAAGACTGGTCGAACGAGGCGTGCGCTTCATTCAGCTCTACAGCGGCACCGGAAGCAAATGGGATTCACATTCAGATATTGAAGCAAACCATTCCCGTCTCTGCCGTTCCATGGATCTTCCTGTAGCTGGTCTTCTGCGGGATCTGAAGCAACGCGGTCTGCTGGAGACAACGCTGGTCGTCTGGGGCGGAGAATTCGGTCGAACACCGATGAGCGAAAAAGGCAACGGTCGCGATCATAACCCCACCGGGTTTTCAATCTGGATGGCTGGTGGTGGTGTTCGCGGTGGTCAGGTCATCGGAGCCACGGATGAACTGGGCCTGTACGCAACGGAAGATCGCATGCATGTGCGCGACATTCATGCATCCATCCTTGGCCTCATGGGGCTGGATCATATGCAACTCACCTGGAACCATCACGGTCGCCTGGAACGCCCGACCATCAACGAAGGATCGTTTCAGCAGAAGCTGGTTTGGTGAGGAGTGAGGGCGAAGCGTTTCAGAAGTCACGCAGAGTTGTTTTCTTTGAGATCTGCCGCTCATCATTGATGGACATGGAAGTCAGCCGCCAGTGACCGTCCTCCGGCTCGATGGAAAAGATGGCGCTGAACTGGTTCTGTCTTTCATGGACATGCCCCCAGTGCTCCACGGTGCCTGATACTGTCCATGTTGATTCCACTTCAAAACCGGGCCACTTCGGAGTCACCTCAGATTGTGGCATCCGACGTGTCTCAACATGTTCCACGGACCTGACACGAGCCACAGCGCCCCCCTGCTCTCGCATTTCCAGACTTTGTCTCAGCTGCAGATAAATATCATGCAGCAGGTTGCCCGTCGCACTGAATTTCAGCGCGTCATAGATCTGAGATTCGGTGCCGAAGTCCAGAGCACGATACATCCCGGAATGCAGTTCCCTGAAGATTCTCACAGCGGCTTCCTCAGGCACATCCGGTGGCGATTTCCACGGATGAGGAAACGTCCATGATCCACCGGGAACATTTGAAAACAACACACCGCAGGAAAGCAGCAGTGCCCCAATCATTCCGAATGCGATACGCCGGCCTCGAGCCGACGTCGAATTCCCGCACCGGATTCTGTAAGCCACCGTCAGACAATACAAAACCATCAGCGTCAACCAGAGAACTGGAATCCTCAATTCTGGTTTCTCTTCGACCTGGACTGGTATGTTTTGCGATGGCACCGGAATCTCTTCCGGGGGACACGTCCATCGCAGGATATTGTCTGCGGGTTCGTTGTACCGGGAGAACTCAAACTTCGATGCGGGAGCTTTTCCGGCGATGACCACCGATTCCACTTTCTTGACATGGGAATTGAACACATCCCAGGTCATCTCGACTTCGCGAACAATCTGTTCCGGCAGACGCCAGGTGATCATGATTCCGACTCGCCCGTTGGCCAGACTGGTGCGGCGAGCTTCTGCCTGAGTCGCAAAATCCCGAAGGTCGAGCCCGTAGAAATCCATTCGAGTCCATTCCGGGGAGACAAGCTGACCATTGATTCGGACCGGATTCTTTCCCGTGAGCCACTCACGAATCAGCGTTCGAACCGCATCCTGCTCATCGACGTCGATGAAAGCCGGATCACGATGCTGGAGCGGAAGAAATGCGTTGAGGCTGGCAATCGGAATCAGAATTTCGTGTCGCACTTCCGCAGGTTCAATGTAGATGAACGAGTAAGTGCTGCTGTAACTTGTGATTCCCAGAGTGGCTTCTCGCTGCGCCTGAAACCATTTTTCGAATTCTTCTTCACTGGCGTCCTCCGAGATCGGGTCCGAACTCCAGTCGAATCGAAGAGTGACCGCTGAGCCGGGTTTCAGGGAGTCCGTATACGTCAGGTCGGTGCCGGTCTGATGCACCGACAACTTCATATCGCTCGGAAACAGCGCATTGCTGTCCGTGATATCCTGCTGAATCGTGATGAACTCCGGGGGAGTCTCAAACAGATACTCAAATTCGATGGTTGCCGAATGCAGCATCAGATCCACGCTGGCAAGTCCGTTGTCGGGGATCTCAAACGGCTTGACGTTGACAATCGATCCGGAGATCTTTTCCCCGATGGAGTTTCGAAGCGTGAACTTCTCACTCAGAAATGCACGATGAAGGTCCAGACCTCGTGTCAGGTCGGCTTTTGAATAACTGTCACTCGCATCGGGTTCAAGCCCATGAAACAGCACCAGGTCTTCGGCAAAGAACTGAACCCTCGCCACCGCACGAGTGTGAGTGACGAATACGGAAGTTTCCGTTACAGAAATCGGGTGACGCGATGCGGCAGGACACTGCGTTCCACCTGTGATCATGAGAACGATGCCGAGATAAACAGCCCGAAGAACACTTACAGGAAACAACGCATCAGGCATCAGGGAACAGCGGATCATTGGGAATCAGATTTCTTCAACTGTGTACGTTTCCGGACCAGGTCGATGGTCACCTGATTCCGGACATCCGGAAACAATCGTTCGATATCTTCGCAGAGAATGATGTTTTCTGCGACTCCCGATACCCTCCGGAATCACTTCTGAACACAATGCTTTTCTGCCTGACCCGCGGGATGCAGGTGAGACACTCGGATTCGCGACAGCACAATCGGGAGAGGCTTGATCAGTGATGGCAGCACGAAAATCCACGTCTGTGACGGTAAGTCCACGGCTCGTGTCGATCGACGCACTGCGTGGTTTCGACATGTTCTGGATTCTGGGAGGCGGCTCGCTGGTGAAAGCGTTCGCGACGCTCATCGGACAACCAAAGCTTGCCGAACAGTTTGAACACGTCGAATGGAATGGATTTCGATTTTACGATCTGATCTTCCCGACGTTCCTCTTTATTGTTGGGGTCGTACTGCCGTTTTCGCTCTCCCAGTACACGGCATTGAACGATTCTCAACAGCCGCGTTCGCAAGTCTACGGGCGAATCTTCCGGCGAACGTTTCTGCTGTTACTGCTCGGCTGGCTTTACAACGGTCTGCTCCAGTTCAACTTCGGTGATATGCGATGGACTGGAGTCCTTCAGCGAATCGGAATCGGTTACTTCTTTGCTGCAATGGCCGTCGCACTTCTGAGCATCCGCAGTCAGGTGATTCTGTTCTGCTCACTGCTCGTCGGTTACTGGCTGCTGCTGCGATTTGTCCCGGCTCCTGGATATGCGGCATACGATCTGACTCAGGAAGGAAATCTGGTTGGTTACATCGACCGCCTGATACTGCCGGGAAGATTCTGCTGCTACACACTGGGTGACAACGAGGGACTTCTGTCGATGCTTCCGGCAATTGCAACGACTCTGCTGGGAGTTCTCGCCGGGCACTGGCTGCGTTCCGACCGCCCATCAATGGCCAAAGCCATCGGGCTTGCTGCCGCATCGATCACCTGTCTGACAGCAGGGTATGTCTGGAGCCTCGATTTTCCGATCAACAAGATCCTCTGGACCAGCTCGTTTGTTCTTTGGGCCGGAGGCTGGAGTCTCGCGCTGCTCGCGATTTTCTATTATGTGATTGACGTCCTCGGAATTCAGCGATGGGCGTTTTTCTTCATTGTGATCGGGATGAATCCGATCACGATGTATCTGATGCAGCAGTTTGTTGACTTCAAGGTCATGGCCAATTTCTTCGGAGGCGGAATTGCAAAACATTCCGGCGCCGCCGGACCGCTTGTTCTGGCATTCGTCAGCGTGATGCTGAAATGGCTTGTGCTTCTGTTTCTGTACCGCAAGAAGACTTTTCTTCGAGTCTGAAGTGTGTCTGAGCTGAACGGCGAGTCTCATGATCATGGCAGTTCGCTTCCGAAGCTCCCGGGATTGCGATTAAACTCGTCGTGTCGCCGTGCGCTCAACAATGAGTGGACATCCTCCGGTTCGATTTCAGTGAAAGTGCATCTCACACTATGACGTCAATTCCGCAGACCATGACCAGAGCAGAGATGGTCAACTGGCTTGAAAACGAGATTCCCGTCGGAGATTTTCGCGACAAACGCGTGCTGCTGGTGATTCCGGATAACACACGCACCGCGCCAATGTCTGTACTGTTTCCGGAGCTGCGCCGGATTCTCGGACCAGTCGCAAAGCGTCTGGATGTGCTCGTGGCACTGGGAACACACCGAGCGATGCCGCTGGAGAAAATCCGCTCGATGCTCGGAATCGCCGAGAATGATCCCTGCAGCGACGTCGGGCTGTTCAACCATGAATGGGACAATCCTGAAGCACTGACAACAATCGGAAAGCTATCGAAAGCCGACACTGCGGAGATTTCCGATGGTGTGCTGTCCATGGAAGTTCCTGTTCAGATCAACAGTCGCATTCTGGACTACGATATAGCTCTCGTGGTGGGCCCGGTATTTCCTCATGAAGTCGTGGGCTTCAGTGGCGGCAATAAGTATTTCTTTCCGGGAATTTCGGGGCCGGATCTGCTCAATTTCTTTCACTGGCTGGGGGCACTGATTACGAACGTCGGCATCATCGGCATTCAGGATACTCCGGTCAGACGAGTTGTTGATCGAGCCGCAGCATTGATCAAAGCCGAACGACGCTGTCTCGCCTTTGTCGTAGCAACGGATGCGTCTCCGTACGGAATGTTTTACGGCACACCGGAATCGGCATGGCGACAGGCATCTCAACTCTCGGGACAGGTCCACATCAAGAGAATGCCGCGAGCTTACCGGCAGGTGCTGAGCTGCGCTCCCGAGATGTACGACGAACTCTGGGTCGCCGGAAAATGCATGTACAAGCTGGAACCCGTGGTTGCCGACGGCGGGGAACTCATCATCTATGCACCACACATGAAGGAAATTTCGGTCACTCACGGTCACCATATTGAAAGCATCGGCTACCACGTGCGCGACTATTTCACGAAACAGTGGGAGCGCTTTCAGAATGTTCCCTGGGGCGTGCTCGCTCATTCGACTCATGTTCGTGGCACGGGAACGTTTGAAAACGGAGTCGAACGACCGCGAGTTCAGGTCACACTGGCGTCGCAGATTCCGCCTGAGGTCTGCGAAAAGATTGCTCTGGGATACCGAAACCCAGCCACCATTGACGTCGAGAGTTTCGCCGGACGTGAGGACGAAGGAATTCTGCTGGTTCGAAAAGCCGGCGAACACCTCTACCGACTTCAGGATGAGTAAGAACGCCTGACAAAACCGGGACTGGCTCCCGAACAAAGCTGACGACGCCTGCAGATTCGTTGGCTGAAGGGTGCCTGTCCCGTTTTTGTGCAGTTGGTTTCAACCGGGACTGGCTCCCGACGAACGCGATTGGTTCCTGCAAAATCTGCAACAGCAACGAGAGTCTGCACGAATCAGTGAAGCATTACGGAGAATTTGGTGTCAATCAGAACCAAGTATCAATCTCCGTAAACAAACTGTCGAGGTCTGCGTCAGTGATGATGTCGCGGAAGACAGTCGGAGTGCCGAGTGAATTTCTCAGGTACCAGTCTCGGCCGCTTCCGCCGACCAGCGTATCTGCGGAACTGTCTTCCTTGACGGTGCTGCGAGTGAGTGTGAAGCCCTCATGAAGACCGCCCGCAAGTGTTCCCAGCAGATGTCCGGTGCGATCATTGAAGCTGCTAGCCGAAGTCCATTCAGCCCGGAGCGCTGCGAGTGCTGTGATGTCGTTTTCATCAATGTAACGCGCCCCAATCAACAGGTCTTCACTGGTGCCACCAGTCAATTGATCGGCACCATTGCCACCGATCAGAATGTTCTTTCCATTCCCGCCGTTCAGAATGTCATTGCCGGCACGTCCGGACAGCACGTCGTCTCCGTCGTTTCCGGTGAGCGTGTTGGCCAGTGAATTGCCGATCAGAATGTCGCTCTGTGATCCGCCTGTGGCGTTTTC
>JBKDKA010000027.1:0-2407 GCA_046345315.1 Planctomyces sp.
TCCCCGATGCTGATGACTCCGTCGACCGGGATGCTGCTGCCTCCTGCTGTCAGCGCCTTCTCGATTGTGTCGAAAATGGGCACGTTGTACTTCTCTGCCATTGGGCGCGCCATGTCGCCGGGTCCGAATTGGTCAACATACATGGACGTGAGAGTCAATGCGGGGCCGGGACCGCCGTCCTGTTTCCAGCCTTCCAGGATCTTGCCGATCAGCACATCCGCATGAAGGCCTTTTTCATAGGCCGTGATCACGGCAGCAACGGATTTTGTCTTTCGTCCTTCCGATGTTCCTTTTCCCCAGGCCAGGCTCGCAGGTGCGTTCATGGACCATGCGGCCATCCCGGTCGCTGCAGCTCTAAGGATGTCGCGTCTTGCCGGCAGGCTTCCAGCTGGTCGAGCACCTGAACCGTTGAGAGAACTCGATCTTGGGACGTCGTGACGTGACATGGCTGATTCTCCGGTTGGATCAATCGGGTGAGGGTACCCAGTGAGGCAGGCGTTCTTTCAGCAGTGTGACGAACCTCTGAAATTCCTCTTCAGACGATCCGACATACGGCGGAAGCAGGTTTAGCGGAACGTCCGGATCGTACATCTTCTCGAAGAGAATGTCATACGCTCCGTCAATCCGCGAATCGGGCACCACTTCGAACAATGTTCGAAGTACCAGAGTCACCTCTTTCTGGATTGCCGTGAGTGTCGCCACATCGTGCCGGATACCAGCCGCCAGCAGTTCACGAAGTCTCGGCCAGTTCATGATGAACGAGGCCAGTATGCTGCATTCTCCGAAGAGCGAACCGTAGACGTATCCGGTTTCGGAAAGAAAATGCTGCAGCTGCGGGGCGTCGTGAAGAAGACTGTAGATATGCGACAGTGAGTCGCCGCAGTTCTTTGTCCCGACGAGATTCGGGTGCTCCGCCGCAAGACGACCATACTCCCGACCAGTGATCAGTCGTTTTGATCGCATCAGGTTGTAGTGCACGAAGCGACAGTCAGGAAAACGGCCGCAGACATCACGAAAGAATCGAAACATCTCCATTTCGCTCAGAGCCCCCCAGGACGGCAGCGAAATCTGAAACAGAGTCACACCCAGATCGCGACATCTTCGGATGCGTTCTTCAATCGTCGCAGCCGAGAGGCTGATGATTCCCACCATCGGATCGGCTTTTGCACCACGCATCTCTTCTGAGAACGCACTGACGATCCGATCGAACTGTGATTCGGAGACTGCATATCCCTCGCCGGCAGTGCCGAAGACGTACAGACTTCGTGTGCCATGAGCCAGCATCCGACGGACAGACCGACGAAAAATGTCTTCCGCAAACTGATAGTTCGAATCCCAGGGAACGCAGCAGGTGGCCATGATTCCCTGCGGAAACCGCTTCACTGTCATTTCACTCATTCTCCCTTTGCTGGCTCAGTCACTTCTGTTTTGTCATTGCCATCCAGACCCAGCGCCGTCGGATACAGCTCAAATCGACTGGATCCCATGGTGCTGTTGCCCCCGAACAGAAGAACCTGAGGCTGTCCGCTGGCACTGATCTGCAGAACGGATTCCGTATGGTCGTCATGTATGAAAGCCATCGGTCCCAGATCGATCCAGCGATCGCTGATCGCATCGAAGACGCTGGAAGAATGCAGCTCCACATCCGGGCCGGTCGGAGGATCATTTTCGCCGCCGGCAAACAGGATGTACCGCCCGCAAAGCGCATGTGGGTATGGAAACAGATCAAAGGCGGAGTAATCGCTGACTCCCACCTGAACTCCTTCGGGCGAGTAATTGAATCCCTGCATACTCGGCCCCGGACTGAATTCCGTGGTCTCCGTGCTGAAATACCAGACGTTGTCTGTGGTGAGCCCATCCACAGTGTTCTGTCCACCGGCAATGAGAATTCTGCCATCGTGAAGTTCAAAGAGCTTCATATCTTTCAACGTTGTCGGCAGCTGCCCCACGGACGACTTCCACTGGTTTGCTGCAGGATCGTAGATCTCCGCATCCTTCTGAGCACCACCGACGACGAGCACTCGACCGTCGCGAAGTGTCACCTGACCGTGAAGAGTTCGCCCGAGGTTCATCGAGGCTGCAGTCGTAAAGCGATTCGTCTGAGGATCATAAATATCAACGGCCGTCTCACCGACTCCAGAGAGATTGTTGCCGAGACGACAGCCCCCGGTGATCAGGATTCGGCCGTCCGCAAGACGACTGAGCCCGGAACTGTGCCTCGCACCTGACAGATCGTTTTCCGTCGGCTGAAAACTGTTCTGAGTCGGATCAAACACTTCCGCAGATGCCAGAGAGCCATCCGGTGTGAATCCACTCGAACCACCGGCAAACAGGATACGGCCGTTGTCGAGCGCAATGGCATCGAGAGACCAGCGAGGCTGTTTCATCGGTGCAGTCAGACTCCAGC
>JBKDKA010000028.1:0-18888 GCA_046345315.1 Planctomyces sp.
ATGCAGAGTCGTTCATTTTCGGGATGGTCCGAAATCGTTTTCTACGCGGGGTTTTCGTTTAATGTGGCTGCATGGCTTCTGCTGTCGGGCGCGGTTCATGCGATCGTTCAGCCCGCAATTACCTCGGCGGCAGAAAACAGCGATACTGCCTGGTTTGATGAGAAGGTCGCGCCGATCTTCATTCAGCATTGTCTTTCCTGCCACAACTCGGGAGATCGTCGTGGTGGGCTGGATCTGAGTCAACGTGACTCTGCTGAAAAGGGTGGTGACAGTGGAGTGATTGTTTCCGGAAGACAGCCGGAAGACAGCCTGTTGTTTCAGCGAGTTCACGCGGGTGAAATGCCACCGGCGGAGTCGAAGCAGCCGAAGCTCACAGAAGCAGAGATTGCAATCCTCCGGGAGTGGATTGCAGCAGGTTCGAAGTGGGGATCAACTCCGCTGGACATGTTTCGATTTTCCACGACCACGCGAGCCGGAGCAGACTGGTGGTCACTGCAGCCGGTGAATCGGCCGAAAGTACCTGCGGTGAAGGATCCGTCATGGTGCCGGCAGCCGATCGATGCATTCGTTCTTGCGAAGCTGGAGGAGCATAGTTTTTCGCCGGCTCCCGTGGCGTCACGGGAAACACTGATTCGCCGAGTCTTCTTTGATCTGATCGGGCTGCCTCCTTCGCCCGAAGAAGTCGAAGAGTTTGTCGGGAGCGAAGATCCGAAGGCGTGGGAGAAACTGATTGACCGACTCCTTTCATCACCACACTACGGAGAACGTTGGGCGCGGCATTGGCTCGATGTCGCTCGATACACAGAAAGTCAGGGATTCGAGTACGACCGATTTCGTCCGAACGCATGGCATTATCGAGACTATGTCATTGCATCTCTGAACTCAGACAAACCGTACAATCTCTTTCTGCAGGAACAGATTGCCGGAGACGTGGCCAACTTCGAACATCCGGGAGAACCGGCGACATCCGAGGGGATCATTGCGTCATCACTCCTGGTCTGTGGCCCGTGGGATCAGGCCGGCAATGCTCAGGCGAATGTGACTCAGCGAAAGACAACCCGGGAAGAAGAGCTGGAAGATCTGGTGAGTGTCATCGGGCAGACATTTCTCGGGATGACGGTAAACTGCAGCCGATGCCATTCCCATAAGTTCGATCCGATCAGTCAGGAAGATTACTATCGCTTTCGATCCATCTTCGACGGAGTAAAGCATGGGGAGCGATCCATCGAAACACCGTCGGAGGCTGCAGAACGTGATCGAAAAGCAGCCGATGTCCGGGATCAGCTCCGACAGGCGGAGGACAGGGTGTCGCAGCTGGAGGAGTCGGCTCGAAAGGCCGCGCTCGCAGCAATTCAGCCTGCGAAGGCACCTGACGTCACACCATCGGTTGTTCCGCCTGCCCCCTTCGCACGATGGACGTTCGATGAGAATACGAGTGACCTGACGGGGACGCTGAATGGTGACCTGCGAAACGGGGCTACAGTCCGAAACGGCCGTTTGGTGCTCTCTGGAGACCGTCAGTTTCTGCAGACCAGTCCGCTTGATCGAGTCATCTCAGAGAAAACCCTGGAGGCATGGGTTGTTCTGTCAACAGCCGATCAGGGTGGTGGTGGTGTACTGACGCTGGAAACTGACGGTGGCGGAAACTTTGATTCCATCGTCTTTGCAGAGCGGCAGCCGAAAAGATGGATGGCCGGTTCTGCCGGTTTCGGAAGAACCATCGATGTGGATGCACCGGATGAAGATCAGTTTCAGGGCCACCCGGTACACGTCGCTGTCGTCTATCGCGGCGACAATTCGATTGCCGTGTTTCGGAACGGTGAGCCGTGGGGTAATTCCTGGGTGAAGGGCAGCCTGCAGAGCTATCGGGCTGGTTCTCGGATTCTGATGGGGCTGCGGCATACAGGAGCCGGGAATGGTTTTCTGAAGGGGGAAATTGAATCCGCGTCTCTTTATGATCGAGCTCTGACAGCTTCAGAAATCAAAGCCAGTTTTTCAGCCGGGCACGGTGGTGGCCCTGTGGTAACTCAGGACGCGATGCTCACTGCAATGACCTCCGAGCAGCGTCGGGACTACGATCGCCATCTTGCGGAACTGAAACAACTGCAGGAAAAAGTTTCACTGCTGTCAAGACCTCACATGTCCTATGTCGGAATGCGTGAGCAGCCTGAACCAGCCAGGAGACTCGAACGAGGTCAGGTCACTTCACCCGCTGAGATCGTGACGCCCGGTGCACTTTCGGTGATTGCAAATCCGAATGGAGATTTTGGTTTGCCTTCGGATTCCCCGGAAGCAGATCGCAGAATTCAGCTCGCGCGCTGGCTGGCAGATCCGAATAACCCACTGCCGGCGCGAGTCATGGTCAATCGCATCTGGCTATATCACTTCGGTCGGGGAATCGTCGACACACCCAGTGACTTTGGATTCAACGGAGCAAGACCGACGCATCCGGAACTTCTCGACTGGCTTGCGGCGGAGTTTGTTCATGGGCCCCATCCATGGTCGATTCACCATTTGCATCGGCTGATTCTGACTTCGGCAGCGTATCAGCAGTCGGCGGACTTGAATCCGAAGGCCGCTGAGACAGACAGCGATAACCGACTGCTCTGGAGGTTTGCTCCCAGACGACTCGAAGGAGAGATTATTCGTGACGCCATGCTGGCGGTTTCCGGACAGCTGAATCCGAAGGTGGGTGGTCCCAGTTTTCGGCCGTTTACGGTGACGAACCATGGATCGGATTTTTACCATCTGGCTGACCTGACCGGACCGGAGTTCAATCGTCGAACCATTTACCGAGCTCATATCAACAGCGGAAAGAGTCCACTAATGGATGCACTGGATTGTCCGGATCCATCGATCAAAACTCCGGCACGTCGAGTCACGACGACTCCTCTTGCGGCTCTGGCACTGATGAACAATTCGTTCGTGCAGCGTCAGGCGAACAGTCTTGCGGAGCGTATTCGTACGGAGTCGGGTGATGAACCGGACCAGAACACAGTGCGGGCGTTTCAGATCTGCTTCAGCCGAAAGCCATCAAAGAGCGAAATGGAATCGTCGCGAAAACTGCAGAGCGAACACGGACTGAAGATGTTCTGCTGGGCATTGCTGAACGCATCGGAGTTTGTTTATGTACGGTAGTGGTGCTGATCAGACGAGTCTGCTGCTGACAGTGTTCTGCCGTCAGTCCGTTTTCAGAGATCTCATATTCGACTTCATGTCCGATCAGTACATCTGCCCCAGTTGCCGGAGGAAGGCATGAGTTCCTTTCATGCTGCTCGTCGAAATTTCTTTCTCGATTCCGCATCCGGTCTGGGGAGCGTAGCGCTCGCATGGATGCTGAGCCGGAATTCCGGAGGCGGAAAACTTTCGGCCGAGGAACAAACGCCTGGTCCGCATTTTCCGGCCCGCGCAAAACGGATTGTTCAGATCTTCTGCGGTGGAGGTGTGAGTCATCTCGACACCTTTGATTACAAGCCGGAACTGGAAAAGCTGCATGGTCGTTCTCTGGAAAACAAGGGGGAGAACAAGGGGTTCTTCGGGCAGCCCGGAAAGATCATGAAGTCGCCGTTTGCGTTTCAACAGCATGGGCAGAGCGGAGCGTGGGTGAGTGAGCTCCTGCCGAACCTGGCCGGTTGTGTTGATGAACTCACGTTTGTTAAATCCATGGTGGCGAAGTCCAACAACCATACTCCGGCGACCTTTCAGATGAACTCCGGATTCACGCTGAACGGGTTTCCCTGCATGGGAGCCTGGCTGAGCTATGGACTTGGCACAGAGAACGAGAATCTTCCGACGTTTGTTGTTCTCCCGGATCCCGCAGGCCTGCCGGCAGGTGGATCGATCAACTGGACAGCGGGCTTCCTTCCTGCATCGCATCAGGGAGTGGCATTCAGAACGCAGGTGGGTACCGAACCGATTGAAGACCTGTCGACACCGAAGGAGATCTCCGCTGAGTCTCGAACGGCCGGGCTGGACTTTCTGAATCGCATGAACGCAGACTTTGCCGCGAGCAATCCAGGTGATTCATCGCTGACAGCCAGAATTCGAACGTATGAGCTCGCTGCGAGGATGCAGGCGACGGTTCCGGAGGCGGTCGATCTGAGTCAGGAAACTCAATCGACTCAGGATGCCTATGGTCTGAACGATCCACGATCCGCCGGATTTGGTAGAAACTGCCTGATGGCCCGGCGACTTCTCGAACGCGGAGTTCGTTTCGTGCAGCTTTTCAATGGCGGTGCCTTCGGTTCACCTCGCATCAACTGGGATGCTCATGAATCTGTGATTGAGAATCACGGCAAAATGGCCGCCACGATGGATCGACCGGTGGCGGCACTCATTCAGGATCTGAGGCAGAGCGGACTTCTGGAGGATACGCTTCTCGTCTGGTGCACTGAGTTCGGTCGCAGCCCTGCAACTCAGGGAATTGATAAGCCCGGCCGCGATCACCATCCCGACGCGTTCACGTGCTTTCTGTCGGGAGCTGGTGTGAAACCGGGATTTTCCTACGGAGCATCAGACGAAGTCGGCTATTTTGCTGTTGAGAATCCAGTGACGATCTACGACTTTCACGCCACTATTCTTCATCTGCTGGGAATCGACCATACAAAGCTGACATGGTATCACAATGGAGTGCGCCGGCGTCTGACGGACGTTCACGGACATGTGGTTACAGGTCTGCTATAATCCTTCCGGTTGTTCCTGAAGGTCCCACTGAGCAGACAGGTTGGTTATGTCCGACGCATCGCATTCCTCTGAAGCCACTCCAGATTCCGACCATCTTCCAACAGATGTCAGTGCCGGGATCCAGTCTTCCGAAGGACAACCTGATTCAGTAAAGCCATTGCGATGGTGGCCCGCGGCGATCCTGCTGCTTGCCATGCCCCTGATCAAGTACGGACCGTTGATGCTGGAAGCTCCACCGTTTCCGCTGGTGATGGCTGCCTTTATGGGACCGGGTGCTCTGGGTGCCGTGCTGTTCCTATGGTGGCTTTTCGCAAGCCGCGCTTCGCTCAAAGAGAAGATTGTCGGTTCCATCGGGGTTCTGCTCACAGGCACGATCACAGCATTCCTGCTGCATCACACGATGCAGGGGATGACAGTAGTGCTTTATCAGATTCCGGCGGGAATGGGGGCATTCGCAATTGCTCTCGTTCTGCTGGCCCGCCAGCCGAAATACCGACTTCCGGTCGCGATGATTGCCGCCGTCATTGGTTTCGGTGTCTGGGATCTGTTTCAGCTGGAAGGTGTCACCGGGAAGTTTGCCGCGAACTTCCTTTGGCGCTGGGCCCCTACTGCGGAAGAACAATACCTCACTGGTCGTGCGGGTCGCGGACCAGCCTCATCAGCCGTTGACGATACTGGTTCGGTGAACGCTGAAGGAACACCCGAAGAATCTCAGCAGAAGCCGATAAATCGTGAGAACGCCGAATGGTCTGACTTTCGAGGGCCGCAGCGTGACGGACGTCGCCCCGGAATTCAGCTGAAGGAGGACTGGACAGCCAATCCACCGCGTCTGATCTGGAAATCCCGAATCGGTCCGGGCTGGTCATCATTCACAGTCTGCGGAGACCGACTATTCACTCAGGAACAGCGAGGCGAAAAGGAAGCTGTGATCTGCCTGAATGCTGAGACCGGCGCGGAGCTCTGGTCGCACGAATACACAGGACGATTCTGGGAGGCTGTTGCTGGTGCCGGTCCGCGTGCAACACCGACGATCTCAGACTACGGCCTGATCTGCCTGGGTGCGAACGGTGATCTCCTCTGTCTGGATCCGATGAATGGAAACGTCCGCTGGAAGCGAGACCTTCAGACAGATTCCGACCGAAAGCCGCCACAATGGGGATTTTCTTCCTCACCACTGGTGCATGACGGCCTGGTCGTGGTTCACGCCGGAGGATCAGCTGATCGCGGTGTCATGGCCTACGATGCCGCCACCGGCGAACCCCGATGGTCAGTTCCGTCAGGAGATCATAGCTACAGCTCACCTCATGCCGCTGCTTTCCACGGCGTGACCGGTATTCTGATGCAGACAAACGACGGACTGCAGTTTCTGAATCCCGCTGATGGAGCAACTCTCTGGAACCACGAATGGAAGGGGGACAACTACCGTGTGACTCAGCCACTGGTGATCGGCAACAGTGTTCTTCTGGCGACAAGCCTCGGGATCGGAACTCGACGAATCACAATCCTTCGTAAGGACGATCGCTGGGAGACTGTTGAAGACTGGACGACCAATGAAATGAAGCCGGACTTCAATGATTTCGTCGAGTATCAGGGACATCTATACGGATTCGACGGCAATATCTTTTCCTGTCTCGATCTGGCCACCGGAAAGCGGCTCTGGAAACGCGGTCGTTACGGCAACGGACAGGTGCTTCAGCTGCCCGATGACGGTCAGCTGCTTGTGATCTCCGAATCAGGGGAGGTCATCCTTCTCCGTGCCAGTCCGGAGAAACTCATCGAAGTCGGAAAGTTTGAGGCAATCACCGGAAAAACATGGAACCATCCCGTGCTGATCGGAAATCGCCTGTTCGTTCGCAACGGCGAAGAAGCCGCCTGCTTTGAACTACCAACGGTCACATCTGCAGAGAAGCCCGCGGAACCGACTGCTCTCTGAAAGGCAGATCGCTTCGCGACTTCAACGCAGTCTGATCGACTTTCAGACGAGTGTGACGTTGATGTTCTTTGTCAGCAACGAACTGATACCTCCGTCGCCGTCCTCCAGTTTCAGGCTGACTGTTCTCATCAGTGTCGATGGAGCTGCTGCAGTACTTCGGAACGTCAGGTTCCTGATCAGTGCCTGAACAGCTGCCGGAGTTGCACCTGCGTTGAAGGTTACGGTGAGCGGTGTCGTGCCGGTGCCGCCAGCCATGACTCCGATGACTACGCCACCGTATGTTATACTCGCGCCATTGACACCGATCTTTCCGGCGGTCACTCCTTCATTTCGGATTGTGAGGACATCTGTTGTCTGGCGATTTACAGTCAATGCCAGAGTCAGTTTGCCACCGTCCATGTTCGCTGAATCGGCGTCCGCCACTGTGGCATCAGTATCAAGAACCAAAGCGGGCGAACCGGCGAGATAGGATACTGCTCCTTCAAACGCTCCAATCACAGGAGCGTCATTCGTGGGAGTGACCTTGATGAATTTCGTTGGCGAATTGCTGGTGCTTGTTCTGCTGCCAACCGTCGGGCGTGTGACATCGACATACTCAATGATCTGCTCAAAGCTGTGGTGACGGAAGTATGGATCACCGGAAGCCTGAAGGTCCTCGGCCGGACTGATAACGCCGGCGTATGACATAATTGTTGAACCACTGCCGGGCTCGTAGGCGGAACTGGCTAATCGATTCGGATCATTCGCGTTAAACGTATGGTCAGCACCAAACTGATGTCCGACTTCATGAGCAACGTAGTTTGATACAAAGAATTCTCCGGTGGGCTGGGGAAGTCCGGATGCGTCCTGAGCTTTGAAACCCGTGATACCGACACTCGGAGTCTGAGCCAGTCCTCCGCCGGTTGTACAGAAAACATGCCCGATGTCGTAATTCGCATTCCCGATTCGAGAATCCACAGTGGCCTGATTTTCGTCCAGCAGTAAGTCAAAATCACCGCTCGTGTAGGGATCAGTTCCGGCGTTGTCGAAAACGAGAAGATTGTTATTGGCCACGAGCTCCAGGCGTATGGAAAGTTCCGATTCATGGATCCCGTTCAGACGATTGATGGCGGTGACAATTGCAGCCTGTCCCGCCGCAACAGTTCCGCCGTGAAACGCCGTGTACTCCCGGTCGCTGCAATCGCAGCGCGATACGTGCGCAGCTGACTTCCGGATGTGCGATTTACGGCTGCCTGAATGTCGGAAGCAGAAAACGTTCCCGCTGGTGACGTCGTCATTGTCGAAGTGGTCAGCCGGGAGGACACACTCAACGAACTGTTTGTGACCGTATCGCCGGCCGACCTGGACTGACGATTGCCATCAGACGTCGGATCGGATGATGCGAAGTAACTGGCATAAACACTGGTGTCGAGGTGAAAGTACGGATCGATATACCAGCGGCCTGATGGTGAGAACACCTGCGCGTGAAACCCTGATGGTGAAAAATCGATCTGCACGGTGGTGCAGCGGATCGGTCACGCTGCGGCCGGACAATGTCTGAATCTCCGGAAACTGGGCTTCCAGTCCGGGAGACATTGTGGAGTTTTCGAAGACAGTGAATGCTGCCGGGGTTCCATTGGGATCCGGAAGAGTCACAACGGTGCTGGAGTTTCCAGCTGTTTCGTCCGCGCCGACAGCAGTGCAGACTGCATCTGCGCAGCGTCAAGTGAATAAGTTGTGAAGTCGGCTGCCGTCAGATAACTGACGCGATTCGATCCCGACAGAGAACTGTGATCAACCGGTCGCCAGAGTGACAGCGAATCAATGGACAGCAGGGTTCGCATTTCCAGTGACTCGACCGCAAATCGACTCCCGACGAACAGGCGAGTACGTCGGCGAAGGGATCGCAGGGTATTGCCAGCAGGATCAGAGCTGATAATGAGACTGCGGACCGAACTGATCAGAGCTCGAAGCATACGGGAAGTCCTCAGAAATCAGAATACGCCGGACACTTCGGGCGATCTCGCCAGCATCAGCCCTGGCTCTTTCGATCGGATCATCGACCCGCGAGCTTAGCGACATGGAAATTTCCCCTGAAGCGCCACGGTTTCACATTCTGCGTCGAAAGCCCAAAGTCGATCGAGAGGGTTTCCCCGGCTCACCGGTCGCCGGACGACATCATCGTCCGCTGTCAGTTCGGAATGACCGTCATTCGCGCGAGCCTCGATGACAGCCCTCTGTCGGTGGAGTATTGCAGGGCCAGAATAACATTGGCTACGTGGCTCTTCCCTTCGCTACAGGCCAGGCTATTGGAGCGATTGGTCCGTTGCGCTGGAAGTCATTCGAAGGGAAAACAACAGTGCAGAAACGCGCGACTGTGAACGCTCGTCATCATCAGGCTGCCCGAATTGATTCGTGCGATCCGTGCCATTCGTGGTTGTCGTTTTCAAACCACGAATAGTGCAAATTTCACGAATTGGAAAACCGGCAACCCGGCCCTTTGCTTCACTGCAGGCCAGACTATGTGATCGATCGACCTGCCGGGCCGGAAGTCATTCGAATCGGAACCAGCGTCCGCGGCGATACACAGGCCGAGGGGCATATCGCAAGACGGAATTATCCGGCTGTCGGATACTCAATCGCTGCGTCGTAGACACTGACGAGAGCAGATGAGACGGTTTCAACGAGCTGCCGGCGAAGGACCGGTTTTCGGAGAACAGACCAGGCATCGGCATCACGAGCATCGCGACGCAGATCTTCGCTGGTGTCGGACGTGATCAGAATGCATGGCCTGACCGCATCCAGTTTCTTCAGAACACGGATCGTGTCCAGACCGGTCATGCAGTGCATATGCATGTCGAGCAGCACGATGTCGATGCGCTGACGCTGCACCACTTCGAGCGCTTCTTCGCCGGATTCCGCTTCATGGAGCTGCAGCAGAGGACGCTCTTCAAGTGCTTCGCGAAGGACTTCACGAAAAGAACGATTGTCGTCAGTAATCAGCAGATGAAAGGGTTTTTCAACTTTCACAACCATAGCAATGCCCTGTCCCTGAACGGGGAGCACACCCGAAGTGCTCCTGAAGCTTCCCTGCCCGTTTCTCCGTCAACCTCCAGTGTCACGGATTCGGAAACAAAAATCCAGTGAATTTCGTCTCAGTGAGCGTTTTCTGAAACCGTGGGAGCAGCTGAATCTGAAGCAGGCTTTTTGCCTTCCGGTGCATTGACAGGGTCAGCAAACTTTTCACAGTCCGGATGCGTTTCTCGCCATTTTGCCCAGAATTCAGCGGGTGTCGTCTGTCGCCACAGTGCGAGACAGTTTCCGACATGGGAATAGAATGTGTAGTTTTCGTCGATGACCGACTGCGGTGTGTCGATGGTGTTTTTGATTGCCCAGTCTGCTGCTCTGCGAATCTGAGCTCGATCCGGGTGCAGTGACAACGGAGCAATGGCGAGCCATTCCAGATGATGTCCTGTTGCAATGACTCGCTGCGATGGTTTCTCCTTTGAGCTCTTCTTCGCTTCCGCTTCGGCACCGTCCGTCCAGTTGGGTGGCCATGATCCATCCGCAGCCTGCGCGACAGAGATCAGATCGCGAACCTCTTCGAGGTATTCGGTGATCTCCTTCTTCGTCTCTTCCTGAATCAGATGACCACCATACGTTTCGTTCAGTCGCAGCAGAACCATCAGGGAGTAGACGCGGTGTGTGCCAAGGCAGACTCCGTGTTTCCGAATGTTTCTCATGAGCCGTTTCGCGAGAAGATCGAAACTGATTTCGCGTCCCTCGCCATTATGCCATGACGCGATCCCCTGGGGAGCCAGCCAGAATCCAAAGGCCATGATGGACCATTCGGTTTCCATTTCGTCGACGTGAAAGTCTCGCAGAGCCTGTTTCAGGACGTCACGAAATTCCATTCGACGTGTCATGGTAAACACGGGTGTGTCGAGCGGAACTCCCGCTTCCGTCAGGCAGGCCAGCAGATGGTCATGATGGACACTGGCGGAGCGATCCCCACCCCAGCGAACAGTCACACCATCGGAGACAGAATCGAGAATGGGTGTGGAACGATCTGACCAGGATTCCATGTACTTTGCACTGTCGGTGAGAAACTCCGTCATCTGTTTTCCGGACATCAGTCCCGGGCTCTGAAACGTCATGGACGAGCCCCAGATGCGAAGAGCATGCTCCACATAGTTCGGGCGAAGATTCTCCGTGCCGAACCGTGGAGCCACCTTTGTCAGAACCGCTGCCAGTTCTTCATCGGTGACAACTTCCGGATCGTTATGCAGAGACGATACGCGGATCGGCCGATTTTCGGTGAGCGGTACGTCGACAGGAATCGCCCTGCTGAGCAGCTCTGCTCGAACTTCGTTCTTTCGAAAATCGGGCAGCAGGAACCAGGCGACTGCGAATGCCGCGATGACAGCGATCTGGACCAGCAGGATGTTTCGGACTGACAGAGTTCGCCGTGAATTGGAGGCGTTCATGGGCAGATGTTCTGTGAAAAATGTGAAGTCAGATGATCACTCGCAGAGCAGAATCAGATCGGCTTCTTGCGGTAAAACACCGCCGCCTGTCTGTCGGAATAAAGTGCGGACCAGTCGTCGCTCCCGGTCAGCCGTTTCAGCAGACCGGCATTCTGAACTTTGTCGACCATGACGATGTTGATCCCATACTGATCCAGCAGATGATCCCAGTCACTGGGGCCATGCATGACTCTCAGATAGTCATTCCAGACTTCCGTGGGAATCAGATGAACGTGCAGATTCACCATCGGACGCAGAAGTTCCGGGCCGGCGTTGATCACATAGCCTGACCATTCCGCAGGGACGAAGGCGATGCCTCCGGGCAGCCGATTCTTTCCGGCCAGCTCATTGAGTTTCTCGACCGCCTGAACCGGTGTGTCTGACGACATCATTCGAGACGGCGGCGTTGCTTTTCCGTGGACCAGCTGAATTCCAAAGGTGGTAAAGGCAAAGAAGACCCAGCAGAATCCCAGGTTCACGACAGTCCAGAGCCCGGTGCGGCGCGAGACCTGCAGAGTTCGACTCTCAGAACGAATGCTGCGAATCGATGCGATCAGGTGTGTTGCCACGAAGAGGGCCATCAGCGGGGCCCACCAGTTGATCATGCGTGCTGACCAAAGGGCCAGAAGTCCCATCACAGTCAATGGGAGGATCTCCACAAAGCGAATGCGGCGAGGTGTGGTCTTCATCACGATGGCAGCGACCAGAGTGGCCACGGCGGCCCATTGTCCCTGATTCATTCTCAGCGTCAGCGGGTTCCACTCAAACATTGACTGAATGTTCGGATTCGCGGCAACCCGGAAGACTTCTCCGTAAATGGCAAGCCCCCATGGGTTCAGAAGCACAGCGGCCGCGCAGAGCTGTGTCAGCAACAGCATTCGGTCAAACTGAGGGTCCGAAACCGCAAGCCGCAGGGATCGTGAACGAGACCAGACATCCAGAAATCGACCTGCCGCCGTTAATGCCAGCAGAAGCAGTCCGGTGGAGAAAGACGCATGGGAATTAGCCCAGACGGCAAACATCAGCGGCATCCCCACCCATGTCACAACGGAATGGCGTCGATGAGCCAGAGACCAGACGGCTGTGATGCTGAAGAACAGAACGCCGATCAACTGAGGTCGAATCACCATGAACTGATGAAAGTTCATGGCCATGAAGACAGCAATCGCAACGAATCCGGCATAGGCCGATCCGGCTCGCCTGGTCGCTCGCCATGCAACTACGGCGAGGCTGGCAGCGATAAGGAATCCATAAGAGAACTGAAGCGCTGAAAGACCGAATCGCGACTGCAAAAGTGTCATGCCGACTTCGGCCAGCCATGGCACATTGACCATCGGCACGCCTTCAGCCAGTGGCAGCAATGGTTCCGTGGTGGGAATTCTGCGAGTCTGCAGAATCTCCCGGCCATAGTTGAGGTGATCCCAGAGATCGGTCTGATGCAGTGGCCGGTTGGCAAGGATTACAAAAATCGTGCCGATCACCACGGTGAACGCGACTGAGATTCCCGGTGTTCGAATCCATGCAGGAGTCTTGTCTTCCAGAACGGATGCGTCCGGAAGTCGTGGTTGTTCAGGAGTTCCGATGGGATCTTCAACCACGGGGTCTGTGGAATCCATGACGGCAGTCATTTATGAGTCTCTCGGGGTGCATTCGGAATGATGCCGAAAGTCTACATCACCGGCTTGAGAGATTTTTTTTCAAATGGATGATCCCGCTGCTGATCCGCAAGGATTGCCGAGACCTGACAGATTCTGCTGATGACGACAGTCCTGTCGACAACAGGGATTGTTCCGATAGTACCGATGAGATTCACCGTATGCACAGTGGCTGACGTGCTGCAGCACAAAAAAAAACGATGAGATCTCCTCAGGGCCGAGGAAATCTCATCGCAGGTTCAGCATTCAGGAACAACCGTCCGGAAAATTCCGGAGTCGCTGTTCTTAATATCGGTAGTGAGACGGCTTGTAAGGACCTTCGATCGGAACTCCGATGTACTTGGCCTGATCAGCGGTCAGCACTTCCAGCTTGGCACCAAGTTTGGCCAGATGCAGACGAGCCACTTCTTCGTCGAGTTCCTTCGGCAGCATGTGAACTCCCACGGTGAACTTCTCAGTTTCCGTGAAGAGTGCAATCTGTGCCATGACCTGATTCGTGAAGCTGTTGCTCATCACAAACGAAGGATGCCCTGTCGCACAGCCGAGGTTGACCAGACGTCCTTCTGCCAGCACGATGATCGCACGGCCATCCGGATAAATGTACTTGTCAACCGGACCGCCTTCGTCAGCGGAAGTCTTGATGTTGACTCGTTTGATGTCCTTACGACTCTTCAGATAAGCAATCTGGATCTCGGAATCGAAGTGGCCGATGTTGCACACAATGGCCTGATGCTTCATCTTGTCGAGGTGTTCGCCACGGATGACGTCCTTGTTACCTGTTGTCGTAACGAAGATGTCTCCCTGAGCAGCCGCTTCCGCCATGGTGATGACCTGATAGCCTTCCATCAGAGCCTGCAGAGCACAGATCGGGTCGATCTCGGTGACGATCACTCGAGCACCCAGTCCGTCCATCGCGTCAGCACAGCCCTTGCCCACGTCGCCGTATCCACAGATGACGACGACCTTGCCGGCGACCATGACGTCAGTCGCTCGCTTGATGCCGTCCGCAAGAGATTCGCGACAGCCGTAAAGGTTGTCGAACTTGCTCTTGGTCACGGAGTCGTTCACGTTGATCGCCGGAACCGCCAGTTTGCCGGCTTCCAGCATCTGGTGAAGGCGATGAACGCCGGTTGTCGTTTCCTCAGACAGACCGCGAATCCCCTTCAGGAGTTCCGGGTACTTCTCATGAACCATGAGTGTCAGGTCGCCACCGTCGTCGAGAATCATGTTCAGCGGCTGGCCGTCCGGGAAGATCAGAGTCTGTTCGATGCACCAGTCGAATTCCTGTTCGTTCATGCCCTTCCATGCATAAACAGGAACACCGGTTGCCGCGATTGCTGCCGCAGCATGATCCTGTGTCGAGAAGATATTGCAGCTGGACCAGGTGACTTTGGCACCCAGAGCTGTCAGTGTTTCGATCAGCAC
Organism: Planctomyces sp.; assembly: GCA_046345315.1. Lineage (GTDB taxonomy): Bacteria > Planctomycetota > Planctomycetia > Planctomycetales > Planctomycetaceae > F1-80-MAGs062. Next base: position 14,202 of record JBKDKA010000028.1, read on the forward strand.
TGCGGTCTGAATGGTCATGTGCAGGCAGCCGGCAATCCTCGCGCCCTTGAGCGGCTGCGATCGGCCGTATTTTTCGCGGAGTGCCATCAGCCCCGGCATTTCGACTTCCGCGATCTCAATTTCCTTCCGGCCAAGTTCTGCCAGAGCGATGTCTGCAACTTTGTAGGGAAGAGAGGACACTGTACTCATAGAACGGGTCTCACTTGAAAAGGGTCTGGTCGCGAACTCGGGAACGGCGAACACTGGCCGCGGACCTGGCTCACCGCACTGGCGTACCACCCTTAACGCAGAAAACACGGGTGGATTGGATTCGCGAGGCAGTCCGGAAAATAAGAAAACAAATCGTCGGAAGCAACCAGCAAATCATCGAACTGATTCAATTTCGCGGGATGCGGAACAGCTCAGACGGATGTTCACGATCTGGTGAACATCAGCACCCAATTCATGAGGAAATCCATCGCTTCGTGAACACTTGATGAAGGATTCTTCATTCCCACGCCTGTGTGCCAATTGCTGTTCCAGTGCTGTTTGGTTGGAAAACACTGGCATAGCCAGTGGCACACATGATTCGAACTCTGACAATGCACTAGCGATTGTCGACCCGGCGAGAAAACGACGCTCGGGACGTCGGCACGGGCTGCGGAAGGGCTCGACGTCGCGAGTCCCGGATCAGCCAATCCAGGTTTTCGTCTCCCGGCTCCTGTTCATAACACCAGCGGTACATTTCCGCGGCGGCGGCAAACTTCTGGTGCTCGTACAGAAGATTTCCCAGTGCACGCCGCGGCCAATACGCGGTCTCGTCCAGCGAACAGGCTTTCTGCAGAAACGAAACGGCCTGTTCTGACCGTGAAATGGATTCCGCCGCGGCTGAACACCGAACCAGCAGAGAAACTCGATTCTCAACGGTAAACTTCTCGTCCACCTCGTCGATCGCAGCCTCTGCGGCATCCAGAATCGCGGAAATATCCTCCGCCGGTCGGTTCAGCTGACGATAGACGATCAAGACGTCGTGAAGCTCTCTGCCGGCCGGACGAAACCGTTCCAGCAGGAAGGAGGCAGGCATGGTTCGCCCGAGGATCTGTGTGATTGACGTGCGAAACGCGGAATTGGCATGGAACACCGCTTCCCAGTGGCCGATCCCCTCATCCTCTCGTCCCTGAGCAATTGCTTCCTGACCGGCGATGTAGCGGACTCGCGGATCATGACCTCGTACCAGGATCGCCTGGCGAATCAGGGAATCTGCGTAATCCGGTGACTTGTCACCAAGGAAGCTTGTTTCCAGCAGAGTCAGATAGGCGTTCCCCTGGACCGGGCATCCAAGCAGTGATCGTTTTGCCATACTGTCAGCAATTCTCACCAGACGGATGTGGCCTCCGAACGCCTTCTGCAGCCAGAGATCCTTGTCTGCTGCGTTCTCAAAGCCTGCTGAACGAACTGTGTCCCGAATCTGAAGCAGATTCAGAGGATTTTCACTCTGCTCCTGAAGCTGATCAAACAGTTTCAGACTCAACGACGCAAGCACGAGCTGGACACGCGGCTGTTCCGGGCTGGCCCGAAGACTGCGAATCAGAAAACTGATGCGATCCTGCAGGGAGCGGATGGATTCCCGTCGGCGGCCTGACTGTTCCGGCTCAGACGTCTCCTCAGCCGCAGTGTCCGTGACTTCCGGATTCTCCGACATCCCGGATTCTGTGTCGGCTTTGGTATCGACCAGCTGCTTCTCACCGTTTCGATCCGGGGCTTCAACACCTTCAGAATCTTCTGGCAGATCCAGTGCCGCAAGAGTATCTGCGGAATCCTCGCTTTCACTGTCCAGCTCCGGTTCAGCCAGTGAAGCCTTCACATCAAACGAGCTGATCAGAAACTGATGCCAGTATCTCTCCGCAACAATACGCTGCTGAAGTTCAGGCTGAATCTGGAATACAGCGCTGGCACAGGCAAGTGCAGCGGCCAGCCAGCCCACTCGTGGAATCGGCAGCCCGCGATTTTCACCGAAGCCGGAAAGGTATCGCAGGCCTGTTGCAGTCAGCGCAATGGTTGTGACCAGAATGGCAGGGGCGTACCAGATGAAATCCACGAACGCATGAAGAATTCCCCCGGCAAGACTCGCGGAGACCGCCGTGAGCACGGCGCTCTGATTCATATCTGTGGACCAGAGCAGGCCTGCGAGAAAACGAACCGTGATGAACAGGAGTCCTAGCGCGAGCAGGCCGATTCCGACGATGCCTGTTTCCAGCGCCAGATTGATGTAGGTGCTCTCCGCGTGAGAAAACTCAAACGAAGAAAAGTCAGCCAGATCTTCCATGTAGATCGGATAGATGTCCCGGTGACTGCCGACCCCTGTGCCAAGAATCGGAAACGCTCGAATGGCTTCTGCATCCGCTTTCCAGATCGTTCGTCTGGATTTCATCGAATCAAGCTGTTCGGCGTCGCCGGAGGCCAGCTGGTCAATTCGTCGTTCAACACCGTTTTCCCCCGCAAGGAATGCGCCTCCAACGATCGCAGCCCCGGCAGTGATGATGACAGCCGCCAGTGAGGAACGGATCTCGGAAAGTTTCCAGAAACCGACGAGCGTGACCGCACATGCGGCGCCCGCTGCCAGCATTCCGCCTCGTGACAACGTCAGAACGACCGACAGCAGCACACCTGCAGTCCCGCAGATCAGCAGGATCAGTCGCAGGTCAATCATTCGACCGAAATTGGAATGATTTCCATGGGCCGCCCCAAGACCTTTTCGAATGCCGCTGTCGCTGGTGGCATCACGGTATCGGCGGCGTTCCTCCATCAGCCACCAGACCAGTGGTCCAATGGACAGAACGAGAAACTGTGCGAAATGATTTCTGTTCGTGAAAGCACCCTTCAGGATTTCTTTGGTCCCCGTTGACGGATGTCGATAGAACCAGAAGAACAGGTCATTCGATAACGCCAGCTGACACATGGCAAAGACTGCCATCAGCAGCCCTGAGATTGAAATCAGTTTCAGCATCCGGCGGGCATCGGTTGCTGACTGAATCCTCTGAGTCAGCACGACACCGATGATGACATAGGAAACGATCATCAGAAACCCGTGACGTGTTTCCCCCGGGGTCAGACTGACAGTGTTCCAACTCGGCAGATTGTCGCTGTCGGTGGATGTTCCGGATTCGAGCGGGATGGCTGAAACACCGGATGCCGTGTTGGAGTCAGTCGGACTACCGCTCTGTGTTCGATTCCATTCGGGCAGCAGGCGTTCGTATTCAGTGGAGATTCGGGTGAGCATCTCCGGGGGCAGCGGCTTTGTCTGGTACCAGACGAGAATGATCCCCGCGATCATCAGTGGCTCGAGCAGCGTGAGCGTGAGTCGACCACCCGCGACGACCTGGTACAGGCACCAGACGAAGCCAAGGCTCAGCGCTGATGTGATCAGAATGCGATGTCCCCAGGCCTCACGTCCTCCCATCACGAACGGGAGAATGACGATCAGCACGACGATCAGTGCGTCCGTCAGAAGCATGCCTCGGGAGATCCGACTGAGGCCTCGGTACCCTGCAGCAGTAAAATTCGCAGTCGTCGCCCGTTTTTCCGGCGATCGCTTTGACTTCGGACTATGAGATTCCCTCAGCATTTTCTTCAGGCTGCTTTTCGAGAAACAGTTGTTCTGTCGCGTCCGAATCCCGGGTCTTCACCTGCCAGTGCCGACAAACCCTTCGCTACATCCTGGTCTGAATGTTCTTCATGCCCATAACCATATCCATAACCATAACCGTAGCCATAACCATAGCTGGCGGAGTCCGCATTGACATGGTTGATGACGACTCCCAGGAGTGAGCAGCCCAGCGAGCGTAGCGATTCGGTTGCTCGGATCACCATCCGCCGCCGATCTTTGTCCGGACGAACCACAAGAACGATGGCATCAACCAGACGACCGACAATGGTCGGATCGCTCACCGCCAGAACAGGCGGTGCATCCACAATGATCTGATCGTACTTGGTTTCCGCCCACGCGAGCAGGTTGGAGAATCGCTCTGACGAAAGAAGCTCCGCGGGATTGACCGGGCGCGGTCCGCAGGAGATCACATCCAGTCCGGTGACATCCGTTGTTCGGAGGTTTTTCGCTGTAATTTCTTCCAGGTCTTCCGTGGAACGCAAAATTCGTGACAGACCGAAATCGTCACGCAGTCCCAGCAGAGTGGAAAGTCCGGGACGACGCATGTCAGCGTCAATCACCAGGGTCTTCTTCCCGGATTGAGCGTATGCGACGGCGAGGTTGGACGAAATCGTCGTCTTTCCGTCACCGGGTTCTGTACTGGTGATGACAAGACGATTGGTGTCCTGGGGCGAGAACTCAATGCTGGTTCGCAGCGACCGGAATGCTTCCACCTCTCGCGAGTGAGGTCGAGCGTGACTGATCACAGCGTTGAATCCTTCGCCGTGAAGTTCTTCCATCCGTGGAACCATGGTGAGCAGCTGAGTATCCAGCTGCATCTTGAGTTCTTCCGGCGTTCGGAATCGATCGTCCAGAATGTCCAGAACCCAGATCACGGCCAGCCCGCTGATCGTGCCCAGCATCAGCGAAAGCAGCCCTGTGATCGCCAGGCGAGGAGACACCGGGCGGTTTGAGATCGTCGGTTTCACGGAAACATTGGTCTGAATATAAGTATTCTTGTTCAGATCGATGTTGCTGATGTTGCTTTCCACTTCGTTCAGG
>JBKDKA010000029.1:0-12737 GCA_046345315.1 Planctomyces sp.
GACGCTTGCCGAACGCCGTGTTGACGTTGGCTCCCTGACGTACGAGAAGCTCAGCGAGCGACAAATATCCCCGTGTCAGTGCGTGATACAGCGGTGTCCGGCCATTGTGGTCACGACATTCAATCTCAGCACCGCATTGAATCGCTTCGACGGCCTGATCGATCCGTCCGTTTCGCGATGCTTCCAGGAGACTTTCGTCTGCAAACACTCATCCTCCATCGGTTGGTGTCTTCAGACTATCAGCAAATGGTTAACAAAAGCTGAACCTGTGGATAACGGCGGGCTCCACCAGCGATGGGGGACGCGTTCCGCCCGCCGTTACCCACAAGGTTCTGAACTTTGTCGGACGACCGTGTCTGTGGCTGAGAAATCAGTTCAGCGGGTTCCTGAAATCCGTTGCTTTCGATCCGTTAAAAAAAGTGGTTGACGGATGGCAACTCGTCGTGATAGGGAAGGGGCCTCACAACAGAAGGGAGACCACAATGACAATCGACAACACCAACGAAACGGACAACACGGAGACTTCAACCACGGACAACAGCTCACCGAATCGCCCGCACTACTCCGACAACGCGAGCGGCGGACTGCAGGTGGCCGTCTGGCGGAATCGCAATGAAGCCGGCATCGATCATTACACTGTTAAACTGGAACGCCGTTACAAAGATGCCAACGGCAACTTTCAGTCGACCGACAGCCTGCGTGAAAGCGATCTGCTCCGAGCGGGCAAGCTCTTGAACATGGCGGATGACTGGATCGAACAGGATCGCCAGAAACAGAAACAACGGACAGCTCGCGAACGGTAGAGCACCGTTTCGCGAATCGAAGAACTCTCTCTCCCTCGGCGTCTGTAGTTCCAGAGCAGACGCCGTTTTTTTTCACTTTGAGTCCGATTGAACGACCGGGCACATCGTCCGATGTCCAGAAAACCGTTCGAGTTCATTCCCCAGCGAAACCGAACTTCTCGAACATCAGTGCCTTCACTTCGTCGGGCGGTTCCTCACCGTAACCGGAATGCAGGATCGTGCCATAGTCATTCAGATTACGGTTTCCTGTGCCCTGAAGGTTGCTGAGGGATGTCTTCTTCCAGAATGGCGTGAGCACATAGTACCAGGCCGGACGATTCGTTGTGTCTTTCCCTTTGATCAGGAAGATGCAGTCGGCGCGGGATTTCATCACGCGCGACACAAAACTCCCGGAACAATCGTTCTTCTGCCGTGACAACTGCGGACGGTGCTTCCGACCCTGCCAGTATCTAAGGAATGACATCCCGAATCCTTCAACGATTGATACCTGCCCGCGTCGTTCGAACTGGAAGTCTACGAGACTTCGAGGAACCGATCACGAACTGATCGGATCAGACAGGACATTTTTTCAGGAAGACAAATCGGTCGAAATCCGCCGCTGATCTATGTCTCAGCAAATTCCGTCGGCAGCAGAACAACGGTTTCCGAAAGATCGCCGGATGTGATGATGCAGAAGCGACGGCTACCGGTGCCGTAAGCGGACCGGATCTCGCTGCCTTCATGATAAGCCTCGATGTTGTGTTCGGCGTCGTTGGGATCCAGGTCGCCCCAGTCACCTCGATAGTGTCGAGCCAGAGCCTCAAGAATCTCTTCCGTGGTCAGTGCTGCCCGTGCGTGTCTTCTGACTGTGACATGAGTCAGGGGAATCTGAATTCCCGGAAAGACGGGATTTGTAGTCGGGCGAGGGTCAGCGGTTTCGGTCGGCGTGATCGTGAGATTCAGAGTCATGGGATGTTCCTTTCTGCGTTGTCTGAGGCCACACCTTGTGACCTCATGGCCGCGAACCAAAGCCGCGAAGGCGGAGCGTCAGCGTTCGAGGCCAGCGGAAAATTGGGGGCGACCTTAAGGGGGAACCGATTTTCCGCTCGCCGCGATCGACTGCGGCTTTAAGCATGGCCAAAATGAGGTCCATGGGTGGCCGCGCCAATTCAGTTAGAAAGAACATCCGCGCCGCGATGCAAAACCGATCGTTGTCGGCACCGGCCGTAACAATCCCCGGCCGGCGGACGTTCTACCGACGGCGAGAAACACTCGTCAGGACACTGCAACATCGGCCTCTGTGGCAGCAGCATCGACGGACGTCGGCTGCAGGCTGTGCAGGTAATCGACAGCTCGAGTCGCATAAGACGCCGCGGAGAAGATGGCCCGGCGATCATTCTGCAGCACGGTCAGCCAGCTTTCGATATAGGCCGCATGGTCGTCGCGGTCTTCCGGTGTGATCGACAGATCCGCGCAAAGGTATGCCGAAGACAATTCAGCCACGAGTTCTTCCATCGCATAACCCGCGTCACCGTAACGTTTCCTGCCAAGATCGCGATCCAGTCGAGTCGGATGGCGAGTCCAATGAGCCAATTCATGGGATAAGACAGCCGCGTGACTTTCGGCATCGCGAAAAGCCTCAAACCGCGGCATCCGGATGACATCCCGAGTCACCGAATAGCAGGCTAAATTTCCCCCCTCTTCGATCACGGCTCCCGTGTTCCGAAAAAACGCATCCGCATGAGCAATACGCTCAAGCGGTTCCCTCGGCTGTTCGTCGACTGGATAAAAACGATCCGGAAGCCCTTCACATTGTTCGGCATTGAATACGGAGTATTCCTTCAGAAACGGGATCTGTGCCTCCACCTCTTCGCCGGCGTCGTTGGTTTCCGTCTTCCGAAACGTGTTGGCATACACAACAGGAGTGGCCCGTTCTCCTTTCCTGACATGGCCACCGAGTTCAAGGGCCTGCTGAAACGTCAGCCAGATCGGACAGGCGAACCCCTGACTTTCTGCGGAATCCCACAGCATCAGGACATTGATCCCGCGATAAGGCTGGCCATTGGATCGCAGCGGGCGTGAAATACGTCCGGCAGCGTGCTCAGCGTTCCATGGCTGGAGCCAGGGCTTCACGCCCTGCGACAGCTGTTCGATGATGCGGTTGGTGACACGGGTATACACGTCCGTACGCGGCTTGTTGGTTGATCTGGTCATCTGAAAAAACTCTCCTCTGGAAAGACTGAGGGTTGAACACTGCGAAGCTCTTGAACCTGAAATAAGTCCGCGAGCAAAACGCTCATGCGTTTGTCGAGCGGAGTGAAGAGCCCCTGAAAACGGGGGACGAACAGTCAAGGGATGCCGTTTCGGAGGGCACCGGTCTGCACAAGCCAGCGAAGCGCCGCGCGGAAGATCGGGAGGAAACCGAAACCGGCAGCGTGGCCCCGACCCTTGACGGTTCGGGGGGTGTCCCCCAATCACTTCTGAGGTATCTGGAGCTGCAGGACTTCAGAGAGGCAACACGATCACCGGACGTATCTCTGAAAACCTCGTGACGTCATCACGGAATTCCTGTAGTGCTCCTGGTTCAGTGAATTGTGATTGATTCCACAGAACGAGGGTGTGATGGAGCGACGACGGCAGGATCAACGATCGGAATGGAAGTGGCGACAGCAGGTCGCGGCACAGGGAACTCACCGACCGCCACGCACGTTCGCATTTCCCGAAAGAACGAATCGTAAACGGGATCCTTCAGGGAGATTCGTGGCAGAGAGTTGAAAAGATCTGCGATCAATGGCATCGCGAGTGACATGCATCGTTGAGGCAAACGGACTTGTAAGCTGAATGATGCGCGCGGTCTGCTTCCAATGTGGGTTGAATCCTCTGAACGGATCCATCTACTGCCCCGTTTGCCTCGCTGTCGCATCGCCTTCACCCCCTGAGGCGATGCGATGGCGTGGCGAAGAAGGGGCACTTCGAGGGGCCCGTTTGCTGAGCTTGAGCGGAGCTTCGTGTGTCCAAACCATCAAGGCATCGCTGCCGCTTGAAGATCCGACACGACTAATATTGTAAGTTCTTGAAATATTCAGAACTTTATTGTCCGGCCTAATTGCACTCATGCGATCCCTCTAAGGGCAATCCTTGCTGAGCGCTGGGGTATCAGTAGATTCGGTGACGTTAATTTTCTGGTTTGACTTGATCCCGGGCCGTCGGAGTGGCTGTTTCTTCGGACTTGATAATTGAGGGCGTTTCATGATTCTCTCGAGCTGGCTTCAGTGTTTCCAAAGAGCTCTTCGACAAAACAGCCTTTATTCTCCGTCAAATGGACTGATTCGTCAGAGACGTCGTCGTTCGACACGGACAGATGCCCCGGTGCTGGTGGAGGATATGGAATCACGAGTTCTGCTGACGGACGTCGTGAGCCTGGCGGTTCTGGATGCCAGCGCATCCGAGCTGTCCGGAGATACCGGAACGTTTCGTATTTCCCGCAGTGGGACACAGGGCGGATTGACGGTCAATTTCCTCGTAGCTGCCAGTTCAACTGCCACGGTGGGTACCGATTACGCGCCGATCAATGGGACTGTTGCGTTCGCTGACGGAGAGTCGTGGAAAGATGTTACGATAGCTCCAGTCGATGACTCTGTACCCGAAGCGATGAAGAATCTCAGCGTTTCCATCGTTCCCGCCGCAGCCGGGGAGTACATCGTCGGACTGCAGTCCAGCGGTACAATCACCATCGCTGATGACGACACCCCCGGAGGTTTGATTCGATTCAATTTGACGGGAACACAATCAGTTACTGAAGCGGTTACTGATTCAGATAACAATCTGACGACCTACACAATCGGCTACACCGGCACATTGTCAGGAAGCAACACAGCGAGCGTCGACATTGCGCATCTCTTCAACCAGACTGGCAACTCGGACTACGTCACAAGTCTGACAACGGCCATCACGAATGCCGTCGCAAATACACCCGGAACGTCCTTCAATGGTACGACGCTGCGGTTTGGTGCACCGTCAAACACAGTGTCGAGTGCTTCGAGATTTGCAGGAGCGGCCGTCAACGCCGGTGGGTGGGCGAATCCAGCATTGGCAACAGGAAACACTCCAGGGGATTTCGCTTCGATTCCTTTAGACGATCGTGATACGAGTGGGGATCTTCGGCTAACGCAGTTTGGCTTCAATATTCCCTCGAATGCCACGATTACAGGAATTACAGCCTCACTGAATACGACGGGGTCCAATACTTCCAGAGGCGGAGCCGGATTGAAAGTCACAAAGGACGGCTCCGTCGCGGTTGGGGCTCCGCCGATCAGTACGACGAACTGGGACACGGGAAGTGTTGTCGTCGGAAGCAACTCAAGCCTTTGGGGAACGTCGTGGACTCCAGCAGAAATCAACTCTCCGAATTTCGGCCTGATTGTCAACGTTCGTTCAGATGATGATGGTTATCAGTTCCGAGTCGCGTCGGCGAATATCGTCGTATCGTACACCACACCAGACGGAACAGCTCCGTCGAGCATTACATTTTCCGCATCGATTGCGGATGACACGACGGGAGAGGGAAGCGAGGCATACACAGTTGCTCTGAGTAACCCTGTGACGACACTGCCTCAGGGAAGTACGATCGCGAACTCCTCCGTAACGACCACGATTGTTGACAATGACGTGGCGTTTTCAATTACGGGGCTCAATTCATCCATTACCGAATCAACGATCGACGGAGACGGGAACACCGCGAGGTACGTCATCGGTTACACGGGAGATCTGCCTCAGGGACAGACAGCGAGCGTCGATATCGCTCATGTATTCGGCCAGACAGTCAGTTCCGACTTTACCGCTTCGATCTTCTCGTCCATCACATCAGCAGCAGGAGCGACATCTGGAGTTTCATTCGACAGTGTGACTGGCAGACTCACGTTTTCGGGAGGCGCAGGGAACGCCAGAAACCTGACCTTCAGTGCGTTGATCGCCGATGACACCATCGCAGAGCCAGCCGAGGCATATCAGGTTACGATCAGTAATCCAGTTACTGCAAATTCTCTCTCAACATCAATTCTGACTTCTTCTGCCTCGACAACGATCATCAGTGATGATGTCGAAACAGGGGGGAGTTTCTCGATTACAGGCACATCGTCTGTAACAGAGAATCCGTCAGACGGTGACCTGAATCAGGTGACATACACTATCGATCGCACCGGCTTGCTTGCCGCTGGCCAGTCGGCGAGCGTTGATATCATTCAGAATGCCGGGACAACTGCAGCAACAGACTTCTCGACTTCGCTTTCCGCAGCGATTTCTGCAGCCGCCGCGACGACGCCCGGTGTCAGTTTCAATGGGACGACTCTGACGTTTTCTCCCGTCACGAACGTTTCAGCAAGTTCATCGAAATACGCCGGAACAGCAGTGAATGCTGGAGGATGGCTCAACCCGACGAATGCCCTCGGAAACACTCCGAGCACGTATTCTTCCGCAGAAATGTATTTCGGCGACAGTAGTGGCGACCTTCGCTTAAGCAATTTCGGATTCAGCATTCCTGCGAATGCCACGATTACAGGCATCACAACGTCCATCAATACGAATGGCTCGTTCGATCCTTCCTGGTTTTCCGGCACAGGTGTTCGACTCACGAAAAATGGGGCAAGCCCCGTTGGAAACAGTCTGGGAAGCTCAACCAGCTGGGGTTCCGGAACATTAAACCTCGGCGGCAATGCGAATCTCTGGGGCACGAGCTGGACGCCGGCTGAAATCAATTCATCGGGCTTTGGGGTGATCATCAACGTGATCTCGTCGGATGATCCGGCCAGTTATTTTGTTCGAAGTGCAAACATCGTTGTTTCGTACACAGTTCCGAATGAGACGGTCCCAACCAGTCTCACGTTTACCGCATCGATCGCAGACGACACTCTCGTGGAGTCGCCGGAGACGTTTTCAGTGGGAATAGCCAATCCGCAGATTGGCAGCAGTACAACGGGTATGACACTTGGCACTTCAGTTGTCACAACGACGATTCTGGACAACGACGTTGCCCCAACGAATGGCGCCCCGATAATCAGCGGCTTTGATGGAACCGCAGTCTATCCTGCGGGTTCTGCAGCGATTCTTCTGGATACTGACACGACGATTACAGACAGCGATTCCCCGAATTTCTCAGGAGGAATGCTGACGTTACAGATCACGGCGAACGCCGCCGCAGGTGACGTACTCGCGATCAGAAACGAAGGAACTGCAGCCGGGCAGATCAGTTTCGGTGGGAACAACATCACTCGTGTCTATTGCGGTGGTATCCAGATTGGAACGGTCGTCGATGGAACCGCTCCACATGTTCTCTCTGTCTCGCTGAATGCGAGTGCGACTCCGACCATCGTGCAGAGTCTGATTCGCAACGTCACTTACCGCAGCACGCTGGCTTCACCCAGTACATTGCCTCGTACAATTCAGGCAACTCTGACTGACGGAAACGGTGGTACCAGCAATCAGGCACTCAAGACCGTCAGTGTTACGTCCACCGTACAGACGCTGCCGGTCGTGTCGCTGACTGCGATTGACCCGCTGGCATCTGAGCTGCCAGGAAACACGGCAACATTTCGTGTTTCACGCACAGACACGAGTACTGCAATTGTCGTCAGCTATTCAGTGATGCCGGCATCAACGGCTGTTGCCGGAGTGGACTACGTACAATTGACTGGCTCCGTAGCATTCGCAGTCGGTGAGGCATATCGGGATATTGTCATCACCCCGTTGAACGATCTGCTTCCTGAATCCGTGGAATCCGTTCAGCTCTCACTTCTCACGTCACCATTGAACCAGTATCTCCTGGGCACAACGGTTTCCGGCACGGTTTCCATTATGGACGATGATCCCGTGTCCGTCTGGGTCAGCAACACACAAAACGGAACCGAAGGCGGTACGAATCCGACGATCACACTTCAGAGAAACATGACATCAGGGACGCTGGTGGCCACATATATGATCGCTGCTTCGTCAACTGCGATGCAGGGTCAGGACTATGTGCCACTATCTGGTACGGTAACGTTCGCCTCAGGTGCTGCGACGGCGACGATCACGCTAACTGTCATCGACGACACGATCATTGAAGCAGTCGAGTCTGTCTCGATTCAGGTGTATTACGACGAAGAGCTGAGCGATTCTTACGTTGTCACTCCAACCGGTACAGGAACCGTGACAATCACCGACAACGACGTACAGGCCTCTCCGACGATTACGATTTCCGCGTTGGATCAGTACGCCTCGGAATCGGGCCAGAATCCCGGAGTCTTCAGGATCTTCAGATCCAATGCGTCGGGAACACTCACGGTGGCTGTCGCTGCAGCTTCCGCTTCGACGGCAACACCCGAAACCGACTACGTTTCGATACCGGGGAGCGTGACGTTCAGCGATGGGGAGTCCTACAAAGACATTGTTGTCACACCATTGTCGGATTCGGAATCGGAATCGGCAGAAGTGGTCATTCTGAATATTCTTCAGGATGTCAGTGGAACCTATCTCGCGGGTTCTCCGAACTCTGCCGTTGTGACGATCATGAATCAGCTCAGCACCGGGGCCGGAAGTGTGCTTGACTGGCAGGCTTCAGTCACGGAAGCAAACGACCGATACAACGCGGCAATCGCGGCCGCGACGACACAGCTTCAAACAGCCGTTCAGCAGGCCGAGGCACACACATCGCTGCAGTTCGATACGCTGGCTGCAGAAAGAGCTATCGCCCGACAGAATTCAGAGAACGCCATTCAGGCACGAATTGAAGCATTCACTGCCGCAATGGATCAGATGACACTTCGGGCATCTCAGGAGAATGAGATCCTTGAACTGTCTGCGGAAGCTGCCACTGCGCTCGGTAATTCTTATCAGCAGACAGTAACTGAGGCAGCAGCAGCAAAACAGACTGCATTGGACCTGGCAAAGCAGATTCGTGATCAGCAGGTTGCCATGGCGGAAGCAGACTTCGATGAGGCTGTCGATACGGCGACGGAAACGCTGAACGCGGCCAAGGCAGAGATCGAAGCGGCATATGACAGCGCGATCGCGGCAGCAGAAGCGGCCTACGAAAGTGCGATCACAGCGGCAAATGCCGCCTACGACAATGCAGCGCAGATCGCTCTTTCAGCGGCGAATGCCGCCATTGAGAGTGCCGTCAACGGATATAATGCGGCCGTTGACGCAGCCAAAGCGGCCCGAGACCTGATCATCGCAAACCTGTATGAATCGGCACCATCCGGAAATGGAGACGGAACTTATGCGGCGGGAGCAACCCCAGGATCGCCGGGTGCGACAATCACTTTCAATCCAGAAATAGTTTCAGCGGATGCCGCATACAATGCTGCCGTGGCATCTGCAGAGACGGTTTTCAATACAAAGGTTGATGAGATTATCAATGACTTCCGAGATGACATGAATCAGGCGAACGAAGACTATGATTCAGCTGTCGAAGTCGCGGGGAATCAGTTCAACGATGCGGTCGGAGCTGCAGATCAAAAGTACGACGATGATATAGAGACTGCAATCAGCACTCACACGGATCAGGTGACGACTGCCGTGTCGACATTTGATACAGCGGTGACCGAGGCACAGGAAAAGTTCAACACCAAGGCAACTGAGGCGGAGCAGCAGTTCAACCAGACAGTCCAGACAGCTGAGACAGATTACAACAATGCCGTCACGTCAGCGAATAACACTTACCAAAGTGAAACGGGGGCAGCGACGAACACGTGGAACCAGTTCAAGCAGGTTGACGGACCGCAGCAGTATGCAGATGTGATCCAAAGCGCATCCACAGAATGGGTAAACAGCGTTGTTGAAGCTATACGAAATGCCAAAACTGGAATTCCGGCAGCTCAAAACGATCACGTTCAGGTGATCCTTGCGAAGATCAACGAAATTCTTCCCTTGGCGATCCAGACCGCTGACGCGATCACAAGCGGCTACGACGGTGAAATTCAAGGTGTGCAGGCAAAGGCAAACGAATCCACGATCAAATATCTTGACGTCATCAGCCAGCCACTCGGGAACTTCACGGATCCTGACGCCCGAAACGCGGCCTTTCGGAGTCGACTGAGAAGCGCGATTCTTTCCTATATCAGTGATGTTGGCGGTCGCGGACTAGAGGCAGCGAAGAGTCTCAAGTTGAGTCTACTTCCGATGATCCACGGACTCTATGACAAAATCGAAGAAGCGTTGCCACAGATCGGTGTAGCGGATGTCACCATGGCAACCGCAATTGCAACTTTCAACGCAAAGATTCAGGAAGCGAACGAGGTTGGACAGGCGAAGTTTTATAAGACAATCTCAGACGCACAGAAGGATCTGGCATCGAAAGCAGCGAAGAAGAAAGCTGACTTCGAGAAGGCCGTTTCCGATGCCAGGCGGAAACGTGACGATGCACTCTCAACCGCAGATAAGACCCGCTCAATTGCGATCTCCTCGGCAGGCAAGTCTTTCGTTGACAAGGTTCAGGATGCAGAGAAGCTATATGTTGAAGATTACACAGCGGCCTGGAAGACTTTGAAGGAAAGACTGATCGATGTTCGTGATGACCTCTATGAAGCCGTGAAGACAGCCGATCAGGTCTGGGAAGCGTCACTGCGAGGTGCTGACGAAATCTGGGTCTCTGCAATAAAATCCGCTGCGAGTGTCTACACGACCGAAACAAACGCGGCACGGTCACGTGCAATGGGCAGTGCAGCAACGGCTGTACAGAGCTTGTCGGACACAGTTCATTCAGAATGGGTTGCTGCTATGCAGCGAGCCTATCCGGGTGCAAATGGGCTTGCAACATTCACCTCTGCCTGGGTTGGGTACGACAATGCTGTGGTTAATGCCTGGAGCTCAGCTTCCGGAAGTATCAATGCTTCGGTCGCTTCCTACACGCAGAGCATGACAGATGCGGCAAACAGTCACCTCACCGCAACGGCCACAGCAGTCCACGATCGAAGTGAGGCCAATGTGACTGCGAGAGTGCAAGCTCTAACTGATGATGCCAGCGCCAGTCGCACTTTCGATTTGACGTATACGAATGCGGCAGTCACGCGGGCAAAAGACGTGACCGCAGCGGAAACGGACAAAGCGAAGAACGACGCAGCTGCGGCGAAGACAGAGAACGATTCGGTCGCGAGCAAATATGAATCAACGATGCATGGTGCCAACTCGCTTCTGAACGCGTCGGTTCACAGAGAGGAGAACACCGTCGAAATGATCCTGACGACATTCTCCGATGAATCCTATTCAGCAGCGGCGACATTGCTCGAGGAGTCAAAAAATGCTGCTGCTCAGGCCATTCAGGGAATAATCACCAAGGCGACGACGGACGCGAACGATCTCAAGAATCTTCAGCTGAGTTCAGCAATATTCTTCATCAAACTAGAAAAAGCTCGAATCGAGAAGTCGATGAACGATGCGATCAGTAAGCTCAAATACGAGCTGGAAGTCGTGATGAATGGTTCGACAGACGACATCATTCAGCGATTCGAAATGAATGCAGCGAGCGCCATTATTCCCAAAACACACAATAATCGTCCGGACTGGCTTCCACTGGATATCGTGGCCGCCATCAGGCAGGTCGCGGACCAGACTGCGATTGGAATTCGATGGAATGCGGATGAATTAAAGGACGCAAATTACCGAGCGGCAACTACCAGCATTCTCAACCGGCAGGAAGGTTACGCGTCTGACCGAAGCGGTTCAACACTGGGACAATTCTACACGAAACTTCTCGGGACCCCGGCCACGGTTCCGATATTTGACAAGACAGGCGATCTCATCGGATACCTCAATCCGAGCACAGGCATGGTATCGCGATCGGTATTGATTGACCCGGACACGGGAGCTCGCCGGTTAAAATCTAAATCTTTGCAGGAGGTGCGTGACCAGGACGCGAACGCCCCACTCTGGTCTGAAAATGACTGGCTGGTCTGGTTTGGGCAAAGAGCGACTAATGCTCCTGATCCCGAAACAGAAACAGCGTTCTACAAGGGGCTTGCATTTCTTGTTGGCGAAGACACACTAGCAGCACCCGGAGGAATAGGGAGCGACATCATGCTGACTGCGGAAATTGTAACAGAGGCAGCAGGCCTCGTCGATCCGACGGGAATAGCAGATATCGCAAATGCTGGTATCCATCTTGCCAACGGAAATCGGGTGGCAGCCGGGGTTGCTGTCGCCGGAATCCTGATGCCATTCGGTGTGGAGAAACTCGGAAAGTATGCACACAGAATACCATTGACGAAGTTCCGTCAAGTCTCGGACACTATGGTTGAATCGGGTGCCAGAGCCAGCAACAAACTTCAGGATGTTCGACAAGCCGGGAATGCCGTGGAGCAGTCTGTTGATTCCATGAAGGCCAGTACGCGGTGTCCCGATGGCGGCCCCACCTGCTTTATCGCAGGTACCCAGGTCCTCGTTGCTGTTCTCGCTGACCCAAACAATCAGATTGCAGAAACCGTTCCAAAACCCGCAGAAGAGGACTCCCCGGACACCTTCCGTGATATTGATCGATACTTTGCTGTCGGTGCATTCGTGATGGGCACCGCATTGACCGTCCGCAGAAAACCAGCGAAGACTGATCGACGACACTGGCTGCGATGGCTCTCACGGTGAAACACTTGCTTCGGTGTTGTCGGATTTTTCTGCAGCTGTTGGATTCTCCACTGATATGAAAGCGCACTGATGATGACATCTCTTCAGGAAAAAGCTGATTCGTCGGCGCCATTTTCATTGCTGCGACGACTGGGCATTGCAACCTGCCTGTTCCTTGGCTGTGTGTTTTCCATTCGAGCGATGACGCCTGACGTCGCTGCCAAGGTGACTTCGCAGACCAGCCAGCGAGCGGAGCTTCAAGGCTCTGTCGACTTAACAGTCCCAGCCGAGGCCGACGTCAAACTGGTGACGAAGAACATTGAAGACATCCAGGCGGGCGATCTGGTGTTGGCTCGTGATGAGCAT
>JBKDKA010000030.1:0-57941 GCA_046345315.1 Planctomyces sp.
GGCTATGCCAGTGCTGTTGGTTCAAAAACACTGGCATAGCCAGTGGCACACATCAATGGATCGTTGACAGAGCAACAGGATCTGGCGGGTTTCCCCGTTGGTTCGCGCTGACAGAAATGATTTACTGCTTCAAGGGTTGCCGTCCAGGAACAGTCTAATGCATCGTCCGTGTATAAAACAGAGGTTTTGTGTCATTCCCGCGGAGGCGGGAATCCACACTGGGGCACTGGATTACCGCCTGCGCGGGAATGACGAACCCAGAATCGGCGGCTCGTGATGTCACTCGTCAATGAGAAGAAATTGTCAGACGGTTCTGTAATACTCAGTCACGTGCACAAGAGTACCGATGTTCTATTCTTCTGATCGGGAGATCTGATCCTTGAATCAGCGATTCCTGTTTCTGCCATTCTTCGTCATGAGTCTTTGCTCCAGCCAGAATTCGGAGGCCGGGCTTTCCGAGAAGCCGCCCAACGTTCTGATCATTCTTGCTGATGATCTGGGATACTCCGATACCGGCTGTTATGGCGGCGAAATTCAGACACCGGCTCTTGATGGACTCGCGCAAAACGGTATCCGATTTACTCAGTGCTACAACACGGCTCGATGCTGGCCTTCACGAGCAGTGCTGATGACCGGCTATTATGCTCAGCAGGTTCGTCGAGATGCTCACTTCAGTGACCAGCGACGTTCCGGCCAGGGAACTCGCCCTGCCTGGGCTCCACTGCTTCCTCGGGTTCTCAAACAGAAACAGTATCGATCCTACCATTCCGGAAAATGGCATCTGGACGGAACTCCCCTTCAGAACGGTTTCGATCATGCACTCACGATTGAAGACCACAATCGATTCTTCAATCCACGAGAAATGACGCGTGACGATCAGCCGGTTCGGTTGGAATCGTCCGGCGGAGATACCACGAAGAAACCAGAGGACTCCGGAGCTGCCGATACAAATCGGTACGCCACCATTCAGATCGCTGACCACGCGATTGAATGCCTGAAGCAGCATGCTGATCGGTATTCTGACCAGCCGTTCTTTCAGTACGTTGCATTCACGTCGCCTCATTTTCCACTTCATGCTCTGCCTGACGACATTGAACGTTATCGGAAGAGATTCACAGAGGGCTGGGACGTACTCCGGAAACAACGAGGTCATCGACAGCGAGAATTCGGTCTCGTCAGCATCGATCCGTCACCGATGGAACGACTGCTCGGACCACCCTATCACGTTCCAAAGGATCTGGATCGTCTCGGTTCCGGCGAGGTGTTCAATGCACCGGAGTGGATCCATCTGACGGATCAGCAGCGGGAGTTTCAGGCCACCAAGATGGCCATTCATGCGGCGATGGTCGATCGCATGGATCGTGAAATCGGGCGGATTCTCGAACAGATTCGTTCTGCGGGAATGCTGGACGATACGTTGATCATGTTTGCATCAGACAACGGCGCGAGTGCGGAGATCATGGTTCGTGGCGATGGGCATCAGCCGGACGCTCCTGCCGGATCTGCGGAGACGTATCTCTGTCTTGGGCCGGGTTTTTCCAGTCTTGCGAACACCCCCTTCCGTCGTCACAAAACGTGGGTTCATGAGGGTGGTATCTCAACGCCGCTGATTGTTCACTGGCCGAACAGAATCAAAGCGAGGAATCAGCTGCGTCACGTGCCCGTGCATCTGATCGATGTATTTCCGACAGTGCTCGCTGCAGCGGGTCTCGAAGTCCCGCAGTCATGGGATGGCACCACCGGCCCCGAACGCGCCGGAAAGAACCTGATCTCAGTGTTTGAGGATGATCAGCCTCAGCTGCATCCGGAACTCTGGTGGTGCCATGACAACCATCGCGCCATTCGGACCGGCGACTGGAAACTTGTGGCGATCTCCGGGCAGCCCTGGGAGCTTTACGATCTCGCGAAGGATCGAGGCGAAACAGTCAATCTCGCGGATCAGCAGCGGGATCGAGTTGTTGCGATGGAGGCTCAATGGAACCGTCTTGCCGAGCAGTTCCGTCGGGATTCCGAGTAACGGTTATCAGATCGCATTCCAAAACCGGGACAGGCACCCTTCCAGCTGCAGATTCTGATGCAAAAAATCCTGTGTGACGGGAGCCAGTCCCGTTTTTGAAGCCACCTCTAATCTGCGATCACCTTTGCGATTCGGTCAAGATTGCGTTCGGCGTCGGATTCTCCCAGCTTCAGGAGTTCGGAAACGTAATCACGGTGAAACATTACCGTGCTGATGAAATCCTGATCGCTTGTTTCCCGAGATCCGAAGCGCCGCATGAAGTATCGAAACGTCGGAGGCAGTCGGCTCTCAAATTCGTTCGCCAGCTTTCCGATATCGACAGATGGTCGAATCACAGTTGTTCCGATAGGCCTCAGGCCGTCACGCTGATCGGCTGGCAGTTTCTTCAGAAGCGAGTTAATGCGGTCCATCTGAAGAATGTCCTGATCGAGCTGATCAAGAAACACGGCGTTATAGAGGGAGCCAAGCACAACAGCGGGTGACGGCGGATGCTCGCTCTTGCGAATGACAGGAGTGTCAGCGGGAAAATCATAATGCGTCGACACCACCAGAAGTCGATCAGCCTGAAGATGAACTGCGGGTGCCAGCGGTGCCACCAGCCGGATACCACCATCACCATACCACGAATCACCGATCTGCACCGGAGGGAAGAGCAGTGGCAGGGCTGCGGATCCCATGATGTGATCGACAGTCAGTTCGGTGGACTGTGACTTTCGAAGCGGACGTTCCCAGGCGGTAATCTTTCGCCCTTCCACGAACGTCACCGATTCACCGGTCTGGTAATTCAGTGCTGTGAGCGCTACGGCCCGAACTCGGCCTGCAGCAAGGTTCTGAGCGATTCCGCGAAGGCGTCCATCTCCGGCGTTGAGGGCTCGACGGAGGAACTTTCGAAGCGGTTCCGTGTCGACCATTCCGGTCGCGCGAGGAACTCCTGGTGGGACTCCGACCGACAAACGCATCCCGACTCGAGCCACCTGCCAGAGCAGTTTCATCGGACGAGCTTCAAAGACATCGGAGAAACTCAGATTCTTCCAGAGCTGCGTCAGATCCTCCACCTTCTGGCGGAATGTTCCGGTATGGTTCGCGAGGAATGACACGTTGATCCCGCCGGCGGAAACACCGGTCAGAATCGGCGGAGTCAGATCGGGAAATTCCTTCGCGATACCACGCAATACACCTGTCTGGTATGCGGCTCGCGCACCTCCGCCTCCAAGAGCCACCGCCAGTCTGGCTGCACCATGTTTATTCTCGTTCCGCTGAAGCACGGCATTTCCCCGTCGAACTTTCGGATTCTGGATTTCGCTCATCACTGCTTCTCGCCGGCCCGGGAGTCCGGTATCGTGTTTGTTCGGAGAGTGTGATCAAACCGGTAACTTACGAATAGCGATCTGGCCCTGCCTGCGGCAGGAAGGAATAGTGTGAAACGGTTTCTCCCTGCGATCCTGGCATTCACCGCTGCTCTGCTGACACTGATGGTGGCGTTCTTTCCACGAGTCTCCGATTCTCAGGCAAACATTTCACCACCCACCGCAAAAGCGGGGAGTCAGGCATCTCCTGAAGCAGCCTCCGCTTCTGAAACCATTCATGCTGATGCTGATACGCTCACCCGAATTTTCACGAGTTCCCCCCAGCCGGACGATGGTGATCCGCGCGTCAGGGATATGGTATGGATCCCCGGTGGAGTTTTCACCATGGGAAGCAACGATGGAGCACCAGATGAACGGCCTCCTCATCGAGTCGAGCTGGAGGGTTTCTGGATGGATGTTCATGAAGTCACGAATCAGCAATTTGATGAATTTGTCAGAGCGACAGGCTATGTCACCACAGCCGAACAACCACCGAAGCTGAGAAGCATTGAAAATGGATCTGAATTCGCCAATGCGGCGATTCTCGAAGAATTCAACCATCCAGGTTCAATCTGCGGTCTGAACCTGAAAAGCCGCAATGAAATTGATCCGCAGCGAGGCGCTTACAGCTGGTGGCAGTACGTGAAGGGAGCCAGCTGGAAACATCCGGAGGGACCGGATTCCACGATCGATGACCGCATGAATCATCCCGTCGTCCATGTCAGTTACCTCGACGTGCAGGCGTACTGTCAGTGGGCAGGAAAAACACTCCCGACGGAAGCTCAATGGGAATTCGCAGCACGCGGTGGTCGCAGCGGCGAAACCTATCCATGGGGAAACGAAAGAAACCCGGATGGACGCTGGCTGCAGAATATCTGGCAGGGTGAGTTTCCGATTACTAACACGGAAGAGGATGGCTATCGAACAACCTCCCCTGTCGGCACGTTTCCACCGAACGATTTCGGACTCTGTGACATGTCAGGAAATGTCTGGGAATGGTGCGCTGACTACTATCGACCAGACACCTACGCAGTGAATTCTCA
Organism: Planctomyces sp.; assembly: GCA_046345315.1. GTDB lineage: Bacteria > Planctomycetota > Planctomycetia > Planctomycetales > Planctomycetaceae > F1-80-MAGs062. Next base: position 4,407 of record JBKDKA010000030.1, read on the forward strand.
CGAGGAGTCTTCGGCAGCACCGACAGGCTCTCCAGCCAGCACAGACGCCGCGAGAATGTCGGGCGGCAGCTCGACTGGCGTCACAGGGAACGCTGTTCGAAATCCGCAGGGGCCGGAAAGCAGTCTTGACCCTCAGGAGCCCGGGATCATCAAGAGAGTACAGCGAGGCGGATCGTTCATGTGCAGTGAACAATACTGCGTTGGGTATCGTGTTGCTGCACGCATGAAAGGTGAACAGGATACGGGCGCGTTCCACACCGGATTTCGCTGCGTGCTTCAAAGTGCCCCGATGCCGATTCAGTGACCATCAGCCAGCGGCGGGAGAATCCAGATTTCTCCGAAATCCATCGGTTGTTCAGCGCGGTAGTCTTCGTGTCGAATGAGTTCGAGGATGGCGAGAAAGATCCCTGCAATCCGTGACGGAATTCGTTCTCCGTCGAAGAACGAACTGAATGCAGCGCGACCTTCGGCCAGAACCTGAAGTCGAATGCGTTCCTGAAACACGCCGATCGGAGTCTCATCCATCCGCACACTTCCGGACGTGTCGGCAGCCGGGATTCGCACGATGCGAGACAGTGCGCTGACAAGGTCCCAGAGCTCCACCTGACGGATTTTGTCTTCAGTGCGATCTCGCGGAATCTGCGGGCGATCACTGGAGAGTCGTGGATAACGTTCCAGCCAGTCAGCAGCACGTTCGTCGAGAGTCTTCGTCGCTTCTTTGTATTTTCGATACTCGAGCAGCTTACCGATGAGCTCGCTGCCGGATTCTTCTTCGGAATGGTCTTCGACCGGTGCATCGGTATTCGGAAGGACTTCGCGACTTTTGATCTCGAGCAGAGTGCTGGCAACAACAACAAAGTCACCGATCAGATCGAAGTCCAGAAACTCCAGCACGCCAATGTAGCTCTGAAAGTCGCTGGTAATTCGAGCGAGCGAAATCGAACAGATGTCGACTTCGTGTCGGCGAACGAGGTACAGAAGCAGATCCAGAGGACCGCCATACTGCTGCAGATCGATTCGATAGTCTGTCAGCAGCATCTTGTGACTTCCTCAGGCTCCCGATGGCGTCGCAGGCAGAAAACTCCCCGGAATCAGCATCGTCGACCAAAGCCTCGCAGCTTCAGAAAATCCCCCTGCCCTCAATGACTTCTCATCAAGCAGCAGATTCTGCCGATCTCCGCAGTTCAGGGACGCTGACTGACAGAGTTTTCGCGCGAGGAGTCATCTGAGGATAGCCGGTCATTCAGAAAGTCTTCCTCACCGTCTTCGGTTTCTGAATCGCCGGACAGGAGTGACTCCGGTTCACCCGGAATTCGGATTGTCGTTTCGGAGTCATCCGGAATGGCTCGAGCGAACTGTCCGGGAACTTTGGCTGTAATCAGAACTCGCGACTGGGCTTCGTCAGGATAGGTCCGCGAAAGTTCCTCCGCGTGTTTTGCCAGCCAGGCGAAGAGCTTTCCATTGGCGCTGGACGTTTCGATTTCCACCGTCTCCATTCCGCCGGAAAGTCGTTCGGCGACAAGTTCGCAGAGCCGGTCGATTCCGGCGCCAGTGGCCGCACTGATCGTAACGGTTTCGGGATAATGTCGGCGCAGGACATCCACGATGGACTGGTCGTCTATGCGGTCAACCTTGTTCAGAACCAGAACGACATGACTGCAGTCGATCCCGATTTCGCTCAGCACTTCGTAGACCGCGTGAATCTGTCGTTCCGCTTCGGGGTTCGAAGCGTCGACGATATGCAGCAGCAGATCGGCATGGCGAGCTTCTTCGAGCGTCGAGCGAAATGATGCAACCAGGTGATGCGGAAGATTCCGGATGAACCCCACCGTATCGCTCAGCAATACATCACCAAAGCCGGGAATCGCCCAGCGACGAGTTCGAGTATCCAGCGTTGCGAAGAGCTTGTCGGCCACGAGCACATCGGCGCCCGTGATGGTCCGCATGAGCGTGCTCTTGCCGGCATTCGTGTATCCGACCAGAGAGACGGTCGGTTGTTCACGGCGAAGCGAAACGGTTCGTTTTCGGCGGTTCTCCACCTCTTTCAGCTTGTATTTGAGTTCTGAGATTCGTTTGTCGACGAGTCGCCGGTCGGTTTCAAGCTGCTTTTCGCCCGGACCACGACCAGCTCCCAGACCGCCGGTGCCCCCGCCGCCAAGCCGTTCCAGGTGAGTCCACATCCGCTTGAGTCGAGTTCGAAAATACAGAAGCTGAGCCAGTTCGACCTGGAGCATGGCTTCGTAAGTCTGAGCATGCGTCGCGAAGATATCCAGAATCACTTCGCTTCGATCGACGATCGGCTTTTCGAGCGACTGTTCAAGTGCTCGGCCCTGAGATGGAGTCAGGTTGTTGTCGAAGATGATGACCTGAGCATCGGTCGCCTGGACGAGCAGTTTGAGTTCCTCGACTTTGCCTCGCCCGACGCAGAGCGAAGGGTGAAGAGTTTCACGGAACTGAACCATTTCCCCGACAACCACCACACCGGCGGTCTTGACCAGACCCTTCAGTTCGTCCAGAGCGTTTTCACGCGTGAAACCCTCGTCCGGATGAAAGACGCCCACCAGAACGGCGCGCTGACTGCCAACCTTCAGTTCTTCTCGTTTCGGATCACCCAAGCTGTTTTTCCTGTCTCTGACTTCGTCGGACTCAAGTAATGAACAGATGATGATATTTTCCGCAGATCGAGAGCGAAGTGAAAGGCTGAATCTCAGAATCCCGGACGGAGAATGCAGAAATACTTGTCAGCCTCATCACCGGCATCTGGATGCCAGGGGATTCGAGCATCGGCAGTGAACCTTCCGTTTGTTGCGTGTCCGGAACACCGGCAGAATCTGCCGAATGACAGTCTCACGGGAGTGAAAGTTGAACGACCGACGGGAAACCCGGCCAATGAGTATCTTCCCGAATCGGCACAACTGGACTGGAACCTGTCAATCTGTCGATGAGAGGAGAGAAGTTGACTGAAGTTGAACGACAAATTCATCGCTGGCCATGCTGACCATTGATGGTGTTGACCGCGAGTCATGGTTTTGGTCGCCAGCGTTGAAAGTTCAAGGCTGTTTGAGTCAGGCTCGGAGTGCGGAAATGACAGAATCGGATATGGCGGAAATCATCCGCACGAGCCTGAATGAACTGCTCCGCTGGGTCGGATTCGGTACGCTCACCGGACTCGCCGCAAAGGCCATCATGCCCGGCCGAGATCCCGGTGGCGCCGTGGCAACAATGCTGATGGGCATTGGCGGGAGCGTGATGGGATGCGGAACAGTGCTGTTCTTCTGGCGAGACGCCGCGATTGACCCCATCAGCGCCAAAGGCTTCTTTGCAGCGGTTTTCGGTGCGTTTGCGCTTCTGTTTTTCTACCGAATGCTGTCCGGCTCGTTCTTTACGGAAACGAGCGGTTTCGAAGACGGTGACCTGTCGAAAATTCGAAAGAAATCCCGCCGCAGAAAACTTGCGGAGGATGTGCTTCGGGACGCAGCCTGAAGCTTCGACGTGGAGTTGATGCTCACCTGGAGTCATCTGATTCCTGATGTTGCTCCTCCGAAGGGTTTCTCTGACGACGTCGAAGTTCTTCAACCGCGTCGTGCAGCACTCTGCGAGCGACGCGGTGTTCGCGGATCGAACGATTCAGATGGATTCGGCTCGCAACGGCATCCTTCAGTGCAAGCACAACGAGCACGAAAGCCACGATCAGCAGGAAGATGATGTACCCAACCGCGAATCGCGGTGAGTTCTGAAAGCGTGGAAGGGACTCGCAGAGCGCAATCAGTGCTCCGAGAATGATGGTCAGTGATGACGTCTGCATCCGTCGACGATACTGATCATCGGCGAACTTCAGATCATTCGGATCATCTCCAGCGTCATCAAGCTGACGTCGATGTTGCGCAACGTGCCAGAGAACCAGCGCCATTCCGAAGAATGCCACCACGGCACCGACGCTCAGAAATACTTGATCGGTTTCCAACGGAGTTGTCTGCTTTCAGCCGCAGCTCAATGAAATCTCAGCAGTCTGTACATGACGGGCCGACTGCTGGTCGTTCAGCATAAGCGTGTGCATTCTCATTGCATTCCGCCACAGTGATGGCCGTAATCTTGATTCGAGATGCAGCAGAATCAAATGGACCGTTCAGTTCTGCCGCAGCGGAATTAGGCAGAATTTTCGTGACATGCTCCCATTTTCTTCACACAGTGTCATCATTGTTCTACGGGCAGAACAAATCCAAAAGTACAAAATGTCGTCAGGGATTTGGCGAAATTACAATTTCAGAGCGGTGTTTGCCGGAAGGCTGACGTTGAAGTTCAGCAGCAAAACAGCCTTGGCTGTCGCATGAGACCACGTTTTTCGCTTCACTGAGGGAGGACATCTGGCGAATCAGGTGTACGAACACGATCTGGCACGATCTTTGCGGATACTGACAAGCGAAGAGCCTGTTGACGGAAGTTTGTTCATCCGTCTGCGGAGCTCCGATCAGAGTGCGGAAGCGTGATTGGAAGAGGGAGTCCGGAATGTCTCGATATCTGAACTCGGCCATGAAAGCATTTGCGGAACAGCAGATCCGTTTCGCCCCGGTCGCTGTCCGGATTGCCCAGCTGGAAGAATGTGAAAAACTGATTCTGGACCTCGACCTTGAGGCTCGATATCGATACGAGACCATCTGCGAATTCATTACTGGCTACCGGTCTGCGGAAACCAGCTGGCCGGAGATTTCCGGCGCAGAACTGATGCACGACCTGCGCTGCCTGATTGAAGATCTGTCAGCAAGCCTGAAAATCTCTGCGGAATCAGTTCGCGAACCGGTGCTGACAGTCGACGAGGTGAGTCAGCGGCTGAATATTTCGCCGAAGACTGTGGGTCGCTGGCGGGATCGCGGGTTGCCGAGCCGTTGGTTCGTCATTAATGGACGGAAAAGACTCGGAGTGAAAGAATCATCGCTTCAGCGATTCATTCACCTTCACCCCGATGAAGTGAATCGCGGGCGTTCAGTTCGGCCGATGAGTCATTCGGAACGGGAGCAGGTGATCTGCGCCGCTCGCCGTCTGGCATCTGAAGGACGGAATCTGACCGAGATCAGTCGGGAACTTGGAATTCAGTTTCAGCGATCAACGGAGACGATTCGCACCACCCTGCGAAACTTCGACGCCTTGTGCCCGGAGAACGCCATCTTTCCTGTGGAGCGGCCTGTTGTCGGCGATCCCAGAATGTCGGTGGAACACAAGGAACTGGCCGCCGAGTTTGCTCGACAGGGCGTCAGTATCGCGGAAATTGCCCGGCGATTCGGACGCAGTAAAGCTGTCATCTGTGCATCGCTTGCAGAAATACGGGCCATTCGACTGAAGTCACTGGTAATGGATTTCATTGACAATCCGGAGTTTCAGCGGGACGACGCCGAATCGAAAATTGCCAGCAACCTTCCGACCGAGCTGCCATCGGCCGCGGCCCAGGCTCCGTCCGGCCTTCCCTCATACCTGACCGAGCTTTATGAGGTTCCGCTGCTCACCCGAGAAGAAGAGCAGCATTTCTTTCGGCTGATGAATTTTCTGAAGTACCGATTTGTCCAGCTTCAGAAATCCCTGAATCCGGCGAAACCCGTCGCTCGGCTTGCCACGGAGATGGAAGGCCTGCTGGAAAAGATTGCTCAGGTCAAAAACCACCTGATTCGATCCAACCTGCGGCTGGTTGTCTCGATTGCAAAGCGGCACCTGCGCCCCGGATCGAACTTTTTCGAGCTGGTCAGTGACGGGAACATGTCGCTCATCCGAGCCGTGGAAAAATTTGACTACGCCCGTGGCAATAAGTTCTCGACCTACGCCTCGTGGGCGATCATGAAAAACTTCGCAAGAAGTGTTCCTGCGGAGAACGCGAGGATGGATCGCTACCGAACCGGGGAAGATGATGTGTTCAGCCAGTCGCCGGACCAGCGGAGCGACGCGGTCGCCGCCGTCAGGCAGCATCTCGACCAGCAGACGGCGATTCAGATTATGATGCAGGAGCTGGACGGGCGGGAGCAGGCCGTCATATCATGCCGATTCGGACTCAACCAGAACGCGGAACCAGAAACTCTGGAACAGGTTGGCCAGCGACTTGGCGTCACCAAAGAACGTGTTCGCCAGATTGAAGTGCGCACTCTGGAGAAGCTCCGCAGAATTGCCGAACGTCGGTGTGTCGAAATTCCCGGGATTTAGAAAATCAGCCCGATTCGAGCTCACATCGTGCCCTGTCTCTACCGAAACAGGGGGGGTTCTCGTTTTCGGTGATTCCGGATCACCGCGTCGTGATGGCTCGCCGCACAGGCCGAAATCAACTTTTTTCTCGGATGAAACGAGGATTCGAGGATCGGCCTTGTGTGAGGATTAGCGATTGCTATACTCCGCGACTCGCCACGGCTTGCGGTCTGCGCTAGTGTAGCTCAATTGGCAGAGCTCCGGTTTTGTAAACCGGCGGTTGTGGGTTCGACTCCCTCCGCTAGCTTCCGCGAACCTTGACCGTTTCTGGCTGTCCGAAGCGTCTGATTCTGAGCGTCTGGAATCTGTCAGAAAGCCATTGCGAGTGGGCTGATGCGTGCCCTTTCGTGGCAGATTGTCGAAGGGCGATCTGCGTGTGATTGAGTTTTCGGGCTGATTTCGAGACTGTTTCCGGGTTTCAGGCTGTTGAGAAGGTTGATCGGCGGACGGGGGAATTCCAGAGCGGCCAAATGGGCCAGACTGTAAATCTGGTGGCTTACGCCTTCGCAGGTTCGAATCCTGCTTCCCCCAGTTTCTGGAGTGCGGTGATTCGTTTGGGTTTTTAGTTTTCAGGGAGTGTTGCTGGTCGGGGCTGAGTGACGAGCGGAAATGCGGGCGTAGTTCAATGGTAGAATTCCAGCCTTCCAAGCTGGCCGTGTGGGTTCGATTCCCATCGCCCGCTCTTGTTCTGGTGACTGGCGAAGAGTGCTGCTGTAGCTCAGTCGGTAGAGTGCGTCCTTGGTAAGGACGAGGTCGTGGGTTCAAGTCCCACCAGCAGCTCTTCTGCTGTGCAGATTGATTGTGAGGGTGCCTCGCGTGGGGGTGCCGGTGTTGTTTTTGTTTGTGGTTGTTCTGCCGGGCTTTCTTCCGTGTCCTGGCGTAGATGATCTGGAGTTCAGGAGATGGCAAAGGGTAATTTTGAGCGAACTAAGCCTCACGTCAACGTGGGGACCATTGGCCATATTGACCATGGCAAGACAACTACGACAGCAGCGATTCTTGCGGTACAGTCGGCAAAGGGTCTTGCTGGCGTAAAGAGCTACGCGGATATCGCAAAGGGTGGTACGGTTCGCGACGCAACCAAGACTGTGACGATTGCTGCGAGCCATGTTGAGTATGAGACTCCGAATCGCCACTACGCTCACATCGACTGCCCGGGTCACGCTGACTATATCAAAAACATGATCACTGGTGCTGCTCAGATGGACGGCGCCATTCTCGTGGTATCTGCCGCTGACGGCCCGATGCCGCAGACGCGGGAGCACATCCTGCTGGCTCGTCAGGTAGACGTGCCTGCTCTGGTGGTATTCCTGAACAAGTGCGACCTCGTCGACGACCAGGACCTTCTCGACCTCGTCGAGATGGAAGTTCGAGAACTCCTGACGAAGTACGATTTCCCCGGCGACGAGATTCCGCTCGTTCGAGGAAACGCAAAGGGTGCACTCGACAATCCTGCTGACGACAAGTACAGCGACTGCATCACAAAGCTGATGGAAGCTCTGGACGCTTATATCCCTGAGCCAGTACGTGCTGCGGACAAAGCGTTCCTGATGGCGATCGAAGACGTGTTCTCGATCGAAGGTCGCGGAACCGTTGCGACTGGACGTATTGAATCAGGCGTTCTGAAGGTCGGTGACAAGGTCCAGCTGATCGGACTGAAGGACACCATGGAAACGACCTGCACAGGCGTGGAAATGTTCCAGAAGACTCTGGATCAGGGGATTGCAGGGGACAACGTGGGTGTTCTTCTGCGAGGCCTGAAGAAAGAAGACATTCAGCGCGGTCAGGTTCTGGCAGCACCAAACTCCATCAAGCCGCACGTGAAATTCGAAGCGGAAGTATACGTACTGAGCAAGGAAGAAGGCGGTCGGCACACTCCTTTCTTCTCCGGTTACCGCCCTCAGTTCTACTTCCGAACAACCGACGTCACGGGTGCAACAAAGCTTCTGGGCGGCGCAGAAATGTGTATGCCTGGTGACAACGTGAAAGTGGAAGTTGAACTCCTGAAACCGATCGCTCTGGTCGACGGCAGTCGATTTGCTATCCGCGAGGGTGGCAAGACTGTGGGTTCCGGGGTTGTGACAAAGATTCTGCAGTAGTCGCTGCTGTGAAATTGCATGCTGTTCGTTCGTAGTTGCGGACGAACAGCTTTGTGTTTTTGCTGTTGAGGTGTCGAAGTCATGAGAGAGTATGTCTGGCTGGAATGCACGGAAACTGGTGCTCGGAATTACCGTGTCATCAAAGAAACTCGCGGCACGGAGCGGCTGGAGCTGATGAAGTACTGTCCAAAGCTTCGTCGTCATACGCTGCACAAAGAGTCGCGAAAGAAGTAGCCTGCTGCCAGCAGTGCTGCCTCGGACGGGTGTAGCTCAATTGGCAGAGCAGCGGATTCCAAATCCGCAGGTTGGGGGTTCAAGTCCCTCCGCCCGTGTTGATGACGCCGCTGAAATGCTCTTTGCTTAATCAGACAAAGAGTGGCTCTTCAGTGTGGTGTCCTGGAGTCTGAATCGCGTCGACCGGTGAATGAACAGACAGCATTCCCCTTCAAAGTCCTGCCGATTGAGATTAGCTCTGAGTGCGATATCTGGGTTGTGTGTTCCGGGAAGCGTCTTCGAGAATTCTGTTGATCTCCGCCTGAGGCGGAGCAGATCAGTAGTTTCTGAATGAGGCGTGCGTGTTCCGGGTGGTTCGAGTTTTTTGGCTTTGAGTGACTCATGTCAAGTAAAGACGCTGGAATCTCAATTTTGCCCGAGCTTTTCCGTGCCGGGGTTTACAAGCCCACGCAGGGACGGATGGTCCGGCAGTTTACCTTCTTCGCAATCGTTGTTCTTGCAGCTTTCGGGTGCATCACCCTGTCAAATGGGCCCCTTGGGGCCAGCGAGAAAGCTCTGCAGGTTGGGCTGCCACTGGCGATCTGGCTTGTGGTGAGCTGGATTGCGTTTCGACTGGTGAACGTACCTCGTTTTGCTGATTTTCTCGTTTCGGTGGAGTCGGAGCTTGAGAAAGTTTCCTGGCCGGTACGGAAGGAAGTGGTTCAGGCAACTGTCGTTGTGCTTGTCACGATGATTTTCCTCGGTGTTTTCCTGTTCGTTGTGGATCTTGTCTGGCAGCAGTTGTTTTCGCTGATTCGGTTTGTTGAGTACACCTGAGCGGAGCTCGCTGCTGGGGCCATTCGGGCGTTGATTTGAATTCATCGTCGGTAAGTTTCAGCCTAAGATCGACTTGCGGTTGCAAAACGCCTCAATCGATGTCAGGATACTTGTTTTTTGGCGTTTTTCGGGGTCATCTCGGAGGTTTGTCTTTATGGCAGAGAAATCGGTTGGCGAAAGTTCAGCCGACGAGATGCGATGGTACGTGCTGAAGGTGCAGACGAATCGTGAGCGAACGATTCGTGAGTCGCTTCAGAAAAAGATTCGGCTCGAGGAGCTCGAGGAGTTTTTTGGCGAGATTGTAATTCCGTCGGAGAAAGTGAAAGATACTCGAAGCGGGTCTGCGAAGGAGCACGATCGGAAGCTGTTTCCGGGTTACATCATGATTCAGATGATCCTGAATGATGAAACCTGGTATCTCGTGCGTGACACCAGTGGCGTAGGTGATTTCGCCGGCGCCGCCGGAAAGCCAATGCCGATGGAGCAGCATGAAGTTGATCGCATGCTCGGTCGAATTAAGGATGATTCAACAACGGCTCCCAAGGTTCGCATTGCGTTTTCTTCCGGCGATATGGTGAAGATTCGTGAAGGTACCTTTGAGAGTTTCGAAGGTACTGTTGGTGGTGTTGATGAGCATAGTGGCAAGGTATCTGTTCTGATTGAGATTTTCGGGCGTTCAACCCCGGTGGAGCTGGATCACTGGCAGGTTGAGGCAGTCTGATCCCTGCGTTCTGGTTTGAGTTTGAGTGTTTCGTACCTTTACGTTTGAGTTGATGCGGTTATGGGCAAGCAGCGACAGGTTGTAACTCAGGTTAAAGTGCAGGTTACAGGTGGTCAGGCAACGCCGGCTCCGCCGGTTGGTACTGCCCTTGGTCCGCACGGGATCAATATCGGACAGTTTGTCTCGCAGTTCAACGAGCAGACTCGCGATATGATGGGTGTGACCATTCCTGTGGTTGTGACCATCTATAACGATCGATCCTTTGAGTTCTTCCTGAAGAGTCCGCCGGCTGCGGTTCTCCTGAAGAAGGCCGCTGGAATTGCCAAGGGTTCAGAGAGTCCGCTGAAAAACAAAGTGGGCACGGTGACCTCTGCTCAGCTGGAAGAAATTGCGAAGAAGAAGTACAGCGATCTGAATGCGTCTTCAGTGGCTCAGGCCAAGAAGATGATTGCTGGTACGGCGCGCAGTATGGGATTGACGGTGATTGACTGATTGCCGATGCATGCTGCGTCGGCAGCTTCTGGTTCCGTGTATTTTCGGTGCTCCCTCGTTGTTGATTTTTTGATCGGGTGACGTGATGGCTGGCAGTTCGAAGAGGATGAATGCACTTGTCAAGAAAGCAGCTGGCGTCGGTAGTGTGCCGCTGCCTGCTGCCGTCAAGGCGCTGAAATCACTGGAAGATCAGTTGCCGAAGGGCGTCAAGAAGTGCGGTTTTGATCAAACGGTTGAGATTGCCGTTCGTCTCGGTGTTGATCCGCGGCAGGCTGATCAGATCGTTCGTGGATCGATCGTACTTCCGCATGGGATTGGTAAATCTCAGCGAGTTCTTGTGTTTGCTCAGGGTGAGAATGCAAAGATCGCTCAGTCTGCCGGTGCAGATCACGTGGGTGCGAAAGAGCTGGCCGACAAGATTAAGGATGGCTGGCTGGATTTCGATGTGGCGATTGCCACTCCGGACATGATGGGCGTCGTGGGACCGCTTGGACGCGTGCTCGGTCCTCGAGGCCTGATGCCGAGTCCGCGAGCGGGCACAGTCACACAGGATGTTGCGACCGCCGTCAAGGAATACAAAGCGGGTAAGGTTGAGTTCCGAGTTGATTCGGGCTCCAACGTTCATTGTGTTGTTGGAAAGATGTCGTTTGACGCGACGAAGCTCGAAGAGAACATCGAGGCTTTGCTGAGTTATCTTCGCGGCCTGAAGCCAAATGCCTCCAAAGGTGTTTACATGCGGAGTGTATACGTTTCAGCGACCATGATGCCGTCCATTGTTGTTGCGATCTGAAGTTTCCGGACGTGGGGCATGCCGGATCAGCGGTGTAGTTCCCGATTCCGTTCCCAGAGAAATTTTTGTAGTGATTCCGGAAGACTGATTTCCGGCAGCTGGATCAAAGACAGGCAGTTCGATGAGTCGTCGCATTAAAGACATGTTGATTGCGGATATTCAGTCGCGAATCGGCGAAAACAAAGACTTTCTGGTTGTGGACACATCGAAGCTTGATGCTTTGTCTGCAAATCGCTGGAGATTGGCTCTCCGCGGGGCGAAGATTTCTGCGTTGACCATCAAAAACTCAATCGCTCTGAATGCTCTGCGACGGAAGGGTGTTGATGGGCTGGATGCAGTTCTTAAGGGGCCATCGACGCTTCTTTGGGGTGCGGATGACATTGTAGCACTGTCGAAAGCTGTTGCTGGTTATGCGAAAGACCTGAAGCAGTTGGAGATCAAGGGTGGCACGGTCGACGGACAGTCGATTGACGCTGCCGGGGTTGACGTACTGAGTCGTAGCGCTGGGCGGCTGGAAACGATCGGGGAGATTGCCGGTCTGATGCTGGCTCCAGGGGGAATGCTCGCGGGAGCACTTCAGGGTCCGGGTGGCCAGCTCGCTGGTCAGCTTAAGAAAATTTCAGAGCCCGAAGGTGGATCCGAAGAACCCGAGAGTGGATCCGAAGCGGCTCAGGGCTGAGTATGATGTTTGAGCTACGCGTGGTTCTTTCGGGAACATGCGGACGCTGTGTTGCTGAGTTCTGTTTTTGATAACGAAAAGCAAAGTTGCTGAAAGGAAAGGTAAGTAGAGATGTCTAGTGCGGAAGCCGCCTCTGAGTATGATGCAGCCACGATTGAACTTGGTGACAAGATTGTCGGGCTGACCCTCCTCCAGGCGAAACGAGTGGTGGACTACCTGAAGGAAGTTCACAAGATCGAGCCTGCCGGTGGTGGTGCTGTCATGATGGTTGCTGGCGGCGGTGGTGCTGCTGCTGAAGCTGCTCCTGAGAAGACCGAGTTTGATGTTGTGCTCACCAGCTTCGGTGAGAACAAGATTCCGGTCATCAAGGTAGTTCGCGCGGTGACAGGTCTTGGTCTGAAAGAAGCCAAGGATCTTGTTGAAGCTGCGCCGAAAGCCATCAAGGAAGGCATGGCCAAGGAAGATGCTGAGAAGCTGAAGGCAGAGATCGAAGCCGCTGGTGGTAAGTGCGAAATTAAGTAATTCCGTAAGCGGTTGAGTCAGAACAGAGCTTTTCGTTGGTGTCGGCCGGAGTGTCTGAACAGGCACTCCGGCAGGCGCGTCTCTGGTGGCGATCAGATTCTGCGTTTAGATTTGGTGTACTGGTGAATTCCAGTCGCAGGAAGGCACGGCAATTCGTGTTGATTGACGGGCTGACCGGGTTTCGATGTTTCAGGCGTATTATGTCAGGCAGCTGTCGGGGGTCGGCAGGTGCCTGTTGTCGCGCGCTGTGAGAAATGGCGGGTTCAGCTGCGGGCTGATCTGCCCAGAGGGTGAGCCTTTGAAGTTCGGGGCTGAGTTTGAGTGTGTCGCGTGGGGGAGCGGAACTGGGATCCTGGGGGCGCGGCGAAAGTGATCTGAGGCAGTATGTCCCGCAGGTGACTCGCACGGGGCGATTGCCGAGTTGGTGACTTCTGTACTGCAATGAGAGGGATTTCAGCTGTTTCGCCCCGGGTCAGATTCTGATCCGCATTATGTTTGCGAATTTCATCCCGGAACGACGCAACGGATTTGGATTGTCGATGTCCCGGGCTGTTTGCTTGTTGACCATAGTCGGTGTTTGAAGGCAGGTTTAGATAATGGCAATTCCCTCAGTTCGTACGATCGACCAGGATACTGTTCGAAATTTCGGAAAGATCAGTGCGGAGTATGATATTTCCGGTTTGACGCAGATTCAGACTGCGTTTTACAGCCGTTTTCTGCAGGCTGACCGTCCGGCGAGAGACCGTCTTGATTTCGGTCTCGAGGGGATCCTGCGTGAAGTATTCCCGATCGAAAGTTACGACGGTCAGTTTCGTCTGGAGTACGTGAAGTACGAACTGGGCAAGCCACGGTATACCGCTGAAGAGTGTCGTCAGCTGAAATTGACCTACGGAATGCCTTTTCGAATCTGGCTGCGACTCGTCAAAGAGCAGCCTGTGGAAGAAGAGGTTTACCTCGGCGACATTCCGATCATGATTGGTGGTGGCGAGTTCATCATCAACGGTGCTGAACGAGTCGTCGTCAGCCAGCTGCATCGTTCGCCGGGCGTCGACTTTGTGATGGCCGAAGAATCGGCCAGCAGTGATCGAAAGACTCACTCCTGTCGTATCATCCCGGAGCGTGGCAGCTGGATTGAGCTGCTTGTCAGTAAGCGGGATGCCATCGGCGTTCGGATTGATCAGAGCGGGAAGTTTTCGGCTCTGACTCTGCTGCGTGCCATGTCGCCTGAGTATTCGTCGGACGCAGCGATCATTCGCCTGTTCTACGAGACAATTGCCACAAAGATTACCGCGAAGACCACGGCGGCTGAGCTCGAAGGGTTTCACTCCGTTGAGGATGTGGTTTTCCCGGAGAAACATGAACGGGCTGGTGAGCTGATTGTTGACGCAGGCTCCGTGATTACGGACGTCATCGCGGAAGAGCTGATTGCAGCGGGCGTAAAATCCATTGAACTGGTTTCAAACGTCGCCGACCAGTTGATTCTGAAGACGCTTGCTGAAGACGGCACGTCGACGCACGAGGAAGCTCTGCTGAAGATTTATCAGCGCCTTCGTCCAGGAAATCCACCGAATCTCGACAAGGCAACGGAACTGTTCGGCGAGAAGTTTTTCGACGTCAATCGATATCGACTGGGTCGCGTCGGGAGATTCCGAATTAATCGAAAGTTTCGTCAGGATATCTCTGATGACGAAATGACTCTGAAGCCTCTGGACTTCATCAACGCGATGCGGTACATCGTCCGGCTGCGAACCGGTGACGAGACGGCTCAGATTGACGACATCGACAACCTTGGTAATCGTCGTCTGCGCACGATCGATGAACTTGCCTGTGATGAAATCCGCAAGGGTTTCCTGAAGCTTCGCCGCACCGTTCAGGAGCGGATGAGTCTGAAGGAAGTGGAGTCAATTTCTCCACGGTCGCTGATCAACCCGAAAAGCGTTTCTGCGGCAATCGATTTCTTCTACGGTCGTAGTGAACTTTCTCAGGTCGTTGACCAGACGAATCCGCTCTCGATGCTGACTCACGAGCGTCGTCTGAGTGCACTCGGACCGGGTGGTCTTAACCGTAAGCGTGCCGGTTTCGAGGTGCGTGACGTCCATATTTCGCACTATGGTCGAATCTGCCCGATTGAGACCCCGGAAGGTACGAATATCGGTCTGATTTCCAGCCTGAGTATCTTTTCTCGTGTGGATGATTATGGATTTCTGATCTCGCCATACCGCGTTGTGAAGAATGCGAAGACAACTGATGAGGTTGTCTGGCTTCGCGCTGACGAGGAAGCTGCGGCACATGTTTGTCCTGCGGACACCCCCGTGGAAAACGGGTCGATTGTTGATGAACGCGTGCTGGCGCGAAACAAGAGCGACGTGGTCTGGGTGGGACGTGAGCAGGTCGAGTTTATCGATATTGCTCCGTGTCAGATGGTCGGCGTATCGGCGGCCCTGATTCCGTTCCTTGAACATGACGACGCCAACCGTGCTCTGATGGGTTCGAACATGCAGCGGCAGGCCGTGCCCCTGCTGATCTCGGAGCGCCCGGTTGTGGGCACCGGGATGGAACAGTACGTGGCCCAGAACTCGGGGATGGTGCTTCGAGCCGAGAAGAACGGTAAAGTTACGTACGTCGATGCGACTGTGATTGAGATCGATGGTCGTCGTTATCCACTCCGAAAATTCGTTCGTCTGAACGAACGAACCTGCCTGAACCAGAAACCGATTGTTTCGGTGGGTGAGAAGGTGAAGGCGGGGCAGATTCTGTGCGACAGTGCAGGAACTCGAAAAGGGGCCCTCGCACTGGGAAGAAACGTACTCGTGGCATTCATGTCATGGGAAGGTTTCAATTTCGAGGACGCGATCATTCTTTCTGAACGTCTTGTCAAAGAAGACGTCTACACCTCGATTCATCTGGACGAATTCGACGTCGAGATTCGAGAAACGAAGCTTGGCCGCGAAGAGTTCACTCGGGATATCCCGAATGTCAGCGAGAAGGCACTTCGGCATCTTGATGAAGGCGGTATTGTTCGAGTCGGAACTCGAGTCCATCCGGGAGATATTCTTGTCGGTAAGGTGTCGCCGAAAGCGAAATCGGAACTGACACCGGAAGAAAAACTCCTGCATGCGATCTTCGGGAGAGCCGGTGAGGATGTCAAGAATGAGTCACTGGAAGTGCCGAGCGGTGTCGGCGGCATTGTGATTCATACGGAGAAGTTCTCCCGCCGAATGAGCCTCTCGGAAATCGAGCGGAAGCGATTTGAAGACGAGCTTCGTCGAGTGGAAAAAGAAGGCGAAGCTGCAATTTCTGAAGCGTTCTGCAGCTTCGTCAAAGAGCTGGAAGTTGTTCTCGAACAGCCGGTGACGGACGAAGACGGTCGCCAGGTTGCGAAGCTGGACGATCAGCGCGTGATCGCCGAGTTTGCTCGTCGGTTTCCAAGTCGATTCGAGGAAATGGACGTCCGCAGTCCTCAGAAGAAGACAGCGGCTCGTAAGCATGTTCGCGACAACTGGGTTCTGGTTGAGGATGTCATTGACCGCGAAGACCACCGCCTGAACAGCATGAAGCGTGGTGATGAACTGCCGAGCGGCGTGCTCCAGATGGTCAAGGTTTACGTTGCCTCAAAGCGTCAGATTTCGGTCGGTGACAAGATGGCCGGTCGACACGGGAACAAAGGGGTGATCTCCAAGGTTCTTCCGATCGAGGACATGCCATTCCTTACTGACGGAACACCGGTGGACATCATTCTGAACCCGCTGGGTGTACCGAGTCGAATGAACGTGGGACAGATTCTTGAGACGCACCTCGGCTGGGCCGCCGCGAAGATGGGTTACCGAGCGGTCTGTCCGGTATTCGACGGAGCTTCAGAAGACGATGTTCGGGCTGCACTCGTGGAAGCTGGTCTGCCCGAGGACGGCAAGTCGATTCTGTTTGACGGTCGTACGGGCGAGAAGATGGAGCAGAAGGTCACCGTCGGTGAGATCTACATGCTCAAACTTCATCACCTTGTTGACGACAAGGTCCATGCTCGTGCAACTGGTCCGTACTCGCTCATTACGCAGCAGCCACTGGGTGGGAAGGCGAGATTCGGTGGTCAGCGATTCGGAGAGATGGAAGTCTGGGCGCTGGAAGCTTATGGAGCGGCCTATATTCTGCAGGAGCTTCTGACTGTGAAGAGCGACGACGTTGAAGGTCGAACGAAGATCTACGAGAGCATGGTGAAAGGCGAGAATACTCTGGAAGCGGGTACTCCGGCGAGCTTTGACGTGCTGAACAATGAGATACGGGGACTTTGTCTGAACCTGCATCTTGAGAAAGCAGCGCAGTAGAGCCTTTCGGCTGAAGATCATCAGAGCTGCGGGTTGTGGTCAGCAGACCTGCCCTGCAGCCGTGTGACTCGAAGCTGACTTTTGTCAGCACAGAGTTTCATGAAGACACAAGCAGATGAATTCACCGCGTTCTGCAGCGGAACATCGCTTTCTGGATATTCGATTCATCTGAACATCAGATTCAGGGGAGTAAAACGTGAGCGTCAGTGAAGGTACATTCGATCGCGTCAACGACTACGCATCCATCAAGATCAGCCTTGCGAGTCCGCACGACATCCGGAGCTGGTCGTTCGGTGAAGTGAAAAAGCCGGAAACGATCAACTACCGAACCTATCGCCCTGAACGCGATGGACTGTTCTGTGAACGCATTTTCGGACCCGAGAAGGACTGGGAATGCGCGTGCGGAAAATATCGCGGAATGAAATACAAGGGGATGATCTGCGATCGCTGCGGAGTCAAGGTGACTCACAGTCGAGTTCGTCGAAAACGCATGGGGCACATTGAACTGGCAGCCCCGGTTGTGCACATCTGGTTCTTCAAGTCGATGCCGAGTCGCCTCGGTGCGCTGCTGAACATGAAGACGACATCTCTGGAAAAGGTCATCTACTTCCAGGATTACGTTGTGATTGATCCGGGTGATACTTCGCTCAAAGCATGCCAGATGCTTACGGAAGACGAAGCTCGCCAGGCTCGTCGGGACTACGGCGAAGGGACTTTCGAGATTGGAATGGGCGCGGAAGCCATCAAGAAGCTTCTGATGAGCATGAAGCTGCCGGAATTGTCCGGTGAACTGCGAACAGAGCTCGGAAAGACTGGCAGTCAGCAGAAGATCAAGGACCTGATCAAACGCCTGAAGATTGTGGAAGCGCTGCGAGACAGTGACAACAGAGCGGAATGGATGGTTCTCGATGTGATTCCGGTGATTCCGCCGGACCTCCGTCCGCTCGTGCTTCTGGATTCGGGCAACTTTGCCACCAGCGACCTGAATGATCTGTATCGCCGAATCATCAATCGCAACAATCGACTGAAGAAGCTTGTCGATCTCAATGCGCCGGAAGTCATCGTGCGCAACGAGAAACGTATGCTCCAGCAGTCGGTGGATGCGCTGTTTGACAATAATCGCTGCAAGCGGCCTGTGCTCGGGTCATCAAATCGTCCGCTGAAATCGCTGACGGACATGATCAAGGGCAAGCAGGGTCGTTTTCGCGAAAATCTTCTCGGAAAACGCGTAGACTACTCGGCGAGAAGCGTGATCGTCGTCGGTCCGGATCTCAAGCTTCATCAGTGCGGTCTTCCCAAGAAGATTGCTCTGGAGCTCTTCCAGCCGTTCGTTATTCGTCGTCTGAAGGATCTCGGACATGCAGACACGATCAAGAGCGCGAAGCGAATGCTTGAGCGTCGCGATGAAGACGTGTGGGACATTCTGGATGAAGTGATTCGTAACCATCCGGTGCTTCTGAATCGAGCTCCAACGCTTCACCGTATCGGGATTCAGGCTTTTGAGCCCGTGCTGGTGGAAGGAAACGCCATCAAGCTGCATCCGCTGGTTTGCCGCGGATTCAACGCCGACTTCGACGGCGACCAGATGGCCGTTCACCTGCCTCTTTCGATTGAGGCTCAGGTGGAAGCCACCACACTGATGATGTCGACCCATAACATTTTCAGTCCGGCGAACGGGGCACCGATTATCAGTGCTACCCAGGACATCGTGATGGGCTGTTATTATCTCACGCTGAAGCGACCGGACCGCCCTGGTGAAGGAATGGTGTTCGCCTCAGCTGAAGAGGTCTTCATGGCGTTTCAGCAGGGGAAGGTCAATCGTCATGCGACCATTCGCGTGCGGATGCCGAAAGGGAAGCGTCTGAAAGGCGAAGGCGCCGAGAAGTATCGTCCGGGTGGTCTCGTTGAGACGTCCCCGGGGCGCGTGATGTTCAACGACATTCTTCCGAAGAGAATGGCCTATTACAATCAGACCATGCGGAGCAAAGACCTTGCTGTCGTGATTTCTGATTGTTATCTTGAGCTTGGTCGTCGCGAAACGATTGAGCTTCTGGACCGCATGAAGAACTGCGGGTTCCGGGCGTCGACGGAAAGCGGTCTTTCGTTTGCGGCCAGCGACCTGAAGACGGCTCCGAACAAGGAAAAGGTGATCGGGGAATCCGAAAAGGCTGTTCTGCGTCAGCAGAAGCTGTTTGAAAAGGGCGTGATCACCAATCAGGAACGCTATAACAAGGTGCTCGACATCTGGACTCATGCTCGTGAAGAGATTACGAAGTCCATGATGGAGCAGCTCGAGCACGACGTTCGAGATGGCGGTGCCTATGTGAACCCGATTTACCTGATGGCCCATTCCGGTGCTCGAGGCGGTGTCGGTCAGATTCAGCAGCTCTCCGGGATGCGAGGTCTGATGGCGAAGCCGAGTGGCGACATCATTGAGACGCCGATCAAGTCGAATTTCCGTGAAGGTCTCTCGGTACTGGAGTACTTCAGTTCAACCCACGGAGCTCGTAAGGGACTGGCTGACACGGCTCTGAAAACGGCTGACAGCGGTTACCTGACTCGTAAACTGGCGGACGTCTGCCAGAACATGGTCGTGACCACATTCAACTGTGGTACAGCCAAAGGTCTGACTCGCGGGATTGTCTATCGTGGCGAAAAGGTCGAAGTCGGCCTTGCAGACGCGATCCGCGGACGTGTGAGTCGAACCAATGTGGTCAATCCGATCACGGATGAGGTGATCGTTCGTGAAGACGAACTGATTACCGTCGAGCGTGCTCGAAAGATCGAGGAAATGGGTCTGGAGCGAATTCAGGTTCGCAGCCCGATGACCTGTGAAGCTCCTCTCGGAATCTGTCAGCTCTGTTACGGGATGGACCTCTCCACCGGCGACCTGGTCGAACAGGGCATGGCGGTCGGGATCATCGCGGCTCAGAGTATTGGTGAACCGGGAACACAGCTCACGATGCGAACGTTCCACATCGGTGGAGTGGCATCGAAGGACGTCGAGCAGAGCGAGCTTGTTGCGAAGCGTGCCGGTCAGATTCGGTTTACGCGAATCCGCAGCGTGATCAACTCGGAAGGTCGCCATGTGGCTCTTGGCCGAAATGGTGAAATCAGCATCGTTGACGATCGAGGTCGCGAGGTTGAGAAGCAGTCTGTTCCGAACGGTGCAGTGCTTCAGGTCGCCGAGAATCAGGCTGTCAATGAAGGCGATACGCTGTGTACATGGGACCCGCACTCAATTCCGATTATTGCTCAGGTGGGTGGACGCGTTCGTCTCGATGACTGTATCGAAGGCCAGTCGATTCGAACGGAACGTGAAGCTTCGGGGAACTTGCGGCGTACCGTCACCGAGCACAAAGCCGGTCTGCATCCTCAGGTGATTGTCGAAGACGGCACTGGGCGAATTCTTGACTTCTATTATCTGCCGGAAGGTGCGAGCCTTGAGGCTGAGGAAGGCAAGCAGATTTCTGCCGGTACAGTCGTGGCAAAGACACCTCGCGAATCAACCGGAACTCAGGACATCACGGGTGGTCTTCCGCGAGTGACGGAACTTCTCGAAGCCCGCAAGCCGAAAGATCCGGCGGTTGTTGCGGAGATTGACGGTGAAGTCGAGTTTCTCAAGGAGAAGAAGCGCGGAAAGCGAATCGTCATCGTCAAGGGCCCTGACGGGACGGAAGTGGAGCATGTGATTCCGCACGGCAAGCACCTGCTCGTTCATCCGGGCGATATCGTCAAGGCGGGAGACGCGCTGGTTCGTGGTCCGCTCGTTCCGCAGGACATTCTGAGAGTCAGCGGTGCTGAAGAGGTTCAGCAGTACCTGCTTCACGAGGTACAGAACGTCTATCGAGCGCAGCGTGTGGAAATTGACGACAAGCATATCGAAATTGTCATCACTCAGATGCTGCGAAAAGTTCGCGTCGACAGCGTTGGTGACACTGACCTGCTTCCAGGAGTTCTGATTGACAAGTTTGAACTGAAGCGGTTCAACGATGGACTGGAGAGTATGGGTAAAGTGACTGATCCTGGCGGGTCCGACTTCGAAATTGGCGATCGAGTATCGCTCAAGGATATCGAAGAAGTGAACGCGGAAATCAGTAAGCCGATAAAGTACACATCGCTCAAGAAAGCCCGTGCCAGCCATCAGCTGCTTGGGATTACGAAGGCGGCCGTGCAGAGCGAAAGTTTCATTTCCGCCGCCAGTTTCCAGGAAACAACCAAGGTGCTGACAGAGTCAGCTCTGGGTGGAAAAGTGGATAATCTGGTTGGATTGAAGGAGAACGTGATTCTTGGGCATCTGATTCCTGCAGGAACTGGATTCCAGCTTCACCAGGATGCTCAGGTTCGAATTCACGACTCTGCCATTCGTGAGCAGGAGGAAGCAAAAGCGAGGATGGTTGCGGCTCGTGCCGGTTTGATGGTTGACACCGATATTCCGGTGCGAAAACAGGATCCGGACCGCCCTGCTCCACCGTCGCTGGCGGACCTGACGCCTGACGACCCGATCTAGGTCGTCCGGCTGAATTCGGCAGAGATGTTCACAGAACGTGAAAGAGTGTTGTCTGTGGGAGCCAAGGGTTGACGTCGATGTCAGTCATGGGTACAGTGTCCCGCTCCCTGAAAATTGAAGTCCTTTAGTTTCCGGAACACGGCTCGCAATGCCTACGATTAATCAGTTGGTTCGAAAACCTCGACGGCAGCAGAGTTCAAAGACAAAAACTCCGCTTCTTGAAGGCTGTCCGCAGAAGCGTGGTGTGTGTCTCCAGGTGAAGACGGTCACGCCAAAAAAGCCGAACTCCGCTCTGCGAAAGGTGGCTCGTGTTCGTCTTTCAAATGGCAAGGAAGTGACGGCTTATATCCCGGGTGAAGGTCACAACCTTCAGGAACACTCGATCGTGCTTGTGCGTGGCGGTCGAGTTCGAGACCTTCCGGGTGTTCGTTACAAGATTATTCGCGGCGTACTGGATACGCTGGGTGTGAACGGTCGTCGTCAGGCTCGCAGCTGCTACGGGGCGAAGCGTCCGAAGTGATGTGCGGCTCAGTTTTGCTGATTTCGGTTGCCGTGTGATCTTTTTGTCCCAGGCGGCAGATTCACAGGTTCCGATCGCAGGCGTTGGCCTTCGTGCCTTCAGTTCTGATTGTGTTCAGTGTTGTCTGATTTCAATGTGATCATTTGAATTCGAAGGTGTCTCTGGTCAGATGGTTAAGAAATTTACTGCAAGTCGTGAACAGCTGAAGCCGGATACACGATTCAATAGTCTTCTGGTTTCCAAATTCGTCAATTGCCTGATGTATGATGGCAAGAAGAGCGTTGCCTCTGGTGCGTTTTACCGGGCGATGGATCTTGTCGTGAAACAGCTTCCGAACGAGGATCCTCTGAAGGTATTCACTCAGGCGATTGACAACGTCAAGCCTGCCATCGAAGTTCGTTCCAAGCGAGTCGGTGGTGCGACCTATCAGGTACCGACGCCTGTGAATCATCGGCGTCAGCAGGCTCTTTCAATTCGCTGGATTCTTGAAGCCGTTCGTGGTCGAAAGGGTCGCCCAGTGGACCGTTCGCTGGCCGACGAGCTGGTGGCTGCTTTCCGGCGGGAAGGTGCTGCGATGACCAAGCGTGAGAACGTCCATCGAATGGCGGACGCAAACAAGGCGTTCTCCCACTTCGCCTGGTAGTGCATCGCCTGCAGTTTGTTTTGAATGGCCAGACAGGACTTCTTCGAAGACCTGTTTGGCTTTTTTATTTGACTGGTGTGCCGTCGAGAGTTCTTTCTGACGGTGATATTTCGGAACGGAATTATGGCTCGTGATATCCAGAATGTTCGGAATATCGGAATCATCGCTCACATTGACGCCGGGAAGACAACAACGACCGAGCGAATCCTCTATTACACGGGTGCATCCCATCGAATGGGAAGCGTCGACGACGGTACGACGGTCACTGATTTTGATCCGGAGGAGGCTGAGCGAGGGATCACGATTTACTCCGCAGCGGTGACCTGTCGCTGGCGTGACTGCACGATCAACCTGATTGACACGCCGGGGCATGTGGACTTCACGGCAGAAGTGGAACGAAGTCTTCGGGTGCTTGACGGGGCCGTCGTGATCTTCAGCGCGGTGGAAGGCGTTGAAGCGCAGAGCGAGACCGTGTGGCGGCAGGCCAACCGTTACAAAGTGCCTCGCATCTGTCTGATCAACAAGATGGATCGCATTGGTGCCGGCTTTGAGAGGGTACTCGATCAGATTAAGGCCCGACTTCAGGGGACTCCACTGGCGCTGCAGATTCCTATTGGTCGGGGGCCCGCAACGAATTCCGACGGCTTCGTCGGCATTGTGGATCTGCTTTCCATGAAGGCAATCTACTGGACCCCGGAGTCTCGTGGAGCAGACTTCCGCACCGAGGAGATTCCGGCGGGGCTTCGTGAGGATGCAGATCTGTGGCGTGCGGAACTGTTTGATCGCCTTTCGCTGCTCAATGAAGACATCATGATGGCATGTCTTGAGGGGCAGGATCCGCCACGCGAAGTGGTCATCTCCGCAATTCGGCAGGCAACGCTCAAGGGAGAGGTGCAGCCGGTATTCTGTGGATCTTCGCTGGATTATATCGGCGTACAGCCACTGCTGGATGGCGTGCGTGATTTTCTTCCCGGACCACTGGATCGCCCTCCGGTGCAGGGAATGATTCCATCGGGAAAACAGTCGGGGCAGACAGCGGAGCGGCATGCTGACGCAAAAGAGCCCGCATGTGTGCTCGTCTTCAAGATTCAGGCGGAGCCTCATGGCGATCTGTATTTTACACGGGTTTATTCAGGGCGGCTCACGGGGAACTCCAAGCTTCTGAATCCCAGAACCGGCAAAAAGGAGATGATTACTCAGCTCTGGCACATTCAGTCGGACTCTAGGGAGAAGGTGGAGTCCGTTGAAGCGGGCGACATCTGCGGGATCATTGGACCGAGGGATTCCGCCACTGGCGACACATTGTGTGACGCCGCGGCGCCAATTGCTCTGGAGCCGATCACATTTCCGGACGCCGTGATTTCTGTTGCCGTCGAACCGGAATCAGGCAATGACAGAAAAAAACTGGAAGACACACTTCGGCGACTGGAGCGTCAGGACCCGACATTCCATGTGAAAATCAATCCGGAAACCGGCCAGACGATCATCAGCGGCATGGGCGAACTGCACCTGGAGGTGATTCAGCATCGAATGGAGCGAGACTTTAATCTGAAAGTCCGATTCCATAAGCCTCGAGTCAGTTATCGGGAGAAACTGCTTGGCACGGTGACTGTCCGGGAGGATTTTTCGAGAAGCCTGCCGGCAGGCAATATCGGATTCGGACTGACGCTCATTGCCGAGGAGATCCCGGATTCGACGACCGGAGTTGAAATCGCTCATTCAATCTCGCCTGAGGCGATGCCAAAGCTGTTGTTCCAGGTACTCCTGGAGTCGATTGAAAAAGAGGCTCAGGGCGGAGGGGTCTTCGGAAATCCGCTTGGTGGCCTTCGGCTTCGCATTACCGAAGTGAACTTTCGTGAGGGGGAGTCAAACGAGATTGCGGTCAGAACCGCTGCTGCGGAAGCATTCCGAAAAGTTCTCAGTGGTGGGAAGATGGCGATCCTCGAACCGGTAATGACCCTGGAGATTGTGACGCCCGAGAATTTTCTCGGAAATATCCAATCCGACCTCAACGCTCGACGCGCAGTGATTGTGAACTCCGATCGGAGAGGCGATCTCTGCGTGGTTCAGTGTGAAGTGCCGCTCGTGGAAATGTTCGGATATTCCAACCAGATTCGGAGTCTTTCCCAAGGTCGTGCTTCGTATTCGATGGAGCCTTGCCGATATCAGATTGCACCGGCAAGCGTCGCGGACCAGATGGTGTGAAAATAGTGAGTTTGGATGTGGCATGGAAACAACGTTGATCAAGTGTAAAGCCTGATCAGCAGGAATCAGCTTCTCCCGAACAGGGAGCATCAAGCCGATCGAAACCGAGACTTCAGGCGAAGTCAATGATTTCTGTGCCGTCATTCATTGACAGAATAGGCAGTCAACTCTAGAATTCGCGATTCCCCGTCGGACGGTGGGTTTATATTTTTACGTAAAGTCTTTGCTCAAGGTGATTTGCGGTGGCAGTTTCTGGCGAAGAGTGCATCCGGATACGGATGGAAGCGTATGACCATTCGGTGCTGGATCAGTCTGCAGCGGAGATCGTAGATACCGCGAAGCGAACCGGGGCGATTGTTCATGGTCCGGTGCCGCTTCCGACGCGGATTGAGCGGTACACCGTTCTTCGAAGTCCTCATATTGACAAAAAGTCACGTGAGCAGTTCGAGATTCGGACGCATAAGCGACTGATCGATATTATCCAGCCCACTGGCAAGACGGTAGATGCTTTGAACAAGCTGTCTCTGCCTGCCGGTGTTGATATCAAGATCAAGGCGACGGCGACAGCCTGATCGTGCTGCTGGGTGTGTTGGTCCATCTGTTGAGCGCCTGTTTTTGCGGGCGCTTGTTTTTTAAGGCGTGGTCTGCGCATTGGTTGGTGTATTATGACGGTCGGTCTGCTTGGAAAAAAGGTCGGCATGACTCAGGTTTACAGCGAAGACGGGCAGATTGTGCCGGTCACTGTAATTGAGGCCGGGCCGTGTGTTGTGCTGCAGGTTCGAACTGTTGCTCGCGACGGTTACGATGCCGTACAGCTGGGCTTCGATGATGCCCCGCGCGACAAGGCTCCACGGTCCGTACGCGGTCATGTGAAATCGCTGGGCAGTCGACGTGCGGAGTTGCGTCAGTCGGCTGGCGTTGAGGGTGTCAAAAAGGCTGATTGTGAGCCGAAGCGATTTATTCGAGAGTTTCGCGTCGGTCAGGATCATGGGCTTTCGGTCGGTGATATCCTGAAGTCCGGTCATCTGAAGGATCTGAAGTTTGTTGATGTGATTGGCGTGACCAAGGGTCGCGGGATGACGGGCGTAATGGTCCGGCATAATTTCGGTGGTCTCGGTGCCAGTCACGGGGTGAAGCGAGTGCATCGCTCTCCTGGTTCGATTGGTCAGAGTGCGGATCCTTCTCGAGTTCTCAAGGGGACTCGGATGGCTGGTCGCTACGGTGGTGAGCGTGTGACAGTTCGGAATCTGCGTCTCGTGCGAACGGATGATGAGTCCAATGTGATTCTTGTACACGGGGCAATTCCGGGTCCTAACGGCAGTTACGTGGTGGTACGCAGGTCGGTGAAGAACTAGCAGGGGTTTTGGTGGCGTCATGATTTCTGTTCCAATTCGCGATATGTCCGGTGCTGAATGTGGTTCTTACCAGCTCGATCCGGTTGCGCTCGCGGAAAGTGTGAATCGTCAGCTGCTGCATGATGTGGTCGTTATGTATAACGCCAATCGTCGTGTGGGTGAGGTTCAGACGAAGTCTCGTGGAATGGTGGCTGGTAGTACCCGGAAGCTGTTTCGGCAGAAGGGTACTGGCAGGGCGCGAGCTGGAGCAATCCGGACGCCTCTTCGCAAAGGTGGCGGTCACACCTTCGGAAAGAAGCCGCGGGACTATTATTATCGTCTGCCGAAGAAGGCGGTTCGAAAAGCGACTCGGATGGCCCTGCTGAGCAAGTTTCAGGATTCTCAGGCTGTTGTGCTGAAATCCTGGGAATGTGCAGAGCCAAAGACTCGTGTTGTGGCAGGTTTCCTTTCGAAGGTCGGGCTTTCCGGGCAGACGGTTCTGCTTGCCACTGAAGGGCTGAATTCGAATCTCTGGAAGTCGGCGCGAAACATTCCGGGAGTTGCTGTGCTTCCGGGGGCTGATCTGAATGCGTACGCACTGCTGCGTCATCGAAATCTTGTGATTACTGTGGCCGAGCTCGATCGAATCACTGGTCGATCCTGATGAAGTTCGGTTCCTAAATTCCGGCGTTCGGGTGTTGTTGAAACAACGGGTGAGAGTGAAATGTCAGTCATAGCAAAATCCGGAGTCTCAATTGAGCCTCATCAGGTGATTCGTCGCCCGTTGGTGACGGAAAAAGGAACGCATGTTTCGGAGCGATTCAACGCTTATGCGTTCGAAGTGAATCCGCTCGCCTCAAAGGTTGATATCAAAGCTGCAGTAGAGCTGCTTTGGAATGTACGCGTGATTGCTGTTCGAATTCAGAATCGTATTGGTAAGCCTCGACGCTACCGAATGGCTCTTGGGCGGACCCGCGACTGGAAGAAGGCAATTGTTAAGCTTCATGAAGACGACCGAATTGCGTTCTTTTAGGATCTCTCTGGGTTGGTCCTTCGATAGTCGGTCAATAGTTCGGTTTGAGCCGGAAAGTAAGTGTTTGAAATGGGAATTCGATTCTACAAACCAGTGACTGCCGGACGGCGAGGAGCCTCGGTCAGTGACTTTTCGGAAATTACGGATCGGAAGAAGCGTCCTGAGAAGTCCCTGACCAGCCGTAAGAAGAAGAACGGCGGTCGGAACAATCAGGGCAAGATCACTGCGCGACATCGTGGGGGTGGGCATAAGCGTCTGTACCGCGCGATTGATTTTCGCCGTGACAAAGACGGCGTTGTCGGCAAGGTGACTCATATTGAGTATGATCCGAATCGGAGTTGCCGAATTGCTCTGATCGAATACGCTGACGGCGAAAAGAGATATATTGTTGCACCGGAAGGCCTTGCCGCTGGAGCAACCGTGGAGAGCGGGGCTTCTGTGGAGCCTGTTGTGGGCAACTGCATGCCTCTGTCTGCGATCCCGCTTGGTACAGTGGTTCACAATGTTGAAATGCAGCCCGGTCGTGGAGCTCAACTTTGCCGAAGTGCTGGCGTCGGTGCGACTCTGAATGCTCGCGAAGGGCGTTGGGCGCAGATTACGCTTCCGAGCGGTGAGGTTCGACGAGTTCCGAGTACTTGCCGTGCCACGATTGGTATGGTAGGTAACGGCGAGCACAGCAGTATTGTGATTGGTAAAGCTGGACGTAACCGATGGAAGGGAATTCGCCCTCGAGTTCGTGGTACAGCCATGAATCCTGTCGCTCATCCGATGGGTGGTGGTGAAGGTAAGAACTCCGGAGGTCGTCATCCTTGTAGTCCTACCGGGAAGTTGTCGAAGGGTGGCCGGACTCGCAAGGGTAAGAAGGCTTCCTCGAAGGCAATCATCCGTCGTCGTCGATCGGTACGTTATGGTGAGGTAAAGATCTGACACTCTGCTGTTTTTGATTGTCAGATGTTGGTAATCGGTTGTTTATCTGGTGTGGGATAGCTGAGGGATGTTTTCATGGGTCGGTCGCTGAAAAAAGGTCCGTATGTGGACCCTCGACTTCTCGAGAAGGTTGAGAAGCTCAATGCTTCTGGCAAGAAAGAGCCGATCAAGACCTGGTCTCGGGCCTGCACTATTTCTCCGGAGTTTGTCGGACAGACCTTTCTGGTCCATAACGGCAAGCTTCACATCAGTGTTTACGTGACTGAAGACATGGTGGGTCACAAGCTGGGCGAGTTCGCATTGACTCGAACATTTCGTGGCCACGGCGCGAAGGGCAAGAAGTAGTTATGGCTCTTGTACGTGCAACACATAAATTCGCTCGAATTTCTCCGACGAAGATTCGGCCGTTCGCAGACATGATCCGTGGGAAGAGTGCCTTCGACGGATTGAATGCGTTGGCTTTTGTGCCGAATCGCGGGGCGAAGTTCCTCGAGAAGGTTCTGAAGAGTGCTGTCGCAAACGCAGAGGACCGCGGAGTTCGGAATCCGGATCGCCTCGTGATTGCGGAAGCGCGAGTCGACGGCGGCCCGATGTTCAAGCGGGTTCAGCCGCGGGCACGTGGGATGGCTTTTCTGATTCGGCGAAGATCAGCTCATATTCATGTTGCGGTAGATGCTCCTGAGCTGGGCTGAGGCTGCCTTCGGTTTCTCGGTGTTTGTGGAATTCTGTTGAGGTTGTTGATTATGGGACAGAAAGTCAGACCTACCGGTTTTCGCGTCGGCGTCATGGAATCGTGGCGAAGCCGTTGGTATGCACCGAAGAAAGAATTTGGAGATCTCCTGGCTGAAGACTTTCGTATTCGGAAGTTTGTTGCCACGAAGTATGCGTTCGCTGAGATTTCTCGCGTTGAGATCGAGAGGACTCGGGATCAGGTCGTCGTTTATCTTCATTCCGGGCGTCCGGGAGTGATCATTGGGCGAAAGGGTCAGGAAGTCGACAAGCTGAAAGCAGAGCTTGAAGATCTGACTGGCCGCCGGATGGACGTGAAGATCAATGAGATCACGAATCCGAATCGAGATGCGAAGCTGGTTGCGATGAAGATTGCACAGCAGCTTCAGAAGCGTGGAAGTTTTCGACGAGCCATCAAGAAGACACTGGATGAGGTAATGGGTTCGGGTGTTCTGGGAGTGAAGATTCAGATGTCTGGACGACTCGGCGGGGCTGAAATGTCTCGCTGCGAGAAAGCCAGCCGCGGGTCGATTCCACTCTCGACGCTTCGACGGCATATTGATTATGGATTCGCGGAGTCGTTGACGACGACGGGGATCATCGGTGTGAAAGTTTGGATCGATCTGGGCGATTATTTGGACGAGGAAACTGCAGATGGCTCTAATGCCAAAGCGGGTCAAGCATCGCAAAAGCCAAAGAGGGCGTATAAGAGGTAACGCGACCCGAGGTAACACTGTTGTATTTGGTGATTGGGCATTGCAGTCTCTGGACGCTGGACACATCACCGGTCAGACAATTGAGGCCTGCCGAATCGCAGCGACGCAGTACGTTCGCGGTGAGGGGCGAGTCTACATCAGAATTTTCCCTCAGAAGTCAGTGACAGCACGTCCCCTTGAAACTCGAATGGGTAAGGGTAAGGGCGAGCCGGATCGCTGGGTTGCTGTTGTGAAGCCGGGCTCGGTCCTGTTCGAGCTGGGTGGCGTGACTCATGATGCTGCGCGAAGCTGTTTTCAGCGAGTTGCTCACAAGCTTCCGGTGCGAGTTCGTCTGGTTGGGCGTCGTCCGGAGATTTGAGCGATTGTGTCGGGGGTTGGCGTTGAAACCTCTGAAACCGACTCAGGATCTGGTGTGGTGACTGTTTCGAGCTGTATTTTTGAGTAACCTGTTCGTTTGTTTTGGGGTGCAAGGGAAATGTCGAAGGTCGCGCATCTACGAGATCTGTCAGAAGACCAGTTGGTTCATGAGCTGCGTGAGACACAGCAGTCGTTGTTCAAGCTTCGTTTTCAGGCGGCCTCGGAGCGTAACGATGTTCCCAGCAATTCACGGAAGCTTCGTCGTCTGATCGCTCAGATCAAGACGATCCAGCGAGAGCGTGAATTGGCGCAGGCTTGATTTCAGGGTCGTTCAACTTCTGGTTTGGTGCGTGGTATATGAAGAAGATTCTTGTCGGTACGGTGAAATCTGATAAACGGTCCAAGACGCTGCGTGTGGAAATTGCGCGTCTGAAGAAGCATCCGAAGTACGGCAAGATCCTGCACGGACGTACGATTTGTCAGGTGCATGACGAATCAGAAGTTGCCAAGGCGGGTGATACTGTTGAGATCGTTGAATGCCCTCCGATGTCGAGGACAAAGCGCTGGGAGCTGGTTCGAGTGGTTTCCACGTCGGCCGTTGAAGATTAAGTTTCTCTCAGCGCCTCGGGCAGAAGCCGGTGGTTCGTTCATCGGCAGATTCCTGAACTGCTTCTGATCGCGATTTGGTATTTTCAGTGGATCTATTGGTCGCAAGTTTCCTGAGTGATGGTGGTGGTGTTACATGATTCAGATGCAGACAATGCTGGACGTCGCTGACAATTCAGGTGCGAAGACGGCACGTTGCATTAAAGTCCTCGGCGGTAGTCGGCGGCGTTATGCCGGGCTTGGTGACATCGTCGTCATCAGTATTCAGAAGAGTATCGCCGGCAGCGCCATCAAGGCAGGTTCTGTCGTGAAGGGCGTTGTGGTCAGAACACGGAAAGCCAATCGTCGAGCTGATGGAAGTTACGTTCAGTTCGATCGGAATGCTGTTGTGATCGTCGACAATGACGGCAACCCAAAAGGCACTCGTATCTTTGGTGCTGTGGCTCGAGAGCTTCGTGAGAAAAAATACATGAAGATTGTTTCGCTGGCCAGTGAAGTCGTCTGATTTGGCGAGCTCGATTTCGGTTCGGGGATCTATTGGTCAGTCTGAGAGTGAAGTAGACGCGAAATGACACAGTTGCTGAAAGATTATCGTGAGCGGATCGTACCTGAGCTGTGTACAGCTCTGGGCCGGAAGAACGTCCATTCAATTCCCCGCCTGCTGAAGATTGTGGTAAGCATGGGTGTGGGCGAAGCCGTCCAGGATCGAAAGCGACTCGACGCGGCTGCTGACCAGCTGGCGATGCTGAGTGGTCAGAAAGCACAGATCTGTCGGGCACGCAAATCTGTCAGCGGATTCCGACTTCGTGAGGGGCAGCCCATCGGATGCCGTGTCACGCTCCGCGGAAAGAGAATGTATGAATTTCTCGGTCGCCTGATCACATTGGCGCTACCGCGAGTTCGCGACTTCCGGGGAATCAATCCGCGGGGTTTTGATGGGCACGGTAATTACAACTACGGTCTCAGCGAGCAGTTGGTGTTTCCGGAAGTTGATCCGGAAAACGTAACTCATACTCAGGGTATGAATCTGACATTTGTAACCTCGGCGAAGACGGACGACGAAGGTCGGGCTCTTCTGAAGCTGTTTGGGATGCCATTTCGTACTGAAGAAAGCTAGAGTGCTGATCTTCAGATGCGTTGCGGGGGACCTGTTCTTCTGTGATGCTCAGGCGAATGGTTGTTTCCGTTGAGTTGAATTTCGACAGGTATGATTCGGGTGAAGTGGTTTTCGTCCGATCGCAGAAGGTAACGCGATGGCTAGTAAAGCAAAGATCGAGAAGGCGAACAGAACTCCAAAATTCAGCAGTCGGCTGGAGCATCGGTGTGCTTTGTGCGGCCGGCCTCGAGCGGTCTATCGGAAGTTCAAGCTTTGTCGGATCTGTTTCCGAAACATGTGCCTTGACGGACTGATCCCCGGGGCTCGTAAGGCAAGCTGGTAACATTTTTGTTTTGATATGTCTGGGAAAATCCTGCGATGATGACTGATCCGATTGCTGACCTTCTCACTCGAATTCGAAACGCTGTCCGGGTAGAGCGTCCGTACGTGGATGTTCCTTTCTCGAAGATCAAGCAGAGTATTGTTGACGCTTTGAAGCGAGAAGGATTTGTGTGGGATCATGAAGTGATCGCCGGGGAGTCGGATGCGATTCGTACTCTTCGTGTGACACTGAAATATGGCCCGGCTGGTGAACAGCTCATTCAGCACATCGAGCGAATGAGCAAGCCTGGGCGACGGATTTACGTCGGCGTTGATGAGATGCGGGATATTCGTCAGGGGACGGGTGTCGCTGTGGTATCGACATCGAAGGGTGTGATGAGCAGCCGCGAAGCTCGTAAGGCAGGTATCGGCGGCGAGTTATTGTGTCAGTTGTGGTAATTGGTTGCTGACTCTGTGATCAGACCGAGTATCGCTGAGCGATGCTGGGGCTCTGTTGTCTGAATCAGCAGGGACGACTTGTACTGAGGTGTCGTCGAGAGATTCCCGAAGAGTGGGTGTGAGGCGGAAGCAAGATGTCACGTATCGGCAAAAAGCCAGTTCATGTTCCTGCTGGTGTGAAAGTGGATGTCTCTGGTAGTCAGTTGACTGTCAAGGGGCCTGCAGGTGAACTGAAGCTGGAAGTTCATGACAAGATTTCGGTAGCCTTCGAAGCATCGGAGTCCTGCATCCGTGTGAGTCGTCCGGACGACAAACGTGACAGTCGAGCACTGCACGGACTGACACGAAGCCTCGTGCAGAACATGGTGAGTGGCGTGGTCAAGCCATTTGAAAAGAAGCTTGAGATCATTGGAGTTGGTTACAATGCCAGTCTGGCCGCTGGCAAGCTGACTCTTCAGGTCGGTTTTGCAAACAAGATTATCTTGACGGTCCCGGCAGGGGTTGTCTGTGAGGTTCCGGACGCGACGCACATTGTTGTTCGCAGTCCTGATCGCCAGGCGGTTGGCCAGTTTGCTGCAAACATTCGTTCCGTGCGACCTCCGGAGCCCTACAAGGGCAAGGGTGTTCGATATCAGGGCGAGTTTGTCAAAAGGAAATCCGGCAAGGCATTTGGTTCGAAGTAATTTGCCGATTGGCGGTGTTGGCTCGGTGTTCTGGTTGATACAGTAGCAGCGGACAGAGTGAACGGGTTGGGTTATGAAAACTGGCAAGCGTCTTGTTGAACAGGGTCGTCGTCGAAAATTCCGAGTGCGGAATCGCATTGTCCGCGATGCCCACGGACGGCCGAGGTTGTCGGTTTTCCGAAGCAATCGTCACATGTATGCTCAGATCATCGACGATCAGCAGGGGCGAACGCTGGTTGCCGCCAGCACGGTGGAGACAGAGATCGCCGGGCCGGGTGGCTTCGGTGGGAATATCGATGCTGCTGAGAAGGTTGGAAAGCTGATCGCCGAGCGGGCCGTTGGTCAGGGAATCACGCAGGTGGTTTTCGATCGTGGGGCATTTCGGTATCATGGTCGTGTTGCCGCTCTGGCTGACGCGGCACGCGGTGCCGGTCTTGATTTTTGATTTTTTGAGATTTGTTGTGTTTCCGGTTCCGATGTGGTCCCGGCGGGTGTGACGCTGATTTGTGATATAGAGGTGCGTGGTGTCCACAAGCGAAGTCAGAAGTGATTCCGGCGAAAAGGTCATTGCCATTCGACGTTGCGCCTGCGTGGTAAAGGGCGGTCGTCGATTCAGTTTTGCGGCTCTTGTCGTGACTGGCGATGGCAACGGCAGATCCGGATATGGTTACGGCAAGGCCATTGAAGTACCTCTCGCCGTTGAGAAGGCAACCAAGCAGGCAAATCGCAGTCAGGTTTCAATACCGCTTGTGGGAACAACAATTCCTCATCAGGTTGTTGGACGGTTTCGAGCTTCACGTGTACTGCTTCTTCCGGCCAAACCGGGTACTGGTGTGATCGCCGGTAACTGTGTCCGGTCTGTCGTCGAATCAGCGGGAATCTCCGATATTCTGACGAAGGCTTATGGATCGACGAACCCGTTGAATCTCGTCAAGGCGACATTTGACGCACTTCGTCAGTTGAGGACTCGAGAGCAGGTTGAGCGGTTGCGGGGGGTTTCGCTGTGATTATCAATGACGTTCACGTTGGAATTCAGAAGAACAAGAAGCGGAAGCGAATCGGTCGTGGAACTGGTTCGGGGCATGGCAAGACAGCCGGTCGCGGACACAAGGGTTTCTACAGCCGTGCGGGTTCATCACGACGAACGGGATTCGAAGGCGGTCAGATGCCGCTGTTCCGGCGTGTGGCGAAGCGTGGTTTCAACAACTCCGTATTCGCACCTGAGGTCGCAACAATCAACGTTGCTGCTCTGAATTCGCTGCCGGCCGGTACCGATGTCACTCCGGAGTTCCTGATCGGACACGGGCTGATTCCGACAAGGTTTGACCTGTTGAAGATTCTTGGTGACGGAGAGATCACGGTATCCCTGACGGTTCAGGCTCACCGTTTTTCTGCCTCCGCGGTGGAGAAGATTCAGAAGGCGGGCGGTAAAGTGGTTATTCTTTCGTCAGTCACGGTCGGCTCAGATTCCTGAAGATTGTTGGCTCGTGTGACTGGAGATCAGGCGGAATGCTTTCGAAGCTGATGACCGTTTTTCGTGTTCCGGAATTGCGGCACAAGATCATCCTGACTCTGATTCTCCTGGCGGTTTACCGTCTGGGTTTCAAGATCACTTTGCCATTCATGAACCACGAAACGGTCCGAGAGTCGCTCGCCAAGTCTGCTCAGGGCGATGGCTTCGGAAACCTTCTGCAGATGGTGTCGATGTTTTCAGCATCCGATATGGACAGTGGTTCCATTTTCGGGCTGGGGATCATGCCGTACATCACGGCTTCGATTGTCTTTCAGCTTCTGGGTACCGTTTATCCGCCCCTTGAAGCCATGCAGAAAGAGGGAGAGTCGGGTCGGCGAAAGTTGAATGAATATACACGCTATGCGACAGTCGTCGTTTGTGCGTTGCAGAGTTTTGTATTGATCAGAAGTCTTGGTGGTCGTGATCTGATTCTGCCGGAATACAATTCGTTTCTCTGGCATGTTCTTGGCACGATCGTGATGACCGCCGGCACAGTGTTCCTGATGTGGATTGGTGAACAGATCGACGCTTATGGCATCGGTAACGGCATCAGTCTGCTCATCATGGCTGGAATTCTGGCTCGATTGCCGGCGATCGCGTCTGATTGGGTCAACGGGATCAGGACGAATGGGATTCAGATCGGTACAGACTACGGAATTGAGAAGCTGGTGCTGATGGGTGCCGTTTTCGTGGCTGTCATTGTTGTGGTGGTTTTCATTACGCAGGGGCAGCGGAAGATCCCGATTCAGAGTGCGAAGCATGTTCGTGGGCGACGAGTGATGGGTGGCAATCGCCAGTGGTTACCGCTGAAGGTCAATC
Organism: Planctomyces sp.; assembly: GCA_046345315.1. Classification (GTDB taxonomy): domain Bacteria; phylum Planctomycetota; class Planctomycetia; order Planctomycetales; family Planctomycetaceae; genus F1-80-MAGs062. Next base: position 39,772 of record JBKDKA010000030.1, read on the forward strand.
AGTCCGGGGTGATGCCGATCATCTTTGCATCCAGCTTGCTGCTTCTACCGTTTTTCGTGTTTACGCAGCTCCGGAATGCGTTTTCGCAGAATGTCGTCGTTTCGACACTTGCGGATGCATTCACACCGGGTGAGGGATTTGTTTACAATCTGCTTTATGTGGTTCTGATTTACTTCTTCTGTTATTTTTGGACCGCGATCACCTTCAACCCGAAGGACATGGCGGAAAACCTGAAAGACAGCGGGAGCTTTATTCCGGGTTATCGACCGGGTGGCCGAACAGCGGCTCACCTGGAATCGGTGATGATTCGGATTACGTATGTCGGGGCTGCGTTTCTTGCTGTCATCGCGGTGATACCGACGATTATTTCGAACACATTGACTGGTGACATTCAGACGGCCAGTTTCTTTGGTGGTACCGGATTGCTGATTATGGTTTCAGTGGCGCTGGATCTGGTACAGAAGATTGATTCGCATCTGGTCATGCGAAATTATCCGGGCCTTCTGGATTCCGATAACTGAAGTTTGCTTCGTTGGTCGGTTGTATTTCAGGGTGAGACTGATGAAAGTTCGTTCAAGCGTTAAGAGAATCTGTGAACATTGTAAGCTGGTGAGGCGTCGCGGTCGCATCTTTGTGATCTGTTCGTCCAATCCGCGGCACAAGCAGCGCCAGGGTTGATACCCGGTCTGCGGAACTGATCTGAAGAGAGAATTACGATGCCTCGTGTGCTTGGTGTTGACATTCCGAATAATAAGCCGACGCATATTGCGCTGACCTACCTTTACGGGGTTGGTCCGGTGTTGTCGGTCAAGATCTGTTACGAACTGGGTGTTGATCCGTTCGTTCGAGCCGGTGAACTGACTGAAGACGAGGTCAGCCGGATCACGAATCATCTCGACAAGAACTACACGGTTGAAGGGCCGCTGCGACGTAAAGTGCAGCAGGACATCGGCCGTCTCCGAGAGATTCAGTGCTATCGGGGAATTCGACACCGTCGAGGTCTCCCGGTCCGTGGTCAGCGAACCAAGACCAATGCTCGCACCAGGAAGGGTCGAAAGAAGACCGTTGCGGGCAAGAAGGGCGTCAAAGATCTGAAGTAGTTTGATTTCAAGTTACGCAGATTTCGGAATCGAGTCGGTAATTCGGGGCTGGATGCTGCAGCGGTCAATGTTTTGAGAGAGATAACGTGGCGAAGGTCAAGAAGAAGAAGATTCGTCGTAATGTGAACAAGGGGATCGCCTATATCAAGGCGACCTTCAACAATACCATTGTGACGATGACGGATGTCAACGGCGACGTGATCTGCTGGTCGACGGCGGGGACGGTTGGCTTCAAGGGTTCTCGAAAGAGCACTCCATTTGCCGCTCAGCGTGCCGCTGAGACGGTTGCGGAGCGTGCTGCCAAGGTGGGTGTTCGGGAGGTCGAAGTCAGGGTTAAGGGCCCCGGATCAGGTCGTGAGAGTGCGATCACCGGTCTGCAGTCTTCTGGGATTGCGATTCGGTCGATTGAAGACATCACGCCGCTGCCGCATAATGGATGTCGGCCTCCGAAGAAGCGAAGAGTGTGACGGTTGTTGATTCTGCTGGTGATCTGATCACAGAAGTTTGGTTCTCGGGGGGTTGACGATGCGTATTCGATGGCGTGGGCTGGAGCTTCCAAGTCGTGTTAATTGCGAGCGGGAGACTCGAAGTGCCACTTACGGCAAGTTTGTTGCCGAGCCATTTGAGCGTGGATTTGGTTCCACGGTGGGAAACAGTCTGCGACGCATTCTGCTTTCCAGTCTCGAAGGTGCTGCAGTCACACGTGCCAAGGTTCAGGGAGTTCAGCACGAGTTCACGACGATTCCAGGTGTGGTCGAGGACGTAACTGACATCTGTCTGAATCTGAAGTCGCTGGTGGTGAAGAATCACAGCGCTTCCAGCAAGACATTGAGAATTGAACGAAATACTCGTGGTGTCGTCACTGGTGCCGACGTCATTTGTGATGATCAGGTTGAGATCATCAATCGTGATCTCGTGATCGCAACGATGACTGATGACGTTCCGTTCCATATTGAAATGACTGTCGAGAACGGACGTGGTTACGTGCCGGCGACGGAACAGTTTCAGCACGACCCGGAACTCGGTGTCATACCTCTTGATGCTGCATTTTCGCCGATCGTGCGCGTTCGTCATCTGATCGAAGATACGCGTGTTGGTCAGCGAACAAACTATGACAAGCTGACTCTTGAAATCTGGACAAACGGCACCGTTTCTCCGGACATGGCTCTGGTAGAAGCAGCGAAGATTCTTCGCAAACATCTGAACTGTTTCATCACATTCCGGGAACTGGGTGCAGAAACCGGTCCGGATGGTGGTCTCCGTGGGATGATGGAAGCGACTGGTTATTCGCCGGTTGATATGGAACTCGAAGAGAAGCTCGGCAAGAGTCTTGCGGAGCTCAATCTGTCTGTTCGTGCAACGAACTGCCTCGAATCGGTTGGCATCAACACGGTGAGAGATCTGGTTGTTCGCGGAGAAGATGAGCTGCTTCAGGTGAGAAATTTCGGTGAGACAACGCTCGACGAAGTTCGTGAGCGTCTGGCTCAGATCGACCTCCGTCTCGGAATGCGATTACCGAATCAGACGATCTGATGACTTTGTGCTCAGGTGTATGATTTTCGAATGTGTATTGATTGAACTGTGACGTCTGATATTTGGGATGAGTGGCTGTCATGCGACACCGAGTGAGTGGTAGAAAACTGGGACGCAATGCATCGCACCGCAAGGCGATGTTCCGGAACATGGCGTGTAGTCTGATCGGTTCGCTTCGCTGGGAAGAAGGTGAGCCGGGGGCTCCGAAGGTGCCAGGCCGGATTATCACGACCGTTCCAAAGGCGAAAGAGCTTCGCCCGATCGTCGAGAAGCTGATCACTCTGGCAAAGAAGGCTGCTGTTCTGGCGACTGCGGCAGACGCTTTCCGCACAGACGCAGAACGAAACACGGATGCCTGGAACGCCTGGCGGGAATCAGAGAAGGGAAAGTCATGGGTAGCAGCGAATGCTCCTGCTCTGACACTTCGTCGTCGGGCGTTTTCGTTCCTGCGTGACGAGAAGGCTGTTGACATCCTGTTCAATGAGCTGGCAACACGTTTTGCGGGCCGACCGGGCGGGTATACGCGTATTGTACGACTGGCTGGGGTTCGTCTTGGTGACGGTGGTCAGAAAGCAATGATCGAGTTTGTCGGTGAGAACGATCGAACAAAACGGTCTCGTCGTCGCAAGGCACCTGTTGTAGCGGGGGCGAAGGCGGAATAACTTCTGTGTCGTACAGACTTCAGAAGGTTAATCGGAGGAGAACCCTTGTGAGCTTTCGGGCTTGCGAGGGTTTTCGTGTTATAGGTGCTCTGTGAGGGATCAGATGATCTTGCACGAAACGCTCCAGAGGCGTTAGTGTTCATGAAGGCCCCTGTGCTTCCTGTTCGGGGGTGCTGTTTCACCGATGGAGCGGACCGGGACAGTGACGCCGCAGTTTTTTGATTTCAGCCTCGCAATGCGCCGACTTTGCGAAGACATCTGCCATCGCCATGCTGCGTTTCAGCACATTCGCATGGAAGAGGTGGCTGTCACCTGGGCTCAGACTCGACGACCAGTTGAATGGGGTCTGCAGGCAAAGCTGACGCCGATGCGATTTGAGGGCGGCGCGACGGTTATTCGTCGACGCGGAAATCGTCTCTGGACGGTGCAGAGAGTCTACAACGAAGGCAGGGAGATGCTTTACATCCTCACCTTCTACCTGCCGAGGTTTCTCAATCTGTCCTTTGAGGAAAAGCTGATCACGGTATTCCACGAGCTGTATCACATCAGCCCTGCATTCGACGGAGATATCCGCCGCTTCTCTGGTTCCTGTTACGTGCATACCGGAAGTCAGAAAGCGTACGATCGACAGATGTCGTTGTTCGCTCGGGAATACCTGAGCATGAATCCGCCGGCACAGCTGAGGAATTTTCTGAGGTACAGCTTTTCCGAGCTTCAGGCGACTCACGGCACTGTGATGGGGATACGCATTGCGATCCCTCGACTGATTCGAATTGATGAGACGGGGGCAGTGCGTGAAGCCGGATGATGCAACGCTGGATCATCAGATACCCGCAGGTCGTTGAACGAGAGCCTTGGCCTGCAACAATGCGGCAGAAGGTAATGGGTCGATCTGCGGTCAACGTCACCACTGCCCTGCCCTTCGGCGCTGGACAGGCCATCATTTTGAAGGGCGGTGTGCGTGATGCAGTCGCATGTCAGTGAACTCTCGGGTGCTGTCCTGTATCAGCACCTTCTCCGTCTGATCGTGCCTCGACCGATTGCCTGGGTGTCAACGGCATCCGCGGAAGGACGATCGAATCTGGCCCCGTTCAGTTTTTTTTCGGGTGTCGGAGTCAACCCGCCGACGTTGCTCTTCTGTCCGGCGAATCGAGCAGACGGGCTGGAGAAAGACACACTCCGAAACATTCGACAGACTCGGCAATTTGTGGTCAACATGGTCACGGAGGATCTTGCTGCGGTCATGAATTCCACGTCGGCGGAGCTTCCGGAGAACGAATCCGAGTTTGACGTGTTTGGGATCGAAACTGCGGAGTCGGTGGTTGTCAGAGTGCCACGAGTCGCCGCTGCGGTGGCTCATCTGGAATGTGAGCTGCACGAAGTGATCAGCCTTGCCGAAGGTCCGGGGGCAGCAAATATTGTCATCGGAAAGATCCTTTACCTCCGAGTCGACGATCGAATCGTGAATCAATCGGGATATGCAGATCCTGACCTGTATCAGTCCGTAGGCCGGCTGGGGGGAGCCAGTTACTGCCGAACCCGTGACACATTCGAGCTGCCTCGACCTCGAACTCGCTGATCTGTGATTCAATGAAGCAGGAGTTTCATGAATCAGCTGCGGAGCTCAGCATCGCAATCGACCCTCGGATGCTGCTGATGAAGTATGGAGCGTAGAAGGACTGCACGACAACGGGTTCATCCGGAACAAACTCCGGCAGCGAACCGGAGTACTCCTGAAAATCTGATGGCGAGATCGCCCAGCCTTCGATCCCTGCCCAGCCAAAGACCACCAGAATCTGGTCGCCATCACGCTGACATGCGATCCATCGCGTGTACTCGTCTGAGAAGTCAAAAGGCAGGTAGATGATGGATCGATCAGCAGCGGCGATGACTATGGCGAGCCAATTCAGCAGCAGAGATCTCAGTCCCTGCTTCGGCGTGCAGTTGTGATCCGGGCTTCGCGGATCGATCCCCAGATAATAGCTGTCTCCGGAGTGGCATTCCGATCCGATTTGCACCACGATGCGATTGTCGACATCGAGCCGGACTGATACGTTTTGCTGCGAATTTGGAGGAGTCATCTGACCTATGGCCGGCTCAGTGAGAATGTGACACGTCGGAAACAGCAGACCGTTGCCGAAGGCATGCGGTGGGAACGAAAATGAATCACTTTGTCAGAGAAAGCAGTCGCTGTCTGACAGACATCTTATCCTCCGGGAAGAGTCGTGGAGAGTAAAGGATCAGGAATGTTGCGAGTATTGTGCACAGCGCTGAATGTTCAGGAAGGTTGCCATCTGGCCCTTTTCAATCAGGCCGGGTTCCAGTGTGATGTCGTTGACCGATCGCTGGACCTGAAGGACCCGAAGGCGCTTTCTCGAGCAATTCATGGGTATCAGGCGATTCTCGCTGGATCGGAACCCTACACCGCTGCTGTTCTGGATTCCAGCCTGGAACTCCGAGTCATCTCAAGATACGGTGTTGGTTTCGACGCGATTGACCTCTCAGCCTGCGACGCTCGCGGTATTGTTGTTACGACAACTCCCGGCTGTAACCATCATTCGGTGGCGGAGCATGCCATAGCTCTGCTGATGGGGATTGCACGGGGTTTTCCGGCCGCCGATCAGGAAGTGCGTCAGGGAATCTGGACTCGCCACGCCAGACCTCGTGTCATGGGAAGCACTCTGGGGCTCGTCGGTCTTGGTCGGATCGGTCAGGCGACGGCGACACGTGGTCTTGGGCTTGGGATGAGGGTGATCGCGTACGACCCGTTTCCTCCGAAGTCGTTTCTTTCGGAGCACGGGATTCAGAGCGTTTCACTAAGCGAGCTGCTCTCGACGTCGGATTATGTATCGCTGCATCTGCCGGTGCTGCCGGAGACACGGCACGTCATCAACGCACAGACGATCGAGCAGATGAAAACCGGCTCGGTTCTGATCAATACTTCACGAGGACCACTCGTGGATGAAACGGCTCTGATTGCAGCCCTGAAATCCGGGAAGCTGCGTGCGGCCGGACTGGATGTTTTCGAAACAGAGCCACTGCCGGTGGAAAGTCCCCTGCTGAAGATGCCGAACGTACTTCTCAGTGGTCATGTGGCCGGGCTGGACAATGAGTCTCACGACGCCACCTGTGAGCTGGCCGCGAAAAACATCATTGCGCTTCATCGCGGCGAATGGCCGGCGGAATGCATCCAGAACATGAAGTCAGTCAAAGGATGGAAGTGGGCGCGGAGCTGATACTTTGCACGGCTGCTTTGTGATCAGGCCGCTGCTGCACGTCTTCGAGCGAACCGGGATCGAATGTCCTGAACGGCTTCAATGACGTCGGCGACGTCCCGATCAGACATGGAAGGAGACAGCGGCAGGCTCAGCATGTTCTGAAAAGCTCGAAGGGCATTCGGAAACGATTCGGGCCGGTACCCGTACTTATTGCGGTAGTACGAGTGCATATGGATCGGGATAAAGTGCACTGAGGTTCCGATGTTTCTGGCGGTCATCTCTTCGATGAACTGATCCCTTCCGATAGTCAGCTCGCCCGGATTCAGTCGAAGCACATAAAGGTGCCAGGCGTGAGTCACATGGTTTCGTGTGACGGGCACCTGAAACGCCTGATCTCTGGCAAACGCTGCCTGATATTTTCCGACGATTTCACGGCGTCTCGCCTGCATCGCCGGAAAACGGCGAAGCTGCTGGAGCCCAAGCGCGGCCTGAATGTCAGTCATGTTGTACTTGAAGCCGGGTTCGACGATGTCATAAGCCCATTTGCCGCCCGCTGAGTATCGACTCCACGCCTCTTTGTTCATGCCGTGGAGACCGAGGATTCGTGCTCGATCAAGAAGCGACGGATCTCCCGTCAGCATACCGCCCTCACCGGTTGTCAGGTTCTTTGTCGCGTAAAAGCTGAACGCAGTCAGATTCGGAAACGAACCAATCGGTTCACCGCGAAATTCAGCTCCCACCGCATGAGCAGCATCTTCAATCAGGTGAATCCCGTTCGACTCCGCGATCTCACGCAGTGCGTCGAGTTCTGCCGGGTGTCCTGCGTAATGGACGGCAATCACGGCCCGGGTGGCTGGCGTGACGGCATCTCGGACTTTCTGAGGATCGATGTTCAGTGTATCCGGTTCAACATCGACGAGAACCGGGGTTGCTCCCACATGTTCGATGACGTTTACCGAAGCAGCAAAAGTCATTGGCGTTGTGATGACTTCGTCGCCGGGACCGATGTTCAGTGTCTTCAGAGCGATATGAAGGCCAGCCGTGCAGGAATTGAGCGCCAGTGCGCCGGGAGTGCCGACGTATTCGCGGAAGTCAGTCTCAAACTGACGCGTTTTGGGCCCGGATGTCAGCCACCCCGACCGCAGGGCGTCGATGACTTCCGCAATTTCAGTTTCACCAACCAGAGGCAAAGAAAACGAGAGGAACTTTTCCCTCATGGTGATCCTCATAACCTGAACCGCAGCGACGACCTACAGGGCGAGATGATGGCATCGTACGGTGAACTGTGAAATCCCGTGGCTTGAATGGATCCGGATGTCCGGACCCGCAGCAGTGGTTGTTTAGTGATTTCAGAAGAATGAGGACAGATCAATTCAGAAACGTCAGAGATATCACCTGTGAAGCGCGCTGATCGGCATTTTCTGCCGGTGTGCGATACTCGTCGAGTGCCGGATTCGCCATGAATTGCTTCGGCACATTCTACCGCAACTACCCTATATCAGCATTTTCCGCAGCTTCGCCAGGCTGTTTGCCGGGAAAACACGGTATGACCGCGGGCAAAAACGGAATGAGAACGCAAAAGGCAGTTGTCCGGCGCCGGATTCATGAAACTATATCAGAGAATGTGCCGTTGCGGTTCATGGACGAGCTGTTGCTGGCTGGCGAGGATGATGGAATCACACGCAGATCCGAAACGGATCTTCGGTCACAGAACACCGGCTTCCGGGATTCTTCCCGGGAGTCATCGTCTGCTGTGAGTCTGACATCCGCTGCAACGACCTGGACTCATGAAAACAATTCTGAATCGACGATTCGCGGCAATCGTTCTGGCAACTGCTGTCTTCGGCAGTTCGGTGGCCTGTGGTGTTTCGCTGGCGAACGATACGGCGCCGAGCAGAAGCTCGAAGGAAGACGCGGTCAGTGAACCGACTGAAGTGGCACGCCGCAAGATGGCTGTGACGCTCAATTATTGTCGAGCTGCGCTGCATCGGATTCGAAGAGCTCCCAGCAAGAGTGTCATGCTGGAAGAGCAACAGCGGATTCTCAACAATCTGGACCTGAATCAGATTGACGACCCCGACGTGATCAGTCTGTATCGATCCATTCTTGATGAAATCGGTCAGGTGGAGATCAGCGATCGCGAGCGAATTGCCATCGAACAGCAGGTTCGGGAAGGACTGCACCGAAAGCTGGGCACGGATATTTTTGTGATTGGAGCTCAGGCGCTGACGGGCCAGGTGGGTTCGGTGATTCAGACTGGTGCTGGAAGCTGGTGGGACTATCGAAGTACACAGATTAAGCGAAGCAACGATCTGTGGCAGGTGGACAAGACTCAGTTTTCGACATTCATGGCGCGGTCATCAACATTTCTGGACAGTTTCTGGCGTCTGAGCCGTAAGAACCAGATCCCGGATCGATGGCTCCTTCGAGATCAGGATCTGGACCAGCTTGCGGACGTACTGAATGAGAAAGATCCTGGTCGCCGACTTCGAATGCTCGGCCGCCTCGAAAAATTCATGGAATGCTATCCGCCCTACTGGTATTACCTCGCGCGCACACAGCAGGAACTCGGCGATCTTGAAGCGGCAGCACTCACGTTTGAAACGCTGGCAGAGATCGGTCGCGGTCACTTCCGTCAGGACGATATGCTCGCCAGCTGCATGGCCAATCTGTCGCTGATCCAGGAGACTCGCGGTGATCCCGCTGCAGTGGCATCCGCGATCAGCGCCTTCGAGTTTTCCAGTCGAAACTGGGAATCCAATCTTGTTTCTGCCTGGGTACTGGGGCGTCATCAGAAATACAGTGAGGCAGAAGACCTGATTCTCTGCAACATGGATGACGAGCTGGAGCGAGACCAGAGTTCGTTGGCTCTTGTTTCGCTGTATTATCAGTCGGAGAACCGATCCCGGCTTGCCGAACTGCTCGAAGATGAAAAGATCGTGGAGCGTGTTCCGGTGCCGGGGCTGCTGCTCTGTGCTCGCCTGCTTGGCCCGAATCGAATTCCTCGTGCGGCAGAGAATCTGCTGACATCATCGCTGCAGGCCAGTCGAGTTCAGTCCGGGCGAGTCAACGCGGTTTCGGTCATCGCAGGATCTGCGTGGAAGCTTGCGGAAGCGGACGCAGAGATCGAAGACGGACCTCTCGTGTTTCATCCGGCTGGTCAGCGGTCAACGGCTCAGGGAACGGAGTACAGTTTTGTGACTTCACTGGATGCTGGTGCAAAACCATCGAGTGGAGAATCTCTGACCATGACTCTGCGTTATCCGTCGACGCCGGCGATTCAGATTGTGCTTGCCGTGCCTCAGGAAGACCATAGTGAGCCTTCCGGTGACCGCAATTCCGTGCGTCGAAAGACGTTTTTTCGAAATCCACTGCCGACCAACCGTGGCCCCATGCCACGAGTGGCCGGATCCACACGTTCGGGAGCTTACCGAATTCAGGAGATCGAAGTGGACGGTGTTCGGCTGTCGTTTCGTCCGATGCCTGACGCATTTGAGCCGGAAGCGGAAGAGGAACGACGAGCCATTCGGCAGCAGGACGACGACGAAGTGCTACCCGTTCGTTCGTAGGCTGCCAGCGGGAGTATTGTCTGCAAGGTCTCGGATCATTTCCCGGGTTGCGGCTTCCACAGCCTGTTTCCACTCATCCGGACTGAAGCGTTCTTTCCAGAGCTTCTGTGTCCAGGCGAAGTTAATCCCGCGAGAATTGTTGACGATTGCTCCGAGTCCATCGTGCCGGAATGCGCCGGCAGTGTCCTCAGCCGTTCCTCCCTGTGAACCGTATCCGGGAATCAGAAACGGTACACTGGGCATGCGGGTTCGGAGCTCGCGCAGCTGTGTCGGCCATGTTGCACCAACGACAGCGCCCAGCGGACCGAACAGATCACCAGCACCGCAGGCACTGTGCGACAACTCCTGAACTCGGTCGGCGACGGCAGCGTAAAGAGGATTGTTGTCGGTCACTCGATCCTGGAAGTCTGCAGCACCCGGGTTACTGGTTCGCACAAGCACATAGACACCGGCATTTCGACGGACCGCGACCTGCAGAAATGGAACCAGCGTATCGGCGCCCAGGTACGGGTTGACGGTAACGGCGTCGGCTGCCCAGGCAGCAGCATCCGGGTCTTCACCGGCAAGCCATGCATCGGCGTAGGCTTCAGCAGTGGAACCAATGTCGCCGCGTTTTGCATCGGCAATGACGATCAGCCCGGCACGACGAGCGTACTTCATGACGGACTGAAGTGCCTGCATTCCCGGAACACCCAGCTGTTCAAAGAATGCGACCTGCGGTTTGATCGCCGGGACCAGCGGGCTCACGATATCGATCAGCTCTTTTGAAAAAGCCTCGAATCCGAACGCCATCTGCTGGTGAAGTTCGCCTGACGATGCTTCCGCCTGACTGCGAATCGCCTTCGGGAGAAGATCCCAGCGTGGATCGATTCCGACCAGCACTGGAGTGCCGCGCTGCCGGATCAGATTGTTCAGGCGATCCTGATAACCACTCATGTTTCCGAAGACTTCCTCAACTCAGGAGCTGTTTTCTGCTGACACCTCTGTCAGTCGTGCCGAATGTAGCGGTTTTCAGAAAATCCGTCTGACCGCCCATATTGGTTTTCGCTGCTTTTTTCTGAATTCCGTGAAAAAAAACCAAGAGTTCGAAGAGACGGCGGAACAGGCCGTGACTGCATCAAGGAATATGTCCATGATCCGGTGTGTAAAGCGATTTCTCTGCGACGAAAGCGGCCCAACGGCCGTTGAGTATGCAGTGATGCTTGCGCTGATTCTCGTGGTCATTATTGCTGGAATCACGTCTGTCGGTGGCGGAGCGAACGGCTACTGGGGTCGAAGTGTCAACCAGCTGAACACTCACGGCTTCTGATCGCTGTACTGCTGACCGTCAACGGGATTCTGCCGGAAACCTGAAGCAGGGACATTCTGGTGAACCGTTGCCGTTGTCTGATTGCTGCTGGCGGAAACGTCGAAATCTCATCTGACGTGATTCATTCCGCACTGAAAAGTCTTGAATCGACTGAAGTTCAGGTAGAACAGATCAGTCGATCCTTTCGAACGGCCCCTGTCGGATCACAGGCCGGCGCTGAATTTCTCAATGCAGCAGCAGTCATATCGACATCCCTTGACGCACAGAGCCTGCTGCGACGACTGCACGAGACGGAGAATCATTTCGGGCGAGTTCGGACCATCCACTGGGGACCGAGAACTCTCGACCTTGATCTGATTTTCTACAGTGACCTGCTTCTGGATGAGCCGGAGATTGTCGTACCTCATCCGGCGATGTGGTATCGAGATTTCGTGCTGCGACCGGCAGCCGAAATCGCTCCGGAGATGCGTCATCCGATTCTGGGTACCACGATTGCAGAGCTTCTGCAGGATCTCCGTATTCGACCGATTGTTCTGGAATTGTCAGGGTGTACTGACACTGAGTTCGGCTGGCTTCAGAGTCAGATCGTCAACGATCGGCAGCTGGCAGATCTTCTTCAGTTGTGTTCACCTGTCACGGCTGACGCTGACGCACAAAACCGAGCGTTATCGGACGTGTTTGCTCGAGTCATTCTGATCCCGGGGGGGCCGGAAGCCGCCGTTCGCCGGCAGCCGCGTAATCTGACTGGTCGAAGAATTGAACTCGTCAGCGAGCATCCGGAGCAGGCTCTGGAGAAGCTGAAAGCCATTGCCGCATCCATTCTTGGCTGATGTCAGATGTTCAACGCTCGAAAGCGAGCCTTCAGGGTTCAGATGGAGCAGCGGCGAGTTCGGTTCCAGTTCATGCCGCTCATTGGAAGCGGTCCGTTGTGAAATGACGCCGGTTGTTGTCATTCTGCAACAACAAAATGTAAAGACAACTGAACAGGCTCCGTGTCATTTCGCCCTGCAGTCAGAAAACAATGTGTTCTTGAGCCTTCCAGGGCAGTGGAACGGTGTTTGCTTTATTAATATTTGAGGAAAGTGTGTCAGTCTCAGCCATCCCCGACGGAATGCCACTCAAGAAACGATCAGGCGCCGGATGCGTCCTCCCCCCCGCCATGAATCCAGAATCCCCCGAAAAACAATCACTCCCACCCGCCTGGCTCAGGTGGTTTGTCAGTGATGCGTCCAGGGGAATCATCGATGATGGTTCGCTTCCGCCGATCGGTTGCCACTACTTTTACGAACCGGAACAGTGCGTCTGGGAAGTGACCCTGTTTATCGGACGAACAGAAGTCGTCGGAGGGCCTCGGGACGGAAATACGATTTCGTCCGGACTGCAGGTGGATGTCAGTCGTGTCATCAATGCATTCGATGATCCTCCTGAGTGTTACTGGCAGTCGGAGGCGATTCACAGCGATGATCAGCTCGGGAATCATCTTTCTCTCGAGGGCATCGCTCGCGGACATCATGTCTGGCTGCGAATTCTTCACCATGCACCGGACTGGGCGAGCGTGTCGCGTCTGATGCATTCCGGTCAGGGAATTGTCGAAGACCTGTGGTGATTTCTGGCAGATCGGGCCGGCGAGTCGTCCGTTCTTCCTCGCCATTTCTCCTGACCGGAAAACCGGGTGTCACCAGGATAAACGCTGCGTGCGGGATTTGGTGAAATCTTCTTGACGCTGCCTTCTGCGGCGACGATCCTAAGAGATGAGTGGCTTTGTCAGGAAGTCATTGCGCCGCTGGGGGGACGTTTTGCCGAGCGGCAGTTTTTGACGACGCCTTGAAGCAGGGAGCGCTTCGTGCCGGTTCCAGTCGTTTTCAGGACTTTTTTGGGGGCATGCAGATGCTTTCTTTGTTGAGACGGGTCAGCGGAAAACAGATGAGATTTGCTGTCCGTGATGTTGCCATGCCTTTGATGCCTCTGCGAGTTCTGATGATGGCCGTTCTGGCGACATCATCAGTGATCGGAGTCGCTTCGGAACCGAACAGCGGAGAATCGGTAGAGGCGGATCAGAAGCTGGAATCTCGCCGCCTTCGAATCGAGGCCAGACTGGCAGCGGAACAGGGCAATTTCGAACGTGCAGCCAGCCAGTTGCAGGCAGCAGCCCGTGTCGCCGGAGACCTCCGAACAGCCGAACGAGCTCAGGCGGCCATGGAAACAGCCGGGGGCAGCAATCTGGCCGATTTCAGTCAACTGATTCAGCTGATTCGCGAACAGACTGCACCTGCTGTCTGGGAAGACGAAGAACTGGGTACGCCTCGATTTTCCACATTTGCACAGGGTGTGCTGATTGGTGGCCCCGCAGTCATGGGAGCTGTGGTCGCTTCTCTGGATGAATCACAGCTGTTTCTGGCAGCGGAACTGGCTCGAACCGGAAATCGGAATCAGAACGTTCGCCAGCAGTCATCACTGCGGTTTGTCTCTCTGAATCGTCTTGAGAAATTTCTCAGCGAACAGTCTGCTGCCGGCAGAGAGATTTCAGAAGAGGCTCAGGTGCTGGCTGGTATTAACGAGCTGCAGTATCTTGTGCGGATTCCGGAAACCGGAGAGGTTCTCATTGGTGGCCCTGCCGAGGACTGGAAGAAGGATGCTGATGGCCGATTCGTCGGTGTTGAATCCGGACGCCCGGTCCTGAAGCTGGATGACCTTGTGACTCTTTGGAGAACATTTTCACGAGATGGTGCCGGATACTTCATGTGTTCCATCGACCCGAAACAGGGACAGGTCAAGGCACTGAACGATTACCTGAAATCGCATCGTGGCCAGCTGACAGCATCCAACGCTGCTCAGTGGACGCAGGAACTGCAGTCGACTCTGGGAATGCAGAACGTCATTCTGCAGGGCGTTCCGACAGATTCGCGAGTGGCATCAGTCATCGTTGATGCGGACTATCGCATGAAGGAAATCGGTATCGGACGTCGCGATGGTGTCAGCGGAATGAAGAGCTACTTCGATCTGCTGTCTCGTTCAGAGCGAAAAGGATCCGGTAAAGCAGAAGCACTCCGCTGGTGGATGACGGTAGCTTATGGTGCCATCGAAGTTGCTCCTGACCGAAACACCTGGCATTTTGCGGATCGCAGCGTGCAGTGCCTCTCGGAAAACCAACTTGTCGGTGCTGATGGGGACCGAAAGTCGACAGGAAAGGCTGATCGAGCAAACGCCGAGTTCGCATCGCTCTTTACGAAACACCTTCCAAAACTTGCGGAATCCGATGCGGTCTTTGCAGACCTTGAAAACGTATTCGATCTCGCACTGGCTGCTGCACTTGCTCATAACACAGGGATCTCAGCCCGCAGTGGTCTGAATTCCACTTCATTCGCTGTGGGTGGTGAATATGTCGCAGCGTCCGTGGAAGTGCCTCAGGAACTCATGACGGCCGCAGAATCCCGCGTCTACCCCGGTGGGGATGTTGTGATTCAGGTCGCTGGTGGAGTTCGGGGTGATCTTCGGAGTATCGTGAAGAACGCCGACAGTTACGTCCAGAGACCCGAACTCGCTGCTGTGAAAACAAGTGCTCATCCTGCAGGTCATTCGGAAAATCGCTGGTGGTGGGACGCACGTCAGTCTTCAGCAGATTAAGGCGCCGCTGCTTCTTCGGCAGCAGAAATCAGAATTAACGCTTACGGAAAGCCGCGAACATCGCGGCTTTCCTGCGTTTCCAGCCATCGAAAATCAATGTGGGCGTCTGCCCTGCTCTGGTCAGTCGCAGACTGGCGTGCTTTTCCATTCCTCCTGAAACTGCCAGCCGCTATGATTCGCCGCGACAACCTGAGGCTGATCAGGAACTCTGCTTCTGAAACTGAAGCAGTTGATCGGGCAGGTGTTGTTCGAGGTGGTTTCAATGCCAGGACTGGCTCCCGTCGCGCGGGGAAAACTCAGTGAAAGCTGCAGTCACATGAGATCCAGTCCTGATCCTGAAATACGCTCGAGTTTGCCAGAATGCAATCACTGAGGATAATGGAATCAACGAATGCCCCGCCTGAGTCAGCTGGATCTGATGGAATTGAACCGAACCTTCGAGGACCGAACGCCTCAGGAACTTCTCAGCTGGACGCGTCAGGTATTCGGAGATCGAGCGGCCGGACTTACTGCGATGCAGGAATCCGGTAACGTACTTTGCCACATGATTTCGCAAAGCACTCCGTCGATGCCAATCCTTTTCGTGGACACCGGTGTGCTGTTTCAGGAAACGCTGGACACACGTGACCGGCTGATGACGGCTTATGGGCTGAAGATTGAGACGCTGAAGCCCGAGTTAACGATGGAAGAGCAGACGGAAAAATACGGAGTTCTGTATCTGACTCCCGAGGGACAGAAGCAGTGCTGCGAGATGCGTAAATCAGAGCCCCTCGATACGGCCAAAGGAAGATTTGATGCTCTGATCGGAAGTCTTCGACGTGCCGATGGCGGACGTCGCGATGGCTGTCCGATTCTTGCGATCGATTCCCGAATGAATTGTCTGCGAGTCAATCCGCTGGCAAATTTCGCGGATGAACAGCTGCGAGAATACATCGAGCAGCATCAGGTGATTCTGAATCCTCTGCACAAACAGGGTTTCACAACGATCGGGTGCAACCGATGCACAACACCGGTTCTGCCGGGCGAACCTAAACGAGCCGGCCGTTGGCGGCATCTTGGACCATGGTCGGTTTACTGCGGGATCAACCCGACTGACCTGGATCCGGAGCGGTCGCCGTCCGTTGACTTTTCCCAGGATCTCATCGATCGAATCCTCGGACGGTCGACCGATTTCGTCATCTGAGCGATCAGCTGTTTCGGATCAGCAGCGTCGTCAGCAGAATCGACCGCACGGACCAGCCGATGGTGCGAATCCAGTTGGTGGCGACGAGTCGTTGGATGAGAGTTTCATTCCAACCCGCCAGAAGCTGTCGATGAATCGGAACCTGAATCAGAAACGTTGAGAGCCAGATGATGAGCAGAATGATGACGGACGACCGGAACATCAGGCTGCCGGCGTCCAGTCGCATTCCGGTTCGTTCTGCTGCCTGACGCATGGTGAACAAAAGAGCGACTGCAGTGAGAAGTTCCGTGCACATCGGGGCGATGACCACCCACGAAGTCCATTGCTGGTTTCTCTCGGAATATTCCTGAAACGATTCGCGATCGCTGTAGATCATCGCGGGATAATGAGCGAGTTGCACCATCCAGATGATCCCTGTCATCAGGAGGGTTGCTGCGTAGTGGGAAAGACTGAGCAGTTCCGGCTTCATGGGGGAATGGCTCAGCGGGATTCGGCCGGAGTGACGGGAACCGAGGGCCGGATTGCACATCCATTGCTGTCACAGCGTCCTGTGAACCGAAGCCGATTCTTTGCGAAGACGAGATAACCCAGACTGAGCATTTCTCGAATCAGCGGAAGTCGTGTCAGGAAGACCAGCTTTCGGAATCCGACAGCCGCGTAGAGTCGACGAAAAACCTCAACACCTTCGATCCATGTGCCATCCGGCAGTCTGCCATGGATGCGTGCCATGAGCTCATCGCGACTCCTGCCGACAGCCGCGAGCGGATCACTGAGGGAGTCAATATCCGTGAAAAGAATGCGCGACTGAAGATCCCGCCTTCGGAGCATGTCAATTTCTCGACGACAAAGCGGGCATCCGCCGTCGAAGAAGACCTCGACTTCCCATGGCTTATTTTGAAGGTCCGATCTCGATGGTGCGTTTCCAGCGTGGTTCACGAGTGTCTCCGGAACTGATGTTGTTTACTCGGGCTCTGCCTGACGGATGAGTCTTCAAAACAGATATTCGGCAGTAAATGCCGAGACGTGCAGAATCGATCGCGAAAGGCTCCGATTGATGATTTTGCCGTGGGGTAAATCCCATCTGACACTAAATCTACGGGCGTCCGGCATGCTTGAAATCGACCTGACCTCCTGCGGACCGCTGTTTCGCCGGGTGATTAACTAAGCAATTCAGCACAGGATCGAGGTTCGGGTCGTGACGATAGTGTACTGATGACTCCGGCTGCAAAATGAAACCTTGCAGGAATTACTGGAAAGAGGCAGACTTCCGAACTAAGAATAAGAAGCAGGTTTTCCGGATCGTGCGAAACCATGGTGTTGTGCTGAATGACGTACACCATATTTTCTCCATAAGTCGCACGGAGGCATCAGTCACAGGGAGTGTGAGCTAGATGACCGATCTCTACCTGAGCGTTGTGTTCATGCTTGGACTGTGCCTTGCGGCGATCGCATCAGGTGCGCATGTTGCCAGGCGGTATCGAGGTCGGATTCTCCTGATTGTTCAGTGCGCGACTGCTCTCGCGATCTTCGCCTATTTCCGGTGCTTCTGGGAACGGCCGCTTCTGGTCCATGTAATCCCCCTGCCATCGATCATTGTTCTGGGGAACTGGCTGCCTTTGATCGGATGCTTCTGCGTCGGGATGTGTGTCGGAACTCCGACTGTTCTGCTCTGGAGACGAACGGCGTTGTGCGGAATTACCTGCGGACTCGCAGCATGGTCACTGATCAGTCCGATTCCGGGTGACCCACCACTCTGCCTTCCATTGAAGCCCGGAAGAGCTCTGCAGTTTCAGACGTCAGACATTTCATGCTCACCGGCAGCCGCAGCTTCACTCCTGCGGCTGCATGGAATTCCTGCGTCGGAAACGGAGATGTCACGGTTGTGTCTGACACGTGACGGGGGAACGAGATGGCTGGGTGTTTATCGAGGCCTTGTTCTGAAGACACAGGGAACAGGCTGGAAGGTTGAAGC
>JBKDKA010000031.1:0-4920 GCA_046345315.1 Planctomyces sp.
GTCATCCACAGGCGCCAGGTTAACTGTCGTGATCAGATGTTCTTTGTGATGGTCAATCACCCACTGAAGACCACGAGCCAGCGGTTCGCCGTCGCTGACGTTGCAGTGGCAGCACTCCAGAGCACGAATAACCGCCACCTGATTCTGATAAGCTACCCCCCACTTTCCCTGATAATTCAGCGATGAGGGAACACCAATCGTGGAACCGTGGTATCCCTTGCCTTCGTGCTTGGGATCCGGATCCCCATCGACACTATCCCACGTCACCCGGACCTTGGGAACCTGATCATTCACCGCCATCCATTCCGGCATCGACATCGTGCAGCCATCATCCACCAGAGCCAGCGTCTGCCCGCGCCCGAACGTCAACCGATCAGCATACTTCTCCCAAGCCTCCGTAACCCCCGCTTGCCCAAACGCCACCGGCTCGACTGGTTCCCCTGCGATTGCCACCTGAGCTGACAACACAAGACCACTGAGCCCCAGAATCATGCCGACACCAAAGCCGAATCGCCTTCGAACAAACAAGCCCATCTCGCAACCCTCACTGGCATTCTACAGGTGGTTTCAAAACCGGGACTGGACCCCAACGAACGCGGTGTTTTCTTGCAAGTTCAGCAACTGCAAGGGAGCCTGTCCCGGTTTTGAAATGCGATCTACAGAGAAAACCTCAGCTCCATAGTAACGGTTCGGCCTGTCAGTAGGTGGTGGAAAGCAATTCTGGGGCTGGTTTTGACCGGGAGAGGCCTTGATAGCCGCGTGAACGTATTGCAGTAGACGCAGTCCGAGGCGTCAACAGGTTTCAGCAACGAAGAACATGGCAGTCATGTTTCTGCTATCCGTTTGCTCTTCGGCCCCACCGCAACAATCTGCTGCACGAATGGCTAGGCGGATTTGGAACGAATTTTGAACGCAAAGTGCTACTGGTTTGATCCTATCCAAGCACTGCCCAGAGGCCAGCTAAACCAACCGCAGCCTGAACGATTGTCATTTTGCTGAGAGTCAGACCAAACAATCCAGCAATGAGGGCTCCGGAGAAAAAGAAAGCCCTGATTGCGTCCGTCGCTTCGTCGCCGACGTTGAAGCTCGAAAGCAGGGTAGCACCGGTTGCTGTGCAACCGGTGGGCCGCAGGCCAAAGAGGTTCTGGCCGATCGGGCTGACGTTCCGATCACGGCGTTCGTGATGGCCCCGATTAATCCACATCGGCAGTTCAGGCACCGAACAGTGAATGCTGACAACCACGTAATTCACTGTGCCTACGCGCCATCACCCCGTTGTGTTTGCGAGTCGCGACAGCCCCTTCGAATCAGCGAACCGATTCACCGATTCTCGACTGACGGCGAAGACCACACCATAGAGCCGTTCCGTTTCTCGCAGCTTCTTCAAGCGATGATGCCAAAGGTCCGCGCTGCTGCCGAGACGTTCGAGAATATTGGCGACCTCGACGGGAATCCGTGCCTTCCCCGGACGAAACAATCGACAGCTCCAGTCCAGAAGACGCAGGTAGGACGCAAGGCTCATGTGAGCACTCATCCCCGCACGCTGACCTGGCGCAATGTAGCCCGTGTCTTCGACGCGGGCACTGCACCCTGCGCCACGTCGATCCTGAATCGGCACGAGTTAGAATGATTCGTCTTCCGGTGTCGTGTCGCGTTGAGTCCGATCAGGCGGCTGATTCACCATGTCATCCAGAATACCCTGTTCTCGGCAATGCTCCACCCTCGCCCTAACCGACGTATGAGTCGATTCCTCCGGAGTCTTCGCCATGCCGGCGGCCATCACATTCATGTCCACATACGCCAGAGTCGTCAGCAGAGCTTCTTCATCCAGAATCGCGATGCTCTTGAATCGAGCCTCCCAGAATGTCCCGCGGCATTCATCCTCACGGTTGGCCATCCGAGCCAGTGGTTCCTTGATGCACTTCATGAACCAGCCCAGGTCGTTCAGCCGTTTGCGACACTCAGCGATCCACTTCGCATCCTTCAGCCGATCCTCAACCCAGGCCTCAGTCACCTTCAACGCCTGTCGATCCTTGCCTCGAGGAGGAAACAACTTACCCCAACGACGAACAGTCTCTTCATCCGACCAGCCCGCAGCCGCCTGATCATTCAACCGTAAAACCACATGCAGATGATTATCGAGCACCGCATACGCACACACTTCGATGGCAAAAATCGACGCCAGTTCCTTCAGCCGATCCTCCACCCACAGCTTTCGATGTTCACACCCCTCACCACAAAGAAACGCCCTGAGGTGCTGCCGGTTTCAGGGACAGGTGAATCTCTTATTCTGAGCCACAGAAAGGACCTTGCAGATGGCTCGGAAGAAGGCTGTATCGAAGTCAAAGGACACTCGTCGGCGTTACACAGATGAGTTCAAGGAAGAGGCCGTGCAGATGCTGCTGGATGGTCATACTGCGCCATCAGTCATGGAGCGGCTGGGTTTGCCGAACGTGAACATGTTATACCGCTGGAAGCAAGAACGGCTGACACAAAGCGGACCGGTCGCCAGTGCGCTTGAGACGCGAGTTCGCGAGCTGGAGAACGAACTTCGTCGCGTCGAGCGGGAGCGTGACGTGCTAAAAAAAGCGTTGGCTATTTTCGGCCGCAGCGAGTAGCAGATGTCTATGCGGCCATTGAAGCGATTGTTTTCGAAGGCATTGCCTCGCTGTCGGAGATCTGTGACTTCATGGGAGTGAATCGCACTGCGTTCTATGCATGGCGAGCCTCTGAACCAACAACTTTCGAAGAGCAGGATGCTGAACTCGCTCCATTGATTCGAATCATATTCAAGCAACATCGACGTCGTTACGGTGCACGAAGGATTGTCAGCGAACTCAAAGAGCATGGCCATCAATGCGGCCCAAGAAAAGTCTCCCGAGTCATGAAAACACTGGGTTTGCGAGCGATTCAGCCGAAATCGTTTGTGCCAAAAACAACGGACAGCAGGCATAGACTTGGATACTCGCCGAACCTTCTGCTGGATGCAGCCGCACCGACTCGCATCAGTCAGATCTGGCTTGGCGACATTACGTACATACCACTCGAAGGTGGACTATTCTGCTATCTGGCTCTGCTGCTGGATCTTTACTCGCGACGGATCGTTGGCTGGTCATTGAAGGACGACATGACAGAATCGCTTGTGCTGACTTGTCTTCGAATGGCGATCAAGGAGCGGCAGCCAGCTGCGGGACTGATTCATCACACCGACCGCGGCGGCCAGTACGCCGGCAATGAATACCGATCTGTGATGAAGCGATCCGGGATGCGAGACAGCATGAGTCGTGCCGATAACTGCTACGACAACGCATTCATGGAAAGTGGAATCGGAACGATCAAGAACGAACTCGAGATGACCGAATACAAGACTATCAGAGAAGCGGCAAAAGAGATCTCGCCCTACGTTCGCTACTACAACTTCGAACGCAAACACTCAGCGATCGATTACCTCACTCCTGGAATTCCCCAAAGAAAGTAGGCGCTTAAAAAGTGTGGTAGAGTAGAGGCCACAAGGAGCGCAAGCGATGACGAAGAAGCCGGTTGGTAACGCTGGTAAGGTTTATAAGAAATATACGGAGGAGTTCCGTCGTGACGCAGTCCGTATGATCGAGTCGGAAGGTTTGACGACAGCGGAGGTGGGTCGTCGATTGGGCGTGAATGCGAATCTGCTTCGGAAGTGGCGTCAGACGTACGGAAAGAAGTCAGAGACGCAGGCTGCTCAGAGTGATCTGGAAGCTGAGGTTCGTCGTCTTCGTGACGAGAACCGTCGCTTGTTGATGGAGCGGGAGATTTTAAAAAAAGCGGCGGCCTTCTTTGCGAACGAAAAGAACTGAGATATCAGTTCATTCAGGATCATTTTGATCAGTGGCCGGTGTCTGTGATGTGTCGCGTGCTGCAGGTAAGTCGTTCGGGCTACTATGCATGGAAGATTCGTCCGGTGTGTCTTCAGGCGATTCAGCGGACAGAGTTGGTTTCAGCGATTCACGTCATCCACGCGGATCGTGAGATGCATGCTTATGGCAGTCCGCGTATTTACCGTGAGTTGTTGAAACGTGGTTATGAGGTTTGCGAGAACACGGTCGCGAAGCTGATGAACAGCGAGGGGATCGCATCATCGACGGCGAGAAGATTTCGTGTAACGACTACGGATTCACAACATTCTCTGCCAGTTGCAGAGAACATTCTGGACCGAGATTTCACCGCAGAAGGCCCGGGCCAGAAGGTTGTTTCGGATTTAACGTACATCACGACAGCGGAAGGATTTCTGTATCTGGTGTGTATGATCGATGTGTTTTCGCGGCGTGTGATCGGCTGGTCGATGAGCCATGAGATGACGACGGACGTATTTCTTTCGGCGTTGGAGATGGCTGTTGGACGACTTGGTGTGAAAGACAATTTATTGTTGCATTCAGATCGTGGCAGCCAGTATTGCAGTGCGGCTTTTCAGGCGGCTCTGGCTCGTCATGAGATTCGTTGCAGTATGAGCCGGAAAGGCAACTGCTGGGACAATGCGGTGTCGGAGAGTTTTTTTGCGAGCCTGAAGAAGGAGCTTGTTTACCAGCAGAGGTATGCAACTCGTGACGAAGCTCGTCAGGCCATCTTTCAGTGGATCGAGACGTTTTACAATCGCACTCGTCTGCACAGCCATCTGGGTTACATGAGCCCAGAGCAGTTCGAGCAGCAATCGTGAAGGCAGGAGTGCAGTAGGTTTTTAAAGGCATAGGTGGGACAAAGAAATCGCGATTGAAGAGACGGCTGCAGAAGATTTCTGCAGCCGCGACGGATTTCCCCGCCCACGTCAGACTATCCCTTGACGAGTTGCTCCTCAGCAGAGCTCGTCTCCGTTTCGTCTGACACATGATGATAGATCACACTTGGACAACGCGCTGTGCAGAGTCCAAAACATCCAATCCAGAGCGC
>JBKDKA010000032.1:0-2135 GCA_046345315.1 Planctomyces sp.
GCTGCAGTTCAGGGTAGTAGTAACCGCAAAACGTCGTATCGAGGCCCAGTTCTCTGGTGCGCGCATGCACACCTTCACGTAAGCCTTCGTCGAGCCACGACAACTTTCGGACATCTGCTTTGCCGTCGAAGCTTGTCACGAAGTTCTGAGCGCGACTCGTTGCACGTATGGCTAAGCAGCAAAATGCTCCACAGACGGCGACAGAAATCAATATCCAACGAGCTGAAAGTCGCTTCGGCATATCCTGCGATTACCTTTTGGGCAACGAACTTTGAATTATCCGTTGCGCGTGATAATCCCGTGGGTGACATCCTTTCTGGGGATTTCCCCACCGGTGGCCGCGTGTATCACGCGCGGGTGGAATATCGATATTTGACGCGTGCTTACCACGGAGTATACACTGTGCCCAAGTCGTAAGTCAACTTGATGAACACCATGAGGGGATGGAAAATGTCTGTACGGGCGATGTATGAGGCTGCGCAGAATTCGAATCTGCGCAACGGTGACAAGGAGTGGTTTCCGAGGTGGTTCGAGAAGTATGCGGCGTTTACGTCGCAGTCGAACGCCGAGCGAATCTCAGTCACCGAGCCGGAGGTCATCCGTTTTCTCAAGTCGCTGGTCTCCAGACGCAAACCTGCGTACATGCGGCTTCAGGCAGTGATGGCTCTGAGTTTCTACCAACGCAAAGTGCTCAACGAGGTGCAGGCCAATCTTGAAGAGATCCGCGTCGTGCTGCAGGAACTCAAAGAACGAGAGACTCTTGCCCGACGGAGGCAGTCCGCCTCCCAGCCTGCTGGGGAGAGCGATCCATCCGGAGTTGGCCGGAGTGATCGTTCCGGAGCCGAGAGTGGCGCAGACACCGACGAACACACTTTGCGTGATGTGACTCAACGCCCATTTCAACATGAGGGTGACATCGAGCTTTCCGTTGATATTTTCGATGTTGACGAGGACACACTGATCGGCCGCATTGACCCTGATGAACCTCAACTGTTTCAGGAAATGCGAAAGCTTATGCGCATCCGTCATTACTCGAAGAACACGGAGCGGGCGTACGTCGGATGGATTTATCGGTTTCTGAACCATGCCGGGGTTTCACTGCAGCCACAGGAAACCTCAAAACCTCGCTCATCATCCGGCCGGAAGGCGATGTCTGATTTCCGAAATGATCATCCCCCCGGACATCACAGCGCGACTGCAACAGATGGAGGCAACTCCGTCGACTCATCACCGTCCAGCGCCCCGTGGGCTCGTCCGCTGTCCGGAGTCGGCGAACGAGAGATTCGTGATTTCCTGTCAGACCTCGCTGTGACTCAGACGGTCGCTTCCAGCACGCAGAATCAGGCGTTCAGTTCTCTGCTGTTTCTGTTTCGCGATCTGCTTCAGCGAGACATCAAGTTTCTGAATGCGGAACGAGCGAAACCATCGATTCATGTTCCGGTCGTTTTAACGACGGAGGAAGTAGCAGCTCTGCTGCAAGCGATCGCACCTCGTCATCAGTTATTTGGAAAGCTGCTTTACGGTGCCGGTCTTCGCCATTATGAAGGGCTGCGATTAAGGATCAAAGACGTCGATCTGTCGGCACGACAGTTAACCGTGCGTGATGGCAAGGGAGCTAAAGATCGACTAACGGTCCTTCCGGATTCTGTTGTCTCTGCCGTTCGGGATCAAATGGAGTTTGCGCGTGAGCTTCATGATAAAGACAGGCGTCTGGGGTTCGGCGAAGTTCGGATGCCGTTCGCGTATGACCGAAAGTCACCGAAAGCAGGGCGTCGTTTTGAGTGGCAGTATCTGTTTCCTGCGTCGAAGTTCTCTGTGGATCCTCACACGGGAATTGTTCGCCGGCATCACATGCATGAAAGCGTTTTCGCTTCGGCTCTCAGGCGAGCGGTACTCAGCGCAGGAATCAACAAGAAAGTGACACCACACACGCTGAGACACAGTTTCGCGACACACATGCTCCAGAGTGGCGCTGACATTCGAACGGTGCAGGAACTACTGGGACACAACGATGTGAGCACGACGATGATTTATACTCATGTGCTGAATCGCCCCGGCCTGATGGTGAGAAGTCCGCTGGATCGAATCTGACATTGGAGGATGTAGGATGGAGGATGGAGGATGGAGGATGGATG
>JBKDKA010000033.1:0-3240 GCA_046345315.1 Planctomyces sp.
AGCTGGAGCACAGCAGCTTGGGTCGCTGTTGCAGCAGCCTGTACCACATGCAGCTGGTGCACAGCAGCTTGGGTCGCTGTTGCAGCAGCCTGTACCACATGCAGCTGGTGCACAGCAGCTTGGGTCACTGTTGCAGCAGCCTGTACCACATGCAGCTGGTGCACAGCATGACTCTGGTGCACAGCAGCTGTCACAGCACGGTGGCTTGATGTCCGAACATTTTCTCTGATAAGTGAATACGTTTCTGTGACACGGACGGGCAATCGTCGGCTTACAACATGCCGGCTGACAGTCCTCTGCACAGCCACAGCTCTTACATCCACCGGATCCGAAAAGCCCGGCATCTGCCGAAGCCATCATACCGGAGAGTGCAATCGCTGCACTACACATCCTGATCCATTTCATCTTGCACTGTCTCCTTCTCAAGGAATCGTTCCTTCGACCGCCCTGATCGTCTTGATGTCCGCGTTAACAGAAACGCTCGGCAGACCTTTGCCGAATTCCCTCAACCTGCGGCGGGTTTGACTGACCTGTACTCAGGTCGCTGCTACTCAGAATCACGGACATCAGAACAGGCATCACAGTCGATATATGCGAAGCTGTTTCATGAGGTGACCAGAGTCATCCAGACTCTCGATCACCTGTCGCAGTCCGAGGGACATGCAGGAACTATCGACGCCAAAATTCAGATGCCTTGAATCTCCGAAGTCGTTTACCAGCCAAATACTTATGTCATTTTTCGCGCTTGTCGCAACGATCGCGAAATCCAGGTAAAATGACGCGGAAGATTCGGGCGATTTTCGAGCCGAAATGGTCGTTTTCTGGTAACCTAGGTCCTCTGGATGTGAGTTCTCTCGACTCACGACCTGTAGTTTTTATGCCGACGGAGGCTTCAGAACGACGTCAGAAGTCGGAAGCTGCCACTTGCATTCTGAAAAATGGCCATTTGGCGGCATTCGGAACGGGCACAGGCGGGATACCGCAGCGTTCGCGTCGCCAGCATTGAGATTGAATGAAGTCCGTCCGACGCGAGGAAAGGAGCGTCAGCGTGAGTCCTTCAGGCAGTCGATGCCCATGTAGATCACCAGAGCAGCTGCCAGCAGGAACATGATGTCCAGAAGCATCTGGCCCTGAAACGGGATTTTCATCACCAGATCAAGCACCGCTGCCAGTGCCATCAGCCCGGCAGCACCGATTGAACCGAACACAACCCCTCGGGCATTTCCTGCCATTCCGAAACTCCGCAGAAATCATCGCTCAACCAAGTGCGTCCACTCAGTGTCATTCTACAGTATAAACAGAAATCGGGAGTCGTATCCACAACGATTTCTGATGATCAGTGCGGGATTGAATCTGTTCAGGTGCGTTTTTCCAGAAACCATCCAGCCGGGACGCAACTGCTCCGAATCACACCTGAATGCCTCGCATTTATGCCGCCCCCGCCACCGGCTGACGCTTCGGCAGTCGAATTCGAAACGAGCTGCCTTTCCCGGGCCCCTCGCTGAACGGCAGAATCGTACCGTGATGGTCTTCGATCAGGCGATGCGTAATGCTGAGCCCGAGCCCGGTGCCCTGCCCGGCTTCCTTTGTAGTAAAGAACGGGTCAAAGATATGCTGAAGTGTTTCTGCCGACATTCCGCAGCCATCATCACTGACGATCACCTGCACGAAATCGACTTTCTCAGTGAGCGCCACCGAGACATGCCCCCCCTCATCAGTGGCCTGAACAGCATTTGCCAGAAGATTCAGAAACACCTGGCGCAGGTGAGACGCATTCATTTCAACATAGAACGGCTCAGTCCGGTCAAACGCGACTTCACGTCCTTCACAGACTTTCATCTGACTGACCATCGTGATCACTTCCCGAATCAGAAAGACAAGATCTCCTGACTGCATCTCAGACTTTTCGCTCCGAGAGAAATTCAGCAGCCGTCGAGTGATGTCGGCGACACGCACTGATTCAGAAAGAATCATTCGAATACGGCCTGCGATTTCAGAACCGTCCGGGTCAGATTCATCAATAACACCACGGAGCCGAAGCTGCACCGATTCAGCAGCCAGTCGAATGATGGACATCGGGTTGTTGATCTCATGAGCAAGTCCGGCTGCCAGAAATCCCACACCGGCAAGACGCTGCGATCTCACCAGCTGCTCGCTGCGTTCCTTCACTCTTCCCAGAAGATCCTGTTCCGCTTCCTGGAAACGATCTGCCATCTGATTGACACCGTCAACGAGGTCACTGAACTCGTCCTGCCAGGGTGACGCCACAGGAATTCGATACGAAAAATCCCCATTCGCGATTCGCACGGCTCCCCCGGCAACGTTGCGCAACGGAATCGACACCCACCGGAATCCAAGATACATCGTCAGGATTGTCAGGACGACGGCCGTAAGTGCAACCGCCGCAATCAGTGTCTGAAGTCGCTCGGACCGATCCTTCTCCAGCGAAAGCGCATTGAACTGCCGATCCTCGTACGCAGGCAGATTGTCGAGAATTCTCTGAATCCCACTGATACTGAACTGAACCTTCAGGCGGAAATCCGTCAGTGCTGTGTCGTCCCGGGCGTTAACGACAGCAAACAGAGCAACAGAAGCATCGGACAATCGGTGAAGCTCTCCGGCCACACCATCGATTCTTGTGAGTACGTGATGACGCTGCCGCAGCAGTTGCGATGACGCCGGAAGTTCCTCCACGCAGCCACGAAATTTTCCGAGCTCCGATTCGGCAACTGCGATCTGTTGGCGATAGGCTCCTGCAGCCAGTTCGGCGGCGGAAGGCTTCCTGAAGTCGATCGGCTGAAAAATCGCTTCAGAAATTCGACTGATTTCCCGACTCAGTCGAACTCGATTCGGACTCTTCCAGATCAGAAAATCGAGTTCCTCAACAGCGCTGCGGTGCCAGAACAACCCCTGAATGCCGGCACCAGCAAGAGTGAACATCAGAATGATCGTGACCGCAAATCCCGAGACGAGCCGTCGGCGTATGCTGCGGACAAGAAACACGCAGACCTCCTGTCAACGTGAAAGCAATGGATTTGCCCCACCCGAAAATCTGACCAGGACCCGAAACGTCGTCTGGCCAGTCCCTGATGCACGCCGGAGCTGCACTTCGAAAAACGGCTGCGGGAGATTACTTTTCTGTGCCGAAGGATAGAAAACTCCCTGATGATTATCCAGAGCGTTTCGGATTCAGACCGAACTTCGGCGACACAACTCCAACAGCACACCACTGAATTACGA
>JBKDKA010000034.1:0-5266 GCA_046345315.1 Planctomyces sp.
GATGAAGGATCTATACCGGCAAAGGAAGCCTGTCCGTTGGTGAGGCTGCAGAATTTCAATGGTCGTTGTTTTGCCCAGCTCTTTTCAGTTCCTCTGCAGCCAAAATCACCAATTTCGGATTCTCCTGAACCATCCGCCGCACTTCGTCCCGGAACGCAACACGACCCGCTGGTGTTGCGAGGAAGTCTTCTACATAAGCCCGCTTCCGGTCCTGCAGAATTTCAAATTGCATCATCGCCTTTATAAACGGAATCAACTGTTCCGGTTTCGTGTTGCGATGCTGTTGGACGTGCCTGTGCCACCATCGAAACAGCTTTCCGGAACCACCGAAGGATGAGGCGAGGCCGCAGACGATTCGCTCCGCCTGTTCAGCAGTCTCCGCACGTTGGAGCGCCGCGAAACACTTTCGGGCTGATTGCATTCGAGCAGCGTTCTTACGAGACGCCTTTCGAGATGATTCCATCCGACTGTGGCAACTGTGGCATTCGTGATGACGATTTCTCTGCCCTGATGTCTTCAACCGAAACATGCTGAGAGGCAACAATCGGCCGCATTGGCTGCAGACCCGCACGGATTCTTTCACGTCTTCTGAGATGTCGGATAGCGGGTTCATCATCTCCACGGGCGCAATCCTTCCGGCAAAGAACGAGAAGAAACAGAAAAGACTGGAAAGCATTTACTGACAAGCACTTACGCTCCATTTTACCGGCCAAAACTCCATTGAAAAGCCCCATTTGTTGGATACGATCATCTTGGGGATAGGTCGACGGACCGAACCGCAGCCTCCGAACTGCTTTCCCCCTTTCTTTCGTTTCGGAGACTGACTTTCGGAGGTCAGCTGGTAATGGTTCCCATCAACGCATCGCCGCCGGAATTCTTCGTTGAGCTTGAACCTGTTCGCCCAGACTCACTTCCTGAGTCGCTGTACCAAGCCTCCTGCAGAGTGGTGTACCTTTGGAATGAGTTGTGCTGCCAGGTCTCTAGTAAATCAGAGCCGCCAGAGCGGTTCCTGACAGATTTGATAAGGACTCAGAAACTTCTGGGACTCGTTGCCCCTGGAACTGCACTGCACTCCGAATTCATTCTTGCGCGTGGGGTGAAGACGAGTCACTTGAAGTATCCATCGGGCAGCGGTGAGCGGGTCGTGCATTCGGCGTTTCTATTCATTTCCGGGACGATGTCGCTCATGCTGAAGATCGGCCCGGCGGCTTTCGAAAAATGTCGGATGGAGATTCCGGATCCCGCATGGCTGATTGATGAGCTGACAAACGAACGGATGGCGATGGCCGAACGGATTCGAACCGGCCGCACTTCCCTATTGCCTCCTCGGGATGAAACTCCGCGATTTATTTTCGCGCAGTTGCCGGAAGGGACATCAACTGAAGCAACAAAACCGCCTGCATTCCCTGTTGTCCACACGTTCAGCGAATGGCAACATCTTCTTCGCTGGTCAACAACAACATGGGGACGACGACGAAGAGACCACGCAGATTGTTTCACGGACGTTCCCGGAGAGCACGCCTGCAGCATACGTGAACCTGAATTGAACTTGTGGTTGGCATCGGCTGAGAACAAAAAAAAGTCACCATTCGAGAAAACATAAGTCACCACAAGTAATCACAAGTCACCAAGTCACTGAACACCCCGCGAAATCTTTTGAGTATTCGAGGGGTGATCGCGTTTAATCCTTTCAGTCCCGCACACAAGCGGATTCAGGCCGAAGGAAAAGACGAAAGGCGAACCAATGGCGATGGTGACACAGGCTCAGCCGGAACTGCTCACGAAGAAACAAGCGGCGGAGCTCCTGCAATGCTCAACGCGGCAGATTGAACTCCTTGCACAGCGCGGAAAGATCGCGCAGCCAGTTTATATCTCCGATCGGTCTCCAAGATGGCGGCGAGCCGAGCTCCTCAGCAGTTTGGGCCAGTTGTCCGGCGGCAAGGCTGAGTGATCAAACAAAAAACCCCCGGGGAGGTTCCGGGGGCGAGCTCGTTTTGCGGTCTGGCAAACCGCGCTGCTGGAGGCAGTCAACATGATTATCACATTGCTTCAGGCGAATGACCAGACGAATTCGCCGAAAAACGACTCCAGGGATCCGGAGCGGTCACAGGAAAAGCGGTTGAAGGATGAGCCGCGAAAACTGGACACAGAGTTGTATCTGCGCCTGAGGGGGATTGTCCGGACGGAGGATCCTTCCGATGAGTGAGAGCCCCTTCGATCGAGAGACATTGATTCGAGACGCGAAGCTGACGATGGGGCAGACGTTCTTTCTGGTCACTCTGAACCGTTACATCGGAACCAATCAGGATGCATGGCCGAGTCAAACGACGTTGGCCAATGCGATGAATGCCAGTCCACGTGCGGTTCGGAAGTGGCAAAGCGAACTGGAAGAGATTGGAGTCCTGCAGGTGGCCATCGGGAAGGGCCGGTCGCTCACAAATCGGTATCGACTGAACCTTGGAAAGCTGCGACGAAAAGAGGAACCACGTGCCGCTTTTCAGAGTCCCTCAGAGGTAAAAGAGGAACCACGTGCCTCCCTAATGATGAACCACGTGCCGCTCAATCAGGAACCACGTGCCTACAGAAATATCAAGAAAGAACAATTGAAAGAACAAGGTGGAAATCCTTCGATTTCCGGGGCGAGTGTCGTTCGAAAATCAAAGGGCAAGACGGACTCAGAACTGAATCAGTTTTGCACTGAATGGAACGCATGGCATTCTTCAGGGATCGTTCGCCAGAAGATCCGAGACACTGAGTCGCCCGGGAAAACGATTTTTGACGCATGGGTTCGATCACAGAGAGACCCAGAGCAACGAGAACGGTTGAAAGACTTCCAGTCACTCCGGTCCGCCATTGAGGGCAGTCAGCAGATGCTGCAGCCGGCAGGGTGGTTCGACGCGGCTGGTCTGATCGGTGGAAAGAATTCAAATCGTCGCTGGTATGCGGAACAACTGCTCAGCGGCGTTTATCGTGACAGAGCCGGGAACAGGCTTTCCGCAACGCCGGATGCAGAGCAGGCATGGCAGGCCGCTCTGGTCGCTTTGCAGAGACATTCGCACTATTGCCCTGACAATATCCGAAACGATCTTGATGAACCCGTCTGGCAGGTTCTTCAAAGCATCGGGCTGAAGCGAGTGGAAGAGGCGAAGGATCTCGAGCGTAATGACCTGAAAGTGAAGTTTCTTCAGGCCTTCGACCGGCGAAAGGTGGCAGAATGATTCGGAGTACAGAAACGACAGACCGACGGCTTGTGGAACTCTCAGTGGTCGGGAGCATGATGCTTAGCGAAGAGGCTGCAGAATTTGCTGCCGGCGAACTGAATCCCATGACCTTCAGTTTTTCCGACGTTCGGATTCAGTTCCAGGCGGTCAGTGAAATGTTGGCAGCAGGGATGCCGTGTGATCCCCTGACCCTGGCAGGCTTTCTCGCCCGACGTGGTGAGCTGGCCGCAGCAGGTGGCGACGACGGAATACGGGAATCTCTGACCGCAGTCCCGCACTGCGCGCACATTCGGTATTACGTTCAGCAGTTGAGTGAGCAACATCGCAGGGACAGACTGAGGCTTCTCAGCGAACGCCTGAAGAGCTCGGCAGAAGATCCAGCCTGTGAACCGTCTGAAACGATTGACGCGGTCCTGAGTGAGCTGGAATCGATTCGCGCCGGGAATATCGACCAGCGAGAACTGAAAACGGCTGCTGATGCGGTTCAGGAGGCTGATCATCGAAATGAAGATCCCGGGGCGGTTGTCGCAACGGGACTGGCTGATCTCGATCGACAACTACGCGGTGGACTTCGACCCGGGCAATTGATCGTCTGCGGCGGCCGTCCCGGTACCGGCAAATCGACACTGATGCATCAGGTCATTCTGAACGCTGGAAGATCAGGACGCCCGGGATTGATCGCCAGTCTGGAAATGAGCGCCGGAGAAATTGCGGAAAGGGGCCTTCGTTCTTTCAGCCGGGATTCGTTTGGCAAACTGCCAGTGCATTTTGCTGAGTGCTCAGACTTCAGCAAGTTGACATCGCTGATCCGTCTGGCGAGGCGCCGACATTCAATTGAGATCGTCTGTATTGATTACTTGCAGCTGCTCGAATCCCCGGTTGGGCGGAATGAACTCAGAGAACGTCAGGTGGCGAGTATGTCCCGGGGGTTGAAGCGATTGGCGATGGAAATTCAGGTACCGATCCTGCTGGGATCTCAATTGAACCGTGACTCTGAAAAGCGGGGTCGTCCGTCTCTCGCAGATCTGCGGGAAAGCGGATCTATTGAGCAGGATGCTGATATTGTTGTCTTGCTTTCAGGAGATGCTGACCGTGATGAACGAGAGTTAATCGTGGCGAAACATCGTGGCGGACCTTGTGCGCCAGTCAGAGTGCACTTTGATGCCCCTCGGTTCAATTTTCGAGATCTCGAGATCTCAACGGGACGGCTTTGAAATGCTGGATGAAATCACTTCCGATGAGTCTAGAGACGTACCAGCCAACGGTAGCGGACTGCATGCGTGGTTCGATGAGACCGTGACATTTGAGTGTGAAAATCCGGGATGCGGCTGGGCGCCAACACTGCGGCAAATCCGGGAATGGTCGCTGATAATTCGACGATCCGGAGGGCAACCAGAATGCTGATGACTGTTGACAAGAACACGCGCCGGTGGCATGATCAAAGCGTTCGCGCCACAGGTTGCCGCCTGAAGCGCGAACTGACCAGTCCCCTTGTCTAAGAAGGAGTTGGCTATGTCCAATGGTACATTCCCTGCGCCGTGTAACAACTGTGAAACAACTTCACTGCGGCGAGAGCTCAGCATTTTGTCTGGGCAGCATCAAGAAACGCCAAGGCGGTGTCACTCAGGTGAGACACCGGACCCCCCGCGAAGCCGATTGCCTCAATCGGGCTGGTGCTTGGCTGAAGAAATCGCGGCTGCATTGCAGATTGAGGACCTCTCATTCCGAAGGCTGGTTCGCGTTTACCGGCTTCCGCATCGGAAATTGGGCCGTGCGATGCTGGTACAGTTGCCGTTGCTTTTCGAAGCGATACCGGATGGGGTATTCGAAGAAGAAGGCGAGGTGAGCAGTGACTGATCGAAAGATTGGCGTCACCGGCGAGGGTTTCGAACTGAGCCATGAGGATGTAGCGCTTGCCATTCGAATGCTCGACCAGTTTGTGGACCTCGAAGGCGCGGTGAGCGCGCTGCGGTTTGTCTCAGAAATTCGCCGGTGGTTTGATGACTCGCATGGTGATTCGGCAGAGAGTGAATGAGTTTCACGGT
>JBKDKA010000035.1:0-29011 GCA_046345315.1 Planctomyces sp.
ACGTGGCCGCCAGTTTGTTTCATCATCCACCAGAAACTGAAACTCTGCAGACATCAGACCGTAGTCATCCTGAATCGTTCCGGCGACCGGAATTCTGGCCATTCGCGTCACCGCGTTTTCGACTCCCGATGGCCTTGCCACAACGGTCGGCGGACGATCGGCGATTCCCTGAACTCTGAGCGTCTGCGGTACGGGAGAGATCACATCATCTTCGTCATGCAGAAAGAACTTCAGAGTGCTGTTGGGTGGTATCCGGATGACATCACTGTCGTTGGTGTTTCGGTCTGCAGGTGCAGCTGTATTTTCTGTGGTTGTTTCGGCAGCCGATTCATCAGCGGGTCGGGCAAGTTGTTGAGCGGTGATCTCGAAGGTGGCCGTGATCTGGCTGCCGTCAGCTGAGATCAATGCCGGAAGTTGTTGCGCAGACGATTCGCCGGAGCCTGCTGTCAGCGTGGTGTGATTGCGATCACCGGAAATCTCGAAAGCATCCGAAGCAATTCTTACGGCGACCAGCGGTTTTGAAGAATCCGCGCGGAGTTGGAATCGCGTCCCCTCCGGGAGAGAAATGTCGCTTCCGGTGACAACAAGATCGCGATTTCGAAGCTGATTCCATCCTGTATATTCGGGGTAGTTGCAGCGCAGCGTTACTCGATCAAGATCCGGAAGGCTGACGGGCACGATACGGAATGGTTTCAGGGATCGGTAATCGCCAGCCAGAAGTTCGAGGCTGACGGGTTCCTGAAGTCGCGTGATTACGAATCGAAACGAATGGCTTGACGCTGGAGATACATAGACACGACTTCTGGCCCCGCCGGTTCGAATGGTGTCCACGCGGACTCGTTCGGGAACCACCCATTTCCGGTGACTGGCGGGATCATCGTCAGGAACGATCATTTCCAGTTCCAGATCAGCGCCACGTGGATGCAGATACAGATATTCATCCGGAGTCTCCTTGAACTCACGTCGACGATCTCCCGGCTGCGCAATCACCTGAACTCTGAGATCCGTTGTTCGAACGTGATATCCGGTCTCGCAGCGAATGAATGCATTCCACCACTGCTTCAGAAGGCCCGGAAAGCAGAGTTCCGCCCCCGCGACAGTCAGTGTCAGAATCACGGCAGCAAAAACGGTTCTTCGCAATGGACTGTTGTCGAACAGATCGGATGGGGAGACCTCGCCCGCAACCTGTTCTGCTTCAATCACGGCTCGCCGAAGCATGTCTGCGGAGAGTGGTCCGTCGTCAGGCAGGCCTGTTGACGCTTCGACGGCTGTGATGAGTCGATCCTGAAACACGGGAAATCTGCGTTCGATGAGAACTGCAATCGTCTGATCCGGAAGTGAACGGAGGAGAGGAAACAGAACTCGACTGACCAGCAGCCATGCGAATGTCGGAAGAATCACAGCCAGAATGATGGCTCGCAGCCCCGGCGGGAGTTCCAGCTTCTGAACAGCGAACCAGCCATAATCAAGCCCCGACGTGATCCAGAACACCACGAAGTAAACGCAGGTGACAATGCTGATACCGGTGAGTGCTGATCTCCTGCGGATCTGCTTCCGCACGTGATCAATCAGTTCACTGATGGACTGCGGGAGAGGGATCGAAATCCCTGCGAGGTAATGTGTCTGGTGTTTCATAGTGAGCAGCTGAATCAGTAGCAGGTCACGTCAGAAGAACGCGTTATGAAAGGCGAACAATTCGTCTCACTGCCCACTCAAGTGAGAGCAGCAGAATCATCAGGTACATCCAGAACGACCGATCCCAGAGCGTTCTCAGCTGTTCGTCAATAATGACAGGCTCACTTCTGTTCGGAAGCAGTGCGCTCAGTTCTTTCCGGAGCTGATCGATCGTGAGGTAGTCGCCATTGGTGCTTTTCGCCAGTGTTGTCAGTGTGTCGACGTTCTGTTCGGCGTGAAGTGATTCGAGATTCGGGACGATGACTTCCACACTTCCCTGAAGAGTGTCGGTGGAATCCGGAACCGGAACAGATATTCGATATCTTCCTGCTCTGACCGGACGAAAGTTATTGAGATACTGTCCTGTTCCGCGCCCGTCGGGAAAGAGTTCTGACGGGATTGGCAGAACATTTCCATCGGGATCTGTAATTGAAAACGGGACGGAAGGTGACTTCAGAGCCTGCAGCTGAGCGTCATAGAGCTGAGCACGAATATTGACGGCCTGGCCTGGCATTGCCTCTGCTCGGTCCAGCAGGAGTCGGCCTCGCGCCGTTCCGCGACTGCGTCTCCCCTGCCCTGCTTCTCGAACAATGCTTGTCCAGAGCTGCTGGTGTCCCTGAGGTGAAAGTTCTCGAAGACGCCATGTTTCCGGAGAACCGATGAAGAGTGTTCGGCCGGTGCCATAGTATTGAGACGCAAGAAACGGAGGGGCACCGATTTCAGTTTCCGCTCGCGGATTCGCGTACTGCAGCAGCGCCACGGCACCGTCTCGCAGTGATTTCACTGGATAGGAGCGGTAGATCCCACGGAATGAGTTCCAGAGCTCAAGGCTGGAGTTTCCGGTGCTGTCCGTGATTCTGAGAAAGTCACTTGCGAGCCCTTCACGAGTGAGCGTCAGAGGCCATGGCTGATCGGCTCGCTGGGAAATCTGCAGCTCCGGAGCCGTTCGATTCAGAACGACGGGATAGAGCACTCGAATGTCACGAAAGTCATCTTCTCGCATGGCCAGCTGTGGTGTGAAAATTTCTCCGGCCACGCAGACGAGACCGCCGGAGTGCTCTGATACCCATCGATTCAGATACTGTTGTTCATTCGGAGAGAGTCGACTCCAGTCCGGATCGAATGCGATGATGACGTCATACTGAAAGAGTTCAGCTTCCGTTTCCGGAAAACGAGTGAGCAGAGTTTTCGCTTCCTGAGAAACGAACTTTGAGGTTTCCGGAGTGATGGTCTGCAGCCAGACGTCCGATTCAATTCCCGGATGCCTGAAAAGGATGTTGCGAACAAACTGGTAATCTCGCATCGGACCGCTCGAAATCAGCAGTACGCGGATTCGGCTGTCTGTGACTTCAACTTCACGATGCCGCTCATTGTCAGCAACGGTTGTTTCCTGGACAGGTTCTGCCGCAAAACGAAGTTTCGCCGTATAGTCGTAGACTCCCGGGACTGCCTGGCTGAGATGAAACGTCAGACTTCCGGGAATGCCATCCGATTTCAGACGCAGTGACTGCTCTGCAACTTTTCTGCGGTCGGCACCCTGAGTGCCTGCAGTTTCCTGAAACAGTTCGACAATCGCCTCCTGATCTGCCGACTGGCTGCCCTGAACGAGAATGTTGAGATCGAACGGATCACCTTTATGAACATCCTCCGGGGACTGCATTCCTGCAATCCAGAGATTTCGTTGGGGAGTTCTGTTGCCGACGCCGACACAGATCAGTCGAGTGCCTGAGCGTTCTGCTCGCTCTTTCACTGCGGAAACGTCAATGCCTGCATTCGACTGACCATCTGTCAGAATCACCAGTCCGCTCAGCGTTCTGCCCTGCATCTGTCCGATCAGCTGGTGTGCTGCTTCACCAAGCCGAGATTCGGCTCCCGCTGGCTGTATCAAGGACTTCAGTCGTTCCGTTGCGGCGGCAGAAGTGATGTCCTCGTCGTCTGTGCGTGCTGTCTCCTGTGATGGAATTGCCACTTCGCCGGCATTCGGCTGAGGCTGTTGAGCCGAGGCTGGTATCTGTTGACTGCTGTTATCGTTCTGTCCAGTCTGTTCGGTTTTTCCAGGCTGCCCAGTCTGGAGAGGCGAATCCACAAAACGCACTCGTCCTTCATGCATCAGCGCTTCAGGGCCTTTCAGCGACGAATCAAACGTGTAGAGAGCGAGCTCGTGCGTTTCACTCAGCTCCTTCAGCAGGCCGGAATCAATCAGATTCTGTGTCACCGCAGTTGATCGTGATGCATCCAGCGAATCCGTAGACCCGGCTGTGGCGATGGCTGAAGCTGAGCTGCCAGCTTCAGATGTGGTCGTCGCTGACGTTTTCTCGACTTCTGTCGCCGCAGCTTCGCTTCCAGCGGTTCCGGAATCTCTTGCCGCGTAGGTCATTGAGAGTGACGTGTCGACAAGAATGCCGACGCGAGACCGTTCGATACGGCTGATCTGAGTTCGTTCTCGAGGGTTCGAGAGAATCAGCAGCAGAAACAGAAGCACGACAACACGAGGGAGCAGGATCAGGATTCGGATCGGAAGTGACAGGAAGCGGCTGTCGCGAAGCGAAGTTCGAATTGTCAGAATGAAAATGGCTGAAAGGAGAAAAAGAACGAGAAGGATGGCCCCGGTGGATTCGGGGAGATCAAACTCAATGGCGCGATAAACTCCGCTGTCGCCTGGCGGACGCCCCGCATCGGCGACGGTGAATCCGGACGTTGCCTCACCCGACATTGCGGCTGGTGACTCCTGTGCTTTCATATCACGCGGCCTCCGGATGGTGGCTCATGCGAAGAGAAAGCAGCTGTTCCGAAATCAGAATCAGAAACAGAATCGCGGCGAGTATCCATCTGAGTTCTCTGCCACCTGCAGCGCCGGAAAGTGATTCCGCTGCTCCGAATGTTCTGATCTTGACATGGCTGAGTGATGCGATGGCAGAGAAGAGATCTGCATCCGCCACCTGCAGTCTGCTTTCGGAAGGAGGAACATTCAGGACATACCATTTGTCAACTGGCTGCCCT
Organism: Planctomyces sp.; assembly: GCA_046345315.1. Classification (GTDB taxonomy): domain Bacteria; phylum Planctomycetota; class Planctomycetia; order Planctomycetales; family Planctomycetaceae; genus F1-80-MAGs062. The sequence continues at coordinate 4,675 of JBKDKA010000035.1, forward strand.
TCTGATGCTGTGAAACGTCGGATCCGATAGGCTCCCGGGCGATCGGACTGACGAAACGTCAGCTGCAGCTCCGTGGTGGCAGTACTTGATGGATTCTCGGCAGTGCCTTTCCTGGTGTCCTCGGACAAAGTGGCCTGCTGGCGAACGAACGTGCTGACGGCAGCATCGTCGTCTCCCTCGGGTTCAGGGAGATAGATTTCCGTCGATTCGGAGTATTCTTTCGGAGACCATTTCACGATCAGCTGATCTGAGACTTCGTCAACCTGAAATGCCTCACTGCGTTTTTGCAGATACTGGTGCATAGACAGCTGGACCACGACATATCCCCATGCTGCGGGAGCAATCGGCCAGTTACTCCAGCGTTTGCCAGCTCCGATCAGACAGGTCAGGACACGTCCTTTACCTGCGGGATGATCGAAGATAATGGGGGCTCCGTTTTTCAGGCGAGCCACCGTTTTGATGCTGTCACCGCGACGAGCATCGTCAGCTTCCCAGGAGTCAGCAACTGCCAGCCAGCTGTAGATATGCAGGGACTCGGAAAACGGGCTGTCGGGAGTGTTGTAAACCGAAAAGACCGGATGTGTCTGAAACACAGGTGTCTCATATGACCTGGTTTCGCTGCCATTCGAGACATTCGCTCCGGCCGGAGCCTGAATCGGAGCATCGGATTGCTGAATCGACTGAAGCGGGACCGGGAACAGCCGGATCCCCTCCGCTGATGAAAGTGAACGATACCATTCCAGATCAGCCTGTTCGCCCGGGAACCAGGCGATGCCACCTCCGCCTTCTGCATAGTCGCGAAGATACTGCAGGGTATCAGCAGGCAGGTCGCGGACATTCAGCAGGTAGATGACGTCGTACGTGCTGAGATTGAGAGTTCCGAGAGCCTGACTGGTTCGAATATCCGCAGCCAGGCCAGTCAGGTCGGAGTCGGAGCTCAGTGCTGCGGCCACGAAGCGAGCATCTTCCTGCTGCTGATCGTCATCGAGGATCAGGATCTGTCTTCGGTCTGAGACTTCCACCGTGAGATGACGACGATTGTCGGGAAGCAGAACATCATCATCAAGTCGGACTTCCACTCGTCGAGTTCCCGTTTCCTGAAACGTAATGTCGTGAGAAACGGTCTGTACCGACGACGGTTCCAGTTCGGGGAAAAGTATTCCGGATGCGAGTGGAGTTCCGTCAACGATCACTCGGGCACGGAGTCCTCGAACAGAACCTGTCCCATGATTCTGAACGGTGACATGGATTCGCCAGGGGACGCCCCTTGCAACCGCAGAGGAGTCGCTGGAAACCGAATCGATGGAAAGGTTGGTTCCGGGATCCATGGCTGGGTGAATCAGCTGAACGTCCGCTCCGGACGTTTTCAGCGATTCAAGAGCGGAGATAACGTCCGGGCGATTCTGCCAGTCGGTCGTTCGAAAATCAGTAATCAAATGAACCTGTGGCGAAACTCCTCCGTCAGCCGCAACAATGCTGCGAGCCGCTTCGAGGGCTGTGGCCGGTGATGCTGTTCGGAAGGTGCATTGCAGGGCTCTGAGTCGAAGCGACACATCCTGAAGCAGCAGCCCGTCAAGGACTCGATCTGCAACCAGTGGTCGATCCGGTGCCGAAAAAAGCAGGATGGAAACACGAGCTCCGCTTCGCTGTTCTTCTGCTCCCGAGAGCAGATTCTCGAGTGCGGCACGAGCCTGGTCAAAGACGGTGTTCTCGCCTCGCTGTTCTCGCATGGAAAGCGTATCGTCGAGCAGAATCACATGATGCACGCTGGCACCCTGAAGAGCCAGAAGTCTTGATGGATCGATGACAAGCCGTGCCAGCAGCAGCATGATCAGAAGGATGGCGAGAACCCGGAGCAGCAGCAGCAGGAACTGCTCCAGAATGAGACGCCGTCGGTTGAGCTCATCGCTCTGCAGAAGAAACTCCATCGCTGCAAACCGAACCGTTCTGTACTTGAGACGGCTCAGAATGTGGATCAGCACCGGGAGAGAGGCGAGCGCGATTCCGGGAATCACCAGCGCGGGATTCAGAAAAAACTGCGTCAGCCAGTTCACGGTGGGTTAACGTCCTGCTCTGCTGTCTCGTCGACATTGATCGGAAATTGTCGGAAACATGATGGTTGTCGAATTCGTCTTTAATGAAGCGGAAGTCGCGGGGTCATTTTCGCTTTCGCGCCATGGAAGGACGAAGCAGATGTGAAAGAGCTGCGTCAGGGTAGTCACTGGTGCGGACAAGATGATAGTCAACGAGGCTCCCTGCACACCTTCGTCGAATGGTATCCAGAAAGTTTCTGACGGCTCGCTGATAGTCATCGCGAAGAGCAGCCGGGTCACACGTGAGCCGACCGGTGGCTTCCATGCCTTCGAATCGAAGCGTCCCTTTGTACTGAAAATCGATCTCCTGATCATCCATCATCTGCAGCACCAGGACCTCATGTTTTCTGCGTCGCAGCATCTGCAGACCGCGAAACAGATCTTCGCGATCAAAAAAGAGGTCTGAGATCAGAAGAATCAGGCTGCGCTGAGTGAGACTCGACGCCGTTCGCTGCAGGACTTCCTTGATATCTGTTTTTCCGGAAGCAGCCGAGACGGAGAGTCCTCGGATAATGTCCTGAAGGTGGTGATGTCGGCTGCTCATCGGCACAAGGCTTCTCACCTGAGAGTCGAACAGCGACACACCTGCTGAATCATGCTGGTTCAGAATAAGCATTGCAGCAGCTACTGCAAGAGTTTGCCCGTATTCGAACTTGCTCAGAGCACCGGATCCGAACTGCATGGATTCGCTGCCGTCAAGAAGAATCATGACACGAACATTGGTGTCTTCTTCAAACTGTTTCAGATAGTAGCGGTCGCTTCTTGACCAGAGCTTCCAGTCAATACGGCGTGTGTCGTCTCCGGCGACGTACTCGCGGTGCTGAACGAATTCCAGCGACTGACCGAACCACGGGCTTCGATGCAGTCCTGATACGAAACCTTCCACGACTTTTCCTGCCCGAAGTTCCAGGCCGGAGATTCGTGCAATTTCGTCAGGCTTTAAAAATTTTTCCAAACCTTGGGTCACTGGTCAGTTCACTTTCCCTTGCTGGTGTCTCCCGGATCAGCCGTTCGATGATCTTTTCTGAAGTCATCCCTTCACTGGCTGCCGTAAAATTCGGAACAATTCGATGACGAAGGACCGGAGCTGCGAGCTTCTGGATATCTTCGACTGAAACTGTTGTTCTGGAATTCAGGAGAGCTCGGGTCTTGGCCCCGAGAAGCAGATACTGAACAGCTCGAGGACCAGCTCCCCATTCCAGCCACTCGTTGATCCAGTCCGGAGTTCCGGGTTCACCGATTCTGGTCTGTCGCACCAGCGCCAGGGTGTAGTTAATGACATGGTCAGACACTGGTACCTGACGAACCGTTGACTGAATTTCCAGCACCTGTTCTGTCGAAAGCACTGGTGTGACCTGAACATTGCTGTTGGAAGTTGTCTGTCGTGCAATCTGGCGTTCTTCCTCGAAGGACGGATACCGCACGAAGACCTTGAACATGAATCGATCCTGCTGTGCTTCCGGCAGCGTATAGGTGCCTTCCTGCTCGATCGGATTCTGAGTCGCAAGTACGAAAAACGGCGTGCTCAGCGGATGGATCGTCTGTCCGACAGTGACCTGCCCTTCCTGCATGGCTTCGAGGAGAGCGGCCTGAGTCTTCGGAGGGGTTCGATTGATCTCATCGGCCAGAATCACGTTGTGAAACAGCGGACCCGGAATGAAACGAAATTCTCTTTGGCCGGTTGACCGGTTTTCCTGAAGAACATCAGTTCCGGTGATGTCCGCCGGCATCAGGTCCGGAGTGAACTGCACACGGGAAAAGGTCATCGACAGGCTGCGCGCCAGTGTGCTGATCATCAGCGTTTTGGCAAGGCCGGGAACACCTTCCAGGAGGCAGTGTCCTCTGCTGAAAAGAGCAATCAGCAGCAGTTCAATCACTTCGTTCTGACCAATGACAATCTTCCCGATTTCGTTTCTCAGACGCTCAGAGGCATCGTGGAGAAGGTCGACAGATTGAGTTGAAATCCCGCCCGCGGGATGATCCTGCTGCACTTGACCACCTTCAGTCGTACGAAGAAAACAAAATCTGGTTGCCGCTGAAACAAACTCAGATGACGCTCGATCGGCTGTGCCCGGAAGATAACGGTTGTCTCAGCACCGGGAGGACAGACTCCTGAAAAACGGAATCTATTCATGCCAGTATCCTGGTTTTCCCTCCTGATTCAGCCGGTGCGATCATAACAAACCGACAATGAATAGTAATCCGATTCGAATTCCGGACCAGGTCTTTCGGAAAATGGTTCCCGGGACGAGAAAATCCCGGAGAACTCGAAGTTTTCTTCGTTTCGTCGAGAAATTCGCCGTACGATGCGGTCGCTTTTCTGATTGTTTGATAAGGAATCCTGTCCTGAATTGTTTCGGATCCCTAGAATTTCAGATTGTCTGCAGGCTCGAGAGTATTCTGCAGTACCGTAACGATCATTCGTAATGAGGTTGTCTGACGTGTCCGGGATAATTTTTCAGCACAAATCCATTCTGATTGTTGAAGATGAACAGATCATTCGGGAGACGCTCGCGGAGTTTCTTCAGGGGGAAGGTTTCGAAGTTCGGGCAACCGGAACGGTTGCTGAGGCTCTGAAGATTGCGAAAGAGCGCGACTATGATGTTGCGATCTGTGATGTGCAGTTGCCGGATGGTGATGGCGTCAAGCTTCTCAGGCAGCTGCACCGAATCAACCCCGCCATTTTTGTGCTCGTGATCTCGGCCTATGCGTCTGTTGAGAACGCAGTCGAGGCATTCACTGCAGGGGCATTTGACTATCTGGTCAAGCCGATTCGATTTGAAGAACTCACAAATCGCCTGCAGCGGCTCTTTAAGTTTCAGGATCTTTACAGCGAAAATCAGCGTCTTCGGCGGGATCTTGCACGCAGCGCCGGGTTTGATCAGATCGTCGGATCGAGTGGAATGCTTCAGCAGACTCTTCGAACCATTCGGAAAGTTGCTGCGACAAATTCGAACGTCCTGTTGATGGGCGAAACCGGTACCGGTAAGGAACTGTTCGCTCGCGAGATTCACCTCGCCGGGCCAAACAAGGACGAGAAATTCGTCGCAATCAGCTGTGGGACTCGTCCGGTTGAAACCCTTGAGGCGCAGTTATTCGGCAGCGAAAACGGGCAGCCAGGGGCGTTTCGAACCGTTGGCTCGGGAACGGTCTTTCTCGATGAGATCGCTCAGCTGCCTCCGGGAACGCAGTCAGAACTCCTTCGCGTGATTGAATACCAGCAGGTCATGCCTGTTGGCGGATCAGAAGCGGTGAAGGTGCAGGCGAGAATCATTGCTGCCACCTCGAGGGATCTGGGACAGGAAGTGTCCGATGGGACGTTCCAGGAAGATCTGTTCTACCGGCTCGACGGAGTCAAGATCCGAATTCCTCCTCTGCGAGAACGGCTCGACGACATTCCGGAACTTGTCGAGTATTTCATTACTCGCCATCGAGAAGCTATGGGCAAGCGCGTGACCGGCGCGACGAGTGACACGATTCGCACTCTGATGGCGGCTCACTGGAAGGGAAATGTCAGACAGCTGGACAATGCCGTTGAACGCGCAGTCATGATGTGTGAGGGCGAAGAGATCCTCCCTTCGGATCTGCCGCCGGACCTTCTCGGAATGGGAAGTTCTCTGCCCGATACAGATGATCTCAGATCCGCTCTGCGACATTATGAACGGCTTCATATTACTCGAGTGCTGAAGCAGTGCCCGGATAAGAAAGAAGCAGCAAAGCGCCTGAAGCTGGGGTTGTCCAGCCTGTACCGTAAGATCGAAGAACTGCAGATTGAGCTGTAACGGATTTTTTTTCGGATCTGCCACGCTGAGATCCGGTGCAATTTCAGATCAGGTGCCTCGGACGTGAACCAAGAAGAAATCAAATCGTGTATCCCGCATCGGGATCCGTTTCTGTGGCTCGATGAAGTCACGGAGCTGACTGACAGCCATCTTTGTGCTCGAAAGTTTCTTGCTCCCGAGCTGCCTGTCTTTCAGGGACATTATCCGGGTTTTCCGGTATTCCCGGGAGTCCTGCAGTGTGAAGCCTGTTTTCAGGCTTCTGCGATACTGATTTCCCGCATAGTGCCGACCACCGACGGCGAGGTTCCTGTGGTGACCCGGCTGAATAACGTTCAGTTCCGAAGAGTGATTCGGCCGGGTGAGACGATTGAGGTGCAGGTCGATCTGACAGAGCGCCTTCAGAATACGTTTTACCTGAAAGGTAAGGTCTCAGTCGGTGGGAAGGTGACGGCACGCCTGGAATTTGCCTGCACGGCGGCATCCGCGGAGAAAATCAACGCCGGACGTGCCGACTGAACGAAAATCGGCGACCGTGCAGCCCTGCGACGTCAGTGCCTGACTACGGTGCAGCACCGGTCGAGGTTGCCTTCAGCGTGCTTCCCGGTGATCGCCAGTGATCGTCTGCAAACTGCAGATATTGCTGCCAGTCATATTCATTGATGTCGTGCTTCCCGGATCGAATATGGTATCCGATCTGATGCATCACCGGCTGATTAACCGGAGGAGGCTCAATCGATGGTAGTGGTGTCACACCGAAGAGAGCGTACGCCGGTCCGGCGTGGTAAGCACCGAGGTATTCACCTGTCGGATCAGCCCAACGGTCATCCTCAGCACTGGCGACATAAAGAGGACGTGGCGCGATGAGTGCCAGTAACTGATGCTGATCGATCGGCATCGACTGTTCGTTGTTGTTGTATTCTCGATGGTTTCGGCAGAACCAGTGGGGAAACGAGGAGTTGATGCGAGCGACAGTTTCGCCGTAGTTTCGTCTGCTGAGTGCCGCGCCTCCGCATCCTGAATTGTTGGAGATGACCATTGCGAATCGTTCATCCGTTGCACCGGCCCAGAGTGCCGTTTTTCCGAGTCGTGAATGTCCAATGACGGCAACATGATCTCCGTCAATCAGAGAATCCTGCTGAAGAACGTCGAGAATACGGCTCAGTCCCCATGTCCATGCACTGATCGAGCCACCGCTTGAATCTCCGGTTTCGGATCTGTCAGGCTGGAGTTGATGAATTCCGTTCTGAAAACCGTCATCGAAATCCGGGTCGATGTCGCCATAGTACGCAGTCGCCACACCGTAGCCGCGTCTGATGATCATCGAAAGTGGCCAGCGACCTGAGGCTGATCCTCGAGATTTCTCGGTGGCGCGATTTTCAGTGATGCCGACATCCGGAGCATTTCGAACCCATGACTCAGTGATTCTGATCTGAGGGTCAGATTCAACAGTATGGTTCCCGCCGAAATTCAGTCCGACGAAACAGGGAACCGGATTCCTCGATTCTTTCGGCGTATAAACCAACAGATCGAGTTTTGGACCGTCGTCATTATCGGAAAAGTAAACTGTGATCTCCCGACGGAGAGCAGCTCCTTCAAGTGCTGCCACGGCAGAGATTGTTCTTGTCCGAATCCGCGGTACGGAATCCGGCAGAGTTCCATAGACGTGCTGCTCGAACAGTCGAAGTAGTTCCGGTCGCCGTCTGGAGATCCATTCCTCCGGCGTGCTGATCAGCTTTCCGTCTGTTGTTCGGAGTACTTCAGGCAGCGTAAACTGTCCCACTTTCGATTCATCGTAGTTGATCTCTTCGCCGTGACATGCGGTGCTGTCGATGAGAAAGATCAGGGCGCAGAGAGTTGCCAGCATGCGGAACTTAATGTTCGGAAGACAAGCGAGTCTCCGAAAACATAAGATTGAGTAAGGCATCGAGAAATTCTCCACAGAGCGGCGAGAATCTGAGGGTCTGTCAATTCTTTCGTGCTTTGTTGCCGGCACGAAGGAGAACTACGGGGAAGGCTGAGGTACTACAGGCTGAACCCAGGCTCGAATGAACTCGCCGGGCTCTGAAGGGTTCTCATGTTTTCGAGATGCCGTCACAACGGCCCGTACATACAGTTCGTTGCCGGTACAGTGATAGACTGCTTCGGTACCACTGACTGATTGCAGCACACTACCCACGTCTGCGCTGTAGATCCGCGTGAGCTGCTCTGCTGCGACCGGATCGTCTGATGCGGGGCGTGATTCCGGATTGAATCCTTTTCGAGTCCCGATGAAGTCGATTCGGTAAGTCTCGCCCTCCTGTGGCTCGACGGTCACTTTCAGAGTGTTGTCCCTGAAGCTGACTTCTCTGAGTCTGACACCCGAACTTGAATAGAACTGCCCTGCCTCCAGAGCGTCAATCAGATTCTCGGGGGTCAGGCTTTCCGCGAGTACGACAACCCATCCTCTTCCGGATCGGCTGTCTGATGGTTTCTCATCCGAGGAGTAGTTGTGACTGTCATCTGTGGCGAGCCCGAACATTCTGGGGAGTTCCAGTTCTGTGAGTCGCCATGTATTGATGATATCCCACATTCTTTCCGTTGATGCATGCTTCTCGTCACCGGAGTTATAGACTGCAGGATGACCATTGTAGACCTCAAAGAACTGCTCACCGTCGATGCCCATGAGTTGCTCTGCTGTCACGGCAAACCCGAAGTTCGGGTGATTGAGGTGGATCAGAAGCTTTGAGCCTGTTCGTTCACGGAGAGATACAGCAGCTGTGACGTTTCTCTGGATGACTTCGGAGACACTGTCACCACCCATCGGAATCAGAAGTTCCGGCAGGTTTGAGGCACAGAAATGGAGTGGTAGCTTCTTGAAACGATCTGTTACCTCCTCACCCTGAATCAGAAGAAACTTCTGTGGCTGGGCGATTCGGTTGAAAACCTCGTCGAAAGTCCGGAGGCGAACTTCTGTTTTGTCCTCGTTCTTCCGAGTCACAATCCAGTCGTCGCCGAACAGTGTCTTCAGCTTTTCGAGGGACTCTGCCCCTTTGGGATATTTGGAAAGATTGACCCAGCGTTCTCCGCGGTGCAGGACATTATGATCCGTGAAAACCAGAAACTGATAGCCGTGATCTCGATACCAGGAGGCGATCACTTCCGGAAACTCGTCCCCGTCACTCCAGTAGGAGTGTGTATGCATATTTCCGCGGTACCAGTGTCTCGTCTCGTCTTCGATCAGTTGAAACGCCGGGTCTGCGGCCGCAGCCTGAGCATACATCACGATCATGGCTGCAGTGAAACAGACCATGCGTTCTGTTGCTGAGCGGATAAAGATCGCCATGTGTCGATTTGGTTTTTGCATTCGGAGCCGCCTCTCGCGGAAGATGACTGAGATCAGAAGCGGCTGAATGCTACTGCATCAGGAAATCAGCACAGCCGATGGACTTCGGGTGAGGTCCATGGAGATTCTCAGTTCATTCGGGGGACGATGCAAGTCTGACATGATCGATGAGCAGTTCCTGGCGTTCACTGACATCGGTACAGAAGACTTCCAGTGCGGTAATCTGCTTCATGTTCATTCGCCGACCTGCAGGGCCTTCTGCGATTTCATCAACCGGAATCTGAACTGATGTTGCGGCCCCGGCAGTCAGAGTGATTGTCTTTTCGAAACGGTCATCCGGACTGAAGGATGAATTCTGGTGATCATGATCGTAGACCTTTACTGTCAGGATCAGATCTGATCCACTTCGATTCATAGCATCGAAGCAGAGGTAGTCTTCGGAATCCCAGTCAGAACTCGATGTTTCGAGTATTACTCCGGAAAACCTCGTCGGGCGAAGCTCGATCTTCAGGGATTTCCTTCCATGCGTCCACCATTCGCTGGTGATACTGATTCGTGAACTGACGGGTTTCCATCGCCTGATTTCAGCGGAAGATTCGAGTGACGACAGCAGAGGAAACTCTCGGATCTGTTGAACGCAGTCAGCGATTTCAATGACTGGTTGTGTGATTCCGGCGAGCAGAATTGCAGTCGTACCAAGTCTCAGGATCGATTTGACGCGAAGCGACGCGTGCCTTCCGACACGCCAGAGGAATCCTCCGAATAATCCTAAACAGTTTGCCATCAGATCCGAGACGCTTGCATGTCTCCCCCACCTCCCCTGAAGCAGCTCCGCAATCAAACCTCCCAGCGCCAGGACCAGAAAGATCGCAACCTGCAACTTCCAGTCTTTTTGCTTTTCACCTCGAGTATCACCGGGAGCTATTTCGGGGGGAGAAGCAAATCGCCGCGACAGCAGCGCGGAGATCGTGATGAAGGTCAGAAAAAAAACAGGGGTATGGCCAAGATTGAAGATTTCGCCCCACAGCCGGCCTCTGAGCGGGAACGGATAGAGCAGTCCGGCAATCAGAGTCAGAATCAGGAGGCTGACTGCGAGAAATTGTGTTGCCCGGAGTGATCGGATCGTTGTGTGTCCATTCTCACGAATTGGCATCAGGTCATCGATCTCTCTCGGTGAACAGCGGTAAGTTCGAGATATTGCTCATGAAAATCGGTTTCTGCATCCTGTATCGTCTGGTGCGAATGGTCAAACAACCTGGATCGCTTACCGAAGAATCGTAATCATCGATGCTATCGGACTGATTTCGCTATCCGTGGCAGACTTCCTGCTTTTTCCAGAATGTGCAGTCCGGAAACTACCGATCAAACTCTTCACTGTCCCTGACTGATACTGATGATCGGTCTCGAACTCGTTGTTTTATCGGAATCAGAGTGTTTCGTCGAACAACGCCGCTGGTTTTCGCTTCGTGCACGATTCTGAGGCGGATCTCTTTTTGCTTCTTTCAGAGTCAAAGTGGTGTCAGGCAGACCTTCTTCAAGGTGCTTCGCAGATGGTTTACGATCTCGTGATCATTGGTAACGACGAGGCTGGAATCGAAACTGCTCTGGCCGCAGCGGAATCGGGAAAATCCGTCGCGGTGGTGATGCCTGAGATCAGGCACTCCCCCTGGGTGATCAGCGAAACTCTTCAACAGCTCATCAAAGAGCTCATCGCTGACGGGGACAGTCAACGTCGTGGTCTGTATGCTGCAGTCGCGACGCCTAAGCTTATGAATCGACTGCTGATCCGGCATCTCGCTGATCATGTAATGAACCTGGCCGACCGCGTCCGACGTCTCGGAGGTCGGGTCTGTTTTGGTGAGGCTGCATTCACATCACCAACCAGCATTCAAATTGCTTCAGCGGAATCAGATTCCGTGATTGAACTGCGTGCAGGGGCGTTCATCATAGCGACAGGAGTATTCGTTTCCCGAAGTAACCTGACCGGTGGGGGCACGAACTGCAGTTCTGAAGGAATTCTCGGAATGCTGGAGTTGCCAAAGCAGCTGACTGTTGCTGGCGGCGGTGATTTTGGCGCTGCCATTGCCGCATACTTCAGCATTTTCGGAGTTTCCACTACGCTCCGGCTCGATGAATCATCACCGTCCGCAGCGTGCGAACTGGCACAGGAATGCGGCGTTCGCATTCGATATTCTGACATTACGGAGCCGTATTGCACTGATAGTTGTGATGACGACACTGTCATCCTGAACTGCGGTCGAATGACCGGGCACACAAGCGCACTGAACCTCGGAGTTGTGGGAGTCGAAACCGACGAACGCGGCCGGCTCTGGTGCAATGACACGCTCGAAACCTGGTGCCGGGGAATCTTTGGTGCCGGAGATGTCGTCGGATTTTCGCGGTCAGGTGTTCTGACGGCACCAGAACAGGCGGCTCTTCTGATATCGCGAATGGACAGCTGCATCCCGGAACCGCATTTTCACATCAGAAACCGAGTTTCTCGCTTCTCAGCGGCGTGCTGAAAGACCTGTTGCGGTATTCCAGAAATCATCCGGGGGGCTGGTTTCAAACTTCATCCAGGATCGGAGGATCGGATGCATGAAACTGAGAGACGCCGCGTGTAGTGCATGCCGCTGTCGCGATTCTTCAGGATCGTACTCGGCTGTACTTCGAAGGCTGCCGAAGGCACCATAGAATTCGTCTCCGAGAATCGGATGTCCGATTTCGGAAAGGTGCACTCTGATCTGGTGGTTTCTGCCAGTGAACAGCTGGCATCGAATGAGAGTGCACCCTTCCATCCTCTGCACCACATCAGCTCGAGTTCGAGCAGGCCTTGCATTCAGAGCATCGGGACGCCCGGACATCAGGACGCTGTTTCCACCGGGTCGCTGGCCGATAGGAAGACTGATTTCCCGGCTCTCAAAATCAGGATGACCTTCGATCAGAGCCAGATACTGTTTTGAGAGTCGGCCGTACTGGAAGTCGATCGACAGCAGGCGGTGAGTCATGTGCTCCTTGGCTGCGACAAGAAGGCCGCTTGTCATTCGATCGAGTCTGTGCACGATTCCCGGCCGGAGAAGCCCAGGCGCCGCCGTCTGTTGATCAAAGTGATACTGAAGTGCATTGGAGAGAGTTTCTTCCTGAAACTCCCCGACAGGATGGGCTACCATGCCGGCCTGTTTGTCAATGACAATCAGCCAGGGGTCTTCGTAGATCACATTCAGGTCGAGACGATACTCTGACAGAAGGTGATCCGGAGATTCACTCAGCCGAATCGCCACGCGCTGCCCGGTGAAGACTCGATCACAGCCTCCTGCCGGCACATCATCGATGGTCACCATTCCGGCGCAGACCATTCGATGCAGACGCCAGGTTGTGAAATTTCGAAGATGGCGAGCGAGGAATGAGTCGACTCGAATTCCCGAAAGATATGACTCGACGATGAACACCGGCTTCAGCATCAGTTTGAAGAGCTGTCCTGACGAGGTGCCGGTGGATTCTGCTCAAACTGAAGTTTCATCTGTCGTTCATCACGTGCTGCGAGTTCCCGATAGAGGAGGCTCGGCTGAATGTCGCGGTTATGCTGATACTTTCCGTGTCGATACTCCGTCACTTCACCTTCCAGAGTGTGATAAAACACCTGACAGACCTGCACGCCGGCATAGATTCGTACCGGCTGAATCGCAAACATCTCCAGTGTCCAGTAACCGCAGAATCCGACATCACCGAAACCTGCAGTGACGTGAACAAAGAGTCCAAGGCGGCCGATTGAGGAGCGACCTTCCAGCATCGGAACCAGGTTTCGCGTTTCGGTGTATTCAATTGTTCGGGCGAGATACAACTGGTTCGGCTGAAGGATCAGACCTTCCGATGGAATGGTCATTCGTCGAAAACGATTCGGCCGCTTCATGTCGAGAACAATTTCCTCATAGACCAGAAGCTCGTCATGCAGCCGAAGGTTGTAGCTGTTCGGATTCAGTTGTTCTTCATTGAATGGTTCAATGCTGATGTTGCGACCAAGCTGCGCTTTGATTTCACTACCACTGAGAATCATCGGGATTCGCCTGAAACAATTCGTTTCGCGGAGTAAAAAACAGCCGGTGGGATTCACCATCGCCGATCTGTTATTGTCAGAAGCGTATGGGGAATGGGATCGCTGTTCAACCGGAGCTCGCAACTGTCGGCCGAGTAAAACGGGTCTCGCAGTATGCTTCAGGCCCTGTTTAAGGCTTCAGCCAGTGCCGATTTCCAGGAATGTCAGCGGCAGAACTGGCGACACGGTCACGGTGAGCCGTTCGGCAGGAAGCAGAACGGTCGTCCCGATCCTGAGAGAATGTTCTGATGTTCCGGCTGTCAACCGTCCTTCTCCTTCGAGCACCATCAGGATTCGAAAGCGGCCGTCGGTGTCCATCCGGAGTGCACCAGTGGCATGATGCCTGCTGATCGTAAAAAACTCTGATCGGACCAGATGTTCGACTGTTCCGGAAGATACCGGAATTCTGTCTGACACAATCGGATTCACCGGTCCGGCCAGAAAATTCGTACACGCGATTGATTCCTCGATGTGAACGGGCCGGGGCAGTCCATTACTGTCAACTCGTCCCCAGTCATGCAGACGAAACGTCAAGTTGCTCTGCTGCTGAATTTCAGCCAGCAGAATTCCCGGCCCGAGTGCGTGCACAGTGCCTGCGGGCACGTAAACGCAATCTCCTGCTGACACTGAGATTATGTGCAGACAGGATTCCAGTTCACCATCTGCAATTGCATGTCGCAGATCTGACTCCGTGACCCCTTTCTGAAGTCCACTGCAGATTCGGCTGCCCGGAGCAGCATCCATAATGACCCATGCTTCGGTTTTACCATTCTCGCGCGAGTCAAAGTGTCGTGCCCGAGTGTCATCGGGGTGAACCTGGAGTGAAAGCCAGTCATTTGCATCCAGATATTTGATCAGCAGCGGAAACTGATCCTGTTCGGAGGTATTCCCAAGAATCGCACAACGATGTTCTCGGATCAGCTGGGCCAGCGTCTGGCCGGCGAATGAGCCGGATGCGACGACACTCTGATCGGCACCGTGATCTGCGATCTCCCAGCTTTCCGCATAATCTGTCTCCGGTCCGATTGGTTTGTGGAGCTGGCTGCCCAGACGACGCCCTCCCCACCGAATCCGTTTCAGAATGGGATGAAACAACAGCGGTTCCATGAATCGAATCCGACGAAAACCATAAAGTCCGGAGAAAGCTTCACAACTCGCCGGGAGTTTGAAATATATTCTCAACCTTCCGGCGACAGTCACAATCCGTCATCGGTTTCTGATTTTCTGATTCTGGAATTTGATGAGGTCTTTTTTTTCGTTCACTGCATTGTCGATTCAGAATTCCCTGAAATCCGGCCGGGACAGATTCCGACGTGAGAGGCAGGGTCAATCGGTGCAGGTGCTGAGGAGCGCAAAGTGATACGACTGTTGATAACTGGTGGTGCCGGGTTCATCGGCAGTCACATTGCGGATATTGCAGTCAAAAGGGGCTGGGAAGTCTGTGTTATCGACAACCTCAGTTCCGGGAAACGCGAGAACGTTCCATCAGGTGCAACACTTGAGGTCGTCGACATCAGAGACCGCTCTGCAGTTCAGCGAGTCTTTGAATCATTTCAGCCAACCCACGTTTGTCATCAGGCGGCTCAGGCCAGTGTCGCAGTCAGCGTGAGGGAACCACAGACCGACGCTGAGATCAACATTATTGGCTCTCTGAATGTCATGACCTCCTCTGTACTGACCGGTGTTCGCAAATTTGTTTTCGCAAGCACCGGAGGCGCAATTTATGGAGAAGTTCCGGACGGAACACGGGCTACCGTAGAGAATTTGCCGGTTCCAGTGAGCCCATATGCCTGCAGTAAGTTCAGTGTTGAAAAGTATCTGGAATGCTTTCGGCAGGAGCACGGGCTGGATTATTCCGTACTTCGCTACTCAAATGTTTATGGCCCTCGCCAGGATCCGCATGGGGAAGCTGGCGTCGTTGCAATTTTCTGTAATCGCATGCTGGCCGGTGAGTCAATTCGAATCAATGCTCGAAAGACGGCTGGTGACGCGGGCTGCATACGAGACTACGTTTACATCGATGACGTTGTGGCCGCCAATGTGGCGGCACTCGAACGCAGAATTCCAGACCCGATTCTGAACGTCGGTACCGGGGTTGAAACATCGACCCGTGATCTTGCAGATCTGCTGCAGAAGTCGATCGGGTCTCGTGTTGATGTTGCTCCCGGTGATCGAAGGCCGGGAGATGTCGAGCGTTCGCTTCTTGACCCAACTCGATTCATCACGCTGATCGGACCGACTGTGCTCGTTGAGCAGGGGCTCATGGTCACAGCCGACTGGTTTCGCTCTCGCCGTGTCGGGAAAAGATCGTAGACCGTGTTTCACTGATTGCGGTCAGATTCTGCATCCACGGGGCGGGCATCTATTCGGTTCGATGGCCATTTCGGATTTCGGAAAGCAGCCGATGAACTGTTTCGACGGGAATGGCAAGCGTCGATTCCCGTGAACGTCTCGCAATGTTGATCCCGACAAGTCTTCCATCCGCGGCGACAAGCGGTCCGCCGCAGTCTTCCGGCGAGATCGGTGTGTCATGCTGGATCACACCATGAAATCCGGTACGTCTTCGACTGACGCCGCCGTTGTGTCCGTCGAGATTCTCAGACCGCATCAGTCGCGTTTCGGGAGGAAACTTCAGCTGACAGGCGTGTTTCGATAACTGCTGATTTCTCTCCATGACGACATTCAACCAGTCTCCTGGCTGCATCTGTGCTGTTAATGCCGCAGCCTGATCGGCATTCCTGATGACAGTATTCTGCATCGAAATCAGTCGGTCGCCCTCCGTGAGTCCTGCATCAGCAGCGGCGCTTCCGACGGCAACTTCTGTAAGATAAGTCTCATTCCTTTCATTCGTTGCTGCAGTCGCACCGAATTCCGCGGATACCCCCGGCTCTGTATAGCCGCACCTGCTGACGATGCCTTCTGCGAGGTCGCAACGAGAACAGACGATGAGGCCAGCACTACAGGTCTCAGACACGTCATCAGAGCTCAACGTTTCAGACACGTTTTGATCGATGCTCCGGGTGTTGAAGGCTGCGGATCGAGGCGACAACTGAAGAACGGCGAGGTCAAGCGGCAGATTCCTGTGGATTATCGAGCCGGTTCGGATATCTCCATTCGGGAGTTCGCACAGAAACTCCTGATCAGCGTTCTGTGCGTTCAGGATCTGGCTGAGTTTCGTAACGACAAGGTCGGAGAATCCAGTACCTGCTGCTGTTGGATCTGAGTTTGCGGGATTCTCACCGTCGCGGAAGATTCGAACGCTTCGTTCTCGAATTGCTGAGAGTGATTCGTTGGATGGCTGCAGAGAGAGTCGCTGCGTCGGTTGAGATTTCTGCCAGTTGATTAGGTTTGAGCATTCCGGAGTGCTCTTCAGAAAAGTCTGGATTCTCCGTAACGGAATGTGGAAGTTCTGGTCTGCGTTGATGCCGATCCGACGATTCAGGCCGATGACGGCTCCGGAGCTGTCAACGACAGCACCACCGGAATCTCCGGATGTGAGCATGCATCCGGATCGGAACTGTTCTTCGTCAGCATCCATGACGCTGCCGATTCGAACGACTGAACTTCCGAATGTTTCTCTGCCGGGAAATCCTGCTGCAAGAACGACATCACCGATCCGTGGTCCTGTTCCGGAAGAAATCACAGCGGCTTCCGAGATCCTGGCTTCTTCAGTTCTCTCTGACTGAAGAAGTGCAATGTCAAAATCAGAATCTGATGCGACCAGTTTTGCCTTCAGTACGGTTCTGTCGGGAAGCGTAACCTCGATCGCAGGATTGTGTTCCGCGGTTCCTTCAGAATGTTTGGTTTCGCTCTGGGGGATCTGAACTCCATGGGCGACGGTGAGAATCAATCCGCTTTTGCTGATCACGACTCCGGATGACTCGTTGCTGCCGCATCGAATCTTCACTGTGACGTTGACTGCAGTTCGGAATGCGGCATCGATAACCTTCTGACCACGTTCGGATCCTGTTACCGGCTGCTTCAGCTCCGACTGATCGGCCATGCACATGGCTGAAACAGCGGAAAGCAACAGGCATCGGAAACTGATGGAGAAAATCAGCCGCATCAGGGGACATCCTCAGTATTCGTTCTGCTGAACAGACTCTCCTTCCAGCGACCGTCCTTCTGACTTCGCGATGTGTCGGATGACACGCTCTTCACGTTCCTTAACTAACTTCTGAATGGCATCATCAAGCGACATCACCCCAAGATCACCGTCGATCCGGCAGCGAACTGCGACAGCACCCTGCTCTGCTTCTTTCGGACCGCAGACCAGCATATAGGGAATGAGATCCAGCTGTGCATCGCGAATCTTTGCCTGAACGCGAGCACTCTGCAGATCGGTTGACACTCTGAAACCGGCGGCCCGAAGGCGGTCCGCGATCTGAATTGCGTAGGCATCCGTTTTTTCGCTCAGCGGAAGAACCCGAATCTGCTCCGGAGCAAGCCAGAGTGGAAATGCACCGGCAAAGTGTTCAATCAGCATTCCCACAAATCGTTCCATCGAACCAAATGGTGCTCGGTGAATCATCACCGGTCGATGTGGTTTGTTGTCTGCCCCGGTATATTCAAGCTGAAATCGTTCGGGGAGATTGTAGTCGAGCTGAACCGTTCCAAGCTGCCATTCCCTGCCGAGGCAGTCCTTGACCATGAAGTCAGTTTTGGGTCCGTAAAACGCAGCTTCACCGGGCATCTCGATATAGTTCAGGCCCTGCTCTTCCAGAACCTTTCGCAGCGTGTTCTGTGCATTCTCCCACAGCTCAGGGCTGCCGACATACTTGTCTGAAGCCGGATCTCTTGTCGAAAGCTGGACGCGATAATCTTCCAGCCCGACAGCCTGAAGTACAAACTTGACCAGGCCGAGCGTATCTTTGAATTCCTGTTCAACCTGCTCTGGGGTGCAGAACAGGTGAGCATCATCCTGAGTCAGTCCGCGGACCCGCAGCATTCCATTGAGTTCTCCCGATTGTTCGTGTCGATAGACTGTGCCGAACTCTGCGAGACGTACAGGAAGGTCGCGGTAACTTCTCTGCGCGGCCTTGTACATCTGAACGTGGTGGGGACAGTTCATCGGTTTCAGCAGGAATCTCTCCTGCTGTTTTTCCCAGCGTCTGAGTACATCCTTCTTCTGCTCCGATGTTCCTGCAGCAGGGAATGATTCAGTCTGAAATCCGAGCAGAACCGCAGCGTCCATCAGTTTCTTTTCATCATCCACAGTCAGTTGATCCGACGAATCTCCATCGGCATCGAGGCAGCGAATCCAGTGATCGATCAGCTGTCCTGCCGGGTGACCAAAGATCGGGGAAAACTGTGAATCGCGGTAATAAGGGAAATGACCGCTCGTTTCATACATTTCCACTCGACCAATATGTGGCGAATAAACGGGCTGATAGCCGCGTCGAAGAAGTTCAGCCTTGATGAACTCCTCCAGAGTCGCACGAATCGTGGCTCCTTTCGGTAACCAGAGGCAGAGCCCCTGTCCGACATCGTTACTGATTGCATATAGGCCAAGGCGTTTACCCAGAACGCGATGATCTCGCTTCCGTGCCTCTTCCAGCTGTTCGAGGTACGCTTTGAGGTCTTTCCGGTCAAACCACGCAGTGCCATAGACTCGCTGAAGCTGCTTTCCCGATGCATTACCTTTCCAGTAAGAACCGGCGACGCTCAGGACCTTGAATGCTCGAATTTTGCCTGCATGCGGAATGTGAGGCCCACGGCAGAGATCGACGAACTCCCCCTGGCGATAAAAACTCAGCGCGGAATGGTCCGAAAGCCCCGACTGGATATGTTCAACTTTGAGCTTCTGATTCAGGTCAGCACAAAGTTGAATCGCTTCTTCACGAGTCGCTGAAAATCGCTCAAAAGGTTCAGCCGAATCGATGATCGACTGCATCTCCGCTTCGATGCGAGGAAAGTCATCTTCGCTCAGAGGAGTACTGAGATCAAAGTCATAGTAGAAGCCGCTGCCAAGAGTTGGCCCGAAGGCAAGTCCTGTGCCCGGAAACAGTCGCATGATAGCGCGAGCCATCACATGGGCGCAGCTGTGACGCATCACACCGA
Organism: Planctomyces sp.; assembly: GCA_046345315.1. Lineage (GTDB taxonomy): Bacteria > Planctomycetota > Planctomycetia > Planctomycetales > Planctomycetaceae > F1-80-MAGs062. Next base: position 24,025 of record JBKDKA010000035.1, read on the forward strand.
GCGATTCCGGATCACGTTCCGTAAGAAGTTTCAAAGGGACGGGACGGAGATCCGTCAACTCCGCGAGTGGGCGCATCGCGTCTGCAATCTGACCGTTGATGCTGGCCGCAACCGTCGATTTTGCAAGTCGCTCACCGATACCGTTCGCAACGTCAAGCGCCGTGGCATGATCGGGATGTTCGAGAAGAGTTCCGTCCGGAAGGCTGACCTGAATCATGAAAGGACTCTCTGGGAGTTCACTGGAGATGTTCTGAATTCTGCGATGCGGCTGAACCGGCCTGCAGGATTTTCCGCAGTCGGAGCCAGAAGTCGGCGTTATAGTGCTGCCTGAGCTTCCATACAACGTCGAAGAGCCTTCACGGGCGAGGCTTCAGCGGAGCAACCGGAGTAGACCGCAGCCGCACTACTGTGGCTTTTTGTCTGTTTCAGACAGGAAATGCCGCCGCAGGTGACGCGGGGAATGTCGCTTCTTTTCTCACCGAATGCCAACCCGGTTGGCAGTTTGTGCGGAGGTTTCCGAATGATGAAATTCGCTCGCGCCGACAGAGCAGGCATCAGAACTTCGGAAAACGCAGCCACTGAATCTGGTGACGGTTTCAGTCGCAGCGTCGCCAGCTTCCGAAATCCGAGTGTTATCTGGATGCAGAAGCCCGACAAAGAAGATCAGCCGTGATGACAGTAACGCAGAAAGCCGCATGGATGTTCACGACCGATCCGGACGTCAGAATTTGTTGCCTGATCGGGAAGTGAAGATGAGCCGTTGAAGGCTCAGGCAGCAGACCGTTGAGTGTCGGATCTGTGTTCCACTGCATAACGCACGGATGACATCGCAGCCTGAATACATTGACACTGACATGAACGTGTCATCTGAGTCTGACTTACCGCTTCCAAACAAAAAAAACGGAAGTTCACCGGAGTGAACTTCCGCATCAGTTTGAGGTCTGCTGAAAGCTGATCTTGTCAGGCAGGAAGATTGGCTGAATCAGGTCTCAGGAGAGTCATCAGCCACTATCTTCCAGCTTCGGCGAACCTGCCTCAGTTGCATGATCCGGTCGGACATGAAGGACCACATGCAGTCTGGCATGGGTCACAGCATACCTGTCGGCATACGACTCGTGGCACGCAGCGTGTCATCGTCACAGGTACCTGACGAGGAACGCATTTGGTGCGGGTGATGGACTTGGTCTCGCAGACCTGACGGCAGACAGTGTATGGCACTTTTCGAGTGCAGGTCTGCTGTTCCATACGGCAGGTCGTGTATGGGATCTGCTTCGTTCGGCATTCTGTTACCATGCGGCAGGTGGTGTAAGGAATGCGTTTCGTGATGCAGTGTTCCGTCCAGCAGCATGTTGTGTAAGGAACCTTCTTGGTGCATGTCTGCTGAGTCATCGTGCAGACTGTGTAAGGAACCTGCTTCTGGCATGTCTGTGTCACGAAGCTGCATGTTGTGTAAGGAACCTGCTTCGTTGTGTGAACCGGCACGCGGCGACAAACGGTGTAAGGTACCTTCTTGTGGCAGACTTCCTGAACCATTCGTGTGCAGCAGATGGTCTTCTGAACGACTTTCGGACACCACTTGCGGCAGCAGATTGTTCGTCCTGGGCACTGAACCTGGATCTTTTTGCAGCAGCATGGGTTGCATGGGTCGCAAACGCATTTTTCAACAATCGGCCCTGGGATATGTCGAGTCTCTGTGACCCATTCGCCCGAGCAGACGTCCACAACTTTGGTTTCAGTGACAGGTTTGCAGATCGTGTAGCACACGTCTTTGTAACATGTTTCTGATTCAGTTCGCCACGTTGTGCAGCAAACTTCTTTGTAACATGTGTTGTAGACCGGCTTGCAGATGTTGTAGCAGACTGTCTTGTAGCAGGTCGCATGGACCGGCTTGCAGACAGTGTAGCAGACATCCTTGTAGCAGGTTGTGTAAACCGGTTTCCGCACTGTGCAGTGAATCTCACGGCAGTGGGTCTCATAAACCGGCTTGCACACGTTGTAAGTGCAGGTTCGGTAACATGTCTCGTAAACTGGCTTGCAGACCGTGTAGCACTCGTCACGGTAGCATGTTTCGAGGACATTCCGTGTGCATGTCACAGGAACAGTTTCTGTGCACTGATCGTACACAGTCTTCATGCAGGTATACTGCTGCTGTTCCCAGACGACCTCCTGAACGGTTCGATATTGCGGCGCACATCCACACGCCGCTGTGGCGAAATCGCCAGAGCCGGAACAAGCGCCAGTCGGGCAGTTCTGGAAACTGCCCAGACCGCACAGTCCGGCCATCACAAGACCACTGTTCAGCAGTACGGCAACTGCAGCAGCGGCTCCCAGCATGAGCCTTTTCATTGCCTTCAACCTCAACTGTATTAAAGGGAAACGTGGAGACGAGAGAGAGACCTGACAAAGTCTTGATCTGGTTTCGTCGTCCCTGATTCCCTGACTTGATTCGTCGATGCGGCTCGGAGCCCACAGAGTGAATGAATCCGATCGGCCGAAGAAAAAATCGTGATGAAAGTCACAACCGCTACCAGCGATAAAACACAGCAGAACTGATACGACTGTTACACATTGACTCACAATCCCTGGAGAGTTTCGATGCTTGCTTCAAGACCGTGTTCGGACCGTTCCTGCTGGCAATACGACCTTGCGAAGTGCAAGGACAGGCAGTTCCTGCCGCTCTGGTACGGTGTGAGTTCCAGAGGTGATTCAGTAACGAAAAAAACTCACATTTCCAATACATGATTGAGTGTCTCAGAGCCGAAACCGGGGGTGTCCTGACGGTGCGAGTCGGACCGTCGGGTTCCATCCGCATTTTGGGACGGAACAGTTGTTGGGTCTGCAGAATCTGCTAGACTTTGCGACCCGGGCGACAACACGACATTGTCAGCGATTGATTGCCGGTGAGTGTGTTAAAGTCCTTGCCAATTGTGCTTTCTGTTTGAATGCGGCACGGCAGCACTTCTTTCAACACACAAACTGTGGCGGCGTAGCTCAGCCGGTTAGAGCAGCGGAATCATAATCCGCGTGTCGGGGGTTCGAATCCCTCCGCCGCTAAATCACGAGGCTCATGGAATCAGACAGATTCTGTGAGCCTTTTTTCGTGCCAGTGGTCGCTTCGTCCGTAGTTTTCCCCCCATCCGATCGATCACCTCGTTAACTCATTCAGTATCCCGGCTTTCGCGAAAGTTTCTGACGAAACCTGTTCGATATGACCTAGACTGGACGAGGGGGGAGACCTTACCGTTTCTCTGCGGGGACCTTCGAAGGAATTGAAACCGGGATGAGTGCTTCAGTTGTTGCGTCTGGAAAATTCAGCTGGGCTGCGCTGAGAGAATCTGTTCTCACTCAGGTGAGCGCTGACAGTCTGCCAAAGTCCATTGAGCTGCCGGCCCTCCCGCATGCTGTCAGCGAATTCGTATCGAAGTCCGGCGACCCGAACGTGGAAATCCCCGTTCTCGCTGCAATCATTGAAAAAGATTCCGCACTCACTGTCGAGCTGCTTCGCTTTGCGAATTCAGCGTCAGTTGCAGCGAAAGCGCCAGTGCGTTCTGTGCGGGAGGCGATCTCTCAGCTGGGAATCAACAACTCCAAGACCCACCTGCTCGCCGCAGGCGTCAAGGCTGCCAGCCGGGCGATGAAGTCCCGGCTGATCAATCAGCGGAACTTCTGGAATGAGAGTCTTCAGCGGGGGCTGTTTGCGAGGGAAGTCGCGAGACGCCTGAAGCTGGACTCTGGTCTCGCATTTCTCGGAGGTCTTCTCCAGGACTATCTGCTTCCGGTTCTGACGAACCATTTTGATAGAGAGTACCTGCATTACCTCGACACCGGCTATGCGGAGGGGCAGTGTCTTGTTGAATGGGAGCGGGAGACCTTCGGCTGGGATCATGCGTCAGCCGGCGCTACACTCGCTGCTCGATGGAATTTTCCAAACGAACTGCTCTGCGCCATCTACTACCATCATTCACTCCCGACGGTGCTTGAGCGTCCGGAGCGGGAATTCTTTTCGATCTTTCCGGTAGCTCTGGCCGGACTCCTTCCTGACCAGTTGCGTCAGATGCGCGACGGGTTCCATGAGCTGATTCGCGTCGACGGACTCTGCCGACAGATTGCACTTGAAGAGACCTGCAAGGTCGTCGACGACCAGCAGATGCAGATGGCTGAGGGATATGAGATCCCGAATCATCTGTCACGAATGCTGGAAGAAAGTCGGCGGATCGTGGCTCACCACTGATCTGAATGAGCCGAAAACACAGTTCAGTCCTGACTTCAACTGTGGACAAGAAGTTGCTCGGCGCCTGCTTCAAGCAGTTGATTCGCAACCGTGATTCCCAGCAATTCAGCTGTTTCCGGATTCACTTCCGTAATCTCTGAAAATGCTGTGATCCGAGATGCGCCATCCATGCTGAGCAGGACTCCGGTTAGCGAAAGTCCGCCCGGCGAGCACTCCGTCCAGACGCCCAGCGGTGCATGGCACCCCGCGCGGAGTGTGCGAAGGAGTGACCGTTCAGCGGAGACTTCGGCATACGTTGATTCGCAGGTCAGTTGCCGGAGCAACGCAGAGGTCGCCTGATCTGACGATCGACACTCAAGACCAAGTGCTCCCTGACTGACTGCCGGGTAAAAGAGCGGTGGCTGAACCTTGAGTGAAATCCGGTTCTGTAGTCCGAGTCGTGTCAGACCGGCTTCCGCCAGAAGAATCGCGTCGTATTGCCCTTCATCGAGTTTTCTCAGTCGAGTATCAACGTTTCCGCGAATCTCCTCCACCTGAAGATCTGATCTCAGATGCAGAAGCTGAGCTTTTCGCCTTGGACTTCCTGTTCCGATTCGGGCTCGAGCGGGGAGTTGACTGAGCTCCGAAACTGTGACGGATCCGGCCGGCAGCAGCAGACTGTCGCAACGGGGCGCTCTTGCAGGCACTGCGGCGAGCGAAAGTCCCTCAATTAACTGTGTCGGCAGGTCTTTCAGGCTGTGCACAGCAACGTCTGCC
>JBKDKA010000036.1:0-13010 GCA_046345315.1 Planctomyces sp.
GACACAGCAACGAGCACTGACACAGCAACGAGCACTGACACAGCAACGAGCACTGACACAGCAACGAGCACTGACACAGCAACGAGCACTGCCACACCAACGAGCACTGCCACACCAACGAGCACTGCCACACCAACGAGCACTGCCACTGCACAGCCCGAATCAACTTCCCCGCCAGCAACAGCGACGGAAGCTGACGTGACAGCTCCGAAACCCGCTGAGCCCACTCCAGCGCAGCCCACTCCATAAGGCTACCAGTTTTGAAACGCGATCTGCCGCTGCAGCAACAGATTTTAAACGGTTTCGGTCAATCGAAGACCGAACTGATGACAACGATTGAAAACAATATCGGATTGATTCCGGGAGACCATTCATATGAACAACACGACACTGACGACCGCACAGCGAGTTTTTCGAACTCGCGGAGCGTACATGGTTTTCGCAGTCCTGATCATGCTGCTCGCCTGGGAGGGCTTCGAATGGACGTTCAACAGAATCTATGTCCCGGACGGTTATAGTCTGGTAATGCGATACAAGGGGCCGCCGCTGCCGTTTCTTCCGGGAAATCGTCCGGTTGCTGCGCCTGGCCAGTTCGCTCGCGTTGACGACACTGGAAGTCCACTGGAGATCGGAATCCTCAAGAACATGCGAGGTCCCGGCCGTCATTTCTGCTGGATCGGATGGTGGGAGACGAAGCTTGTCGCTGACACCATCGTCAAGCCGGGTGAAGTTGCCGTGGTATCCAGCAAAATGGGTGAGAATCTGCCGGACGGACAGTTTCTGGTGGACGGTGACCTCGATGATACAAAGCATCGCGGTATCGTCCGTAAGGTTCTGGGGCCGGGAATCTATCGCATCAATTCCTATGCCTACGATGTGAAGGTCATTCAGGAAATCACAGTCGAATCGGGAAATCAGACCAAGCATGCCGGCTGGGTTTCGATTCCGACCGGTTACGTCGGTGTTGTCACGAATCTGACTGACAATCCGCTGACCAGCGCGAAACCCGGAATTCAGGACGAGATTTTTCAGCCGGGACTCTATCCTGTAAATCCCAATGAACAGCATGTCGACATCATCGGCGTCGGATTCGCTGAGAAGTCCATCAAGTCGAATCTGCTGACCCGTGACGGTGCGGTCGTGATGGATGACAGCGGAGAACCGTCAGTCGTGAACGACGAAAGCGGAATTGCGTTTCCGTCCAACGATGGTTTTCAGATTCACATGGACTTTACCGCTGTCTGGGGCATCATGCCGGATCAGGCTGCAGACGTGATTCGAAAGTTCGGTAATCTGGAGGCTGTTGAATCGAAGGTTGTCGTCCCTCAGATCGAAAGCATCTGCCGCAACAAGGGATCGAGCACCGGTGCTGTCGATCTGCTGGTGGGAGAGACACGCCAGAAATTTCAGGAAGACGTATCCCAGGCTTTCCATCGGGTGCTGGAAGATAAAGGCCTGACTCTGCTGCACGGGTTCGTGAGGAACATCCACATTCCCCAGGTAGTCCGCAAACCGATTCAGGATAAGTTTCTGGCGGACGAGCTGAAATTGACTCGTGAGCAGGAACTGCTGACAGCGCGAACAGAATCTGTGCTGCGTGAAGCCGAGAAGAAAGTCGATCTGGAACGCGAACGAATCGTCGTTGAGACACAGCGAAAAGTCGCTCAGGAAATTGCAGAAGGCAATCGCAGCGCCGAAGAGACCAAAGCGGAAACTACCAAACTGGTGGCTGCGATTGCTCGCGAAACCGCAGAACTTGAAGCTCAGGCCAGCATCACGCTTGGAAAATCCAAAGCAGGTGCTCAGGAACTTGAAGCCGAGGCGAAATCCGAGCTCTTTGCTCTGGCTGTCAACGCGTTCGGATCCGGTGCGGCCTACAACCAGTGGGTGTTCGCGACGGGATTGCCGGAGAACGTTCAGCTGGATCTGTTCTACGCCGGTGAGGGAACTCTGTGGACGGATCTGAAGCAGTTCAGTGATGCTCTGCTGGCCCGAGAAGCAGCGTCCACTGTAACCGGCAGCTCGACCACTAAACCAGCTCCAGTTCAGCAACCTGCAGCGAGCCGTCGATGATCATTCCCGGGAGGGCGAAGCTCCTGCTGAGCCGCTGAAGCAATCGACGTCTTTTCACGCCAGCGGCTCGGCAGGAGCCTCGCCCTCCCTGGTCGCATCGGCTGCATGCGTGAACATCGCCTGTATACGCCTACCGGGTCCGAACAAAAAGACCGGCACTCTCGATGGCATCACATGTTTTTTGCTCCGTCGATGATCATTCCGGGAGGGCGAAGCTCCTGCTGAGCCGCTACAACAATTGACGGAGCTCCGCGCCAGCGGCTCAGCAGGAGCCTCGCCCTGCCGAATCACTGCGTCTGGAACTGTCGATTCGTCGGCGATGAGTTTTCTCATGGTGCGCTGTTCTCTACCATTCGTGTGAGTTGCAGACAGAATCTGTACCGAACCGAACTGAGAGAGGCGTGAGCATGAGTGTGTGGCAATCCCGTCTGATGTGCTGGATGATCCTGTTGTCATCCTCGCAGATTCTGAATGCTTCGGAGAATGCGGCCCGGCCGAAGCTTCGGATCGGAGTTGCTACAACGGTCTATTATCACAACTCACATGCGGATGTGATTGCAAGCCGACTGCTTCATACCAACATGCTGGATGGTACTGGTTCCGAATTCGGGATGGAGCTGGTCTCACTTTACGTTGACCAGTATCCGTCGAGCGACATCAGTCGACTGCTCGCCTCGTCGCACCGATTTCACAGTGCGATGACGATCCCCGATTCGCTCACCGTTGGCACCGATTCACTGAATGTGGACGGTTTTCTTCTGATTGCAGAACACGGAAATTATCCGCGTTCTGCGAGCGGAAATCAGCAGTATCCGAAGAAACGATTCTGGGACGAAATGCTGAAGGTGTTCGATTCTTCTGGCCGCGTCGTTCCGGTGTTTCTCGACAAACACCTCAGCGATAACTGGGCCGAAGCGGAATACATTTACCAGTCGGCGAAGAAACGAAACATCCCGCTGATGGCCGGATCTTCAGTTTCGGGTGGCTGGCGGTTTCCTCCTGCCGATGTTCGTCGGGGAGCGAAACTGAAGCAGATCGTCGGACTGTCGTTCGGTGCCACTGACGCCTATGGGTTTCACGGCCTCGAAGCTCTTCAGGCACTCGCAGAACAGCGAGAAGGCGGTGAAACCGGCGTTGTGTCGGTGCAGTGTCTGAGTGGTGAGGCACTCTGGAAGGCGATTGATGCCGGCATTCTCGATCGGGAACTTCTGAATCGAGCTCTTGATCGACTTCCGGATTATGACCACGAGCTGCCTCTCGATCCTGCGTCAGTTCGAGATCCGAAACTGTTCATCATGCAGTATCGTGACGGGCTGCAGACCTTTCTGCTGGAACTCAATCGACATGGGCGCGCAGGTGCCTGGACGGCCGCCTGGCGTTATGCGGATGATGACTCTGTGGAATCAACTCAGTTCTGGACACAGGAAGCACGCCCCGCCGGGCACTTTGGTTTTCTGCTTCAGGGCGTCGAGGAAATGATGCGATCGGGAAAGCCCACGTGGCCTGTTGAGCGAACACTGCTCACGACGGGCATTCTTGATGCGGCGATGCAGTCGCTGTCCACAGACGGTGTTCGAATGGAAACGCCCTGGCTGAATGTGAACTACCAGTCGGAGTGGCGATGGAAGACTCCGCCACCGCCGCCGGTATGTCGTCCGTGGGGTGATCAGTAGATCGGATTTCAGAAACAACTCTGGATTGCCGAAGACCAGACTTCGATGACTCTGATGCGGTCGCGACGCCGAATCGCGGCAAGCTGACAGGCGATTCACTGTGATCACAGTGTTATCGTGTCACCCGTGCTGCGATTCAGCACATTCGCGACAGTTCAGATGGTCATTCCGCTGTTTTGGTTGAAGAGTCTGTTAATGCTGGCTTTCAGAGCTTTCGCAGCCTCGGACATCTTTCGCTTGTCGTCGAAGTAGAGATGCATGGCCGTGGTGCCGAGCACTTTGCTGAGGTCGATGGAACTGATGACATCGTTGACCCCGCTGTCGCCCGGGTAGGCTTCCTCGTAGGAAATCGCCAGTCCGATTCCCAGTTCCACCCAGCGACGGCGAAGAGCGGCCTGAGGAACAACAATGCGGCGGCCGGATTTCTTCATGGGCTTCAAAAAGCTGTGAATCTTTGGAATCACCGGTGTGGCCGGCGTGAGCACCACTTCATGACGAAGCCATTCGCGAAGAGTTTCAACGTCGACGGAGGAATGAAATCGATTGCTGTAGGTAACTGTGCGGTTGTAAAGCAGCACCCGCTTCCAGACACACAGCAACTCTGACTTGAAACCGTTATTGGCTTCCTGTGGCCCAACCGCAAAGTCCACATGGTCTCGCAGCAGATTCACAAGTTCATGTGGTTCTGCTTCCACGATCTCAAGATCCACTTCCGGGTGCTCTTTCAGAAAATCAGTTTCCTTCAGCACTCGCGGGAAAAGATTGGTGGCCAGCGAATTGGTCAGTCCGATACGAACCACGGTTCTTGGGCTGGCCACGGTTTCGTCGATCTGGTTCAGCCGTTCCACAACTTCGCGGAACTGATTGATGATCTGAAGGCCGCGGGCTGTCAGCTTCGACCCGCGCTTTGACCGCACCAGGAGCAGTGACCCGCAGCTTTCCGGGCCGCCGATTTTTGATTCAATGTCGTCCAGTTCACGGCTCATCCCGTTTCCGACAGGAAATCCCTTTTCCTTCAGCTGAGCCTGCATATCCTGAAGGCTGATCCCCTTGTTGTGGTTCGCTGCGAAAAGATCTCCGATCGCGATCATCATTTTCATGTCGCTCACGGTCAGATCATTCTTGATCATTAAAGAAAATCCTGCTGCAGAGGATGTGATGTCGAGTCAAGGAAGTTTGAACAGTCAGACGGCAGTGCTCGGAAAGCTGAATCAGAATCCTTCATTCGGCGTACGAGCCGCACGGAGGAGTCATCTGGCCACCCTTTGATGTTTTCTAAATGCAGACAGAGTTCAATGAAAGAGTCTGAAGAAAAAATCTCTGAGTGCATTGTCAGACCCTAAAACAGGGGACTTGTGTCATTCCCGCGCAGGCGGGAACCAACGCTGGGGCTCTGGATTCCCGCCTGCGCGGGAATGACGAACCCAAAATCAAGGTGTGACGAAGCACAATTCCCGGTTTTGTTCAGGCGTCCTTAGCTGGACAGCGCCATGTTCTGTACTGACGACGCTGGAAAATGATTTCCAGCAGATAACTTGTGCCTGACTGGCCGTATTCTGATTCCATCCTTTCATGATGATCCTTGAGCCAACGAGGCAATCCGGTTCGCAGCGAATCGATGGCGGAACCTTGAAGGGAGGGCGAAGCTCCTGCTGAGCCGCTTCGACCACTCGACGTTGCCATTGAAAACGGCTCGGCAGGAGCCTCGTCCTCCCGGCTTGCAGCTGTGACTGATTTTCCCTATTGCTGATTCTCAGAGACGTGCAATTCATTTGCTCTGTAGGTGAGATCCGAGGTTCAATCTGCGCTGAGGTTTGACCTCGCATCTCGCGGGTAACGCCGATGGATGTTGTCTATTGTCGCGATTTCCTTGAATCGGATTGCTTTGAGAACATGGCACTGTCCAGTTAGTGTCTTCCTGCTGCGATCTCTCGCAACTTTGTGCTGTGAAGAATCACCGTCTGGCATTCGAACAGACGCTTCGCTGCGAATTCAAACAGCAAGTGAATGCGAAAATTCCGCTTTGTCAAAAAGTCATGAATTGTGATGACAAAGCGGAGTGGATTTTCGAGTCACCATCACCGAGCATCGCTCTGTCAGATGTCATGGGCCGCATCCTGGCGTTCGATGCTCTTCAGTCCGCTCTGCTGTGGTGACAGAGCCATGTTCAGGCATCGATCCCCTCTCTCAGGATGGAGTTCTTTGATGATTATGAAAGTTCCTGCCTGGCAGTTTCCCGGTATCTTTCTGGGCTGGGAAAAGCCGAAGGAGAAAGGAGTACTCGGGTTTCAGTGTCCTCCTCCGGCTCCTCCGCCAAAGAAGAAGCGAGACCGCTCAGATCAACAGGAAACACCGATCACTTATCACGGTGATGGTCACCTGATGACTTTCGCTCCGACCGGTGGCGGAAAAGGACGCGGTCAGATTATCCCGACGCTCCTGAGCTACCCGGGATCCGTCATCGTGATCGATCCGAAATGCGAAAACTACCGCGTGACGGCTCGCCATCGTCGGGAAATGGGCCAGAGAGTCATCGTGCTGGATCCATTTCAGAAGGTGACGACTCCCGACTCCCCCAGTGATCAGCTCAACCCCTTCGACGTCTTCAGACTTCCCGGGATGATTGCTGATGCAGACGCCACGATGCTGGCATGGCAGCTGGCGGCCGGAAATTCCTTTGCGAAAGACCCTTTCTGGGACAATTCCGGAACATCCTTTCTTGCAGGCCTGATCTCTCACGTCGCGACCGGTGTTCCAGATGCGGATCGGAATCTCTGCAAGGTGCTGGGGTATCTTTATGCTGACGACGTGATTTACAACCTTGCAGTGCTTCTTGATTCCAAAACGGTTGTTTCGAAGCATGCCTACCGGGAACTTGCTGCGTTTCTTCAGCTGCCGGAGCGGGATACTCGTCCGTCGGTTCTTGCGACTGCTGCCAGCTGGGTCAAGTCATTGAACTCCGACTGTGTCGAGGCAACGCTGACCGAATCGACGTTCAGTCTTCTGGATCTGATGAACGGTGAGCCGATGACGATTTATCTGTGCGTTCCGCCGGATAAGCTTCATTCACACAAGTCGCTGCTGCGGCTCTGGATTGCGACTCTGCTGACGTCAGTTGTTCGTCGTGAGCGGCGTCCTGAACAGAGCACTCTGTTCATCCTGGACGAGTGTGCCCAACTTGGCAACATGCTGCTGCTCGAAACGGCGATCACGCTGCTTCGAGGGTATGGACTCCAGGTCTGGTCGTTCTGGCAGGACCCGGAACAGATCCAGTCGCTTTATCCGACCAGCCATTCAACGCTGATCAACAATTCTGCTGTCCTGCAGACGTTCGGCATCACGAGTCATCAGATGGCCGAACAGGTCAGCAAGTTTGTGGATATCGCACCGGAGAAACTGTTGCAGATGAATCCGGCGGATGCGGCGGTTTTCATCAAGGGGCAGCGACCACAGGTCAATCGTCGAGCTGACTACCTCCATGATCAGGCGTTTGAGGACATCTGGGATCCGAATCCCTTTTTCCCTCCAACCAGCAGGAAGGACGCATCGCCGAGAACGCCGCGGTTCCGTAAGCGGAAAAACACTGACTCGTCGAACAACGAAGATCACCCTCGAAGCCCGGACCGGTGAGTTCTCTGTTCTTGTTGCTGTCTGCTCTTTTCGCGGTCTGAGAAAAATCCAGCACTGCGATTTCAGAACCTGAGGAACGCTGGTCGTATCCGGCTTTCGATCACGTTTTTCAGCCTGACTTTTCAGCCGCCTGGTCGCCTGTGCTGCGGCCGGTGTTTCTCGGTTCGCCGGGATCTCCGGTTCGCGGCACAGGCGTTTGCTCGTGCCCAATGCATCGTCAGTCACGGAACGAAGGTCGACGAAGGGTGTTACTTGTGAGCCACTGGCTACGCCAGTGCTGTTGGTTGAAGAACACTGGCATAGCCAGTGGCACACGGCGTCTGCTACCGGCGATTCAGCTGTAGCAGCTGGAATTCCACGTGTGTCGGAGCAGGAAGCTCTCTGCCTTTCACGTCGGAAAGCGCGACGTTCCAGCCGGCGTCCCGGGCCAGTTCGATGAAACGCGGAGCGTTGTGGCGTCCGGCATCGCCGATCCAGACGATTCCGCCGGGGGCCGTCATGGCATTCAGGACATTCAGCAGTGGACGATGATTGTTCTGGTCATAGAGCACATCGCTGGCCACGATGACCGGAAACTCCACCGAAGCCGGATTTTCCCAGTCGAGCACCATGCCGGCGGCATTCGAAAAGCCGTTTCGATGAGCATTCCGCAGTGCAAGATCCACGGCAGCCGGAACCAGATCACTGAATGTGACGTGACATCCGGCGAAAAGCGCGGCGATTCCGCAGAGTCCCACTCCACACCCAAGTTCCAGAACTCGAGTTCCCTCAGACCACCCGGCACTCAGAATGCGTTCCGATGTCTTCGGAGCCGCATCCCAGATGAGCCCCCAATAGGGATCTGCATCGCGGACACCTCGAGTCTCCGCGTCGATGGCTGCCTCAAGCACCTGTTCTGAATCGGACGGAATTTCAATCTCCATCCGGCGCCCGGAAATCATCACCGAGTGCTGACGTAGCCGAAGGCGATCTGAGAATACTGACGCCATGAGAATCACTCTTCATCTGCCTGACCTGAATGAACCCTTCGGGATCGGTCAGCGTTTCTTTGGCTTTCGATTCAATGTCTTCTTCGGAATGGCCGCATTCTTTTTCTTTTCTGCGACTCGAAGATCCAGCTGACGCCGATCGACATCGACGCGCACAATCACAACACGAATCGGATCACCCAGGCGAAACACTCGCTTTGTTCGGTCACCAGTGAGCGTGCGGGTCACGGAATCAAACTGGTAAAAATCATCGGTGAGTGCACTCGTGTGGATCATTCCTTCGGCCGGAACCTCCGTGCCCTGACAGAAGAGCCCGAAGTTTTCGACGCCGGTGATGATCGCGTCCATTTCTTCGCCGACTCGATTCGTCAGATAACGCAGCAGACGAATTCGGATCAGTTCCCGTTCGGCCTTCTCAGCACGACGCTCTGTATCCGAGCAGCGTTTACCGAGTTCTTCGAGCACGACCGGATCTTCCGAAACGGGGCGAGCGTTTTCTGCAATCTCACCGATTAGTCGATGAATCGTGAGATCCGGATAGCGTCTGATGGGACTGGTGAAGTGACAGTAGTCGTGCTCGGCCAGAGCATAGTGTCCGGCATCTTCGGGAGCATATCGAGCCTGCTTCATGCTTCGCAGCAGCGCGAAATTGATCGCACGTTCTTCAGGACGACCACCGGCATCGCGAATTACCTGCTGAATATCCGCTCGGCTTTGAAACTTCGGAACTTCATAACCCAGACCACGACAGAATTCCTGGAATGATCGGAGTTTCAGTTCATCCGGGTCTTCATGAACTCGACGAAGAAACGGAATGTTCTTCGAAGCGAGCAGCGTTGCGACGGCAATATTCGCGGCCAGCATGAATTCTTCGATGATCTCATGACTCTCGTCATGATGTCGTACGTGAGCTCCCGTCACGCTGCCCTGTTCGTTGAAATCAATTTCAACCTCGGGCACTCCCATCTGCAGCGCACCCCGAGCGAATCGGCGGCGGCGCAGAATCATGGCCAGTTCATGCATGCGTTCCAGCAATTGTCTGACTGGTGCAGTCAGTCGCGGAAAGCTTTGCCGCGGATTGCTGATGATCGGCATGACTTCTTCATAGGCAAATCTTCGAGCCACGCGAATTGCGGAGTTCGCAACCTTCGCTCCCCGGACATCGCCTTCAGCAGTCAGTTCAATCAGAACGCTTTTCGTGAAGCGAAGTTCTCCCTGCTGCAGGCTGGCGAGTCCGTTGCTGATGACCTCCGGCAGCATCGGAATCACATGGCGCGGCAGGTAGACACTCGTTCCGCGCCGTTTTGCTTCTTCATCAAGGGCACTGCCGGGAGACACAAAGTGCGCGACATCCGCAATGTGTACGCCAAGATGCCAGTTTCCGTCGTCTGACCGAGTCAGAGAAATCGCGTCATCGAAGTCGCGTGCATCCGCCGGGTCGATCGTGATGATGGTTTCTGCCGTGAGATCAAGTCGACGACCGATCTCGGCATTCTGAAACTCCATCGCCTGAGTTCGCGCTTCTTCAAGGATCTCTTCGCTGAATTCATGCGGCAGCCCAAGGCTGTGAATCACCGTCATGGTGTCCACACCGGGGTCTCCGCGTTTTCCGAGAACCTGCGTCAGAACAGCCTCACCGATGCGTGTGGCTGTCGGAAACCGAACCATCTCAACGACGACTTTATCATTGACGATGGCCCCGCGAGCTCCCGGGTCTCCCACATGGACCGGCTCGTCAAACTGAGTCCCGTCGATTCGAACGAATCCCTGTCCGCCCTGCTCGAGATAGGTTCCGACGAATACGCTCGTCGCTCGTTCGACGACTTTCTCAATCTGCCCTGATCGCTGACCGCTGGAACGAGTTCCGGTGACTCGCACCAGCACCTCGTCGCCTGTCTGGGCGTCTCTGAGGTCACGAGCAGAGACGTAGATGTCTGAGCCCTTCTCGCCCTTCGGTGTTCCCGTGGGAATGACGAAGGCAGCTCCACTGCTGATCCGGCGGACAATCCCCGGGATGTACCCGGCCGATGGGCGAAGACGAAGACGCCCTTTCTTTCCCTCACGGACGTGACCGGAGGCAATCAGTTCATCCAGGGCCTTCCGGAACGCCGGAAGGTTCTTTTTGTTGACCTTCAGTTGCTTGGCGAGACCCTGCGCAACCACCGGACGGTAGTCGTCGGCTGCCAGTGCAGTCTGAATTCGCTGCTGAATGGAATTCATTGGCCGAGGACCGTTCTTACTTTCTTCGATGCTTCTTCCTGTGCTTTCTTCATTACGTTTTCGATTTTCACTGGCGAGAAGCCAGTGCGTTTGCTTTCGTCGGCCGCTTCCATGAAGGCGTAGAGATTAATTGTCTCTTCCGGGCTGACCGGTACAACACCGGTCTGAAAAAACTTCACGAATTCAACGACGAGCGGTCGGTAGCCGTCATAGCGGCCAATCTGTTCCACGCCTTTTGTTCCGAACGCGGTGCCTCCATAGGGGGCAGCGCCACTTCGAATTCCGCGGAACGTCCCGATCCTGCCATCCTTCCAGACACCGGTCACCTGATCAAAGTTCGGTGTCTGTGTCCGAACGACGGACTCACATCCCGGCCCCATCACCGTAAACAACGTCTCACAGCCGTGAATTCCGTACCAGAAGAGATCCGGATGAGTGGGTTCCAGCGAACACGGCGAATAGGCATCACACCCGGTGACTTCGCCGATGGATCCACCGCGAACGGCCTGAGCGGCAGCGGAAAATCGAAGCGACGAAGAACTGAATAACGGCACCTTGTAATGTTTCGCAAGTTCAAAAATCGCCAGACAATCGGTGAGCGATGCGGCGATCGGTTTGTCGATGAAGACCGGTTTGCCAGCCTTCAACACCGGGATTACCTGTTCGAGGTGCGGTCGTCCGTCGTTGGTTTCGAGCAGTACGGCGTCGACCTGACTGATCATTGCGTCGAGATCATTGATGACTTCGACACCCAGTTTTTTGATTTCCTCGGTGTATCCCGGGACGCGTGAGACACTGCTTTCGATGTCAGGACTGCCTTTGGGATAGACCAGAGTCACTCGACACCCGGGAACATGCTGCGGGTCATCCGGTGTGTTGAGAAGCTTCGCGAAAGCCAGGCAGTGAGATGTATCGAGCCCGATCATTCCGATGCGGAGTACTTTCTCCGATTTTGCCACCGTTGATGCAACAGTCGCATCTTCCGCGAAAACGACTGACTCCGGCGAAGTCACTGCGATGCTGTACGCAGACAACGCAATCACCAGACCTGTTATCGCTTTCGAAAACCCCGCAACCATCTGATCATCCTCCCCCACCGAACTGAAGTCTCACCGAACTGAAGTTGTCTGCCAAAGGTCTTACTCAGCAGCGTCGCCGGCATAGCAGCCGGACACCCTTTCGAGACACCGAATCTCAGGGTCTCGGTCATATTCTGGCGGTTTTAACAGGCTTTGTCACTTCGCTCAGCCTTCCTGAGGCATGCGGCAATAGGCGTCATCACTCGGCGAGTGAAGCATGCGTTCGAAAATGCGGGCGTTTTCATGGATTGGTGAACATCAAAACATTGGTGTTCATCGAAACTGCGAGGTCAATGTTTCGCCATCATTGACAGAGTCGTCTCGGGTCTGCAAAGTAAATCGAACAGGGGTTCCAGTGATTTTGAAATCATCATCAATCATCGTCGATCTGAACGTCACCGCGATCAGGATTTTGTGCTCTGGTGTTGCAATGGCGACGATAGCAGCGGTCATGATTTCGGGAGTCACAAAGAATGGGAACCGGCGCATACAGCGGTAAAGCTCTCAGACATCAAGAAGATTGATCAGGCAGGAAAAGGACAGATGACAGGTTACACAGTTCACACCGGGGCTTCGAAGAAATTTGTCAGTGGATGGGATCGGGTGTTTGGTCAGGGGACGGCTGCATCCGACAAGAAGGAGAAGTCCGCTTCGGCAGGCAAGTCTGCTGCGAAGAAGAAGTCTGAGCGTTCACAGAACGCGTCTGGCTCAGCGATCTCGGCCGGCAAAAAGAAAGCTGCTCCGGCAAAGAAGAAACGTGGCGGGCGCTGATTTTCCAGGAACGCACGACGACACTCGGGACTGACTACCGGACCGAGTTGTAATCGCTCAGGGAATCAGTGGCGAAACGTGCCTGTCCGTAACTTAGTCTTAATGAAGAGTGACGAGCTGACTCAATGAATCCGACTGCTGTTCAGGTCATTGGCACGATTCTGTTTGTTCTTGCGATCCTGCATACGTTTTCCGTCAAGCATTTCGCCAAATGGGCACATAAGTACCCTGAAGGGTCCATTGGTGAAAACCTCTTTCATTTCCTCGCTGAGACGGAGATCGTCTTTGGAGCCTGGGCGGCCGTTCTGTTCATGTTCTATGCGACGGTGAAATTCTCTGTCGGAGAAGCTGTCAAATACATCGAGGGTTTGAATTACACCGAGCCCAAGTTTGTGCTCGTCGTGATGGTCGTCGCGGCAACTCGGCCGATCGTCAATCTGGCTGAGCGAATTCTGATGCGAATCGCTCGACTGATCCCGCTGCCCGAGAATCTGTCATTTTACATGACTGCGCTGGCACTCGGCCCGCTGCTGGGATCATTTATTACTGAACCCGCAGCGATGACCCTTCTGGCG